>NZ_JAMZEL010000010.1:0-2496 GCF_024158025.1 Runella salmonicolor
GCCAAAATCAAAGCGTTCAGAAGTCAGTTCAGAGGGGTAAGAAACGTAGAATTCTTCCTGTATCGGCTAACTCAGATATATGCTTAATCTAAGTTACTCCACAACTTTTGGTTTTGATCCGAAAGCACGACAAAAAACAATGGCTGATGCACTATTTCTAACCGACGCCGTTGAAATATTTCTAAACTAAGTGAAGAATTTAACCATAGTGAGATAGCACAATTTGTTTGGTCGTTATTGCTCTTTTTTATAAAAACAAGTCGCATAAATCGGTCTTTTTGTGACCAATCTATGCGACTTATCATTATTTAGCTAACACTATTTGTTATTTTAGCCCCATTATTTCTTTATTTTTTTGATCGTGAAAGGTACACAAATTGGCTTCGTAGGGCAGCAATCTCCTTCGTAAAAAATGTAAGGACAACAACCTTCCGCAGGACAAGTAGCATTGGAAGCAGTAAAACGATAAACGCCAGCAGAAGTGACCTGATACGTAAGCCCGTTGGCATTGTCAATTGGTTGGTCATTTTTGTACCATTGGATGTTCGTGAATCCAGCAGGGATTTGCAATTCAAATATTTGACCTGGACAAATTGGAACCGGAACTGAAAGGCACGTACGATCAAAATCGTCTTCTGTCTCAATATTATTATCAGGTGTTGAATCAACGTCAGGTTGATCTGCCTTTGACACTTGAGCCGTATAATATTGTATACCCGTTTGGTTCACTTTTACAACAAGAGAAAGAGTAACTGTCTGTCCTGCGGGGATGTTTCCAATCGTCCAAACCCCTGGCAAATAGCTTCCAAAAGCAGTGGCATACGTCTCAAAGCTCATTCCTGCGGGTATCACGTCTTTCAATTCTACGCCCGTGGCATCACTTGGCCCGTCGTTTTTAACACTTACAGTCAACGTAACCGTACCGTTCAATCCTGGCTGTTGGTTACTTACTGTTACATCGACTGATAAATCAATTTTAACAATAGGTAACACAGTTAGATAGACGGTAGCCGTATCACAGAGATTAGGGGTTCCGTTGTCACAAACAGTGTAGGTAAAACGGTCAGGGCCCGTGTAATTAAGGCTTGGCGTGTAAGTGTATTTCCCATCTGAACCGAAAATAACCGAACCATTCGCTGGATTGGATAGCTTAGTGAATGTCAATGGATCATTATTTACATCACTATCATTGCTAGCTACCGTCCCCGAAACGGGTGTATTAATTGGAGTTACATTGGCATCATCAATGGCCACAGGTGGGTCGTTACCTACAATTACAGGCAGTATATCAATCGTGACGATGGCCGTATCACAAGCTCCTTTTACATCACACAATACATACTTAAATGAGTCTTTCCCTACATATGACCCGGTTGGAGTATAAGTAAAGCTGCTATCAAGTGGATTATAAACAACTCCACCGTGAAGCGGATTCGTCAGTTGAACAACTGAACCTAGCACATCTCCTTGTGGATCGAAATCATTTGCTTTTACAATGATTTTCACTGGCGTACCTACTTGGGTTTGAGTCGCATCATCGTTAGCAACCACTGAATTGACCTGAAGCTGAGGCATAACATCAATAGTCACCGTCGCAGTATCACACAGACCTAGACTGTTGCAAACAATATAGCAGAATCTATCCGTACCAACGAAGCCTGTTTGTGGGGTGTAGGTATAGTTACCATTTGCCTGCATTACCACGGCACCATGCTGTGGTGGACAAATTGCAGGAATTGTGGTATTAACCGTAAGAGGCAGTTTCTGTGGATCATCATCGTTGGTTAATACGTTTCCGCCTACTGGAACATTGACTAAGGTGTTATTGATATCGTCCGAAGCAACTGGCGGTTTGGCCGTAAATGAAATAGGGGTAGGATCAAAATTGTTACCTGGATCTAAATCAAAGTCTGGGTCAACATTATTTCCAGTTTGCGATTTATCATTTACAATTGTTCCATTAGATGCTGTACCACTACCATACGCCGAATTTAAATACACACCGCTTGAGGCATTAGGCGTCACTATCACTGTTAACGAAATCAACGCACTGTCTCCTACTGCCAATGAATTTCCAGTGGGAGGTAGTAAGTTACTATTGCTGGGAGACCCAGTGTATGTTCCTGAATTAACGGTAAATGTAGGACTACTTAAAGCCGTAACATTCGTTGTAGCTGGACTCGGAAAAGTATTCGACAAGGTGTCGCGTACTTGTATGTCATTGATAGCCAAATTGCCTACGTTCTTAACCTTTATAAGGTAAGTTACTGTAAAGGTGCCATTATTGTTATCAACAACCGAAGATACCACTTTGGCAACTCCAATCGAAGGGGCGGGAGTCAACAACAACACCGTCGGGTCGTTGGTCGGGTCGGCGTCCGTCGTCCCGTCCAACTTCGGTGACTCCGTCACGTCGGGGTTAGCAATCGGGTTGGCACTGCCGTCCGTGCCCGCATCAGATACGTCTGTCACTGGACTTGATGCACTGCCGTCAGC
>NZ_JAMZEL010000010.1:2596-251530 GCF_024158025.1 Runella salmonicolor
CAACTTCGGTGACTCCGTCACGTCGGGGTTAGCAATCGGGTTGGCACTGCCGTCCGTGCCCGCATCAGATACGTCTGTCACTGGACTTGATGCACTGCCGTCAGCTTTGTTAGGCGGTGTTCCCATTACAGTGGCTGTGTTTTGTACGCCGCCCGCGTTTACATCCGCTTGCGTGATAACATACGTACCCGTACAAGTCGTACTTGCGCCAGGAGCCAAACTCGTCGCCAAACAGTTGATGTTTAGCACTTTCGCGTCTGTGACTCCCACACTCGTTAATGTTACATTGCCCGTGTTGGTCACGCTGAAACTATAATTAATCACATCACCTACCCCGTAGCCCGCTGGAGCGTTGTCAGTAATCGAAGCGATACTCTTTATCAACTTAATCGAAGGGGCAGGAGTCAACAACAACACCGTCGGGTCGTTGGTCGGGTCGGCGTCCGTCGTCCCGTCCAACTTCGGTGACTCCGTCACGTCGGGGTTAGCTACTGGCGTAGTGCTGCCATAAGTTCCCGCATCAGATACGTCACTTACATTAGGACCACTTGGTGGAGTTCCCGTTGCAGTGGCTGTGTTTTGTACGCCGCCCGCGTTTACATCCGCTTGCGTGATTGTATACGTACCCGTACAAGTCGTACTTGCGCCAGGCGCCAAACTCGTCGCCAAACAGTTGATATTTAGCACTTTCGCGTCTGTGACTCCTACGGCTGTTAGGGCTGTGGTCCCCGTATTAGTTACTGTAAAAGTATAATTAATCACGTCACCCGCGCCCAAGCCCGTAGGAGCATTGTCGGTGATTGAGGTGATGCTCTTTATCAACTTAATCAAAGGAACTCCTGAAACAATCACGGTTACGAGTGCTTCAGAACAATCTCCATTGGCGTCGCAAATCGTATATTTAAAGGTTTCTGTTCCTGTGAAATTATTGGCTGGTGTATAGAAAATCTGGTCGTCAGCTTGCGTACCCGTACCACCATTGACCACCGTTACTGTACCACCGTTGGAGGTAGGCCCTGTAATAGTAATCGCGTTAATTGTACTAGGACCGTCGAGACCAAAGTCATCGTTGCTCGTTACATTGATGGTTATTGGCACATTTACGGTTGTGGTAGTATTATCTGGGAAGGCTACCGGAATAGGCTGGCGCAAAACATCTACCGTGATGTTGGCAGTAGCGCATTTAGGCGTTATATCTAAACATCCCGGGGGAACTGGCGATACAAATACGTCACAAACAGTATATTGAAAAGTAACTTGACCAAAAAATCCTGGATTGGGTACAAATTCAATCAAATTACCCACAATGGTTGCTGTACCGTTGGTAACACCAGACACACTGCTGATAACAAGCGGTTGTCCATCGGGTTCTGAATCGTTATTTAATGCTGCGATGTAAACCGTTTGCCCTTGATACAAGGATTCCGCGTCGTTGACAGCAATCGGTGCGTTAGGGTTGACGGGTGGGTTGTTGATGTTAACTGTTGCGGTACTGGCAGCACACAAGGGCGTTACTCCGTCGTCACAAATCTGATAGTTAATCACATCCGAACCCGTTTCTCCTGGATTGGCCGTATAAATAATGTCACCACCTTGCACCGAATACGTTCCTTTGGTAGGGAAGGGAGCAATAATCGTCACCGTCAAACTACCATTTTCAGGGTCGCTGTCGTTGCTTAAAACTTTAATAGTTACGGGCTGACAAGGGTTGGCGGTTGTGATGTCTGGGGTAGGAACTGGCGGGCGATTTTGTACCGTAATTGTTAGCGTAGCCGTAGCACAAACGGGCGTAGGATTACAACTCGCCGCATTGACTGGCTCACAAATTTGATATGTCAATACATCCGTGCCCGTAAAGTTGGCGTTTGGCGTATAAATGATATTGCCACCACTTACCGTTGCGGTACCGTTGGTAGGAGGTACACTAACCGTGGTTGTAAGTGGATTTGGTCCGTCTAGGTGTACGTCGTTGGTTGAAACGTTGATGGTATGACTATCGTTGATAGAATTGGTATTTGACAATACCGTAGCTACGTCGTTAATGGCCTTGGGCGGCGCGTTTGTGACTGTCACGTAAACAAAAGCCGTATCGGTAAGCGCAGGTGAGCCGTTGTCACTGACAAGATATTTAAACGAAGCTTCTCCGTTGAAAGAGGTCGTTGGCGTAAACAGGATCTGACCTGATTGTATCACGGCTGTACCACCCGTAACACCTCCTACTATTGCCAATGAAGCGTTGTTGAGGTTGTTGTCGGGGTCGCTGTCGTTGGCCAATACGTCGATGGTTTTAGGCGTTTGCGAATCGGTAGTCTCGTAATCAAAGGCGGCCAAAGGCTTCCGATTTGGCACATCCTGACAATTCAAGCGCGTTGCATACGTGACAATCAACTTAGGGCGCTGTGCTGCTTTATCTTCGTCGCTTGAATATTGATGGCGCTTATCAAGGGTCGTCTCTATCGTTTGTTTCATCAATACCCCAAAGTTACTGGCGGGGGTATCGTTCCACTTTTGCACCAAATTGGTCAATGTCCAATTGTAGTAAACGTTAGGTTTGAGTACGCTGATGGTAGCGACTGGCGTGGGGTTGAAAACCCCTCCCGCTGTGCTCCAAGGCGTAGCGGTGGTTCGGTTGTTCCAAGTAACGTCGTTGGAGCCTCCCGTCCCCTCTGTCCAAGCTTCAGTTACCTCGTTAATACTCGTCGAAATAGTTTCGCCGTCTCCCCCTTTTTTAAACACTGAAAGTTGAGCTGACTGGATGATTGCTCCAGCGGGGATTACGGCAGTCGTCCAATTGAATTGGAACAAGCCGCGACGAGCTTTGGCAGGTCTTTTTCCAACTTCAAGCGTGGTAGCGTTTCCGTAGTTTTTATTTGCGTCGCCCCCATCTTGCTTCATCCACGAATCCTTGACGGTTACCCCCACTGTGCTACTGGTAAGGATTGTTGTAACGGGAGAAGTTAAATCAATAGGCCGATACTGGGGAATACCTCCGACAACGTCAGGAATACACCCGTCGTCGGTAATGGTAGCCGTGATGGTTCCTGTACCACAGTAGCCGTCCGTATTGCACACTTTGTAGGTAAAGCTATCCGTACCCGCAAAATTGGTGTTAGGTTGGTACGTAATCGTTCCATCAACGTTGACCACCGCCTTTCCATTGGCGGGCTGACTCATCACTTTAATGGAAGCAAAAGTGCCAAATAAATTATCGTTGTCGGTGGGATCGAAGGTTTTGCTTTCATCTTCTACTAAACTGATGGCGTCGCTGGTTGCAATGGGTAACACTGACAAACAACTATAAAACTCATACAATGCTGCGTCTATGCGTAGCTTCTCTCCCGCAGTTCGTTTAAGCCTTATATAACGCACACCTCCCGTTGGTACAACAAAGGCGATTTCTGTTCCATCAAGCAGGTCGGTAGAAGCCGTTCCTGCCGTAGTATAAGTAACGTCATCAGTGCTAAACTCTATTTGAATGGTCGTAGAGTTACCGTCGTTGTCGGTGGCAAAATAAACCCGTACGGAGTCAGTAGGTGTGCCTAGGGTGTTGGATTTGATGCTTCCCAAATCGAGCGTTAAAACGTCACTGTTATTATCTATAACTGCGTAGGTTGTATTATCAGCCGCGTCATAGTCTGGGTCGCTCAGGGCATTGGCGGGATTAGAGATGCTTGTAGCAAGCGTAACGGCTACGGTAGAATCCGTACCCGCTAAGCCGGGGGCTTGCCCGGGCAAACAGCCGTTGGCATCGGGGGTACCGAAAGTCACCGAAATGCTACAGTCAGAACTTAATCCCAATGCGTTGGTGAGACGATACGAAACAGTAGCCGTACCAACAAAGTTGTCTATGGGGGTAAAAACCACCGTGCTCGCATTGGTCTTCGTGAAAGTACCGTCAGCGGTTGTTACGCTCGAAACAGGCGTAGTGCCATTGAGGAGCATAAACGACAAAGCCGAGTTGATGGGGTCAGAGTCATTGGTCAAAGGGACAATACTCACCGACTCCGCACACTGCGCTTCTACTACAATATTGTCATTGACGCAAACGGGGGGTTGTGGCCCCAACTGAACAACCACCGGAGTTGACTCCGAACTGGTACGTCCGCAAGCATCAGTTACTTTGACCGAAATGACACAGTTAGCCGCCGATGCAGACGGGGTAAAAGTTGGATTGGGAGCCGTTGCCGAAGGACTAAACGTACCAGGACAAGAAGCCGTCCAAGCGTAGGTATAAGGGCCCGAAGGAATGGTCGCCGTCACATTTGTAGTAAGTGGATAAGCCGTATTCACGGTCATGGGTGAAGTAACCCCACCCACGGCTACTGAGAGCGCTTTGTCTTGCGACGCCCACAGGCTAAAGTTCATAAAAGCACGCTGGGCAGCTACGTCTTCGGCCGAGCCTTTGTTGTGCGAGTGCCCTGCTTCGTACATTACCTTCCCCCGATTGGCATCCCCAAAGGCAGCGCCATAAGCTACTACCGTAGCCGGGCCTGGAGAAATGCCTGGTACGTTGGCTTGGCTGTCGTCGTACACGGCTATTTTAGCGCCATTAGCTCCCGTGCGCCACGTTGGATTGGCTCCTTTCAGTAAAGGTAAATAGATTTGCTCTGAACCATTTTGAGTAGCCGCGTCCAAACGTCCCAAAAACTGCATAACGGGATCATTTTGGTACGCATATTTATAAGGTGGCGGCGTAGAGCCATCGGCGTGAGCTCCCCACAAAATCAGGGAGTTTCCTTTACCACTGTTGTTATTGGCATAAGGGCCGCTGCCCGTGGCGGTAGCCGTAGTTTCCGATAAGAAGTTGGTTTGTTGCGTGGGGTTGGCGGGGTCAAACATGTTTTCGAGCGCACTTACCGCGTGGCAAGCCGCCCAAATAGCGCCTCGGTAGGTTTGGTTCCAAGCCAATAAATTGCTGTGGGTACTCCACTTGGGGTCGGCGTGGGGCATCACAAAGATGTCATCACAACCCGCTAGCAACTGTGGGTCTTTGTAATTATAGGAAGCGGCAGGAATACCCGCATTGACCAAATACCCTTGGGCAATAGAACCGTTTTGTTGGTCTAGTGTCCAGCGTGGAGCTGCCTTGAGGGTGGTATAGACAGGCGCTACAAACGAAGCTGTCATTTGATCCACCACCACACTGGGGTTTGCCAATTTATAGGTATTAATAATAGCGGTCGCTATCGGGGCGTATTCTCCCGAAATTAAAAACGGCCCTCCCCTGTATGCTTTTCCGTTGGGTCCCGTAAAATCTATCCCATCTTTAAGCTTGGTGCCACTGATAACCCACTTGACAGGGACTGAATTTTGTAACAAGGCATAAACCAAGCCATAAGGCTTGAGACTATTTGCCACCGTCTGGGGTGAAACCCCCATATCAATTACGTAAGTATTGACCGGGAAAGTTTCATTCGTTTGGGCTTTTCCTTCCAATACCATCCATAAACAGCAAAAGACGACTAATAAAAGTCGCACAGATTTGTAAAAATATCCTTGCATGTCATTTTGTTTTTTTAGTAGAACTACTCTAAAAACTATGCTATATGCCAATCAAAAGACAAATAGGTATATTTTTTTGGCCAAAAATTATGCCAAATTCACCTATCTGGAATAAAAACTCACCTTTTTGGAATAAAATTGAATTTTCACCGACGGCGGAAATAGTAACAGAAGGCACTACAAATATTTAATTATTTGATTTACAGATACTTAAATCAAATATACTATTCATACCTAATCACTTAATGGATAATCTATAAAGAGGAAATAACTGAAGAATTGACTTACCACAAGGATATTTTATCCCTATTTATCATTAAAAAAGAAAAAAAAGCCCTAAATCAACAATAATGCCTAATACTTTATAACTCTGAAATATTTTTAACATTCATCATATATATTTATGAAATGAAGGGTCCATACGAGCCCTATGAATAATCGGCTGGGATTATAATTTTGAACAGTTAGGGATACTTATTTACGGCTCATGAAGAAGTAAAGGAAATTAGAGATGTCTGATTTTGGTTGGCTACCCCCATAAACCCACCTCATGATAGAAGCACATCGTTGAAAATAACAATCATGCAAATTTGAATATTATATCTGCTATATACTGCTGACATCAGCAAAGGTTGCTACAAAAAAAAAGATGGCACATCGGTGTGCCATCTTTTCTTATCAAACTGTTTTTATTTATTTTCGCCTAGTTCTGCCTTATTGTTTTGCCGAAAACATCGGGTTCTTTTCGTTTCCTCCAGCCATCAAATAAGCCATCAAATCCTTCAATTCTTCTTCGCTAAGGCTATTGATTAAGTTACCATACATGATAGACACTGGTGAATACTTGTGCGATGCCACGTTCTTTTTCGCCAACTTCATGACAGTCTCAGGCTCGTATGGGTTCTGAGAAACATAGTAGTTATTGGCATCTTCGTTGGTCAATCGCCCAACAACCGTCTGTCCGTTTTTGAGCGTAAAGTGCGTCGCAGCATATTGGTCAGAAATGGTTTTGTTAGGCTCGATAATGGCCTCCAACATATCTTTTGCGGAGAAACGAGTGGCTAACTGCGTCAAATCAGGACCGATACTTCCACCTTCTCCGCGCATACTGTGGCAACGGTTACAGGTAATGGCGTTGTACATGTTTTTGCCTTGTTCAAAGTTCCGGCCCGACAATCCCGCTTCCACCAACGGAAGTGCATTCTCCAGTTTCCAGTTTCTGCCTGGACCTTTGGGATAAACCAGTTTGACCAAGTCATTGCCATTTTTGCTCAACAACTCACCCCCTGAAAGTTTGTCGTAATAAGCAACCTTATTTTCAGGAACGTGCTTCAGGGCTAACTTGCGGGCGCGGTCAATGAAACCTACGTAGCTACGGCCTCCTTTGTAACTAAAGGCTTTGTAGAACCATTTGAAATAACGCTCATGCAACTCGGGCGTCCAGTTTTTGCTTGCCAAGCTCAACATGTTGGCATAGTAAGTTTGTTGAGCAGGTGGCATGCTTTTCAACATATCAGCAATGTCCAAACCATACTGCGGGTTACGCATGATCAACTCCGCAGAAGCAGTTGCGGTATTTCCACCAGCAGTAAGGTTGGTGGGTTGCTCTTTTGCTTCCAATAAAGCCAACGTTTTAGGGATTATACCAGGAGCCTCTAAGTAAATTAGAATTTTGCTTAATGCACGATTTAAATCCGAACTATTCACATTGGCGGGGAAAGATGGATTCAACGCGGCTACAATTTTTGAATTCGTAGCGGCATCTGGCGCACCTGTACGCAAGAATACCAACTCATAAGCCCGAAGTAAGTCAATTTGTTGAGGCTCAGTAAGAGATTTAAAGTTGATATTCAACAACGAATTGAGCATTGCCCCTTTAAGTTCTGGCTTTGTCTGACGTGCTAACGCGATTATAGCATTAATAGAAGTGATGGGATCCTTTTCATTCAAAGCCTTGTCTTTCCATTCTGCTACTGGTTGATGTTCTACCGCCAAACGGGCCGCATAACGAATAAAACGGTCAGGGTGTTTCAGATAAGGCCAAGCGGTAGCAACAGCCTGAGGGTTTGGATCACCATGGAATTTCTCTAAGCTACGACGGAGTTCGTTTTCCTTGGTTAGCGTAATGGGTGCAGTGGGAGCGGTACTTTCTGAGCCCGCATAATAGACACGATACACGTCAGACTCAAGACGACGCCCTCCTGTCATGAAGTATAATGCACCATCTGGGCCAACTACGCCATCAGTCAATGGCAATGGAATACCCGACAGGAATTCTTCATGCTCTGATGTGTAGGTTGAGCCTGAAGGCTTGAGGTGAATCGCGTGCATGATACCAAAACTCCAGTCAAATGCTAATAACGTTTTTTTGTATTTAGCGGGAAATTTGGCATCCCTCAAATAGATAAGGTTGGTTGGCGAGCCTTGGCCTATGTTCATGATAGGTGGGAGATTGTCAGGCCAAGTAGGTGACCACTTGCTATTCCCTGTTCTCCAGCCAAATTCACTTGCACTTGTTGCGTGACAAATGCGTGTTGGGCGATACCAAGGAAGGCCGAAGTCCCATTCCATATCGGCATCATACACAAATAAATCACCCACTTCGTTGAACGCCATATCAAAAGCGTTGCGATAACCCGCGCTGATCAACTCCCAACGTTTACCTTCTGGGTCCACGTTGGCAATCCACCCCCCTGGAGCCATGCGGTCGTTGGCGTGGCCGCGAGGGTCTTTGATAAGTGGGAATAAGTTATCTTCTTGCCAGGTCGTAGGCAAACGGTGCGCATCCATTTTGGGCACGTCCGTATGGTTTCCTGAAATCACATAAAGAGACTGTTTGTCGGGGGATAAAAGAATACTGTGAGGGCCGTGTTCGCCATCGCCAGCAAGTTCTTTCATCAGCGTAATTTTGTCGTATTGGTCATCATTGTCGGTATCTTGTAAGCGATAGAGACCACTTTTGCGCGTAAAAATTTTATTGTTCTTGCTGTTGTTAATCATTACATACAAGCTATTGAAAGCATAAAGCAAGCCATTGGCATATCCCATACCCACCGTATCAGTAGCAGCTCCTTTTTCAATTTTCAAAGCTTCTACTTTTGGTTTTCCCTCCGTTCCAATGGGCGGAAGTTCTAACCGGTATAATGTTCCGTATTGGTCTGATGTAATCATTCGACCTTTGTTGTCGAAAGTCATCGCAACCCAAGAGCCCTGTTTATTGTCGGAAGGACTGTAAAGGTGTTCGGCTTTAAAACCGGGTTGAAGTTTTAATTTCTCCGTTTTGGGGTTGTCCCGGCCATTGACGGCGGGCTCGGTTTTATTTAAAATCGTAAAGGAAGCTCCCAGTACGAATAAGGCTCCCACTGCCAACAATTTAGGGATAGACTGGTGTTTAGGATACATAAAAGTGTATGCTTTTAAATGTAATTAGTATGAATTTTTCTATTGTAACAAAAGCTAATCGGTCAGTATGTTTTACCCTATCGTTTACAAAATGGGCCATCCTTTTCTAATTTCATCACGGTAAAATCAAAAATGAGCCAGTTTCTATAGAAGAAACCGGCTCGTTTTGGGGTATACGTTAGAAATTAGGACTTAAGTCTGCCTCGGCAGCAGGAAGACCGTAGTAAGGGGTGATGTTAGTGAAAGCATCGCTTGGCACAAAGCCTTCAGATGGGAAATAATATCTGAATTTATCAGCTTTTACCCGGTCGCCGTAGGCTTTGATCACGGTTTCAAGGCGGCCCGTACGGACTAAATCATGCAGACGCTTTGATTCGAAAGCCAACTCAACCCGGCGCTCCTGATATACGGCATCGCGCAGGGCAGCTTGGGTAGTGGCAGTCGTATTGGCCAATCCCGCACGAGTACGAACTTGATTGAGGAAAGGAGTAGCATCCGCCAATTTGTTTTGCTCAATCAATGCTTCTGCCAAGAACAACAGCACTTCTGAATAGCGATAAATGGGCCAGTTCATGCCGTGGTTGTTGTGCAATGCGTGTGGTCTTGCGTACTTTTTGATGTAAGGAAAAGTTTTGTTGGCATGCAGTGCCCCTCCCAATGTGATGTAGCCAATCGTGGCATCTTTACGCTTATCGCCTGTTTCATAGGCCTCTATCAAATCGGGCGTAGGGATATTGTTGCCTTCGCCAGATAAAGGCTGGGGATTAGAAGTACCTGTAATCGTAACCAACTCATTGGCCGCGATAGGAAAAGGAAGCATACTGTACAAAAAGTTTCCGTTGAGCCCTGCCGAGCCTTCCAAGAACTGCACTTCAAAGACCGATTCTCTAGTGTTTTTGTTGCTCGTACTGTTAGAAAACGCATCGGCATAGTTGGGCATCAAGCTATACTCACCGCTTGAAACAATGGCCCGAAGCTGGGTTTCGGCATCAGCCCATTTTTTCTGAATCATGTAGACGTTGGCCAACAACGCACGAGCGGCTCCCGATGTGGCACGACCTGCTTCCTGAACTGATTTTGCGGGCAATAAACCCACTGCATCGGTGGCATCCTTAATGATTTGGGCGTACAACTGGTCGGCTGTACCGAGCGCGGCGGCGGCTTCCGAACGGTTACCAACGGGCGTTAACTGCAACGGCGCTTTATTGAAATAACGTACCAAATCCAGATAGCCCAACGCTCTCAGAAACAATGCCTGCCCTTTTACATTCTTTTTGGTCGCATCTGGGATAGTAGCAGCATCAATCAACGCCAATACTTGGTTGGCACGGGCTATCATCAAGTAATTTTGACGATACGCCGTCAAAACGTTACCGTTTGTAGTGATACCGTTAGCCGTAGGAACGTTGAAATCAGCCAAGTTCGATTGGTTTTCGGTCGCACCAAACAAAACGTTACGTACGTAGCGCGCATTATCCGAATGTTGCTCCGTAAGCAAATGCGAGTTGATGTTGTGAAGCGTGCGCAAAGGTACATAAGCACTGTTGACGGCCTGTATGAAGTCAGATTCTGTCTTAAAGAAAGTGGCCGAACTCAACGCGGTCTCTGGCGTAACGGTAAGAAAGTCGTCACTACAACTAAATGCCCCTAGACTTAACGCAATAGAAAATATGATTGATTTTTTCATGTTTTATTCAGTGTTTTTTAAGTTGATTTTATGCGATTTGGAGGAGTGCAACCACAATGTAAACGGATTTACACCCTCCAAATCAACTAAATCTACTTTGCTAGAAATTAAAGTTTACCCCAATCGTCGACGTACGTGGTACTGGATAGTTGAACAAATCAACCCCTGGGCTCAGGTTTCCACCATCACCTTGTCCGTTTTGCTGCGCGCTAGTCTCGGGGTTTGAGCCACCCCAGTATTTAGTAAACACCAACGCCTGCTGAATAGAGGCATACACACGTGCCGAGCGGAAAAGCTTATTGCGCTTGTTGATGGTATATCCTACCGTAATATTCTTAATGGTAAAGAACGAAGCATCCGCTACAAAACGACTGTTTTGCCAGTCACGCTCGATACCTGTTGCAGTACCACCACCCACGGTTGTTCCGTAGAACCCTTTGCCAGGATTGGCTTCAGAGCGGAAGCGATATTTTACTTCTCTGTGCAGGTTAAACACTCCATCAAGGTTGGCAGTACTGTACAAGTGACGTACCCACAATTGGTTGCCCTGCGAGCCCGAGCCTATTACGCTAAAGTCAAAATTACCGTATGTTAAGTTTGTGGTTATTCCGTAAGTAAATTTAGGGAATGGATTACCCAAGATTGTACGGTCATCTCTATCTCCACCGTTAGTAATAACACCATCGCCGTTGACATCCACGAGTTTAATTGTACCAACAAATGAACGCCCAGGCACAACAGGAGAGTTTTTGAGGTCTTCAGCATTCATATATACCCCATTGGCAAGGTGGCCATAGAATTGTCCAAACGGCTCACCTACCTTTGTAATATGGTGTAAACCATACACACGGTCAATACCATCGGCAAGGGCTAACACTTTGTTGCGGTTGAACGAGATGTTAGAGTTTACACTCCACTTCAACTTACCACGGTCAACGATGCGAGTGTTAAGCGAGAACTCGTGTCCCCAAAATTTAATCTCACCAATGTTGTCGTTGAAGTTGGTAAAACCTGATTCTTGGGGGATTTGGACAGCATACAACAAGTTGGTGGTATTTTTGGTGTAATAGTCGTAGGTAAATTGGAAACGGTCGTTGAGGAAACCAAGGTCAAAACCAATATCCACCTGACGGGTTGTTTCCCAACCAAGGTTAGAGTTGGCCAATGAGGTAACGGCAGCTCCAGCCGCAACGTTGTTTCCAAAAACGGCATTCACCGTATTGTTAATCAACGCGTACTGTGTGTAGTTACCGATGTTATTGTTACCCGTCACCCCTAAACTCGCTCTCACTTTTGCAAAAGAGACTTTGCTAAAATTCTTCATAAAATCTTCGTCTGACACTACCCAACCAGCTGATAATGAAGGGAAAGTACCCCAACGGTTGTTTGAACCAAAGCGAGAAGAACCGTCGCGACGGATAGAGGCTGTGAGGAGGTATTTTCCTTTGTAGTTGTACGCCAAACGCGAAAGCAACGAAGTCAATGTCCATTCCTGCACGTTGCTATTAGTTCCACCACGGGCGATGTTAATCGCACCCTGTATCGTTGGAAGGCGGTCGTCTGAATAAGTATCTGCCTGGATACGGCTTGATTCACTCCGGAAACTTTGGTTGGTATAACCTGCCAATAGCTCAAAGTTGTGGTTGTTGAATGATTTGACATACGTAGCCAAGTTCTCGTTCAACCAGCCCAAGTTGTCGGTGGCTTCTCGTATCGAAACCGCCGTAACAGGTACCGCAGTATTGATGGCACTGGTAGCCGTAGAAGGGTTAAAGAAGAAGAACTTCTGATTCAACAACTCGACGTTGAACGTTGATTTTAAAGTTAAACCCTTAATTGGGCTGTATGAAATGTAGGCGTTTGAGAGAATATTGGTTTGCTTGGTTTCGTTGACCAACTCATTGGCCGCCCGAACCCAGTTAGGATAGGCAAAGATATTACCCGTACTAGAAGGAAAACGGTTAAATAACGTGAGTTCTCCTTTATCGTCGCGAATAGGCATCACTGGCCATGTGTGGATGGCGTTAAACAAAATACCCGTACCACGGTCACCGTCGGTACGTGGCGTATTGTCAAACACATACTGGGGAGCGATGTTCAACCCAATCGTTACTTTGTCCGAAACTTTGTATTCACTGTTCAAACGAAGTGAATAGCGTTGGTATTTAGTATTGATTACAATCCCCTCTTGGTTGAATACCCCTGCTACCAATGAAGTGCTTACCCGGTCTTTGTTTGAAGTCACGGTCAAGTTGTAGCTTTGCAGGGGAGCACGACGAAGCACGGCATCGTACCAGTCGTTGTTTTTGCCCTCATAAATAGAAGGGTTTTGGAATTCCGCAGGAACGGGCTGTTTGGCATCTTCGTAGTATTCTTTTTTAAACTGGGCAAACTCAACCGCATCCATCATTTCAAAACGACCTTTCTTCGGCACTACTTGTGTACCCGTGAATACGTTAAAGCTCACGTTAGTTTGACCTGACTTGCCTCTTTTGGTGGTAATTAGCACTACCCCGTTGGCTGCCCGCGAACCATACAGCGAAGTAGACGCGGCATCTTTCAATATAGAAATATCTTCAATTTCATCAGGGTTCAGCGCACCGATGTTACCCGTGATTGGAAAACCATCCACGACGTAGAGTGGCTCACTACCGCCCGATACCGAAAGTTGACCTCTAATACGGACGTTCATCCCTTGTCCTGGCCGGCCTGTCGTTTGGTTAATTTGTACCCCAGCCACTTGCCCCTGAAGCTTCTGGGCTATTTGAGAAACTGGCAAGTCTTTGATTTCTTTAGCTGTAATCGTCTGCACGGCACCAGTAACTTCCTTCTTTACCTGGCTACCATAACCCACTACAACAATCTCACTGAGGGTTTTGTCATTAACGGCTAAACTTACATTAATGGTTTGTTGGTTTCCCACAACAACCTCTTTGGTCAGATAACCGATGTAACTGAATACCAACGTTGCACTGCTCGCCGCCTCAATTTTGTACGTACCGCTTGCGTCGGTTGTGGTACCTCTCGTGGTTCCTTTAACGCTCACGTTCACCCCAACCAACGTTTCTCCGTCGGCAGAAGTTACTTTACCCGTAATTGATTGTTGCGCAAACGAGGAAGATGTAAAAAGTAAAACCAGCGCCAGCAGGGAATAAAGCGTCCGGAATTTACTCTTAGATAGAATAAATTTTCTTTTCATTTGAAAATGATTTAAATGTTAAGTAGATAGATAATAGTAAAAAGGATTCATAAAATAGAAATATAAATCCCCTTTATTGTACAAATATTTAAAAGTCCGCTAAAAGAACTATCCTATGCCATCCTGCCAAAGTCAAAACATACCCTGAAATTATCCTAGTGTTATACCACTTTGAAGCCAGTTGGGAACGAATGAGGAAGAAGTTGTCGTCACTCAAATTGGATTTAAAACCCCATTGGAGCGTACCTAAAATAAAAAAGCTTAATGTAGAAAAGATAACCCCTCCACACTAAGCTGAATATCAATACATTACACTATTTATTTTAAGTTTTTTTTACTTAAAACCGAAATACCTGCCCCTAGTGAATTGGATATTTTTGTGATACAAAGTTTTTCGAAAACTTCTAAAAGAAGTGTTTTTTTAAAGTAAATAAGGGCAATAACTTAAAAAAAATATCCCTTATTATCCTTATTTAATAAAGGTTGCTACGTTGTCTTTGGTAACCAACTGAAAAGGAATAAGCACCTCTTTCTCAACGGCTTCCCCTTTGTATAGCTTCACGGCGGTTTCTATGGCTTTGGCTCCCTGCTGTTGGGCATTTTGAAAAACGGTCGCGTCCAAAGTACCCTTTTTTACCGCTTGCAATGCATCAGGAATCGCATCAATACTGACAACAATCACTTTATCTTTCATACCTGCCGCCGTCAGGGCATTGACGGCTCCCATGCCCATTTCATCGTTTTGGGCAAATACGGCATTAATATCTTTGCCATAAGATTGAATCCAGTTTTCCATCAGCGACATTGACTTGGCGCGGTCCCACTCGCCCGTTTGATGCGCAATCAGTTTCAGGTCAGGGTATTGTTTCAAAATTTCGCGCGCGCCCTGCTCGCGTTTGATTTGCGCGGCCTGCCCCATGTAGCCATGCATCATGACCACGTTTCCTTTGCCGCCCAGTTTTTCAGCAATAAATTTCATGGCAATTCGACCCGACTCCACGTCGTCAGAGCCCACAAATGCCGAAGGTTTTGTGCTGGTTTCTGAATTAACATTGATAATGGGAATCTTGGCCGCCAAGGCTTTGGTCACCGCGGGCGAACTGGCCTCCACTTCGCAAGGATTCATCACAATGGCGTCTACTTTTTGGGCAATGAAGCTCTCGACTTGCTCAATCTGTTTCAACGCCGAGCGCTCGGCATCGACGGTAATTAGCTCAATGCCCAACTCCTGCGCCTTTTTTTCCATTTCATCGCTGACGTTGACAATGAACTCATTCTGCATACTCAACATCGTAACGCCAATGACCATTTTCTTTTCGCCGCTCTCTTTTTCACTCGTTTGGTTACATCCTACCAACGTCGCCAAAGCAATCAATCCAAGGTATATTCTTTTCATTTTCAGTTAATATAGTTCAGTTTGTTACTACAAAACAGTCAGGGCGAAAGCCCTTTTGGACAGCGTTTTATTTTCACTGCCCAAGCTAAAGCATGGGGTTAAAGGAGACTGCCGGCTTAGTTATCGCTGCGCGGCCGATTGATTCCAACCATCTAATACCACGGCTCCGATAATGATGGCCCCCATCACGACTTGCTGGTAATAGGAAGTGACATTGAGCAAGTCTAACCCGTTGCTAATCACGCCAATCAGCAAAGCACCGATGAGGGTCCCCGTCATGGTTCCTGTTCCTCCAGAGGTACTTGTGCCACCGATGATGGCCGCCGCAATGGCGTCAAGTTCAAAACCAGCGCCCGCGTTTGGCTGTCCGGTGGTGATTCGGGAGGTCAGCAAAATGCCCGCCAAAGCCGCCAATCCGCCGCATATCGTATAAACGGCCATTTTGACTTTATTTACTCGAATTCCCGATGCTTTTGCGGCCTGTTCGTTGCCCCCAACGGCATAAATATACCGCCCCAAAATCGTCTTTTTCAAAACTACCGAACACACCACAAACGCCACAATAAGCACGATGATGGGAAAGGGAACCCCCAAAATACTTCCTCCACCAATAAAATTAAAAGAGTCGGAAAGATTGGAAACAGGACGACCTTTGCTCAGAATCAAGGCCAAACCCCGCCCGATGGTCATGGTGCCGAGCGTAACAATAAACGGCGGCACCTTACTTTTGGTGATGATGGTTCCGTTGAACGCTCCCATGAAAACGCCCGCCAACAAACCCGCCAAAACGGGCACAATGACGGGGTAGTCGTCGGGGTGGGCCAATAGCGATGCCACAATCCCCGTTACGGCCACCATTGAACCCAGCGAAAGGTCAATCCCGCCCGTGATGATGACAAACGTAACCCCAAACGCCAGTAACGCATTGATAGACACCTGCGTAACAATGATGGTCCAGTTGGAAACGGTCAAGAATTTGGGAGTAATGAGCGACAGGATGAGACAAATCACCACAAAAGCGATGAAAATCCCGTATTGCCCCATGCCACGGGCCCGTTGTTTGGTGGAATTCCCTAATTGCGTAAAATAATTATTCATTCTAAAGTATTTGGGTTCTCGTTCCTATTTCGTCCGTAAGGGCGACGGTTGTAAGCAACCTCCGCCACGGTTTTTATAAATCCTTGCGTCCATTGCGCTAAGCCGCTGGAGCGGCTAACAAAACTTAACCGCAAAGAACACAAAGGTTTTACGCAAAGGGTTAATGCTGCATTGCGTATTTCATTATCGTTTCTTGGGTGGCTTCTTCTTTAGAGAGCAGGGCCGTTTGTTTTCCTTTTGATAATACGACAATGCGGTCGCTCATGCCGAGTATCTCGGGCAGTTCTGACGAAATCACCACCACGGCTATTCCCTTGGTTGTCAACTCGTTGATTAATTTATAAATTTCAAATTTGGCTCCAACGTCGATTCCCCGCGTTGGCTCATCCAAGATGACGATTTCGGGCGTGGCAAGCAATACTTTCCCGATGACCACTTTTTGTTGATTGCCGCCGCTCAAATGCGTTACATTTTGGTCCATACCCGAAGCTTTGATTTTCAGGTCGTTAATCATCCGGGTGGCTACTGCGCTTTCGCTTTTGTCCTGAATCATCCCCCATTTGGTATGATTTGACAGGCTCGCCAATGTAATGTTGTGTTTGACCGACAGTGCGGGGATAAACCCTACGCCTTTTCGGTCTTCGCTCACGTACCCAATGCCATTCTTGATGGCGTCGCGCGGCGATTTAATGTTTATTTTATGGCCTTTAAGTACAATTTCGCCGCTGCTGAATGTATCCAATCCAAAGATAGCCCGCGCTATTTCTGTCCGACCAGCGCCCATCAATCCTGCTATGCCGACCACTTCTCCAGCGTGTACATCAAAACTAATATTGTCGAATTTGCCACGCTGACTAAGATTTTTTACGGATAAAACTACTTCTCCTTTTGAGGAAGATTTCTCGGGAAAAAGTGTGTTGATTTCCCGCCCGACCATCATCGTTATCAGGCTTTTACGGTCAAGTTCGGCGGCGGATTTGGTGCCGATGTATTTACCATCCCTCAACACCGTAATCGTATCCGCGATTTGGTAGATTTCATCCATTTTGTGCGAGATGTAAATTACCGATACGCCTTTGGCTTTCAGGTCTTTGATGATGGTAAACAGCGTTGCTACTTCCTTATCTGAAATCGCCGATGTGGGCTCATCCATGATGATGACCTTGGCGTTGTTTGAAATGGCTTTGGCAATTTCTACCATCTGCATTTCGGCCACGCTGAGGTATTTCATTTTGGTCTTGGGACTTACCTCTAGCCCTATTTGCTGCAACAGGGTTTCTGCTTGCTGATTGATGTCACGGTCGTTTAACCAGCTCGAAAACCATTGGGTAGACTCTCGTCCCAGAAAAATATTTTGGGCAACGGTCAACTCAGGGACAATCAGAATTTCCTGATGAATCATCGAAATTCCTTGTTTCAGAACATTGTTGACATCGTTGTTTTTCAACACGTTTCCTTCAAACAAAATCTCACCAGCGTCGGGCGTAAGCAGGCCAATCAGAATTTTCATGAAGGTCGACTTACCCGCCCCGTTTTCTCCCATCAACGCATGAACCTCTCCCCTGCGCAGGTTTAGCTGCACATCATCAAGCGCCTTGACACCCGAAAACGATTTGGAAAGACCGTGAACCTGAAGAATAGAATCCGAATGTAGGGTCATTTGGAATGGATACCGTTATTGAGAAAATTATTCTACTAAGCATAAAAAACGTTTAAAATACTCACTCAAAGGCATAAATTGAAGCAAAGGAGCTTGGCGGTGTGCGCACCGCCAAGGCCACCGTCACGCAATACACGTCTACCGGTTGACGGGCAGCGGAGGAGCAAGTTTTTCCAAACCTTCAATCGTCCACGCCTCATTGAGTACGGCATGTTGCTCTCGCATTTTCTTAACATCGGCTGGATAGACCGCCGGGTAGGGAAAGCCTCGATACTCTCTTGGGCGATTGGCCCCAAACTCATGCCGGGCATAACTCAGTACCGCCGCAATCCACTCATCGGTGTTATCTTTCATTGCGGGCATTTCGGTTGGGTACGCTTTCCCCTCAATCGGACCTTTCAGGCCGTGGAGCAGAATTCGGATGGAGGTTTCTTTATCAGCAATCAGGTGCTTGGCCCCCAACAGCGGTGGGGCGATATTGGAAGACAAACCTTTTCCGTCATTTCCGTGGCATACCGCGCACATAGCCTTGTAGATTTGGGACCCTTCCATCACTAATTTCCGGTCGCCCGCCGACAGCCGCCCCAATCGGCTACCGTAGGTTTTAATGTCTTCGTTTTTATCAATGCTCGCTTTGGCACTGACCAACATTTGTTTGTCGGCATGTTGTTCCAAAATACCTTTTACAATGCGCTTGGCACTTTCATTTTTGCTCGCACCCAGCGACAGAATCAACTGCGTTTTGACATCATAATCGGCGTCGGAAGCAAGCTCGCTTAGTTTTGCGATATACTCCTCGTCGTTTTGTTTTTGATACATTTCGCCAATCCAGATAGCCGCCCGTCTGATTTGTGGGTCAGGGTCTTTCATGGCAGTGTAAATCACTTCTTTGTCAATGGCGTTTAGGCCCTCTAAGGTCCACAAAGCATGAAGCTGGCCCAACGCCGAAGGGCGCTTTGGCAACGCACCCTGCTGCCCTTTGGCCATTTGTTTCAGTACAGGAATGACCGATTTATCGCCCAAAATAACAATCTGTTTCTGGGCATTATCCCGCCACCAGCCATTGGGATGGTCCAAATACGGAATCAGATTGCTCGCAGGCACATCCAACATTTTGGGTTGGGGGCCTCGGGTATATCCGTCATGGACCAGTCGCCAGATGCGGCCCCGTTGGTTGACTTTATCCAACTTATAGCGCTCAATTTGGTCGCGCAAAAAGCTCCCTTTGGGCGTCCAGTTAGATTCCTGAATGATTCCCCGGTTCATGTCGATGATGTACACACAACCATCGGGGCCAGTGTAAGTATTGACGGGTCGGAAAAAGAAATCCGTACTGGAAATAAACTCTTTGTTTTGGTACACATTTTCGAGATAGGTTTTTCCTTCCCGATTCACGACGTTGGCGCGTCTAATAATGCGGGCAACTGGCTCGGTAATCAAGTAATCCCCCACCAAATCGGCGGGGAGACGGTCGCCCCGAAAAATGGATTGACCATTGGCCGATGTAAAGTGGTTCAGGGTACTGTCGGAACGCAGCCGCTTGGGCCCGCCCTGCACGTCGGGGTTGGAAATGCTCGACCACACTGGGCTGAAGGTTTCTTCGCTGTATGCATCAGGAAATTCCAACGCGCCGTATTTGGGATTGATTTGGAAGCCCGAACCCGCATTTTCGCCCCCACCTCTACTGAAAAACAAACGTCCGTAGTTATCGTGCGTCAATCCCCATTGGCCGTTGGAGCCGCTAGGCAGGGAATCGGCCTTCAAGACGCCGTTGGTATACCGAAAACGGACGGGGTCTACGGTCTGATAAATATAATTGTCGAGGTTCCATACCAATCCACTACGCTGATGCTCTAAGTTGCCAGGCGCTACTTTTCCCACGATATAAACGGGCTTTTTTACGTCCGCCACACCGTCGCCGTTGGTGTCTTTGTAGCTGTATATATCGTAGGTATCCGTTTCATTGACCAACAACTCGTGGTTGACGCAAAGCAGCATCCGGGGTAGCATCAGGTCTTTGATAAAAACGGAGCTCTTGTCCATTTTTCCGTCATTATCAGTATCTTCCAACAGCATCACTCGACTGATTTTCTCTTTGGTGCCTGTGCCGTCGGCGTCTTGGGTATAGGTTTCCATCTGCGCCACGTACATTTTGGCGTTGCCGTCCCACGCAAGCGCCACAGGCTCCGTAATCATGGGTTCGCTGGCCACGAGTTCCATGTGGTAGCCTTTGGGCACCCGAAATGCCTGCTGACTTTGCGCCGGACTCAGCGGCACCATGGCAGGAACCGTTTCCACGGGCAAGTTCAGACTGGCCTGTTCCTCAGCCTGCGTAATGACCACCGGCGCGGCCGACGGAGCAGACGAAGAGGTGGTTGTCATCTGCACTTTACAGGCATAAATCAAAGCCGTAAGGCTTACCAAAAAAAATACCAAATTCTTACTTTTCATTGAGCTGACTTATTGAGGAATATGAATCGTGACGGGGCGTGTGGGGTAGCATTATTCGGAAACAATGACAAAATCAATTAAAAGCACTTTTTTACTCGTTTGATTAACCGAAAGTGCCGTATCACAAAGTCCACGGGGCCAAAAACGCCGCAATAGTCCACAAAAAAATACCCTGAGATTACGTTTTCCCATCTTTTGGGGGAGAGTGATTTAAGAAAGGAATACTAACTTGCGGCCCTATTTATATCACATTCCACTCCCCGTATGAACTATAAGTTTGCGCTGGCCTTTTGCTTGTTACCGTTTCTCTGTTTTTCGCAAGATGTACTTCTGTTTAAACCCGATTCCGTCCGTAAAGAATTTGAGGCCGTCAAGGTTTCCAACAACCTAAAAATAGACGGATTGCTCAACGACAAAGAATGGCAGCTGGCCAAACCCAAAAGTGATTTTATCGAAATAGACCCCCATCAGGGAAAAATTCCGCGCCACCGTACCGAAATGCGGGCGCTGTACAACCAACACTATTTGTACATCGGCGTGTTTAATTACGATACGCTGGGCAAAAAATCCATCCGCGTCATTGATTTTAAGCGAGACTTCAACACCCGCACTTCTGATTTTGTGGGTATGACCATCGACGGTTTCAACGACCGCCGCAATGCCATGGTATTTACGACCAATCCGCACGGCGTTCAGCGCGACTTTTTGGCCTTTGATGCCAACTACATTGATTTGGATTGGGACGGCCTCTGGCGCGTACGTACCGCCCGCTCAGATTCGGGTTGGGTGGCAGAGTTTGCCATTCCTTGGAAAACTCTCCGCTATGCCAAGTCGGACTCGGCTTTTC
The DNA here is from genome assembly GCF_024158025.1 of Runella salmonicolor. Lineage (NCBI taxonomy): Bacteria > Pseudomonadati > Bacteroidota > Cytophagia > Cytophagales > Spirosomataceae > Runella > Runella salmonicolor. The sequence goes on from NZ_JAMZEL010000010.1 coordinate 23,839, forward strand.
AAAGTTGGGGTTTTAACCTCAACCGCAGCCGACGCATGACCAACGAAAATTATGCGTTTTCGCCGTTTCCACGTTCATTCAATGTGTTACGCATGGACTACGCGGGCATTATTAAAGGACTGCAACCGCCCCCGCCGACGGCCAACGTACGCATACAACCGTTCTTTTTGACTTCGTACGACCGCTACCGCAACATGGACGGGCGCAAACCCGAAGATGCCGCCGTGAAATTGGGGGGTGAAGTGAAATGGGCAATCAACTCTCGAGCCGTGTTGGATTTGACCTTTAATACCGACTTTGCACAAGCCGACGCCGACCGACAGGTCAACAACGTAACGCGCTTTTCGGTACTTTTTCCCGAGCGTCGGCAGTTTTTTCTGGAAAATGCCTCACTATTCGGGATTGGCGTTGGCCCAGCGGCCGATATGTCGGGCGGTTCGATGCGTATTCAGCCCTTTTTTAGCCGACAGATTGGCTTGGACGGAGGCGGAAACCCCATTCCGATTGACGCTGGAGCCCGTTTTGTGAGCCGTTCGGCCAAGACCAATTACGGTGCCATGTATATTCGCCAACGCGGCACCAACTCTTCGCCGTTGACGAACTATTTTGTTGGTCGCTATTCCGAAAACTTTGGGAAGCAAAGCCGTTTGGGGGCCTTGGTCACCGTCAAAAGTGACACTGGAAATACCAATATTGTAGGCAATTTGGACGGTTTTGTGCGGTTTAACGAAGCCCATTCGCTCAACTGGATGTTTAACCTCAGCCACGATTCCAAAGGCAACGTAACGGGCGTGGCGGGAGCGGCGCAGTACTACTACGCCACCAACCAATGGAAGATTTGGTGGACCCAGTCGTTGATTTCAAAATCGTTCAATCCTGCCGTAGGTTTTATTTCCCGTACCGACGTCATCGGCACTACGCCGGGGATTTTTTGGTTTTATCGGGGCAAACACCTGCCCTTCAAAAAAATCATTCGTTCGTTTGAGCCGAGTTTGTTGGTCGAGTTTTACAATCAAGCCAGTACGGGCCGGCTCATTGAGCGCTCATACGGCCTGAGTCCTTTCTGGATCATGCTTCAGTCGGGTGGGTTTATGGGGCATGTCATGACGCCCACCTACCAGTACCTCACCGAACCTTTCAGTCCGCTGGGGGTAAAAATTGCGGCGGGGGCCTACAATTACACACGCCATGCGGTGTATTGGGGAAGCGATGGCTCTAAAAAGCTGAGTTTTACGTGGAATGGCGAATACGGAACGTATTATGACGGCAAGCTCAATACCACCAACCTGAGCGTATTGGTTGCGCCGATTCCACATATTTCCATCACGGGGCGGTTTAATCGGAATAATTTTAGAAATGTGGGCGTGAACAATACCACCAAAAATATAGATTTATTGTCGATAGAGGGGCGTTTTGCGGCCAATCCTCGCCTCCAACTCATCGGTTTTTACCAACGCAACACCGACACCAAAGCCAACAACTACAACATTCGCTTGTCGTGGGAGTATCAGCCGCTGTCGTTTATTTACATTGTATTCAACAAACGCGAGTTCCAATCCACCACACGCCTCGATACACGCAGTCAAGAAGACCATCTCATTGCTAAAATCAGCTATTTGAGGCAGTTGTAGGTTAATCATCGGACAACGGCTGCGAGGGCTTATCACTCACTTTGTCATGCCGACGGTCCGCCGCGCGGAGGCATCTACTCCTCTTTTCTCTAAAATGAAAGGAGATTGGTGGGGCATAGCCCATTGGGAAAGAATTAACTGTAGATAGGCAGAAACGGCTGGAAGCCCAGAAATAGTCGTCACTCGCGGGACGCGAGCGACTGCGGGGGGAAAAGGACTTTTATAGCCTTCTTCTTCTTACCTGTTGCTTAGTAATAGTATAAAAACAATGCTCCTGAGATTTAAAATGCTGCTGCAATGTACTCAGCAGTAAGTTAGCAATCGTTTCGTAGTCAGGCTGATCGTAACGAAGTAGAGCAACAGACACGTTTTTAATATTTTGAGCAAAAACGATATCGCCAAAATCTTTATCTTCCGTTACAATTAACGCATTTTTATCAATAGCTATCTTTGTGACCTCTATGTCAGTAATACCTGCGAAATGCTCTCTTACTGAAAAAGTCTCGTATCCACTCTCTTTAAGCAAGTTAATCCATCGTTGCGAAAGATTTTCGTCACATACAATCATGCGGCCAATATGAAGTCTTCGTTAGCAATCACATCAGCTGCGTAAGCGAGTGCCGCTAAAATTTGCTCATAGCGCAAGTGAGGATAATCTTCCAACAATTGTTCTATGGTATGTCCTCCAGAAAGTTTTCTAATGATTAGCTCCACAGAAATACGAGTTCCTTTCAATACAGGCTTACCCAACAACACAGCAGGATTACGTTCAATTAATGGGTGATGGTTCATGGTTCTATTGATTTAATGAAGGAGACCAAAATTACTGTTTTTCCCATTTCAAAAGAACAACAATGCTAAAATTCACCAAAAGCGTACCATTTCCCTAAAGTACATTCACAAAAAGGCAGAAAAGAGAACCTGCATTGGCTCAAAGACCTAATCCTGATTTGTCATGCCGGAGGCCTTGTGATAGTCGTCACGGTTCGGGCTACCCATCGCGGGACGCGAGCGACTGCGGGGGGGGGGGGATTAAAATATTCATTAATCAATGAACAAAAGTCAGCATATATTGACATATTTGTATGAATAATGCAAAACAGAGGCATCGCCATGAACGCAGTATCCGCAAAACATAAGAAAAAAATAGCTAAAAACGCCTCACCGTCTATCTTCGATATAATGAAACGTAAGTTGGAGGATAAGGAAGCTATTGACAAGTATTACCGGGGAGAAATCACCTTAGAAGAGGTGTATGCGAGAGGAATTAAGTTCGTACAACCCCTATAAGTACGAAGGGAAAATTGGTACGAATGCCCTAGATTATACTTTTGTTACTGACGTTGGAATCAAATATCAGGTTTATTTCATTCATTCTCAGGGCGATTTTCCTGCACACCCTCATTTAGACAATCAGACGTACACCTTTGGATTCGGTCCATCGGTTGAACAATCTACTCCTCTACCAGCAGCCCCAAGAGCCGGAATTGACAAAAGAGTCAAAGATACCATCATAGACATTCTGCGAAAGATATTACAGGGTGATAAGGATATGGCATTGTTGTACATCTGCTCATCGGGTGGAGACAGGCAATCAGCAGCACGAAATAGATTATTCAACGCATGGTTACGCGAAAAAGACCCCAAAGCGTTGTTCGGCCTGCAAATAACCGTCCATACGTTAAAAGTGGATGATACCTATATGTCTATTTTAGTACGTGATGACAATGAATATTACACCGATTTTGAAGAAGCCATCGCTATTTTCAGAGAGCAGATAAAGAATAAGTAAGAGAGTACTCAATTCAACTTGCTGGACAAAAACAGCGTTCCCGGCGCTCCCCGTGTTACAAACACTTTGTTTATGGAAAGGTCGAAATCACCCTGCGGAAGACTTCGACCAACGGGGGGGGCTGTAATGGGTAGGTTTTTCTAAAAACCCCATACTGAGGAACAATGTAGATTTCTCAGGCCAGAAACCCCTATTAGGGCCATCAACTCCTCTTTAAAGGGCCGTGGCGCAATTTTTTAGTACATAAATGAGGTTTTCTCATTTACGTATCATCACGCCATGCTGTTTCATCCCCTTATGCCAACGTTGGCTCATTGCCCTATTACCACGGTTTCGCTGTTCCGCTTTCCATCGCCTCAACAATGGTGGGCTTTTACCCAAATGGGGCTAAAATCGCTGCTGAATCCGCTGCCCCATGGACTTACTTTCGGTAAAATGATGGGCTGCGGACGTGCCGGATTTGGTCTGCTGCCCGATTTTTCGCAGTATGCGCTTATCGCGCAATGGAAAACCGAAGAGGAGGCAAACCACTTCTTTTCTTCAGAAAAAACAAAAATGTACTTGGAACGCGCCAAAGAATCCTATACCATGCAGTTGGCTCCGATTCAATCGCACGGCCTTTGGGACGGACAAAACCCATTTGCCGCCACGCCCCCCACTCCGTCTTTGGGCCCGATTGTGGTACTGACGCGGGCCAGCTTACGCATCAGCCAACTGCTCTCATTCTGGCGGCATGTTCCATCTACTTACCGAGCCATGCAGGCAGCGGAAGGGCTCATTATGGCGGTGGGTGTAGGGGAAGTTCCGGTTATACAACAGGCGACATTAAGTATTTGGGAGAATGCAGAAGCCATCCGAAAGTTTGCTTACCAAAGCGGGTTTCATAAAGAAGTAATCAAAAAAACGCGGCAGCAGCATTGGTACCGCGAGGAATTGTTTGCCCGATTTAGTGCCATTGCCACCGCCGGAACCTATTTGGGAAAAGACCCTATCCTCGCAGCCGTGGCTCACAGCTTGCAGTGATTAGTAGCTACTTCGCGGCACGCATCATGTTGCAAGTACCCATTTTGTCAGGCCGTAGGTATCTAAATTTTTTTTCTCCAAAATGAAAGTACTGTGGGACGCAGCTCATGGGGAAAGAAGCAAATGTATATAGGCAAAACGGCTGGAAGCCTTGTGATAGGCGTCACGGCTCGGGCCGCCCCGTCGCGGGACGCGAGCGACTGCGGGGGAAAAACTTTCTCTGTAAAGAAACGTCTGGATAAAATTAAAAAAACAACGTCACTTGTGTTTCACCTTTAAGAGAATACCCACGACCCGACTTATTTTTTTTAGAAACAACTGCAATGGGAAGGAACTTTCATGAAAAACCTGCATGTAATATATTATGGTAGTAAATTATTGACTAGTTGATTATAGAAATATGTCCAAAAGGCACTTCTCCCCACAAGACGCAATATACTTTTTAATTTATTCACCCCAAAAAATCAAAACATCCTATCATTCCAATTAAGGCTAACCTTACGAAAAGCAAGGGGGAAATAAATATTGCTGATTCATTTTATTTAGCAGTCACCTAAAATAAAAGCGCGAGGCAATGCCCCGCGCTTCGTGTATAAAGAGGGAATGAAATTACCCAATCGCCTCAGCAGCAGTATCTTTCCAGCTCCGTGAATTGGCTGATGCAATGACGGCTTCGCATACTTTTTCAAGATACTACTGGTTTGCCTTTACAACAGTTCGACCTGCGTAGGGCGGCCCGTGCAGGTCGAATTATTGCCGCTATTCTTTTATGAAGCAACACCATTTTGTGTAGCTTTGCTGTATCGAAGGATTTAGAAAGTTTTTGAACATAGCAAATAGTAGGATATGAAAGCAACAACCAAACATCAAATGACTATTTTAGAGTTAGAAGATATTTTACGGCGTCATGGGATTTTTGATGCCTTTGGTATCACTCAGTTGGGGGTGTTTGGGTCATTTGCACGTGGAGAGGCATATCGGGATATTGATTTTTTATTAGAAGAGGAATTGGACTACGATACCCGCAAACGCCTCAAAACTCGTCTATCAAGGGTCTTAAAAACAAAGATAGATATTGTTCCCTCAAAATATGCCGACCCCATTATTTTGTACCGTGCCCAAAAAGAACTCAAATATGTCCGTAAATAAAAGCCGCGATTTGTTACCTTTATTGGTCATGTTAGAATCTGTGGAAAAAATTTTGTTGTATGCACAGGGCTTCCAAACGGCAAAAGATTTCCATTAGGCAGACGATCAATTAAGGTTCAATGCTTCCTTATTGTTACTTTCGAACGTGGGTGAAAATGCAGGAAAAATATCTGAATCAACACGCACAGCTTACCCGATATTTCCGTGGAAGCAAGTACGTGGTTTAAGAAATCGCATAGCTCACGATTATACAGGAATTGATTTTGAAATGGTATTTGATATTGTTAGCCGTCATATCCCACCACTTAAAATTGCCATAGAAAAAATCCTAAAAGAAGGCTTAGCAAATGGTTTTTTCGATAAAAGTGAATGCAACGCAGCCCAAAACAGCATTTTTTACAGACATATTGACTTTAAGAGATTTATATAGTCGCTTAGTCCGCAGGCTATAAAAAACATACTGCTGATTTTGTTTTAAACAAACCTTTCCAAGGTTTTGAATCTTGGAAAGGTTACAAATGCTACCCAATCGCTTCTGCGCCAGTATCTTTCCAGCTCCGTGAATTGGCTGATTCAATGACGGCTTCGCATACTTTTTGGGTTTGGAGCGCGTCTCTGAACGTAGGGCCGCAAGGCTCGCCAGTTTCGAGGCTTTTGAGGAAATCGGCCACTTGGTGAATGAAGCTGTGCTCGTAGCCGATGCCGCAACCCGGAATCCACCAACGGTTCATGTACGGTTGGTCGCCGTCGGTTACGTGGATGGAGCGCCAGCCGCGCACGATAGATTCGTCGCTGTGGTCAAAATATTCGAGGCGGTTCAGGTCGTGCAAATCCCAGCGGATAGACGCGTGCTCGCCGTTGATTTCAAAGGTATAGAGGGCTTTGTGGCCACGTGCATAGCGCGTAGACTCAAAAAGACCCAGTGAACCGTTGGCAAAATGGCAATGGAAAAGACAGGCATCATCGATACCCACGGGCTGTACTTTGCCCGTCAGTTGGTGCATACGCTCTTTCACGAAGGTTTCGGTCATGGCCGATACGTCGGTAATGGCACCATTGAGCCACATGGCGGTATCAATACAGTGCGCCAATAAGTCGCCCGTTACGCCCGAACCAGCCGAATCTACATCCATGCGCCACAGGCCCGTTCCGCCCTGCGGCAGGTCGGCGTTGATGGTCCAGTCTTGGAGGAAGTTGGCGCGGTAGTGAAATATCTTGCCCAGCTTGCCCGAATCCACGATTTGCTTCGCCAAAGTCACGGCGGGTATGCGGCGGTAGTTGTACCAAACGGTGGTTTTCACGCCCGCTTTTTCGGCGGCTTCCACCATCGTTTCACCTTCGGCCAGGGTGCGCGCCAGTGGTTTTTCGCACAGAATCATCTTACCCGCAGCGGCAGCGGCCAAAGCGATTTCGGCGTGGCTGTCGTTGGGCGTACAGATGTCGATGGCGTCAATATCATCGCGGGCCACGAGTGCTTTCCAATCCGTTTCGTAAGATTCGAAGCCCCATTGTTCGGCAAATGCCTTTACCTTCTCGGCGTTGCGCGAGCAAACCGCCTTCAATACGGGATGATATTCTAATTCAGGGAAAAAATTTGCAATTCGGTTATATCCATTGGAGTGCGTACGGCCCATCAAACCCGTTCCTACCAATCCAATGCGTATTTGTTTTTTTTGTGCCATTTTTCTTTAAGTTGTTAAGGGTTAACAAATTACAAAGCTACACTTCGAAAGAAGACGTGGAAAGTTTTTGAAACTTCCCACGTCTATAAATCTCTTATGCTTCGTACCAGCCGTGTGCCTTACGCACGTTGATCATCGTAGCCAGAATGTCATTCCAAGTTTGTTGCTTGGTCATCACCTCGTTGGCAAACATACAGCCATCCCAGCAAATGTGCTTGAAGGCTTTGGTAAGCTCACCACTTTCGTCGCGGAGCCAAAGTCCAGCGTCATGCACTACGTCCAGCTTCCCGTTGGGGTCAGTGGCCAAGCAGTGGCGACCCGTTTTATCGTGTGAGCCTGTTCCGTGTACGGTTCCGTCGTTTTGAGCCACGTGGAAATCAATCGTCCAAGGACGAAGCGCTGCGGTCAATTTCTTCAACCCGTCTAAGAATGTTTGGCGGTCGCCCCACTGAAAATCTTCGGGCAGGATGCGGTGTTCGGGGGCATTGTAGCCCAACAGATATAACGTGGTGTGCGACATATCAGCTTGGAAACCGATATTTTTACGGTCTACGGCTTCGAGGGTTTCGAGCATGTATTTCCAGCTGTGCATTCCGCCCCAGCAGATTTCACCTTCGGCGGCCAAACGCTCGCCAAAGTCGGCGGCTACGTCGGCCGCTTCGCGAAATGTTTGGGCAATGAGTTTGGTGTTGCCCGCAGGATCAGCGGCCCAGTCGTGGGGACTGCTTGCCGAGTCAATACGGACAATACCGTTGGGACGAATGCCCATTTCACGTAGTTTTTGGCCGATATGACAGCTTTTACGCACCATTTCTACAAACTCGGCACGTTGCTCTTTGGTACCCATGGCAGGGCCGCCCCAAATAGGAGCCACCAAACTACCGATTTCGAGGCCGTGTGCGGCTACTTTATCGGCCAACCGTTTGATGCCATCGTCCGAAATATCAAGGTCGTAATGAGGATCAAAAAGTCCAAGGTCAACTCCGTCAAATTTAACACCGCCCACTTCCGCCGCAGCGGTCATTTCCAGCATGGTATCAAGTGAAATCGGCGGTTCGGAATCGGGACCTTTTCCTACAATACCCGGCCAAGTGGCATTGTGGAGTTTAGGATAATTATTTTCGGGCATGTTGATAAAAGTATTAAAGGTTAATAGTTAAGTGTTATCTGAGTATCTGTTCTGTCAACCTCGGCAAGGTTCCAAACCTTGCCGAGGTTAAGTTTGAAACTAGGGAGCAAACCTTGCCGAGGTTAGTATTAGAGTACCAAATCAGGGTTGTTGGGACCAAAGTGTTTTAGAATCACGATTGGGTCGTTAGCCGACGGATTGCTGATTACAACCCCTTCTTTTGCCGCTGCTTCGCTCACAAAAAACTCATCGTTGGTCAATTGTCCGTACCGAATCAACGCGGGAGTTTCGATGTCCCACACGCCAAATTTGCCGTGGCCTTGCATCACAATCATACCATACGCTGCCGCGTCTTTGATGGTCACGGTGGCGCCGGGCATGACGGTGAGTTCTTTGGCACTGTATGCAGCGGATTTATAACAAATCCAGTTTTCTACGTATCCTTGGGCTTGCATATCTTCCAACGGCCGTACGGGCTTAGGCATCATAAAGTGGTTGGCGGCAAAATTGGGGTCAACATTGGCTTCCCAGTCAATCACCGAAACCAACTCGTCATAATCACCTACCTTGTCTTGTGGCGTGCCATTCCAAAGCAACTCTTCTGGCACAATTGCCTCATTGACAAGGCTTTGATACATTGCAAAAATATCGGATGCTTTTTGTGGCTCGTAGGTGCACAAGCTGCCTGGCGCGTGCAAAATACCTGGGGGCACGTCCCAGCCTGTGCCTGGCTCTAATTTATAAGCTGACGAAAAATTGGTAATTTTGTTGTCACCTTTGTTGAAGTCCATCAAGCATTGCTTGATTTGTTCTTTGGTTGTACCCGGAGTAATTCCGAAGAAAGTATAGGGGAAATCACCACCGTGGTTGTTGAGTTGGGGAGGGAAATAATAGGCTTCGGGTTTTCCATTTTGCCCTACCAAAGCCGCCTTTTCGTCGTTATGGTGAATGTGGTGCGGCAGGGGGCCCATGTTATCAAAAAACTTAGAATACATCGGCCAGCTTTTGTACTCATCCCACAGACGGTCACCGATGATTTCGCCTTTCAGCTCGTCGATAACGTCTTTTAGTAATAGTTGTTCGGTTGTATCTCCGTCCTGAAAAACCACTTTGCTCAAGCCTTCGTGCTCGCCCGTCAACGGACCGTTTTTAGCCGGCGTGGTTGACGACAGCCAACGCTCGTCGATACCGCCGCGCACGCCACCCAACACGTAATAATCGTCGGGGTGTAATTTAATTCTTCGTCCGGGTACGCAAAAAGAGCGCGGTACCCATGTAGGGGCTAAGCGTAAAATCCCTTTTCCTTGTTCTAAGGCTTTTGCTGCTAAACTTACATTTGCCATTTTCTGTATAAAGTGCTCGTGCACAATTTAATAGTTGATTGTTGTTCGTTATTATTTTATTTGCAGAGACAGGTTACAATGTCAAAACCTCTATTTCCAAATCATACGTGCGGCGTTCGCCGGGAGCCAACTGAATGAGCGTATTCTGTGCTCTGGCCGTTGCCTGTCCGATGGGCGGGTTGGTGCCCGGCTCGATACCCGTCACGTATTCGCCTTTGCCCCAGTGCTGCCAATTGGTCATCCAAGGCAGTTGGTTTTTCTGAAAACGTATCGCTAATTCAATACCTAGGGAAGCGTTGCGTATTCCACAATGGCACCTACCCGCAGCATCGGCATCAATATCAATAAAGGCCGCTTCTTCTCCACCTCCATTGTGCGCTTCCAGCGGGGCAGGGCAGGTTTTAAAATCATTTCCTTCTCTGAAAATCGGGTTGTTGGGATCACCATCACGCGATTTCCACGCGCCTTCCCACACAATTTCGGCACCTTCATCTACCAGCGGCCAGCCCAAATTGCAGTGGTACAGCATCATGTGCGGTGTGGTGGTATTGGCGCGGTTAATCACTTCATCATGGATGCGAATTTTGGCCTCGCCGAGGGTTCCCGAAATGGTTCTCCGTAGTTCCAAAATAGGCCCAAAGACCTGCGTTTGCTTGATAATTCCCGTAATACTCATCTCCATTTTGCCAGCAACAGGGTCGGGCTGGATGATGGATTCTATTTCGGCGGGGATGTTGCTTACCAAGCCGTGTAATCCTCGTTCACCGTATTCATCCGACTCAGGCCCACCCACGTGCGACAGTCCACAGGTTGTTATTAATCCACCGCCAAAAGTCCGAATCCAGTCAATCCCCTTGCCCGAAAACGGCTGCGGTGGCATCACTCCTGCATGACTCAACCACGCCAAACTATGCTGATTATAGAATGCGTCAGCAATGTCCATGGCGCGGTCAATGACGACTTTGTAGCGCAGTCCCGTACCTGTATTTATCCACGCAATGCGCGTTCCTCTACCCAGACCATTGTCGATGATGGACGTCTCAATCCCTCCCAATTGTGCCGCATTCGATAGTTTATTCGTCCAGGGCTGAGTCGTTATTTCTTTACCGTCCATAAAAATCAATTGTCAGTCACATCGTCGGTCAAAAAAGGCAAAAGCCCCTTAAAACCTATTTTTAATGTATTTTTTGCTTAAAAATTATGCATTTATTTATCCAATCAGTGGGCCAACAACCAATTTTTGACCCTTGGATTGAAGTCTTCCAATTGCTCAAAATGGAAAATATGGCCTGCCTTTTCGTACAAAAATAAATCTGAATTCGGAATGGCACCCGCCACTTCGTTGGCCATCCATACGGGCGTAAAAATATCTTCTTTGCCCCCAATGATGAGTGCTGGCTGGGTTAGGCTGGGGAGTTGTGCCAAGGCGTTGTGCGCGATACACGCCGCCGCCTGTCCTTCCAACCCGTGAAGGGGCTGAGGAAACGGGTCGATTGCGGCTTGATTGCGGCCTGCTTCCAGTTCAGCCGCTGTTTGTTCATTGTCCCAAGAGGCTTTGGAATAAATCAATTGTTGGATGTATAAGCTGAATTCTTCGGGCCTAAATCGTGCTTTACAGTGCATCATGTGCTGAAAAATCGCTTTGGCGGCATTGTCGCAACGCGCCCAAGGACACATCAACACCAACGAGCGTACTTTTTTAGGGTGACGAATGGCCAACTGCTGCGCAATGGTGCTACCCATGGAGCAACCCACAACGCGAACATTTTCCAGTTGAAGGGCATCCAACAGCCCCGCATAATCATCGGCCATCTGCTCCGTAGAATACGGCCCCGCTGGTTTATCTGACTGACCCACACCTCGATTATCGCCAATAATGCACCGAAAATCATTTTGCCAATACGACGCGTGAGGTTCCCACACGCCGCCAGGTGCCGTGATTCCCATGATGAGCAGCAGCGGCTCGGCCGAACTTAGGCCGCGTTCTTCATAGTAAAAATTGATTCCGTTGGTCTGAACAAAAGGCATAGGAGGAACTGATAAACATTAAACCGAAAAATATAAAACCGAAAATGTGAAACCGCCTAGGCGGTTGAAACCCAAAAACTATTGCCTAAATATCGTGGACCGCATTTTCTTATTTTAAGCCCGGAATTAATTCATTCTGAATCCAACGACCGTCGTGTAAAGTCACAAAATCGGGATCTTCCAGCGCCTCAATACCTTCGTCTTCGCAGATAATCCAGCCGCCGTAATTGGTATCTTTCAACCATTGGGTAATGGATAATAAATCCACTTTTCCTTTACCCATCAACGCAAATTCAGGATTGCCATCCCAGTCTTTGTAATGCACGTGATTGATTAAAGAAGCATACTCTTTCATCTTTTCGAGCGGGTCCATACCGCCGTTGATGATGTGGCCCACGTCCGGCGTCCAGCCCGTCACGGTCGTATCCAACGACTCCAGTACCACTTTATAATCTTCTTCGGTACGAATGATGGAGGTATGCGGAGAGTTTGGGTGAAAACTACACGGCACGCCTTTCTCTTTGGCTCGGGCCGAAACCGTATTGACGATGTTGACCAAACTGCGACGACGCGCTTCCAAATCATGCCGACCCGTAGGGATTTGGACGGTGTTGAGCATTGCTCCCGGAAAACGCTCCAACAAACTGATGGCATTGTTGGCAATCAGACGTTCGTTGTGGGTTTCTTCGGTTCCGTTCCATTCCAGCGCCAAGGCCACGGCAGCCAATTCGATACCCTGTTCTTTCAATTTAGCTTCCAAGCGGTCGGGGTCAACTAGCTCGCCCATCCACGTAAAAATGGGCTGAATCCCCGTAAATCCCGCCTGCGCAATGATTTCAATCATGTGGCCCAAGCGCCCTTGGTGTGTAGTGCCATTGCCGCTCATAAACCAGGTATAAACCTCTGAGCCAAAGCGAAAAGGAAGTTTTTCTGACATATTCGTTGTAATACTTTAGTAACTAAATGATGTGATTTTATTTCTTCTTTACGACTTCGCCCGGCATAATCAACGAATCCCAGCCCGCCAAATCGGCAGGCTTGACGTTGGCTTTGTACCCATTGAAATTGAACGTGGTTGGCTTGTACGGCCCCACAAAATCAATATTATTGTTGGCTTTGATTTGTTTTTCCATGCCCAGCGCCCAAAAAGCGGCATTCAGGGCCATACGCCGAAAACCTTCGCTCAATAAATCTTCCGAAGCACCGTGGGTAGTGGCAAAAACCCGCCCCGACGGTCCTGAGTCGATGGAATAGGTGCGTACCCACGCCACAGGCAGGAGCTCTTTGGTTTTGTCAGGCTCCGCATCGGCCGTCATGCCGTTCAGGACTTGTCCGCGTGCAATCACCGTGGCGTTTTTCGGATAAGCCGTATAGCCGCCCGATTGCGCCAGCATGTCTTTCACACCCCGCAAAATCGGGTGTTCTTTTTGTGCTTCTTCGGGAATTAGTTTCGAGGCCTGTTTGTGGTTGGTGCCATAGTGCGAAACCCAAGTTTCACCCAATACTAACTCACCAAAACCATCTTTCCACTCACTTTTTTCGCCTTTATAATCCCACGAATAATGCCCCCATTTGGCATTTCCTTTATTGCTAAAAGCGTGCGTGGCGGTACGAAAAGCAACAATAGGACCACCGCGCCGGATGTATTTATCGAAGTGTTGCATTTCTTCGTCCCCGAAGTTAGAGAAGCGAGTAAACAGCACCATTAAATCCGCTTTATCTAATACATCCAGTCCTTTCAGGTTGGAACTACCCGGCAAAATAAAACCGTTGTCGTCGAGGCCAAAAACCACCGTACACGTAAACCCATAGCGCTTGGCCAAAATTCGGGCCAGTGCCGGCAAAGATTCTTCGCTCCGGTATTCGTGGTCAGACGTAATAAAAACGATGTTTTTCCCGCGTCCAGGCCCTTTTTCGCCTTTGTAAACAATGCGATATTTGTTTACATCTTCCTGAGATGCTGTTTTTTTGACGGGCGTAAACCCGACAACAAAAAAAACAATACTGCACAACAGTATTAAATGCTTTCTGTTTTTCATAAAAGTGTAGAAATAAGGGTCAGAGGCTCATCAAAATCACAGATTGTGTTTGATACACATTTGTTGAATAAACTTCAGACCATGCTCGGCGATGTGCCAAGGGTCGTTGTATTCTCTCCACACGTTGATGGCGTTGGCAAAACCAGGGTCATTGCGGGAAAACGCCTCAATCGTAAGCCAACCCTTGTAGTTAATCGCCGCCAATCCCGCAAAGGCATCATTCCAAGGGATGTGTCCGTCGCCGGGCGTACCTCGGTCGTTTTCACTGATGTGGACGTGGCTCAGCACGGGCGAGATGGTTTGGAGCGCCTGACCATATTTCTTTTCTTCTACGTTGGCGTGGTGCGTGTCAAACATGGCCCGTACGTGTGAATGATCGGCCAACGTAACCAACTTACTCAACTGGGCCATGGTGTTGCACAAATAACACTCAAAACGGTTGAGGGCTTCCAGCGCCAGCACCACATCGGCTTGGGCGGCGTGTTCGCCCGCTGCGTGCAGCACTTCGGCCGCCCAGCCATATTCTTGCTCATACGGCTCATGCGCCGCAAAATGGGCGTGAGCCGAGTGAAAAGGCCCGCACAAAACGCGTGAATTCAAATCATGCGAACGGTCAATCGCCCATTTGATGCGGTCAAGTCCCTTGGCACGCACCGTTGCTGAGTCGCTTATGGGATTCATGTCAGGACTTACAACGGTGACGGTGGTTGTTTCCAAACCTAGGCCACGGGTAAAATCACCTACCTGCTTATACGCACTTTCTTCGGGAGAGCCCACAAAAAACTCCACCCCGTCGTAACCAATTTCTTTTAAACGCTCAATAATGGGGAATAATTCTTCTGACATTCCTGCCGACCAAGCCAGCACATTAAATCCAATTTTATTCATGGGATACTAGAGTTGCTTTAAACGAAGATTCCGATACTGTACTTTCATGGGAGGACCCACGTGTACTTGTACCCCTAGAAGTCCCTTTGACTTGCCATTTACTGCATCATTGTCCACGACCTCACTCATTAAAACGCCATTTATATAATGTTGGAGGCGGTTTCCTTTGACAATCAGGTGGAACTCATTCCAGTCTTCGCTTTTAATCAAGGTCTTCAACGAATCTGAACTTCCGAGCGAGCCGGTTACGCTCAAATCGGTCCATGCGTTGCTTTTTACTTTAGCGCGTACGGCTTCGGGAGTGAAAGTGCCCGTTTGGGGATTAATAGACGTTTTTTGTCCGCGATAGGCCAGCGTTGTTCTTTTACGCTCTTCATAATTTTGGCCAGTATAGCGGTTGTTACCGTCGATATCTGCCTGATACCCGCGCAACGCAAAAGGGATATCCGTTAGGCGGTCGCTGCGGTAGTTAATGCCTGAATTACCTGCCTTGGTGATGTTAAATTCACCTTTCAATTCAAAATCGGCAGGCTCACCACCTTTCCAGATGATAAAAGAATTGGTTTTAAGCAAAGTAGTCGGGGTGATTTCTCCCACTAAATTTCCGTTTTCAACGCGCCAGTAGGTAGGGTCACCCTCCCAACCGTTCAGCGTTTTGCCGTCAAATATCTGAACAAATCCATCGGAGCGGCCTTCCGCTTTTTTTCCTTGACCCGTGGTCGATACTTTACAACTTGTCCACAACAATACGGACAGGATTAATCCTAGGTGAAAATAGTTGAAACTGTGTTTTTTTATCATTTGAATTGGTGGTTGAAAGGTTTATGTATTTCGTATTTGTGGATTGTTATAGGCTTTGAAAGCAATTGTCGTACTTCTCAATAAGAGCCAAAACTATATTCAAATATTTCTAAAAAGTGTCTTAAATACTATCCTATACATACCTGCTTACGCAAAATCATTGCATAAGTACTACCCACGCAGGCGCCCTTAAACCATGAAAAGCGCACCGAAATTCGATGCGCTTTTCATGGAGGGATTTATAATCAGCAAGTTATGTTAGATTCGGCTACTATACTTCGCTATTTTCTGAAATAACTCTTTGGGATTGAAAGGTTTTGTGACGTAGTCGTTCATTCCTACCAAAAACGCCCGGTCTTGATTGCTCAACGTGGCCGAGGCCGTTAGGGCAATGATGGGAATATTCATGTCCATTTCTCTGATTTTCTGCGTGGCAGTATATCCATCCATTTGTGGCATTTGAATATCCATCAGAATTACGTCGTACTTGCCAGCGGCGTACTTGTCAACGGCTATTTGGCCGTTTTCGGCTACATCCAATACAATCTGCCACCTCTCCAGAAATTTAGTGGCCACTTTTACATTCATGGGGTAATCTTCCACCAACAGAATTTTTACGCCTTTCAAGGTGCTTTCGTTCAGAAGTTCATTGTTTGCTTCCACGGCTTTATTCTTGAGTGCAGTTCCGATTTCTAGCTCTATCGTGAAGAAGAATTTCGAGCCTTTGCCTAATTGGCTCTCAATCTGAATATCGCTGTTATGAAGATATAGCAGCTTTTTGGTAATAACCAGCCCCAGCCCAGTGCCCCCAAATTGGCGGGTTGTTTCGGAATTGGCTTGGGTAAATTTCTCAAAAATGGACGCCTGCTTATTTTCGGCAATGCCAATGCCCGTATCTATGACCGAAATGTCCATCACGGCCTTATTTCCAACTTTCTTTACAAAAGACAACTCGACGGTGATACTGCCGTTGGCCGTAAACTTAACGGCATTGGACACCAAGTTTGAAATAATCTGGCCAAGTCGAAGCGAATCGCCGATAACCACATCGGGCACGTCATCGTCAATCATCAATTTGATTTTGTTGCCTTTTTCTTCGGCCTTGACTTGATTGGCTTTTTTAATGTTGGAAATCAGTTGCTTAATATCAAACGGAACCCTTTCCAGCTCCACTTTGCCCGCCTCAATCTTGCTAAAATCCAGAATATCGTTGATGAGTACGTAAAGATTATCGGTCGAGAATTGAAGAATTTTGAGATTTTCGGCCATGACTGGCGACACATCTTCCTGCTGCATCAAATACGTAAGGCCCACGATGCTATTCAACGGGGTACGGATCTCGTGGCTCATCATCGAAAGGAACTCCGATTTGGCATCGGTGGCGCTTTCGGCCGCTTCTTTGGCCTGGCGCAGTTCTGCTTCAATCAATTTACGGTTTTCAATTTGTACCTGAAGAAAGTCCACCAATCCCAGTAGATTATTGGAATCAAAAGCCCTCGGTTGAATCCCTTCCTGAATTTCTAGCGAGTGAATCGCCTCAATCAGTTTTTCAACCGATATTTTACGTTGCGAAATTTCTTCTTTGAGCTTATGGTTGATTTCTGCGTACTCTTTGTCATTAAGCTGCGCCGAATGTTCGAGCAATTCTTTATCACGGTCAAAATTGAGGTAAGAATCATTCACCGCTTTGATAAAATGGCCAAAGTGCTCGTGTTTCAAACAATCTTCGGTCAAAAACTTATTGATTTGCTTTTTCAGTAAGCGGTGGAATTTTGTGGTATCAATCGCGCTCATTTTTCGGAGAAAGTAGTAATCGTCATGGTTTGATTGTGTAACTCACAACGCGCATTGGGGTTTAGGGGCGAAATCTCCCCGTAAGAGTAAAAACCGGTCATAATTGGTTGTTCTCCGAATATCTCCCTAGCGGCCTCCACTTCTTCTTCGGTGCGGGAGCCTAGCACTAATTTTCGCCCCACACAACTCACCAAAATGGCCAGTTCAGGCGGGCTTTCAAAAAGGCTCATTGAGTTTTGGGCGGCGCTGGCAGAGGCATCAATCAAGCGGTCAAAATTTGCTTTCATAAACCGCACCAAAGCACCTTTGGGTAGCTCGCCCGCGAAAGTCATGCTTCGGTTGGTTTCATCAATGGAAAGAATGGTCCGAACGATGGGCTTCGCATCGGCGGTTGCTCTCATCGAAAGCGGAAACAACAATGCCGCTCCGGGCAGTTCATCGGCGTATTTGCCCAAATATTCTTTATAAAGGTCAAGGGCCTTTTTTTCGCCGATTTTATAGAGTACATTGTACTCAGACTCAGTCACCTCTCTCTCTGGGCCAAATACATCCCATCCACCCATGGTTCCGTGGCCTACGGTCAATTGTGTTCCGTAAAAGCCAATTCCCACGATTTTTCCTTCTTTGGGGTTTTCGTTCAGGCCTACGAGTGTTTTTTCAAACCGGGCTTCGTCGCCTGCTAAGCCACCCGAAATGAGGATTTTATCGCCCGTATGTTCATTGAGGGCCGCTATCAACTCGCTGCCGTTGACCCGCCCACCGTCAGAAATGACAAATATCGCCGTCAGGTCGTCGGCCAATAAATTTTGCGCTATTTTTTTTCCTGACTCAGCACTTTGAAAATGATTTTCGATGTCAATTTTAGTCGTTTTGACAAGTGTTTTATCAAATTCAATCGCGGTAACAATAATGGTCCCCTCGTGTACCGAGTTTTGGTATATTTCTCCCGATGTAGAATTAATGACAATTTCTGCGGCAGGAAATAGCCCCCTCAAATAGTCATAAGGTTGAAGGTCTTCTAAACACTTCCTCTCACCAAAAGCCAATACCAATTGGGCTTGCGAAGCAGCAAAAGCTGGGGTTTCAGATATAGGGTTCCAAGCACTATTCCGAAAAGCGAGTTGTTTTATCCTCATTTTATTGTAGAAATGCGAATATAAGATATGTTTTAGTATTTTCTGTTGTTAAATCGGTATATTTTTTTGAGAATATACCTACTGAGGAAGTATGTTTTAAAATAGCTGATTAGGCACTTTAAAATGGCCCATTCCTTCTAAAACCAATAAAAAGAATTTTACTTCATCTAATTGTATATACTTATCTGCGCCACTAACAAGCATTATTTACGGTCAGCGAAAGCGCTGGCTTGCTTCGTCGGTACAAAATTGTTAGGTTAAAAGAAGTAGTGAGGCGTATTTCAGCCAAAAACAATCGTGCCTTTCAAGTATAATCGTACCTGACCTGCTATTTCGACCCGCTCTCCAATCAGCTTGGTCTTCAGCACTCCTCCCCGCTTTGAAACCTGCAAGGCGCTGAACTCCGTTTTTCCGAGTTTTTCGGCCCAATAAGGTGTGAGCGTAGTATGGGCCGAGCCAGTTACGGGGTCTTCGGCAATGCCAGACTGAGGGGCAAAAAAGCGAGAGACAAAATCAACTTCTTGGCCTTTGGCGGTAATAATCACGCCTCTGACGGGTAAGGTAGAAAGTACAATTACGTCAGGATTGAGGTTTCTTACCTGCTCTTCATTCTCCAATACGGCCATAAAGTCGGTTTTTCCCCGGATTATTTCAACGGGTACGACGTCCCCCAAGGCTTCCAACAAAGCGGGAGGTGACACCAGTTGTTTATGAAGCGTATCAGCTGGAAAGTCCAGAATAAGCCAATCTTCTTCCTGTCGAACCGTCAAAACGCCACTTCGAGAATCAAAGTGGATTTGCTCTTGGGCGTAATTATCAATCGAAAATAAAACGTAAGCGGTGGCAAGGGTAGCGTGACCGCACAGGTCTACTTCGACGGTAGGCGTAAACCAACGAATATGAAATCCGTGGTCAGTTGGAACATAAAAAGCGGTTTCGGCGAGGTTATTTTCAGCAGCAATGGCCTGCAAAGTTTCATCAGGCAGCCAAGACGTAAGCGGTACAACGGCGGCGGGGTTGCCCCCAAAAACTTGACTGGTAAATGCATCAAGCTGATATATAGGAAGTTCCATATTCATAGCGTTGGTAAAATCTCTAAACATTTGCAAAGGTGGACAGGTTCGTTTTTCTTCAAAAATCTTCTTTTAAAGAAAGAACCTCTCCACCCCACGCCAAACTACATAAAACAATGGTATACAATGATAATTACTGTGCTTTCGCCGTGTATTTTCCGGGATACGTCTTTTCTTTAAATTGGTCGAAAGGTTCTTTTTCGTGGTTGTTATCCCCAAAATACGCCAGCACCTGATGAAACATACGCGGCTCCAAGTAGCCCGAAACTGGCTGAATGAGCGCCATTTTTTCATTCATAAATACGGTCGTAGGATAGCCCGTGACTTTGCCGTTGAGCATGTTTTTAAAAGAAACTTTGCCCAACATCACATCACCGTCTTTCTCGGGATTGAACTTTACGGCGTAGTATTTCTTGTTGACAAAGTCGATTACTTCGGCGTTTTTAAAGGTATTTTTATCCATTACCTTGCACCAGCCACACCAATCCGTGTAAAGGTCAATAAACACTTTTCGGGGTTGTTGTTGGTTAAGTTTATAGGCTTCTTCCAAGGTTACCCATTTTATTTTGGCTTCTTCTGCGGGGGGAGTTTGGGGCTTTAGCGCCATCAAACTTACCAAAAGCGCCGCCGATAGGGTAACTAACACTGCTTTTTTCATGGTTTTCAGAAATGATTAAGTACTGATTAGTAACGGTTTTGAATTTTATTTGGTTCTCTCAAATACCGCGCCAATCGTACGACGAAAGTCTTATCCTGCCAATATATTTCTCATTTTTTCAAGCTTTTGTCTGAGTAATCAGCTTCCCGAAATTTTTGTTTACTTTCCGATAAATAAGTCGATTAGAGGGGTCAGGATGGTAAGTTTCGGCAAAATGAACACAGTTCTGAACGCCCTTTTCAAGGCTTTCTATTTTTTCTAATGCTTTCATTGCCAACATAATAGCCCCCAAACACCCGCTTTCACCACTTTGATTGACTTTTACCGCTATCCCGAAGATATCAGCCAACAATTGCACCCAAAATTTGGATTGCGTAAATCCTCCATTGGCGTGGAGTATCTGGGTTTTAGAAAGTTGGTTGTCAATGATTTGACGCGTTTGATTCAAGTTTAGCACAATGCCTTCAATCGTGGCGCGCACCAGATGCGCTTGGGTATGTTGCCAACTTAAATTCCGATAGCTTCCCCGGGCGTGGGCATCCCAAACGGGCGCTCTTTCTCCCAACAGGTAAGGCACAAAAAGTAAGTCTTCGGCCCCAGGAGGAGCATTTTCGGCCAAAGCAAGCAGCTCGCTTGGGTCTTTTAATAAGAGGTGTTTTGAAAGCCACTCCAACACATTGCCACCGTTATTGGTCGGCCCACCCGACACAAAATGGGTCTCGTCAAGCACGTACGTAAAAAGTCGTCTTTTCTCATCACGGGCTGGCGTAGCGGCCGTTTGACGGATGGCTCCGCTGGTACCGATGGTCAAGGTAGAAACACCTTTGGCCAAAGCCCCCGAGCCCAAATTGGCTAGGCACGCATCGCCTGCGCCGATGACAAAGGGAGTTCCGGAGCGCAATCCAAGTCTGCGGCAAAGCGAGGGATTCGTCAGTTTTTCGATATGGTACGTGGGCACCGCTTCCGACAATTGCGTGGCCTTGATACCCGTATAAGCCAATGCCATTTCACTCCATTTTAGGCGGCGGTTGTTCAAAAGCGACGTACCCGAAGCCATCGAATAGTCAATTTGAAACTTCCCAAAAAGGTTAAACCAAATGTATTCCTTTTGGGATACAAACCGTTGAATACGCTTAAAAAGTTGGGGCTGGGTTTCGCGAAACCAAACCATCTTCGTCAGGGGGGCGTACGGATGGGCAGGAATGCCCGTATGCGAATATAACTTGGGGAAAATATCGGCTTGTTTAAGGGCGTCGGCTTGGGCTTCGCTGCGATTGTCTGCCCAAAGTACCGACCGAGTAAGGCGATGATTATGGGCATCCAGTGGAATGACGCTGTGCATGGCCGAGCACAAACTTACGGCCTCTACCGTGGCATTTTTGTGCCGCAACTGCTCCGTTACCTGCCGAAGTACGTGGACAAAAAGTCGGTATATCTCGTCAGGATTTTGTTCAACAAAACGATTTCGGGGGTGGTACGTCACGCAGGTTCCCGTGGCGTGGGCCACCACGCTCCCGTTTTCATCAAAGGCTACGGCTTTGACATTGGTGGTGCCGATGTCTACTCCAATCCAAGTACTTTGCACAGAGGTAAGGTTTAGAAAATGGTAAAAAGCTCACTCCTCAATGGGGACATTTCGTTTGAAAGCGGCCCCGAAATCAATCAATGATTCGGTTTTCAGTACCCCCGGAATGTGGTCTATTTTCTCGTAAAGTACGCGCCGCATGTGCTCATTGCTGCGCGCCACAATCCGGATGTACAACGTATATTTACCCGTAATATAATAACACTCCGTCACTTCTGGAATTTGCTTGAGCGCTTCAATGATTTTTTCCGAATCGGAATCTTCTTTGAGCATTATGCCAGTAAAAGCTCCCCACTCAAACCCCAATTTACGCTCATCGAGCACGACGGTAGTACTTTTCAGAATACCGATGCGTTTGAGTTTCCCAACCCGCTGGTGCACCATTGTGTTAGAAATACCCAGGTCGTCGGCAATGGCCGAGTAGGCTTTACGCGCATCTCGTTCGAGTTGCTGTAAAATAAGTCGGTCGTATTCGTCTAAGGGCTCTTCCATGGGTTATAAAAAATCGTTGCTTTTTGGAAGAAACACTCCTCCAAAAAGCAACGTTAACAACGATTATTTAGGGTCTAATGCCTTCGTGATGCGGAAAAGACAATCTTGAAGGTGGTATTTGGTCATTTTATCGGTAGTGGCTGGAATCGCCGCCTGAATCTCACCACGCAGCAGGGTCAAATGCGCCCGCACCATGGTCTGAATATCTCCTTTGCGCGGGTCGGCCGAAGGTGGCAAAACGGCACCGAATACTTTGGCCGTACCCGTTCCGCCAAACGACGGCACACTTGGCAAGTTGAGCGTTGTAACCATCCGCTCTACAAAGATTTTTTGGAGGTTTCGGCGGTGGGTATCAGCAGCTTTACGCGTTTTGAGTTCGGACCAAATACCCGAACGAACATCAGTAAACAATTCGTCTAACGTATACGCACCCGTCGTTTTTTCGGTGGCTTCGATGATACGTTGCAGGCGGTCTGCCGCAAAGAGGCTTGTCAAAGTTGCTTCCTGAATTTTTGATACAAAATCTACGCCCATATCTGGACGAATACGGCGCATGATGTTGGCATCCAACAACCACGTTGGCGTGGTAAACAGTTGCTGGTTCAGAAACGTAACCGCGTCTTTCTGGAGTTTTTTAGGCGTAACCTCATAAATCACTCCTTCTTGGTCCATGGTTTTGGGGGTTTCGTAGATTCCACCCACGTACTTGGTCACGTGGCCCAGATAACGACGGTATTGCGTTACCACTTCGTTGTAGCCCTCTTCAAGCATTTCGTAATCTTCGGCTTCTTCGGAGGTCCATGTCACCAAGTTTGGCACAATGCGTTTTAGGTTTTTGATACCGTAGTCACTCGCAAGCATGGCATTATCACCCACATCTTCGTTTTGAGCGCGCGGGTCGTAGGGGTTGGTTTCGGTCAAGAACCACAAACGGCGGTTGGGCAGGGCTTTTTCTTTGTACCATTTGTTCAAAACCACCTTGTCTTCTTCGGGCGTTTTGGTATCGTAAATAGGCTTGTAGGCCCATTCAATGGCCCAAATATCGTAATCACCGATGCGAGGGAAGAAATCCGTTACGCCGTCTTCGGGCTGGGCTACGTAGTTAAAACGGGCGTAATCCATGATGGAAGAAGTGTGTCCGTTTTTACTTGTAAACTCTTTATCACGCAGTTTTTCTACGGGCGTGGCGGTCGATGCGCCGTAGTTGTGGCGCAGGCCAAGCGTATGTCCTACTTCGTGCGACGACACAAACCGAATCAATTGTCCCATCAACTCATCATCAAATTTATTTTTGCGGGCGCGTGGGTCAGCGGCGGCGGCTTGGGTCATGTACCATTTTTTCAGGAGTTTCATGACATTGTGGTACCAACCGATGTGGCTTTCCAAGATTTCGCCCGTACGTGGGTCGTGAACGTTGGGTCCGTAGGCATTTTCAATATCGGAAGCAAAATAACGAATGGCCGAATTGCGGGCGTCTTCAAGGCTGATGGTCGTGTCTTTTTCGTCCAATATTACGCCCTGAATCGCATTTTTCCAGCCTGCTTTTTCAAACGCCACATTCCAGTCATCAACGCCCATTTTGAGGTATTTACGCCATTTTCCGGGCGTTGCAGAATCAATATAATAGATGATTGGCTTTTTAGGCTCAATCAATTCTCCCCGGCGCTGACGCGCTTCGTCTTCTTTATTTTTGGGTTCCAAACGCCACCGCACCACAAACGTTTTGTCTTCGGTACGCTGCGAGTTTTCACCGTATACGCGGTAGCCGTTGGCAAAATAACCGACCCGAATGTCAAACAAACGCTGCTTCATCGGCACGGCAGGAAGCGCAATAAACGACGTATTCAACTCCATCGTGACGGCTCCCGCAATGGAAGAAGCGGGCAAATTGACCGAAGGAATCGGGCTCGGCACGGGCGAAGCAGGTGTAGGCATCGGCGGAATGGCTCCGTAGGTTTTTACCACTTTAATCTCCGTATTGAGCGGAAACGACTTGATGCTCTGAATGTAGGTACGGTCGGTCTGAATGGTGGTTAGTTTGTACGCCTGCTTCACCACGGGCGACATAGAAATTACGGCGTTTTCACCTTTGAAGAAATCTGTTACTTCAATCACCACTGAGGTATCTTTGCGAACAGCCTTGATGTCAAACGCCATCGCAATCGGGTCAACGTTGGAGTTGCGTACGGCCTTATAAATGGGCGAGTTAGCGTCTTCACTTACGTTAATATACGCCACAGCACGCATGAAAATTTTGTTTTCAGGCCCCTTCTCAAACCGTACTACTTGGCGATTAAGAAGCTCACCGCCGTAGGCTGGCAGGCCCACCGAACCCGGTGTAGTACTAGACTGCGACAAGCGCGTTACGGCCATCATTTCTTTGCCCAACAGGGAATCAGGCAATTCAAAAAAGTATTTTTCATCAATTTTATGGACGATAAATAATCCCTTCGTGGTTTTGCTTTTGTCTGTGATTACTTCTTTATAGGCTTTAGGGCCAGGCTTGGCTGGTGCAGGAGCCGCAGCGGGAGGCGGAGAAGCAGGAGTAGTCGGGGTTGTGGGTGTGGTAGGTCTTCGGTCTTGCGCAATGGCAGTCAACGCCACAAAAGAAGACAGAAATGTCAGGTATTTGAGCATGGTTGTAGATTTGTTGATTGACGTTTTACTCGTCAGGTTTTTGGTAAGTGGTTTTTTGAAAATATTCAAGTGTCAAAACAAGAAAAAAAGCCGCAATGTTTTATAAAAATTGCTTTTAATTTTTACTATTTTAAATAAATATGACTTATTTCTGATTGAAAATAAGTTATATTTTACTTTTGACAAATTTGAAAATTGTCAAAAAATACAAAATCAATCGACTCCCATGACGGCAGAAATCACCCAATCAGACTATTTAATTGGCCTCGAAAAACGCTACGGGGCGCACAATTATAAACCTGTTCCTGTCGTGATTGAGCGCGGAGAAGGTATTTTTGTGTGGGACATCGACGGCAAGCGGTATTTCGATTTTTTGTCGGCCTACAGCGCCGTCAATCAGGGGCATTGCCATCCGCGCATCGTGGAAGCCCTCGTGACCCAAGCCCAAAAACTCACGCTCACGTCGCGCGCATTTCACAACTCCGTGCTGGGCGAATGTGAAAAATTTCTGTGCGATTATTTTGGCTACGATAAAGTCCTGATGATGAATTCAGGCGCAGAAGGCGGAGAAACTGCCCTCAAACTCACCCGCAAATGGGGGTATCTGGTCAAAGGCATTCCCCAAAACGAAGCCAAAACCGTGTATGCCGCTGGCAACTTTTGGGGGCGTACTATGGCCGCGATTTCATCCTCTACCGACTCCGACAGTACCGACGATTATGGTCCTTTTTTGCCGGGCTACATCATTATTCCGTACAATGATTTAACGGCGTTGGAACAAACCTTTCAGGCTGACCCCAACATTGCGGGTTTTATGGTGGAGCCTATTCAGGGCGAAGCGGGCGTGGTAGTGCCCGACGAGGGCTATCTGCGTGGTGTGCGTGAACTTTGTACAAAATACAACGTACTTTTTATTGCCGATGAGGTTCAAACGGGACTCGGCCGCACGGGGAAACGCCTCGCCTGCGACCACGAAGATGTAAAACCCGACATTTTAATTTTGGGAAAGGCGCTTTCGGGCGGTGTGTACCCAGTTTCTTGCGTACTGGCAAGCGACGAAATCATGTTGACCATCAAACCCGGTCAACACGGCTCGACCTACGGCGGCAACCCACTCGCAGCAGCGGTGACAGTAGCGGCCCTCTCGGTACTTAAAGATGAACATTTAGCCGAAAATGCCGAGCGATTAGGCGAAGTTTTCCGCGAAAGGATGCGGGAATTACAACATAAAACGGACTTGATTCAGGAAGTACGTGGCAAAGGTCTCCTAAACGCGGTGGTGATCAATACTGACGAAGAAAGCCCGCTGGCGTGGCAAATCTGCCTTCAATTAAAAGAAAAAGGCCTGCTGTGCAAGCAAACCCACGGCAATAAAATTCGTTTTGCGCCTCCCCTCGTCATCACCGAAGCCCAACTCCACGAGGCATGTGACTTGATTGAAGAGGTAATTTTGAGTGTATAGAGAATCTTCAACGTCGGCGAGGTTTGAAACCTCGCCGACGTTTTTTTTTATTTCCGCAACCACTTACCAGTCTCCACAATCGGTAGCGGATATTTTTTTCCCAGTTGGACACTATACTGGCTCTGCGCTTCGGGCGTCAACGTCCACACTTTATGGACCGACTCGGCTGGAACGGCAGCCAATTCGGGCAACCACGTTTTTACGTACTCCCCTTTGGCGTCGTATTTGTTAGCCTGCGTCAGGATATTAAAATAACGATTTTCGCGCGGGTCATTGCCCACCCCCGCCACATAATTCCAGTTCCCCCAATTGCTACACACATCATAGTCAATTAGTTGGCTTTCAAAATAAGCCGCCCCCCACGTCCAATCGACCATTAAATCTTTGGCCAGAAAACTCGCCACATTTTGCCGTCCACGATTTGACATGAACCCCGTCCGTTTGAGTTCACGCATGTTGGCGTCGATAAATGGAACACCCGTTTGACCGTTAACCCATTTATCAAACAGCTCACGACGATGATTCCACTGTAATTCAAGATTGTATTGAATTCCTGAAGTTTTAAAAAGTCGAGTGCCGTACCTTAGCGCCACAAAGCGGAAATAATCGCGCCAAATTAACTCAAAAATGAGCCAATAGGTCGAGTCATTCGCCCCATTTTTGGCTTCATATTTTTTTATTTCCTCATAAATCTGGCGGGGCGACAAACACCCCAAGGCCAGCCAAGGCGAAAATTTTGATGAGTAATCAGCCCCCAAAAGGCCATTCCGGGTTTCTTTGTAGGATTTTATGAGGCCAGTTTCCCACAGGTAATGATGAAGACGATGAAGAGCTTCCGTTTCTCCTCCTTTAAACGCCAACGCCGCCCGTTGGTCGGCCTCGGGAAGCTGCGAAAACAAAATCAATTCGTAGATTTCGGGCATCTTCCCAAACTCCAATCCTTCGGGGATACGCAGCGCCACGGGTTCATGAAAAATCGGACGAATCACCGATTGTCCTTCAACTGCTTTTCTGAATTCAGTAAACACCGTGGGCAAACGAGACACCCAAAACGGCAAATCACGTGGGTGATAGAGCGTAGAGCCCCAAAAAACCTCAAAATCAATATTATCCACCTTGAGTTTTTTTGAAAGGGAAGTTTCCACGTCGGTTTCTTCCTGCGTTGCTTCTTTTGCGGTATAGATGGCCGTCACGTCCAAATCACGCGCAAATTCGCTGATGACAACCTCAGGCTTACCCAGTCTGATGACCAAATTCGCACCTTTTTTGCGAAGGTTATCGCGAAGATTTTGGACTGATTCAAGCAAAAATTTCGCCCGAAAAGTACCTGTTTTAGGAATACCGAGCGGGTCTATCTGTTCAAACTGACGTGTATCAAAAACGTACATCGGAATCACTTCGTCGGCGTCCTGAATGGCTTTTAAAAAGCCTTCGTTATCGTGCAGGCGCAAATCGTTTCGAAACCAATAAATAATGCGTTTGGGCATGGAGGTAAATGATATGTTATTTTCAATACGTCAAAACTACGCCTATCAGGGATAGATTTAACGAAAACACAAAGAGTTTTTTTGAACAAGTACCAAATTTTATTTCTTAGCGTCCCCCCTTTTATCCAACCCTTTGAGCATTGAACAAAAGTGGTTTACTTTACAAAACCATCGGTTTATACCATTTTGTTTATGCTATCACTCCAAAATATCCATCACGTCGCCATTATTTGTCGTGATTATACGCGTTCAAAACATTTTTATACCCAAATCCTTGGCCTTACGGTCGTGGCCGAAACCTACCGCGAAACACGCGATTCGTACAAACTAGATTTGGCCGTCAATGGCTTGTATCAGATTGAGCTGTTTTCGTTTCCGAATCCACCCACTCGCCCGTCACGGCCCGAAGCGGCGGGGTTGCGGCATTTGGCGTTTAGTGTCTTGGATATTGACCAAACCCATGCCTATTTAGAACAAAAAAACGTAGCTTGTGAAGCTATTCGGGTGGATGAGCTGACCCAAAAGAAATTCTTTTTTATTGCCGACCCCGATGATTTACCGATTGAGTTTTACGAAATTTGAGCAATACCGCCCAGTTTCTTCGTAATTTTGTAGCATGAAAATCAAAACGTCCGTTTTCGTCAAAAGCTCGGCCAACAACGAGCAATGTCCCAAACCCGACCGTCCGGAGTATGCGTTCATTGGACGTTCTAACGTGGGCAAATCGTCGCTAATCAACGCCCTCACCGAACGACGCGACCTTGCCAAAACCTCCTCTAAGCCTGGTAAAACCCAAGTAATCAACCACTTTCTAATCAACGACTCTTGGTATTTGGTTGATTTACCCGGGTATGGCTACGCCAAGGTTTCCCAGGCTGACCGCAAAATCTGGGGCGAAATGATTAATAATTATTTGTTCCAACGCGAAAATCTGATTTGTACCTTTGTCCTCATCGACAGCCGCATTGAACCCCAAAAAGTGGACTTGGAGTTCATGGAAAAACTCGGTAGCAATGGCGTACCTTTTGCCCTTATTTTTACCAAAACAGATAAATTAACTGCCACTCAACTGCAAAATCACCTGTCTGATTATAAAAAGAAGTTACTAGAAACTTGGGACGAACTACCGTTATTTTTTGTAACCTCATCGGTGTCGAAACAGGGACGCTTGGATGTTTTGAAACAAATTGATGAATGGAATCAGCTAAAAAAATGAACATAACTACCCTCACCGTCAACCCTGCCATCGACAAAAGTACGGTCATTGACCGTCTGATACCCGAACAAAAACTTCGGTGTGACCCTCCTCGTTTTGATGCGGGCGGCGGCGGCATCAATGTGTCCAAAGCCATCAGACGCCTGGGCGGTAAATCATTGGCCATCTTTACGGCGGGCGGTGCGTCGGGGCAATTGTTGGCGGATTTGGTAAAACAAGAGCAAATTGACGCCAAAATCATCGAAACCAACGAATGGACCCGAGAAAACTTCGTCGTTGCCGAAACATCTACCAACGCCCAATACCGCTTTGGAATGCCGGGAGCCGCACTCACGGAAGCCGAAACACAGGCGGTTTTGGATGCTTTAGAACATTCTGAGGCCAATTATATAGTAGCCAGCGGCAGTTTACCGCCCAAAATGGACGTCAATTTTTATGAAAAGGTAGCGGCTATTTCCAAAAAAATCGGTGCTCGGCTCGTGCTCGACACGTCGGGTGAGCCGCTCCGTGCCGCTTGCGACGAAGGAGTGTTTTTGCTCAAACCCAACATCGGCGAACTGGAAGCGTTGGTCGGAACCACCAACCTCCAAATGGACGACGTGGATGATGCCGCCCGCACGCTCATCGGCGACGGCAAATGCGAAGTGGTCATTGTCTCAATGGGGCCGAAAGGGGCGATTTTAGTGACCAAAGACCTTTGCGAACACATCCCCGCCCCACCCGTGCAGAAGCGCAGTACCGTCGGTGCAGGCGACAGCATGGTGGCAGGCATGACGTGGGCACTCACGCAAGGACTTTCGTATCCCGAAATGCTGCGCTGGGGCGTGGCGTGCGGCTCGGCGGCAACCATGAACGAGGGCACCCAGCTTTTTTTGCGCGCCGATGTAGACCGGCTGTTGGAGTGGTTTAAACGATTTGGTAAATAAACCTCACCAATTGACATTAGAATTTTGATTATTATTTGAAGGCTAACAAAATAAAAGTGAACGCCTACTTCCAACATATCAACGAAGGCATCCGCACCACTCTTGCGGGGATGAAGCTCACGCTCAGACACTTATGGGATGCGCGCAAGCGACGTGGAAACCACAGTATCCGTGAAAATGACTATTTTCAGGAACAAACTGGAATGGTGACGCTTCAGTATCCCTTTGAAACCATGCCCATCCCCGACAATGGCCGGTACCGTCTCCACAACGAGATGGATGACTGCATCGTTTGTGACAAATGCGCCAAAGTCTGCCCAGTAGATTGCATTGACATTGAGCCGATTAAGGCCACTGAGGAAGTAGGAAAAGCCTCTGATGGCTCTCCTATTCGTCTTTATGCGGCGGTATTTGACATCGACATGGCCAAGTGTTGTTACTGCGGACTTTGCACCACGGTTTGCCCTACGGAGTGCCTGACCATGACCAAAACGTTTGATTACAGCGAATTTGACGTACGGGACATGAACTATCACTATTCAAATCTAACTCCCGAACTGGCCGCTGAGAAAAAATCCCTTTATGAACAATTCTTGCTCGAAAAAGAAGAGTTAAAAAAACAAAAAGCCTCTCCCCAACCCGCTGAAGCAATCGCTATCCCAACTGCAAAACCCAAACCCGCTTTTGCGCCCAAAAAGCCCGTTTCTGAAAGTCCACAGGCAGAGGTGGAAAGTGCTGAAAACAGCGAAATAGCCCCCAAGCCGAAGCCCGTTTTTGCGCCCAAAAAGCCCGTTTCTGAAAGCACAACGTCGGCTGAAAACAGCGAAGTAGCGTCGAAACCAAAACCCGTTTTTACGCCCAAAAAACCAGTTATCGAAAGCACAACGTCGGCCGAAAACAGCGAAGTAGCGCCGAAACCAAAGCCCGTTTTTAAACCCAAAAAACCTGTTGTTGACGATTCTACAGCTACCGCTGAAAATGCGACGTCCACCGAAAACAGTGAGCCTATTGCTAGACCTAAACCTGTTTTTACGCCCAAAAAACCAGTTACTTCTACCGTAGAAAATCAGGAACCGGCTATTGAAAAAGCTGCAAATAATGAACCAAAAGAAGAAGTCAGCGGTGCGCCCGAGGCAACGCCAAAACCTGTTTTTAAGCCCAAAAAACCAGTAATCGAGGGTTCACAGGCGCAGGCCACCGTAGACAGTGCACCAGCAAACGACGTTGCTCCCTTCAAACCTAAGCCCGTTTTTGTTCCGAAAAAACCTACGGCTCCATCCGCGGAGGAGAGCGTAGCGCCCCACATTTCAGAATCAGAAACCCCCGAAACTAAAAATATCGATTCAGACGGGGTAAAACCCAAGCCTAAACCGATATTTAAGCCTACCATGAGGCAAAAAAAGGAAGAGTAAATTAAGCGCCCGTGGTCTCGGGAGGAGTTGGCGTATCGGTCGACTCAGCTTTTGGCTTACGAACGTAAGTTCTTTTGGCCGGAGCCGCTACGGTCTTTTTAACGGGTGCTTTTGGCTTAGGCGCTGGTTTCACTTCAACCGGAGCTTCAACCGCTTCGGGGGCCGCCACCTCTTTTACTTCATGGTGCGTTTTTTTTGATGACTTATCTTTTTTGTCACCTTTATCCTTTTTTTCACTTTTCTTATTCTTATCAGATTTTTTATCCTTATCGGCCTTCTTATCCTTATCAGACTTCTTGTCCTTATCGGCTTTTTTATCTTTATCTGATTTCTTGCCTTTGTCTGCTTTTTTAGCAGCTTTTTCAGCCTCCTTTGCCAGTTTTTCGGCGGCTTTTTTTACTTTTTTTGCTGCATCTTTTGCCTCTTCTTCTTTTGCTTTCGCCTCCTTTTTCTTTATTTTATCTAATTTCTTTGCCAGTTTTTCCGCTGCTTTCTTCACCGCTTTGGCTATCTTTTTAGAAACAGTTTCCCCCACAACGACGGCGGCAATTTTTTGGGCAATTTCGCTTGAGGCTTTTTTCTTTTCTGATTTCATGGGGATTTCGAGATTGTGTTTTATTGTAAAGTAAAAAATCTACAAATACATAACTAAATTTCCGTTAAAACAAAAATTTCAGGTTATTTTTATGTTAAGATTTTAGCATTTTTGAGACATAATCCCACGCCACGATTCCCGCACTCACCGACACGTTGAGGGAGTGTTTGGTGCCAAATTGGGGAATTTCCAAACAAATATCGGCTTGGCTTACCACTTCTTCGTTTACCCCAAAAACCTCATTACCGAGCACAAATGCATATTTTTGGTTCAATTCGGGCGTAAAATCCTGCAATTTTGTACTTCCTTCTGCTTGTTCTAGCGCCACCACCTTGTAGCCTTCTGCCTTCAATCGTGCTACTAAGTCCAACACATCTAGCACATGTTCCCACAGCACCGTAGCATCTGCCCCAAGGGCCGTTTTAGTAATATCGCGGTGAGGAGGCGTTCCTGTCAATCCACAAAGATAGATTTTCTCCGCCCGGAAGGCATCGGAGGTTCGAAACACCGAGCCTACATTGTTTAAACTACGAATATCATCCAACACAAAGACAAAGGAATGTTTTGGAGCAAGCAGGTATTCATCGGCCGAAAGGCGATTAAGCTCTTCCATCGATACTTTACGCGGAGAAATCATTACAAATTGACAGATTAAAATAGACCTTTATGAACGCAAAAATAGTCGGAATATAGACGTCTGAAACCTCTATCCACCAAAAACTGTTATCTTTGTATAGTGACAAAACTTACGAATGGAAGAATATAACTTACACACGCTGCCCAATGGCATCCGTGTCGTACACAAACAAGTACCTCATACTCAGATTGCCCACTGGGGCATCATGCTCGACATCGGTAGCCGCGATGAGTTGCCGCATCAGCAAGGTTTAGCGCATTTTTGGGAACACATGGCCTTCAAAGGCACCCAAAAACGTAAATCATACCACATCATTAATCGTCTCGAAACCGTTGGCGGGGAGCTGAATGCCTACACGACCAAGGAGAAAATCTGCTTTCATGCCTCGCTGCTCGCCTCGCACAGCGACAAAGCGATTGAGTTGCTTTCTGATATTTCGTTTCATTCTATTTTTCCCGAAAAACAAATCGAGAAAGAGCGGGGAGTGATATTGGAAGAAATGGCCATGTACCATGATTCGCCCGAAGATGCCATTCAGGATGAATTTGATGAAGTAGTTTTTCAGAATCACCAACTGGGTAAAAATATCCTTGGAACGTCGGACACGGTACGCTCTTTTGGGCGCAATGATTTGCAATCTTTTATTGCGGCCAATCTTGATACTGAGCGCATTGTGGTTTCATTGGTGAGCAATTTACCCTTTAAGAAAGCCGTAAAACAGGCCGAGAAATATCTCTACGACTTGCCTCATTGCACCACACAGCGAGTACGTACATCGCCCGAAATTTATGTACCCCAAGTCATCCAAACGCCCCGTGGCATGACGCAGGCGCAGGTGGCCATGGGTCGCCCAGCCTACGCGCTGATGGACGAGAAGCGTCTGCCGTTTTTTATGCTTGTCAACCTGCTCGGTGGGCCAGGCATGAACTCCCGCTTCAACATGACTTTACGCGAGAAATACGGTTTGGTTTATTCCATTGAGGCCAATTATGCGCCATTTTTGGACACGGGTTTTCTGGGTGTTTTCTTCGGTACGGAGCCTACCAACCTAGAGCGTGCCATGCAACTCGTAAATCGGGAACTTCGTCTTCTGCGTGAAAAACCGCTTTCGACCATTCAATTGCGCAATTTGAAAGAGCAATTGATGGGCCAACTAGCCATGTCGGAAGAAAGTAATCAAAGCTTTATGCTGATGATGGCCAAAAGCATTCTGGATACAGGCAAAGTCGATTCATTACAGGAAATATTTGCCGAGATTGAGGCGGTTACGGCTCCGCAATTGCAAGATATTGCCCAGGAGATGTTTGATGAGAGTCAATGGAGCACCCTGACCTTTGTTCCAGAAAGTGAGTGATTAACGAAAGAATCACAGATAAAATATATTCCAAATAAGTAACTGTAAGGTAGCATTTTAGGCGATAAAAACGACCTAAGTATATATTTTTAGCCGTTTTTTCGTTTATATTTGTTGAAATAACACTCACTGAATGGATTTTATTCCTGCAGCCATAGAAGCATACGCGCTGGCCCATACGTCAGCCGAAAGCCCCTTACTGGCGCAACTCAACCGGGAAACCCACGCAAAAGTACTTCAATCTCGAATGCTTTCGGGACATTTGCAGGGCCGTCTTTTATCGTTGTTTTCGACCATGCTTCGACCGCGTCGAATCTTGGAAATCGGTACCTATACTGGGTATTCTGCCTTGTGTTTGGCAGAGGGATTGGCCGATGATGGCATTTTAACAACCATTGATGTCAACGAAGAGCTCGAATCGTTTGTACGGTCTTTTTTTGACCAATCGCCCCTCGGAAAAAAAATTGATTTCCGCATTGCCAATGCCGCCACGCTTATACCAACCTTGAACGAGACCTTTGACCTCGTCTTCATCGATGCTGATAAACTCAATTACGGTTTGTACTACGATTTGGTGTTTGACAAAGTCCGTCCGGGCGGAGTCATCATCGCCGACAATGTCCTTTGGAGCGGAAAAATTGTCCAGATGGACAAGCGAATAGATAAGGATACTCAGGCCCTTTTAGACTTTAATCAGAAACTCCACAATGACCCGCGGGTGAGCAATGTGCTGCTGCCAGTTCGAGACGGCCTAATGATCGTGTGGAAACATTAACTTTTAGCGATTCCAAAGCAATGAAACGTACCTTGACCCTCATCACCTTCATTTCTTTCTTTTCCATCTCCGCCATCTTGGCGCAGGCACCTGCCGTTCCTACGGTTCCATCCAGCGTAGGCTTCGCCGGAATGAACGTTAAGATTGACGATGATGCCCGTGCCATCATCCAATCAGACGTGAAAGCGCTCCTCGGCAACCGCAAGTATTGGGAGTCCAAGCTCGACCGTTGCGTGATGTATTTTCCCCTCATTGAAGGGATTTTGATTGACGAAAATATTCCCACCGATTTCAAATTTTTGGCCTTACAAGAAAGCGGCCTTCAGCCCGATGCCGTTTCTGCCTCCAATGCCGTTGGATTTTGGCAATTCAAAAAAGAAACCGCCGTTGACTACGGTCTGCGTGTCGACGATATGATTGATGAGCGCAAAAACATTACTGCTTCTACCCGGGCAGCAGCGCGTTACCTCAAAAAAAGCAATACACAGTTCAACAACTGGGTTGCCTCGTTGTACTCTTATTATTTGGGCGCGGGAGGAATCAGCAAAAACATTCCCAGCGAGTGGTCGTATGCCAAGGAAGTTACATTAGATGGTAAATCAGACCGTTATATTTTGCGTTTTTTTGCGCATAAAATCGCCGTTGAATCCGCCATTGACCGTTATCAGTCTCCTATTCAAACGGTATTGCTGGAATATACTCAGGCCAAAGGCCGAACCTTACGCGACATTGCCTCGGAGCTAAGCATCGACGAAACCACATTGCGCAACGAAAACCGCTGGCTTAATGCCAACGAAATTCCGACTGACCGAGATTACACACTGATTGTTCCCGCAAACAGCGAGCAACTTTCCACTACTCGTGCTCGCCTTTCGGCGGTTCAAAAACCCAATCAACGCGATAATTTTACCCTAAAAGACATTGGTTTCCCAGTCTTAGTACGCGCCGAAGGATATAGCAACGACTTATTGTTGTACGAAATAAATGGCTTGCCGGGCATTATGGCGGGAGGCAATGATAACATCGAATCGTTGGCCCGAAAGGCAAAAATCAGTTTCAGCAGTTTTTTACGGTACAACGAAATGTCGGAGCGTGACCCCATTGTTCCGGGAGACGTTTATTATCTAGCCAAAAAAGGCAAACGCGCCGTTGTTCCTTTCCACACCGTTCGGGAAGGCGAGTCGCTTTGGAAAGTTTCGCAAGTGTACGGCATTCGATTAAAATACATTGTCAAAAACAACCGCATCGACAATCGTAATCAGCGCCCTCAAACGGGCCGAGTGCTTTGGCTAACCAAAAAACGGCCTCGCAACACCCCAGTTGAAGTCGTAGATATGCCGCAGGATGAGTGGGTTCCGGGCAGTGGAAAATCGCAGCCACGTCCAGCCGTGCAGGAAAATACCCGGGAAAGTGCAGCCCCGACTGCTTCCAATAAAATACCACAAAATCCATCAGAGCGCAAAGTGTACACGCCCAAGATGGCCGATACCCCGCCCCCTACTAAGTCTACGGCCAACGAGCCATCATTGGGTGGAGTAGAAGTAACGGATGCGGCCAATCTGCCTAAACAGGGCACCTCAACCACGGCACAACCAGCAAAGCCCAATAAAAGAGCCCCCTCTTTTAACCCAAGTGATGACGACCGGGTAGTGATTATCAACGACGATGAACCAGTAAGACAAACTTCGGCCAACAAACCTGCCAACAAAACCACCCCTACCCAACCAGCACCGCAAACCACCGCAAAACAGCAACCAGTGGTTAAGAATACAACGTCTCCTACTACACCTAAAGAAACGGTGAAAGAAGAACCTATTGTAACGACAAAAACCGAAACGCCCAAGCCAAAAACGACGCCACCTTCAGCACCAGCAGCAAGCGGAAAGGTCATTAAACACGTCGTAGAACCAGGGCAAACTTTTTACAGCATCTCAAAGATGTATGACGTGACCGTCAACGATATTTTATACTGGAATAATCTCACGCAAGATGCAAAGCTGCTGCGTGGCCAAAAACTAACCATCCGCCCAGTAGGTGATACCCTTACTCAACAACCTAAAGCTGAAGAGTTTACGAATCATACCGTAGCCCAAGGCGAAACAATGTTTAGCATCTCTCAGAAATACGGAGTCAAAGTAGATCAAATCAAAGAATGGAACGGGTTGCCTGATACAGGAGTAAAACTCGGGCAACAACTGAAGATAAAAAAACAATGATAGTAATTGATAATACCGTTATCAGCGACGACATAGCTGACCATTTTTTCGTTTGTGAATTATCTAAATGCAAAGGCGCTTGCTGTGTGGAAGGTGATTTGGGCGCTCCCCTTGAGCAAGATGAATTGGCACTACTTGAAGAAGTTTATCCCCACGTAAAGCCCTATTTGAACAAAAAAGGCATTGAAGCCATTGAAAAAAACGGGTTTTATGAGCAAGATTTAGATGGCGACTACGTCACGACCACGGTCAATGGGAAAGAATGCGCCTACGCGATATACGACAAAAAAGGAATCCTTAAATGCGGTATTGAACAAGCTTTTTTGGACGGAAAAATTAATTTTCGGAAGCCCATTTCTTGTTATCTTTATCCTATTCGAATTACGAAATATGACCATTTCGACGCGCTCAACTACGACCGCTGGCATATTTGCAACCCCGCCTGCCACAACGGACGCGAGTTGGGCGTGCCGATTTATAAGTTCCTGAAAGACCCGCTCATCACCAAGTACGGCAGTGAGTGGTACGAAGAATTGGTCAATAAAATTGAGAACCAGTAACCTTACATCTTCAAAATCGGACAATTAAACCGTTGGAATCTAAAAACTTCTTTGGTGATGTCTACGACGTAGTTCGGCAGATACCCGTGGGACGCGTGACGTCGTATGGCAGTATTGCAAAGTTTTTGGGCTCTAAGTTGAGTGCTCGAATGGTAGGTTGGGCCATGAACGCCTGCCACGCAATGCCCGACGTCCCCGCTCACCGGGTCGTAAATCGCAATGGCGTTCTTTCGGGCAAGCACTTTTTTGGGTCGCCAACGGCCATGCAGGCGCTTTTGGAACAGGAAGGAATCGGGGTGGAAAATGACAAAATCAGGGATTTCAAAAACGTTTACTGGGACCCTTCTGCTGAACTTTTATAATCTCTCAAAAATATACCAATCCGCCATTTTACCTTTTTTTTCCTTCTTTGCCTCTGTAAAAATTAAACTAAATAAGGTCGTCGATTGGCACGAATAATGCAAGACTTAACAAAAAGTGTTGCTATGCGTATTCTGATTCAGTGTTTTTTCTTAATAATTATGGCCTTGTGGGCATCCGCCCAAAACGAGCAGTGGGCTTCGAAAATAGTCGGCGTGTCTTCTGAATATACGGCTGGTAATGGCCAACAATACCGTGCCGTTCAGGTCTTGGGAAAGCCCAATAAACTGCCTCAGGGCGAAACAGGGGCCTCTGCCTGGCGTCCCGAACAGCCCGACAATGGCGTGGAATGGATAAAGGTAGGTTTTGAAACACCGCTTTCCATTCGGCAAATTGCCATTGCGGAGAATTTTGGAGCGGGATGCATCACCACCATTTTTGCCTACGATTCCCAAAACAAAGAATACAATATCTACACCAGCAAACCTGAAACTACCCAACGCAACGCGGGGATGTTGCGGGTTTGGCTTCCCAAACTCACCGAATATAAGGTGGCTTCGCTGAAAATAGTACTCGATACGAAGCGCGTTAAAGATTGGAATGAAATTGATGCCGTTGCTATTTCAGCCTCTGAAACCCCCATTGAAGCATCCATTAATTTGGCAAAAAATGTTCCAAAAGAACTGAAAAAAGAAAACCTCGGAGCCAATGTCAACTCTAAAGCAAATGAGGTTGCTCCCGTAATTTCTCCCGATGGCAAAACCATTTATTTTACCCGCTTCGACCATCCCGAAAACTTAAAAAACAGTGAAGATTATGATGTATGGTTTGCGGAGGAAAAAGAAGGGGTATGGCAAAAAGCCCGTAACATGGGCACTCCAGTCAACAACATTCGCGAAAACTCCATTTGTTATATTTCTCCCGACGACCGCACCGCTTTGCTGATGAATATTTACCGCCCAGACGGTACGTTGTCTAAGGGGGTATCGGTCAGCCGTAAAAACCGAAACGGGTGGACTTTTCCGCAGGAAGTACGCCTTCAGAGTTATGTAAATGAGCATCCCTTTTCGGGATTTTATATCAGTCCAAACGGAAAAGTGATGGTCTTGTCTTTGCAAGATGCCAATACCAAAGGCGGTGCCGACCTCTACGTTTCTTTTCTGCAAACCAACGGGACGTGGTCAGCCCCTACCAATATGGGCGCTAGCATTAATACCGCCGATGACGAATTTACGCCCTTTTTGGCCACCGATAATAAGAGTTTATACTTTACCTCCAACGGCCGCAGTGGCTACGGAGAGATGGACATTTACGTAAGCCGCCGGCTCGACGATAGTTGGACCCAATGGTCGGAGCCTGAAAATTTGGGGCCTGCTTTCAATACTTCTGATTACGAAGCGCATTTTACCATTCCTGCCTCGGGAGCCTATGCTTACTTCTGTTCTTCCGAAAACTCGCTGGGTGAATTTGATATTTTTCGGATAAAACTTCCCGAATCTGTGCGGCCTATCCCCACGGTTATGCTTCAAG
Source organism: Runella salmonicolor (assembly GCF_024158025.1). NCBI lineage: Bacteria > Pseudomonadati > Bacteroidota > Cytophagia > Cytophagales > Spirosomataceae > Runella > Runella salmonicolor. The sequence continues at coordinate 63,249 of NZ_JAMZEL010000010.1, forward strand.
GCGGCGTGATTGACCAAAAGACCAAGCAGGCCGTGGCCGCCGAAGTGATTGTGGAGGATTTGGACCAAAAACAACCACCTCAGCGCATTGACTATGACCCTGCGGTGGGTGATTTTAAAATTGTATTGGATACCCAGAAACAGTACGGCCTCACGGCGCAACGGAAAGGCTACCAAGCGGCAGGGACGATTGTTGATTTGACCAAAGAAAAACAATACCGCGAAATCCGTCGTGAAATCGTTTTGACCCCCATCGAAATTGGACAAAAAATAACCCTCAATACCATACGTTTTGCCCAAAGCAAGTTTGACCTTCTTCCTTCATCCTTGCCCGAACTAGACCGTATTGCGCAAATGATGACCGAAAACAGCAGCATGGAAATTTTGCTCGAAGGCCATACCGACAACGTGGGTGATTTTGAAGCCAACGTCCAATTGTCTAAAGACAGGGTGGAAGAGGTAAAACGGTACTTGACCACTAAAAATATCAACGCCGCACGCATCCAAACCAAAGGCTACGGCCCCACCCGCCCCGTAGCCCCCAATACCAGTGAAGAAAGTCGCAAACAAAACCGACGCGTGGAGTTCTCTATTCTAAAAATATAACTGTTTCTGAATAGTTTGATGGCTCGGTTTTACGTTTTACACCAAGGTACACTGACTGAACGTTTGTGTATATTTTTTTTCCTGAAAACGAAAACCCTCCTCGGCAGCGTTGTTACTTATGTTATTCATCCAACTACACTGCCTAGCAGCATCGCCAATTATTCGCTCAATGAAGAGACTTATCCTATTATCGCTATTTACGGTTTTCGCCTGCGGCAAAAATCAAGCGCCTGCTCCCATCCCCGTACCGACCCCAGTTTGCAATATCAGTAGTGAAACTGGCGTAAACAATACCTATAAACTGGAATACATATACGGCGCATCGGGGTTGCCAGAGGGAGTGAATGTATCCATCAAAAACACCGCCGACGGGCTGTTGAAACCCGTAAGTACGGCTCGATATACCTACGAAAACAGTCGATTGGTGAAAGTAGTCGACGGGGCGGTCGAAGAAACCTTGGAATACGCTCCCAACGGGGCATTAACCCGCCTCACGGTAGACAAGACCATCGAACCCGCTTACGTTAATTATACCCTGTCTTTTGAAACAGACGCCAACCAACGAATCACCAAAGTGACGGATTCGATGGGGAAACAAACGACGATTAAACGAGACGCCAAAGGAAATATTACGGAAACAGTCACAACAAATACCCAAACTGGCCAAGAGCTCTACCGTATTGAATTGAGCGGCTACGACAACCGAAAATCCGTTTACGATTCCTTTAAAGGCTGGTCATTCAGCGTACTGAACTACTATGCCGACTACATCAAATTTCCACTTTTTACAACAGGTGCAAGCGGCAATGCGGGCAAACGCATTGACTATGTGGCAGGAAAATCCTTCAGTGAGACTACGTATACGTATACTTACAATGAAAACGGCTTTCCGTTAACGGAACAATCCTTTACCCGATTTTCAGATGGTTCGGGCGTAGCAACAAACAGCCGAACTTTTGTGTACGCAGATTGTAAATGAGAGGACTTAAAACGTATTTTTTTCTGCTACATCAGAATCTGACACTGCTCTCAAAAAATAGACTGCTTTGTAAAATAACCTGATTTTTCTTGCAGAGAACGAAAGATTTAAGGATACTTGTAAACTTAAATCTTAATCGCTGTGATGCAATGATGCCATAGGGCAACCAAATGATTATCAGCCCAAAACAACATAGTAATATTGCGTCTAATGACAAGTTGGAACGTAGACACATTGACATTAACAACAAAATGGGAAAATTGCTCGGTAATAAAGACTATTCTAAAATGACACTTGAAGAATTAGTGTCAGAAGAGAAAAAAATAAAATCGCAAAAAATACCAACTGCTTTATTTGTCGGCTTTGCAGTTGGTATCGCTATTTGGTCCGCTACGCACAAAGGAGGTTTTTTCCTCACGGTGGGTTTGCTAATTTTTGCTTTGATTATTGGTTCCAGTTATTCAAAAAACCTGAAAGGCATTCAATCCGAAATAAGCCGCAGAGATATTGGTCAGTGAGACGGGGGGTAACAGTGGTAAGTATGTTCGTTCAGACAAATAACCTGTCCAACCATCAAAACCCATTGGCGTTTTGCAAAAAACTCCCCCAGCATCCATCCCCTACAACTTCTCCCGTATTTTCGCAGCAATCTCCGCCAACTCATCCTGACTCATTTTGAGCTTATTATTGAAGTTCATATCTGCCATGCTATTGAGCGGAATCAGGTGGACGTGGGCATGAGGCACTTCTAATCCTATAACGGCCACGCCAATGCGCTTGCAAGGAACAGCTTGCTCAACGGCAGCGGCAACTTGCTTCGAAAATTTCATTAAACCTTCATACAGACTATCTTCCAAATCAAAAATGTAATCTATTTCTTGTTTTGGAATCACGAGAGTATGGCCCGGAGCGCAGGGAAAAACATCAAGAAATGCCAAAAAGTCTTCGGTTTCGGCAATTTTATGGCAGGGTATCTCACCATTAACAATACGCGTAAATAAAGAAGGCATAGTTTTTAAGTATAAAAATGGAAGGATAGACAAGGATAATCAACTAGCAAGTATAACAACAAAATAGCATAACTTAAGACCCATCAACGCCATTTTCGTCGTATGCTTTTCCGCTATATTCCGAGTCGATACGTTCCAGTGGGGATAACTAGTTGATAGCCATCGTTTCAAGTTAGATTTCATAGAACCAAATAAACAATAAAATTTACTTGATTATCAAACAGTTAACCCAATTTTACATTTGGAAAATATTTTTGTTTTTTTTAGCTTTGTATAGATGCTCTTTTCAGGATATTTAGCCATAAATCAGTGGTGATTGTTAAGTTCTTTAACATTTTAACTATCCATAAAATGAATCAAATTTTGACACTTCTTATCTTGGCATCCTTCCTCTTTACTTCATGTAAAACCAGTTTTAGCAAAAAGGACACACAAAAAGGGATGAGCACTGAAACAGGAAATAATACGACAAACCTTACACTTGCCGCAGTGGAAAGGTTCAATGCCGCGTTTAATCGTCACGATGTTGATGCCGTAATGAATGCGATGACAGAAGACTGTATTTTTGAGAATACCAATCCGCAACCAGATGGTACCCGATTGGTCGGGGCTGAGGCCGTGAGGGCGTATTGGGGAAAGTTTTTTGCCAATAACCCAGACGCTTTTTTTGAAGCGGAGGAGACATTCGCCCACGATGACCGTTGTGTGGTCAGGTGGATTTATCGCAAAACGAAAGATGGAAAGCCTTGGCATTTGAGAGGAGTGGATATTTTCAAAGTTCGAAATGGAAAGGTGGCAGAAAAACTAGCTTACGTAAAAGGCTAATCACATTTTTTTAAAAAACTCCACTTCCTGAAAGTCATACGCTTTCAGGAAAAGAAACCATGGCCCAACCAAGTGCGTGAGTCTACATTATTAGGGTATTTGAAATAGACCGTCTGACTGCCTGCCGTGGGGTTGTGAGCAACCACCCCCGCACCTTTTTGGCTAAAAACCCCAAACTTTTGCTCAACTACTAAAAACTGTGCCTTCAATTTGCAAATTTGTATAAATCTAAGTTTGCTTTTCCGATGTAAAACTTCTAATTTTGCGCTCTGATTTTCAGAATGGTACCGTAATTTGTGCGTATATGCCTAATATTGAGGCAAAAAGCGTTCTGCATATCATCACAAATCAAGGAACTTAGACTTAACAGATTTAATAACAATCACAAAAACCATGGCACGTGATTTAAAATTCACAAGAAACATTGGGATTGCTGCTCACATTGATGCTGGGAAAACCACCACAACGGAGCGAATTCTTTATTACGCAGGGGTAAGCCACAAAATCGGTGAAGTACACGACGGTGCTGCAACGATGGACTGGATGGCGCAGGAGCAAGAGCGCGGTATCACCATTACTTCAGCTGCTACTACCGTAGACTGGACGTATAGAAACGAAAAATACCACATCAACATTATTGATACGCCAGGCCACGTTGACTTTACCGTAGAAGTAAACCGCTCACTTCGCGTATTGGATGGTCTTGTATTTTTGTTCAGTGCCGTTGATGGTGTTGAACCTCAATCTGAAACCAACTGGCGTTTGGCCAACAATTATAACGTTGCACGTTTGGGCTTCGTTAATAAAATGGACCGCTCAGGAGCTGACTTTTTGAACGTATGTAAGCAAGTAAAGGAAATGCTGGGTAGCTACGCAGTGCCTTTGCAATTGCCAATCGGTGCTGAAGATAACTTCAAAGGGGTAGTTGACTTGGTGAACTTCCGCGGAATGGTATGGAACGAGCATGACAAAGGAATGACTTTCCAAGAAGTACCTATTCCTGACGATATGTTGGAAGAAGCAACCGAATGGCGTGAAAAACTATTGGAAGCCGTTGCGGAGTTTGACGATACCTTGATGGAAAAATACTTCGAGGATCCAACATCTATCACCGAAGATGAGATTTTGGCAGCTTTGCGTGAAGCCGTTATTGCCATGAAAGTGGTTCCAATGCTTTGTGGTTCTTCTTTCAAAAACAAAGGTGTTCAGACCATGCTTGATTACGTGATGGCGCTGTTGCCTTCACCGTTGGATAAAGAAAGCATCAAAGGTACTAACCCTAACACTGGCGAAGAAATCGCTCGTAAACCAAGCGTTACCGAGCCTTTCTCAGCTTTGGCGTTCAAAATTGCTACCGACCCTTACGTAGGTCGTTTGTGCTTTATCCGTGCTTATTCTGGGGTATTGGAAGCAGGTTCTTATGTATTGAACAACCGTTCAGAAAACAAAGAGCGTATTTCTCGTATCTTCCAAATGCACGCCAACAAGCAAAACGCCATCGAGCGTTTGGAGGCAGGTGACATCGGTGCGGTAGTAGGTTTTAAAGACATCAAAACGGGCGATACCCTTTCTGATGAGAAAAACCCAATTATCCTTGAATCAATGATTTTCCCTGAGCCAGTAATCGGTTATGCGATTGAGCCTAAGAAAACCGCAGATCAGGACAACTTCTCGAAAGCCATCGGTAAACTCATCGAAGAAGATCCAACCCTCCAGGTTGAATCAAACGAAGAAACTGGTCAAACCATCATCAAAGGGATGGGTGAGCTTCACTTAGAAATCATCATCGACCGTATGCGTCGTGAGTTTAAGGTGGAAGTAAACCAAGGTGCACCGCAGGTAGCTTACAAAGAGGCCATCACCAAGAGTGTTGAGCACCGTGAAGTTTATAAGAAACAAACGGGTGGTCGTGGTAAATTTGCCGACATCGTATTTGAACTCGGGCCACGCGACGACCACGAGCCAGGTCAGGAAGTGAAAAAAGGTTTACAATTCGTAAACGAAGTCGTTGGGGGTGCTATTCCACGCGAATTTATCCAACCAGTTCAAAAAGGATTTGAAGCCGCAATGGTAAACGGTCCTTTGGCGGGTTACCAGTTGGAAAGCATGAAAGTGCGTCTCTTCCACGGTTCTTACCACGATGTTGACTCCGATTCACTCTCGTTTGAATTGGCCGCAAAACTTGGTTTCAAAGAAGCCGCTCGTCAGGCAGGTCCAAAATTACTTGAACCCATCATGGCCGTTGAAGTATTGACGCCTGAAGAATACACTGGTCCAATCACGGGTGACTTAAACCGTCGTCGTGGTATCATGAAAGGCATGGACTCGCGCGCTGGTTCACAGGTAATCAAAGCTGATGTACCTTTGTCGGAGTTGTTTGGTTACGTAACCGACCTACGCACCATGTCGTCGGGTCGTGCTACTGCCAACTTGACCTTCTCGCACTACGAGTTCCTGCCAAACAACTTGGCCGAAGTCGTGATCGCAAAATCAAAAGGATAGTAAATCGGTTAGCAGTAAACAGTTTATAGTCAGCAGTTCTGAAGATTGTATTCTGTTTACTGCCAACCTAAAAATATTTCCTGTCGGAGTTAATGGCTCTTTCGACGGGATATTATCAAAACAATCAGAGCCACCTTATCACAATGAATCAAAAAATTCGTATCAAACTGAAGTCATTTGACCACAACTTGGTGGACAAATCGGCGGACCGCATTGTAAAGGCGGTGAAATCAACGGGTGCTGTGGTTAGCGGCCCGATTCCATTGCCTACAGAAAAGCAAATCTACACGGTACTTCGCTCACCCCACGTGAACAAGAAATCACGTGAGCAGTTCCAACTTTGCACCTACAAGCGCCTGATTGACATTCACTCTTCAAGCGCCAAAACCGTAGATGCTTTGATGAAACTCGAATTGCCAAGTGGCGTTGATGTTGAGATTAAAGTTTAATGATAAGGTTTCCAACCACCAAGCCGACTTCGAAAGAGGTCGGCTTTTGTTGTTTTAGGGGTAAAATGAGCCTCTTCACACCCCCCAAAACCGCTTGATAAGTTTTTAGATTATCCTTTGTAACTATCCACAGGCTTACTGTATATTTGGCGCAGTGTGTGTACAGGTACACGCTTTCTTCTACTCAACTTTCTGATAAACACTAGTGACAGCTTTTGCCAAAAAAGCTGTTTGTCAGAATCCTATCCTATCCTATCCTATCCTATCCTATCCTATCCTATCGGGATAAAGATAAATGGGCTGATAAACGCTTGATTTGGTGGCTTTGAGAATAGAATGTTCGGTAAACATAACCAAATAATATGACAGTCAAGCAACACGCAGAGCAGCTCGAAAAATTAAAAGCTTTAGAATTATTCCTTCTAAAGGAGAACGTATTACTTACCCGCCAAGAATTGAGGGTGCTATATGAAGCGGTAGAGGGGAAAGGAAATGCTGAGATAGCGCAACTTATGCATGTATGCCTAGGTACAATTAAGACCCATAAACATAACCTGATTACCAAACTTGGCATACAAGGCAAAGACGAATTTCGAAAATACACAGCTAAACTAGCCAAAACTCTACCCTAGGGTATAAAAAAATCTATCTTAGGATAGAGGTTTTTTTTATGCCTTTTAGCGTGATTTGCAAAAGGAAAAACAACAACCTCTATTGGCCAATGAGTAAGCAAAGAGAAAGTTATTTTTATAAACAGCTTGTTCCTTTTTTGATAGGAGCTTACCCTAACATTCAAGTACAAAAAGCTGAATTGCTTGGAAAATGTGCTTTGGGGTATTTTAATGTACTGCTTACCATAGATAGATTAATCGATCAAAAAGAAAAACTAAACGAAGATGTTGCTCAACTTTTTGGAGCAATTCAGCTTCATGAACAAGTAATCAGGCAGTTATGTGAATTAATTGGTAACCAAAGTAGTACTGGTGGATTAACATTTTGGAGCAATTTTGAAGTACTAAAAAAGAAATATGTTCAAACTATTTTATTTGAAAAACAAATTTCTGTCGCTCAAAAACACCTGAGCGAACAAAATTTTGAAGAACTGGCTTATGGTAAATCTGCTATTTGTTGCGCTATAGTACATGGCTTACAAGCACTTTGTAAAGAAGATGCGGAACTTTCAAAAATAGAAACTATTCTAAAACATATCCATATTGCCTTTCAGTATCTAGATGATATTTCAGACTTCAAAAAAGATATTGAAGAAAATCAATGGACATACCCTCAAGTTTTGTTAAATGATTATCTGGAGAGAAACGCGTTGGAAGTTCACGATATAAACATACGGCATAAGTACCTTTTTTTATCGGGGATAGCACAAAAAATGGTTCAGAAATCGGTTTTTCACTACGAAAAAGCGGCCGATTTAGCACAGAATATAGGACTTTTTGATTTACAAAACTACTTACTTAAAGAGCGAGCAAATGCTTTGTTTTATCAGAATGAAATAAATTATTTAATTGAAAAAACACAACTTAAATCAAAAAAAAGTCAAATATTTCAAACTAATAATTCGCTTAAAGATACAATCAAAAATGGCCTAAAGTACTTGACAAATAACGCAAAAGAAGGATTTTGGACAGATTTTATGACAAGTGCAGGACGTGGGAAAACGTGGATTTCTAGCTATATAGGTGTACAATTAGCAGAACATAATTTAGTACCAGAATTACTCAAAACTGTCCTTTCAGATCTTTCCAAAACAGGATCTTATAACGATAGTGTAATGCAAGATGCCGATTCTACCACTTTTTTAATAGGATTACATCAGGCTATCAATGGTAATATTCCAGGTTCTTTAATTGACAGTTGGCTCAAATTCCAGCTCCCAGATGGAAGTTGGGCCACTTACCATAATGAAGCCGAACTTCGGCAGGCTTTAGATTTAGAAACAGATATTAGTGTACAAGGTTGGCTATCAGGACATGGATGTGTTTCGGCAGCAGCAGCATTAGTTCTTTCCAACATACCTAATTTGAGTAATCAATACGATAAGACAATCAATCAACTAGTAGATTTAGTTCAAAACAACAGCCTTAATGCGTACTGGTGGACAAGTGACGTGTACGTTCAAGTATTTACTTTATTGGCTTTTTGTAAAACGGATTGTGTACCTCCAACTATCAAAACGAAATTACTTGAAAGTATCATTGCCCTGCAAAACCCAGACGGTTTTTGGAGAAACCCAAGCGATGGTGAAGCCAGCCCTTTTTACACAGCTCTTGGGCTAAAAGCCATGGTAGCTTATCAAGCTAAAAATCATAGAATTAAAATAGAAAATACAATACGATGGCTACAAAATCACCAAACTACAGATGGAAGTTGGAAAACGAGTCGCATTCTGCGTATTCCTGCTACTGACGTACTCCATCCTACCTTGGTAAAACATTGGCGAAATAGTTCATTTGGCGTCAATGCTTTGAGTGATGACCACAATCGTGTCTTCACAACCTCAACTGTAGTAAATGCCTTGGCTGATTATCAAAAATTTATACAACAATGATGCTTATTGAAGGCATAACGCTACATACATTCGATACGAATCGTTGGGTGGTACATACCCCCCAGGATAGGAATTTTTTAATAAGTGCTGCCACCTATCAACTTATTAGGGTGTTACAAGCCAGTACAAATTCAGAAGAGGCACTCAAAAATTTTAATACAAGCTTTCAAGTAGTTTTTAGCGAAGAGCAGTTTAAGAAATTGATAAATGAAAAACTGGGGGGGTATCATATTTTAAGAAATGACACAGAACCAGAAAAGCCGACACTCAAAAATCAATATCTGAAATTAAAAATTGAATTAATCAAACCCAAATGGGCAGGTTGGCTGTCAAAACCACTGCAAGCGTTTTACAGCCCAAAAGTGTTTTGGTGGGCATTATTGGGAGCTATTTTGGTAGTTATGAGCGTATATTTTCTGGGTAATACTAATGGTATGACTCAGAAAATTAGTTACCCACTTTTCTTATGTTTGGTCTATGCTACTATGCTTATTCATGAATTGGGGCATATTGGTGCTTGTGTCAAATATGGCCTCAAACACGGTGGTATTGGCTTTGGATTTTACTTTATTTTACCAGTAATGTATGCCGATATTACCAATATTTGGTTGGCAGATAAACCTCAAAGACTTATAGCCAACTTAGCAGGTATTTTCAATGAAGTTTTTTATGCTGCTTTACTTGGTATTTGCTATTTAGTCACCGACAATATTACATTTTTAGCCGCATCTATTGGTATTTTTTCTTTTGTTATTTGGGAGTTCAATCCTTTTGTTCGATTCGATGGTTATTGGGTGCTTTCTGATTTAACCAATACACCTAATCTACTTATGAAAGCTAATGCTATCTTTCGAGAAACTATAAAATGGAAGAACATTTTATTCTTTTTGCAAAATCCAATTAACTCAATCAAAAAAAGTAATCAAAAACAGCGATGGCTTTTCTTGTATGGTCTTTTCAATACGGTTTTTTGGGTAGCAATAATGGTTTACACACTAACTGTTCATTGGAACACGGTAATTTCATTTCCTTTCATTGTATTCGGATTGTTTCAAAAGATAATAACAGGTCAGTTTAGTTTCAATGACCTAAGCAATAAAATGCTAACAGTATTGATATTTTATATACTCATCATTAGAGTTACAATTAACCATGGGAAATATTTTATTTCTCGTTTTAATTCACTTAATAACCTTAAAATAATATAATTAACATGTCTAAATATTTAGATTTACTCGATTCATTTGAAGTTCAAGAACTTGAACAACGCCTCGAAAACAAATGGTCTGATAAAGGTTGTATAGACGAGGCTTTTGAGGGTAATAGCGATTGCCTAGAAGAAAACTAGATACTAAACATATTGAACTATGGAAAACGTTATACTTTCTACTTTATTACTTCTTGAAACCTTTGAAATTCAAGAACTCGAAAATCGCCTTGAAAACAAATGGTCGATGGATGATTGTGCTTGCATTTGCGATTGTAAAACAGGAGAAATTCCTGAGAAGTTTTAAATCTAGCGACCTTTATTATGAAAAATTTAACAGAAAACTCGACTATTTTTTCTCTCTTTGAGATAGATTAGCTTGAACAAAGGCTTGAAAGTAAATGGAAAACAGGCGATGATTGTGCTGAAGGTCTACTTAATGAAAGTAGTTCTGAGCCTTGTGAAGAATCACTAAAACATTATTTTTAACAATACAAAGACATTATCAACTATTCTAGACATGTTGGTGATATAAATCAATTTCTTAACTTTAACTTTTCACAAAAATGCAAAACACAGTAATTACCTCTCAAGAGTCTCAACTTATTGAAATGTTTCAAGTTGAAGAATTAGAACAACGTTTGGAAAATAAGTGGGAAGCTGAAATATCAACAACAACCGATTCAAGTGGTACAAGTTGTACAGCTACTATTAAGTGTACTTTCTAATATTGTGAGACTTTTGTGTGGGTCATAAAAGCCCACACAAATTCTATCCCCCAATTAAAATTCAATAAATATATTATTAACGAATAGAAAATATTTTTTATTTCAGATAGACAATATTGCTTTTGATAAAAATACAGTAAAATTATGTTAAAACAACTATGAAACTTTTTTTCCTCATTCTACTTCCGGCTTCTGTTTTTTGCCAAACTTATACTCTAACAGGTTCGGTGAAAGATACAGCCAATACCCCTATTCCTTTGGTAAATATTTTTACATCTATTGGTGAGGGAACTCTGACAAATGAAAATGGAGAGTTTGTACTGAAAGTAAGTGCATTGCCTGTTCAAATTACAGTTAGCCATGTAAGTTTTCAAGCTATTTCCTTGAAAATTTCCGAAGAGAAAATTTTGAATATAGTACTGAGGGAAGGTATTAAAACGTTACCAGAAACAACAGTAGGAAATTATGCCCTTGAATTAATAAAGAAAGCTACTGATAAAACAAGGCAGGATTCAATATACCGTCATTTTGGCCGAGGGTTTTACAGAAGAATACAAAAAGAAAGTGATAAATATACATTACTGCAAGAAATATTTTTTGACGCTAAAATTAGCTCTGCTTTTGGTTTTGAAGCAATACTTCCCACGGCAAGCCGCTATACATTTCACGATGGAAATGTAGAAAATAAATTCATGTTTCTTTACACCCTCCGTCATTCATCTCCTGGCCCACCATTGCGTTTTCGAAACGATAAGGAAGGCTTACTTCCTCTTAGCGATTACGCCAAGTTTTACACTTTTGAAGTAGAAAATTACATCAATCCTGATAGCCCTAATGAAATCGCCGTGGTTTTATGCAAACCAAAAGAGAAATCAAATTTTTCTTTTGAAGGACGTTTTTATATACGCACTTCTACTAATGGGGTTTTACGCATCAAAGGACGTAGATACACAGGAAAACAAAATTATACCAAAAATTTCTGGTTCAAAGTGAAGGAAGCTTATTTCGATTTTGATATTAACTATCTTGAAAAAGATGAACATAGTGTATTGAGTGGTATTGACTTAGATTATGTTTTGAACGTTCAATATGCTTCGTCTGTAATTAGGCCAATCATAGAACATGTAAGTTTAGTAATGTATGATTTTAGTGTTCCTAAAGATGATTCAGAGAAAAATTTGAAAACTATTGTCATGCAAGAAGACCAACTTTTTGCTACCACTCAGGAAAGTACCGAGTTTTGGGAAAATAACCCTATTATTAAGCGTACACCGCTGGAAGATGAAGTCATAAAAGCTTTTGAGAAAAAGAAGAAAAAAGGTGGTAACATGATTTTCCCTACTCAAAAATAAATACCTTTTCATTATGAAGAATCAAACTTTGCTACGGCTCTTAGCTGTGGCGTTGGGAGTTATTTACCTTATATCTGGCATTGGTAAAGCAATGGATATAAATACCTTTACCGATATTGTAGCCCAGTATAGCCATCTGAAAATGAGGTTTATTGCACCACTTATCGTAGGTACTGAGATCACATTAGGTTTTGGTCTAATCTTAGGAGCTTTTCCTCGCCAATTTGCTGCTGTATCTTTATGTGTATTGGTATTTTTTACCATTTTTCTTGCCATTGGTTTTGCTTCTGGAAAATTAGATGATTGTGGTTGTTTTGGAATATTACTTAAAATAGACCCTTTGGTGGCATTGCTCCGAAATGTGGGTATGTTAACTATCTCATATCTTCTATATACTTACTCACAGTATGATGTCAAAAGGGCTAACTGGTTATTTGGTGGGGCGCTACTGTTTGGGGTTCTGGCGTTTGTTATTACAGGTTTTGAAATGAAAAATACTTACAGACCATTAGAATTACACATTGGAAGTAAATTAGACAAAACTTTTTTGGCTTCCTACACCAAATCTCATCAGAAGCAGCTATTCTTTGTATTCAGTCCTACTTGCCCGCATTGTTTGGCCGCAACTGAGACTGTGAAACAGTATATTGTTACAAATAGTGTAAATGAAGTAATAGGGTTTTATCCAAGCCAGTCCAAACAGGTAGATATTGAGTCTTTCAAAAGTAAGAAGAAGCCTAATTTTAAAATAATAGCCATCAAATCAGATACATTGCATAAAATTGTACGTTCTGTCCCTGTCGCTTTTTTGGTTGAAAATGGAGAAGTTAAACATATATATAATGGTGAAATTCCCCGCCCTCAATAGCCCATGACAAGAAATAAGGTAATCTTGGTAGATAAACAAAACAATGAATTAGCAGTTTGTGATAAGTTGGAAGCTCATCAAAAAGGCTTACTTCATCGTGCTTTTTCTATTGTAATTTACAATTCAAGAGGAGAAGTATTACTCCAAAAACGTGCAAAAAATAAATATCATTCGGGAGGTCTTTGGTCAAATACTTGTTGTAGCCATCCGCAGCCCAATGAGCCAACAAATATTGCCATACATTTAAGATTACAGGAAGAAATGGGATTTGATTGTCCCTTAACTCATGTAGGCGATTTTATTTATAAAACCCATTTTCAAAATGGATTGATTGAATATGAGTTTGATAGTGTTTTTTTGGGATTATTTGATGGATCTCCTTTGCCCAGCCCTGATGAGGTAGAAGAATATAAGTGGGAGTCTTTACCTGTTTTAAAAGAAAAGCTATTAGCCTTTCCTCAATTTTTTACCTATTGGTTTCCATTTGTTCTTGATAAATATCCATAAAAAGAGAAGTGTCTATTAGGGACTGTTGTTTATTTAGTATTACTTAATTAGTACTACTATGGCTTATACCTTTAGAATTAGGATTGAATTGTTAAAGACAAAATATTCTAATAATAACTACAAAACATAAAGGCCTCCTTAACAGATTTACTAGTGCTACTTTTTAAAAGATGATTCCAAAATAAACAGCTGCTGTTATTTTTTTTCCTTCACTTCTTTCAAAAACACCTGTAACTCCTTCAATTTCTCAGGATTAGCCTCAGCCAGATTATTTTTCTCGCCAATGTCTTTGGCCAGATTATATAGCTGCGGCTGCGGGTCATTGCCAAGCTCAGTATTGGTCTGAACGCTCATTTTTTGGCCTTTGCTCGGCTCAATGTATTTCCAGTCTCCTTTGATAATAGAAAAAGTACCCGCATGTTCTATCAAATAATCACGTCCTTTCTTGTCTTTACCCAAAAAAGCCGACAAGTAATCTTTGGTGTCGGGGGCGGTGGTTGCATCAAATTTTTGCCCCGTCAATGCCGCAAAAGAAGCCAATAAGTCTACTTGGCTCACCAACGCATTGGAAACTCCCGCTTTCACCTGCCCCGGCCACCGCACAATGAACGGCACGCGGGTACCCGCGTCAAACGCGCTGTATTTGCCGCCGCGCAATGGCCCTGCAGGCGTATGTCCGTTGAGCAACTCTACGGCTTGGTCCTGATAACCATCGTCCACCACGGGACCGTTGTCGCTGGAAAAAATGACGAGGGTATTGTTGGTCAGCTTTAGTTTGTCCAACGTTTTCATGACTTCGCCCACCGTCCAGTCCAATTGCAAAATAACGTCGCCGCGCGGCCCCATGCCACTTTTGCCCGTAAAACGCTCGTGCGGTACGCGCGGTACGTGAATATCTTGGGTAGAGAAATACAAAAAGAAAGGCTCGGCTTGGTGTTTTTCGATGAATGAAACGGCTTTTTCGGTAAAAATATCGGCCATGTCTTCATCCTTCCACCGCGCTGATTTCCCACCCGTCATGTAGCCAATGCGCCCGATGCCGTTGATAATCGTAAAATCATGCCCGTGCGAATGTTTCATTTTCAGTAGTTCAGGATTGGCGCGCCCCGTGGGTTCATTACCAATGGGCTCCTTAAAACTTACTTTAATGGGGTCGGCAGGGTCAAGATTCACCACCCGACGGTTTTCAACGTAGACACACGGCACGCGGTCGCCAGTAGCGGCCATGATAAACGACTCATCAAAACCAATATCCAACGGGCTCGGTTTGATTTCGCCATTCCAATCGGGCCCGCCCTGCGGTCCGAGGCCCAAATGCCACTTACCTACCACGCCCGTTTTGTAACCTGCTTTTTGAAAAACCAGCGGCAACGTACTGCGTCCGGGCAGAATCAGCGCGGCGGCGTCGCCCGTGGCTACGCCTGTGCCCGGCTTGCGCCAAGCGTATTCACCCGTCAGCATTGAGTAGCGCGACGGCGTGCAGGTAGCGGAGGTCGTATGGGCATTGGTAAAACGTATACCTGCTTTGGCGAGTTTATCAATGTTGGGGGTAGCTACTTTTTTGGCTCCGTAACAACTTACATCACCGTAACCCAAATCGTCGGCGTAGATGATGATGACATTGGGCCGTACCGCTTGGCTAAATGCCATTTTGGTAAAAAGGACAAGCACGCCGAAAGCGTAAACGAGTTTGTTTAATTTAATCATGTTTTAGCAATAGGGATAAGCAGGCTAAAAAAGGTACATCTTACTTCAAAGTATTTAAAAGACAGTTCATCCTAAAATTCTCCTTGGTGGGCCTCAATTTAAACCGCTCTTCTAGTCCTACCGTACCTGCAAATAATTTCTTCTCTACCTTTACACTATGTTTACGGGGGTTTTTATAACTTTCCGCAACATACACTCCAATTCTTAACTTTTCAAACATACACAACTGTGGCAGAAGAACCTCAAAAAAGTAAAATGGGTGGATGGCTACGCGATTTGGCGGGCATTTTTGTGGTCATTGACGAAACAAAAACGGAGGAAAAACCAGCGTCAACGCCCGCGCCAGCTCAACCGGCCACGTCGACAAGTAAAACGACCGCCCCCGCGCCGAGCACAAGTACCTTGGCTTCCACCCCACCTGCTTCGAGCGATTTTGTGGATGATTTACGAAATCGTTTTCGGAAAATATTGGAAGAAAAGAATCAGCCGGGTTTTGATTTCTACGAATTTTCGTTGATGCTGCTTCGTACCAGCACAAACCCTTCCGTTGAGCATTTTAAAACTGCTTACGAAGGCGCTAAATTGTTGAATCCCAACTGCAACCAACAGTTTTTGCTGGAATCGGCCAACTTTTATAAAAGCGAACTCCAAAAGGCTTTTGAAGCCACGGTCAGTGCGGGCGAACAAAAAAAATCAGCCCTCAACGCCGAAAAAAGCAACGAGCAAAAACAGCTGAACAACGAAGTGGCCAATATTGAGCAGCAACTCGGTAAATTGAAGCAACAAATCGCCGATTTGGAAAAAGCCCAAGCCGAGAAATTGACCGCGTTGAACGGCATTGAAGGAAAGTTCAATGATAAATTTGTCGAAATTGAACAAAAAATTCAAGCAACGATAACCGCCAAAGAGGGCGTAGCCAATGAAATTTCGCTCATCGAAAACGGCATCAAACAATATATTGCTTAATCATTCACCTCTTATTTTTACCTAAAACAAAACCAATCAAACACTATGAATCTTACAGGAGCAGGAAAAATAGCCTTGATTCTGCTAATCGCAGGAGCGCTGGGGGCAGGATATTATTTCTTTGGGCCCGACCCCAACAAAGCAACCAATGAAACCTCCATCAACTCCACAACTCCCGAAGGAGGCCCCGCAAGTGCCGCCAATGACAATGTGGCCTCTGACGACAACACCGCAAGCAGCGAATCATCAACGGCTGCTTCGGAAACCTCCGCTTTTTCGTACACTGCCCCCGAGCCCGTTGACGGTAAACTCAAAGGAGTTGTCGAATTGGGTGCCAGTGGTTTCAATTCGTTTGTGGTCAATATCGACAAAGATAAAAACTGGAAACTCGAAAAAGCGGAATTTGGCAACAGCATGGTCATCGAAAATATGGCCTCTGACTACGACATCCGGGTGGGTTTAAAGAAATATATCGGCAACATGATTGACCACGGCGTGAGCGGCAAAGACATTCACTTTGTGGTAAGTTCGGGAGCCGTAAAAGCGGATGTAACCCAAAAAATCATCAAAGTATTGAAAGACATGGGATACATGGTCAACACCGTAACCGCTGAGCAAGAAGGCACCTTGGGCCTGAAATGCGCCTTGCCACAGTCATTTAGCGGTCGCGGTTTCTTCGCTGACATCGGCTCGGGCAACACCAAAATTGCTTGGACAACCGACTCAGGGATTAAAAGTTTAGAATCTTACGGAGCTAAATATTACGAAAAAGGCATCAGTGACGACGCTGTTTATGATGAAGTGGGTGCTAAGGCCAAACAAGTCCCTGCCTCCAAAAGAGAAATCTGTTTTATCATCGGGGGCGTTCCTTACGACTTGGCCAAAGAAGTACGAAATGGCAAAGAAAGATATACCGTTTTGAAAGCAGCCGAAGCCTATAAACTCGACAAAGCCAAAGCCAAAGCAGGCGGCAACATTTATAAGGCCATCGCTGATGCTACGGGTTGTAAGCAATTCGTTTTTGATTGGGACGCCAACTTTACCATCGGGTTTTTATTGGGCTTAAAATAAACCTATTTATCCATTCATTCCCCTCAGGCGGCCGCTCCCCAAGCGGCCGCCTTATTATTTTTCATTTGTTTAGATTATTTTGTACTTTTTTAGCAATATTATAAAATTTTTAAAAACAAATTTAATCTATTGTTTATATATTCTAGTTTTGTTTTCCAAAGAAAACACTCACCCGTAAGCTAGTACCAAAATGCCCGCTGAACAACACCCAAAAATAACCGCTACGGCATGGGCACGGCTAAAAGCCGGTGACAGCTACGCGTTGGGTGAATTGTACGACGCCTATGTTCAGCTACTTTACAAATTTGGCAAACGCCACTGTCAAGATGATGAACTGCTAACGGACGCGATTCACGATGTTTTTGAAGATATTTGGAATTACCGCGCTACGTTGAGCGACGTAGAAACGTCTAATATTCAGTTTTATCTATTCAAATCGCTCAAAACTAAGCTGTTAAAATACTTGAACCGACAAGCACGCCATACCGAACTCACCGACAATCAAGAATACCTTCATGAATACGTTGAATCGGCCGAACTGTTCATTGTATCGCAGGAAATAGACCGGCATCAGCAACACCAGCTTACCCAGCAAATTGCATTGCTTCCCAAACGCCAACAGGAAGCGCTACTATTTCGCTTTTACGACAATTTGAGTTACGACGAAATTGCCGAACTCATGTCCTTAACGCGCCACTCAGTCTACAATTTAATCTACAAAGCCCTCTCTCAGCTTCGTGACAACTGGGTTTTTGACCTCATTTTTTTGGTTTTCATCGTAGGGTTCAAAAATTTTTAAAAATTTCGCAAAAATAAAGAGGTAATCCAACGCCTTGCTTTCTCTATTGGTTATACATCACCCAGAAGCATGGCAGAATCACAGAAAAAATATGAATTATTTGATGCCAATCAGTTGGCAGCGGATGAGTTTTTTCAGCAATGGGTGTTGAATCCTTCGAGAGAAGCAACTTTGTTTTGGGAACAGTTTTTAAAGGAAAATCCCGAAAAACAAACATCCATTGAGGAAGCTCGTCGACTCATTGAAGTACTTCATTTCCAGCTACCCGCCATGGCAGAAACAAAGGTTATTGCCTTAAAAAAGCGGCTTGAAAACAGCATTCGTCAACCACTTTTTGTTTCGGAAACCCCAATACTTCCGCTTCGTCAGTCTTTCTTTAACCGTACCCGCTGGATGGCGGCCGCGGCGGTGATTTTGATGCTCGGAACCATCTTTTTTTGGCAATACTCCAACCGACCGACCGAGTATACAACCTCCTTTGGGCAAACGCGCCAAGTAACGCTTCCCGACGGCTCCGTTGTAAACCTGAATGCCAATTCTTCCATTTCTTTTGCGCAGAATTTCAGCGAGCAGCCAGTCCGTGAAGTATGGCTGAAAGGAGAGGCCTTCTTTTCGGTAAAACACACTGCCAATCATACCAAATTTCGGGTACACGCCGAGGGTTTGGACGTAGATGTCCTCGGAACTGAATTTAACGTTTCGGACCGACGTAACACGACCAAAGTGGTGCTCCAATCGGGCAAAGTACAAATCAAATCCGCCAAACAGTCAGCCATATTACAGCCAGGAGAGATGGTTGAATTTAGCCACTCAACCAAGCAATTGGCCCAGCGTAAAGTGCCCGTAAAACGCTACAGTTCTTGGAAAGAGAAAGTTTGGCTGCTAGACGGCGAAGCCATGAGCGAAGTAGCCCAGCGTATCGAAGATAGCTTTGGTGTTGAGGTAGTTTTTGAGAACCCATCCCTTGCCAATGAAAAAATTTCGGGAACCATTCCCACTGGAAGTCTGGAAGAAGTAAACGAAATCCTCTCGGATTTACTGAAAGCAAATTGTGTCCTCACAAATCATAAACTAATCATTAAATAAATCAAACCCCTCCTGTGTTATGTTCAAACAAGTTCTATTAACCTTTTTAATCGGTGGAATAACAGGGTTTTTTAGCATTGTAAATGCCCAAGTATTTGCCGCTAATTTTCCGACCCGACAAAGCCAGGGTAAGAGCGACCAAAAATCAACGCTGTTACTAAAAGATGCCTTACGTGACATCGAAACCCGTTTTGGGATTCACTTCGTTTACAAAACCGATGAAATCCCCAATCGTAGCATTCCCACCGAGACCATTTCAGGAAAGCTCGAAGAGGTGCTTGAAAGTACGCTGCGCCCCGCTGGGTTGACGTACAAAAAAGTACGCAATACCTATATTATTCGTAGCCTGAAAGCGAAATCCCCCTCTAGTTACCCCGCGCCCAACGAAACAACGCCAGAGCGGCTCAACATCACCGCCCCAGGAAACCCTGCCAACGAATCAGCAAGTTTGAATTTAATTCTCAATCGCGTTGCCATTCCCACGGGCGGCCTTACGGCTCCTTTGGAAATTAAAATCGCGGGAAAAGTAGCCGACGAAAGCGGTTTGACCCTACCGGGCGTAAGTATTCTTCTCAAAGGCACCAACCGTGGAACCACAACCGACGGAAATGGTAGCTACCAAATCAGCGTTCCGGACAACAACGCCGTTTTGGTTTTCAGTTACGTAGGGTATTTGCCGCAAGAAATCACCGTTGGCAATCGTACCACCATTGATGTCACCTTGGGCGCTGATACTAAGGCCTTGAGCGAAGTAGTTGTGGTAGGTTACGGAACCCAAAAAAGAACCAGCTTGACGGGGGCCGTTGCCGAAGTAAAAAGTGAGCAACTCACCCGCCGTCCAGTATCCAATGCCAATCAGGCATTGCAGGGAATTGCTCCCGGAGTAACGATTTTGGACCGTGGTGGCTCACCCGGGCCTAATTCCCGGGCTACGGTTCGGGTACGCGGTATCACCACGCTCAGCTCCAACGACCCACTTTTTATCGTAGACGGCATAGAACAGCCCTTCAATACCATCAATTTGGACGATGTTGAAAGTATTTCAGTCCTAAAAGATGCCTCATCTACCGCTATTTATGGTTCGCGGGCGGCCAATGGTGTTGTATTGGTGACCACAAAACGCGCCAAATCGGGTAAGGCTGTCGTAGATTACAGCGGCTACTATGCCGTTCAGCAGGCTATCAACAAGCCCGAAATGATGGATTTGGAGCCCTATATGCGTTTACAAAATGTTGCTTACATCAATTCGGGGGCGGCCGCAAGATTTACAGAAACACAAATCAACGAGTACGTCAACGCAACCGATCGCTTAAAATTCCCCCTTCCCAATACGTGGTTTAATACGGTTTTGCGCTCAGCGCCGCAGATGAACCACAACCTATCGGTGAGTGGCGGGAATGATGTTTTCAGAGGGCGTGTTGGGGTACGTTATCAAAAGCAGGGAGGCATTGCCCCCAATTTTGACAGCGATATTCGGGAAATCCGCGCCAATACTGATTTTAAAATTTCAAGCCGCTTAAACGCGAGCATGGATATTAACTACCGCAACAACAACTGGCAAACGCCCGTCAGCGAATTCAACGTCTTTAATACCATGTTTCACGGTTCGCTTTGGGCCGTTCCCAAATACCCCAACGGCACCTACGGCCTGAGTGCCCAAGGCAATAACCCGTTGATGTACGCCGAAATCGCGGGGCTTTCCAAAAACATTCAGGACTATCTATTTGGAAGCGCCAAGGCCGAATGGGAGATTATTCCTAACCTAAAATTCAGCACGCAGTACGCCGTTCGTTATACTTTTGAGCAAAACAAAAACTACACGAATGCCTACACAATAACCGATTATTTCAACACGTCACTCGTAAGAAAAACCATTCCCCGGAGCAGTTTAACCGAAATCAGAAGTAATATCCGCGAAACTACCCTCAACAATTTGTTGGGTTACAGCAATACTTTTGGCCAACATGACGTGAAAGCGCTCGTTGGATACTCCGAGATTCAGAACAAATACAACATCATCAACGCCTACCGCGAAGATTTTTACAATAACGATGTTCAATCCATCGGGGCAGGTTCAGACAACAATAAAAACAACGGCGGCAGTGATTCTCAGTGGGGCCTACGCTCGTTTTTCGGACGTGCCAATTATGCCTTTGCCGACAAGTACCTGTTTGAAGCCAACGCCCGTTACGACGGTTCGTCGCGCTTCACTGGCGACAAAGTATACAGCTTTTTTCCTTCATTTTCAGCGGGTTGGAGAGTGTCCGAAGAGAAGTTCTTCGATGCCTTCAAAAACATCATAAGCGAGTTGAAGCTACGTGGCTCGTGGGGAAAAACAGGAAACCAAGCCGTGGGTCTTTACAGCTATTTCCAAACCCTCAATTCTTCCACGTATACCTTTGGCGGCAGTGTGGTTCAGGGATATGTCCAATCCAATCTGGCCAACCCTGGCCTCACCTGGGAAACCACCACGCAAACCGACATCGGCTTGGATGCGCAACTTTGGAGCAATCGCCTGAGTTTTACGTTTGATTATTACGACAAACTTACCGACGGAATTTTGCTCAACCTACCGATTCCAACAACCGTAGGATTGAACGCACCACCGCAAAACGCGGGTAAAGTAGGCAACAAAGGCATTGAATTAGGGCTTAATTTCCGCAATAAAACCAAAAGCGGCTTTGCGTATGATTTCGGGCTGAACTTTGCTCAAAACGAAAACAAGGTCATTGACCTCGCCAAAACGGGTCCTTACATTTCGGGCTCCGACATCGACCCGCGCTACATCATCAAAGAAGGATTGCCATACAATGCCCATTGGGGCTACAAAACCGATGGTTTGTTTCAAACAACCGATGAAATCAAGGCATACCCGACCATCGTCTCAAATGCCAAACCCGGCGATGTTAAATACGTAGATTTGAACAATGACGGAAAAATCAACAGCGACGATATGACCTTCATCGGGCTAACCTTTCCGCGTTATACGTTTGGGCTAAATACCAATTTCAGCTACAAAAATTTCAACCTGTTTACCCAATGGCAGGGTGCAGCCGACGTTGACACCCGTTTGTCGGGTGCCTTGGCCGAAATGGGAAATTACGAAGGCTTTACCCATAAAATATACACCGATAACTACTGGACCCCCGAAAACCCCAACGCCCGTTTTCCTCGTCCTGTAAAGTTGGATTTACGCAACGTATCCACCTCCGACCGAATGATTATTGACGGGTCGTATTTTCGCCTAAAAACGATTCAATTGTCGTACAGTCTGCCAAAGGGAATTCTGGAAAAAGTCAAAGCCAACCGCGCCACCATTTACGTGAGCGGCACCAACTTGCTGACATTCTCAAAGCTTAACGAATGGAATCTCGACCCCGAAGCCGAGTCAGGACGGGCAACGTATTATCCACAAACCTCGTTGACAACCATCGGATTGAACGTCCAATTCTAAGCGTGTTTGGATTTGTATTCCAAACATTCATCAAAAACTCAAACTGTCTTAACACAATGAATATCAAACATATCCTTCCAGCTCTTTTAACCATTGGGCTGCTTACCAGCTGCGAAAAAGACCTACTTGATACCGTCCCCAACGACCGTATATCTTCCGATATTTTTTGGAAAACTGAAAAAGATGCAACGCTGGCTTCCAACGGTTTATACCCATTATTGGACGGAGTCAACATTTTCGCCATCGACGGTGTTACCGATATTGCCCACGTCAATCAGGTATTTCAGGTAGAATCCAACATTGAAAAGGGCATCCACGACGCCCTCAATTCACGCCCCCAAACCGAATGGACAAGTGCTTACCGAGGTATCCGTTTGGCCAATGATTTTTTGGGAAATATTGGCACCGTCCAAACGACAAATACCGCTTTTATTGCCCGCCTAAAAGGTGAAGCACGCACCCTGCGCGCCTACCAATACATTAAATTGGTGGCGATGTTTGGGGATGTGCCATTGGTCACCACGAGCATTGGCATTGACGAAGGTCGAGCGTTGAAACGGACGCCCTCGGCCCAAATTTGGGATTTTGTGCTGAAAGAACTCACCGAAGCCGCCAACGATTTGCCCGCCGTTCAGGCCGAAAAAGGACGCGTAACCAAAGGGGCAGCCCTTGCCCTCAAAGCCCGCGCTGCCTTGTACGCTGGGCGCTATCAGGAAGCGGCCGATGCCGCCAAAGCGGTCATTGATTCCAAAACCTACTCGATTTATTCGAGTTATACCAACTTATTCTCGTACGCGGCCGAAAACAATTCGGAGGTAATTTTGGACAAACAATTCATCAAGGATACCTATTCCAACAACGTGTTTGCCAGCATGGGACCTTATAGCCAGCGCACCGCCAACAATACCTACGTGCCCACCAAAGCGCTCGTAGATGCGTATCCGATGGCCAACGGCAAAGAAATCACCGACCCAACGAGTGGATTTGACCCCAAAAACCCTTACGCCAACCGTGACCCGCGCCTACGCGCTTCTATTTTTGTGATTGGAGATGACCTTCCAGACGGCAAAAAATTCGACTCCCGCCCCACAAGCGGCACCGCCGACGCCGTTGGCAACACGTATTTGGCTACTTCAACGGGCTTTGTGTTGAAAAAATACATCAACAAAGAAGATTTGGCCACGGGTGGCAATTGCGGCATCAACCTTATTCTGCTCCGCTACGCCGAAGTTTTGTTGACCTACGCCGAAGCGAAAATCGAGCTAAATCAAATCGACGCGAGCGTCTATGACGCCATCAACCAGATTCGTCAACGCGCAGATGTCAAACTTCCAGCGTTGGAAACTGGCCTGACCCAAGCCCAACTGCGCGAAGCAGTACGTAAAGAACGTACGTTGGAGCTGGCTTTTGAAGGGCTGCGACTGTACGATATTCGTCGTTGGAAAATCGCCGAAAAAGTGATGGTCGGCGATGTATACGGCATGACCTACGTGGACGGCACACAATTGAAAACCATTCAAATTGCGTCATTTACGCGGGTTTTTGACCCTGCTAAACATTATTTGTGGCCCATTCCACAAAAAGAGCGTGAACTAAATCCAGAGCTGACCCAGAATGCTGGTTGGTAATTTTAGCACAACAAAAAGTAGTATCTCCACCCATTTTTGTTTTATAACCGTCGGGGGCAAGAACCTGATTGCTCCCAACGGTTAAACTAAAATATCCTTATGCAACGACTCCTATTCCTACCCCTATTTTTATTTTCTGCTTTACTATTCGCCCAAAAACCAAGCTCCAAGCCCAATGTCATCTACATCTTTGCCGACGATTTGGGGTATGGTGAATTGGGCTGTTATGGACAAAAAAAAATTAAAACGCCCAACCTCGACCGCTTGGCAGCGGGCGGGTTGCGTTTTACCCAACATTATTCATCCGCGCCTGTTTGTGCGCCCTCGCGCTGCGGTCTCATGACGGGCCGCCATACTGGGCATACGTATATTCGGGGAAATTACGAACTGGGCGGCTTTGAAGACGACAAAGAAGGTGGGCAAATGCCCCTCAATGAAGGTGCTTTTACGCTGGGACACCTCTTCCAACAGGCGGGGTATAAAACGGGGGCCGTAGGTAAATGGGGAATGGGAATGGCCAACACCACTGGCAACCCCAATCAACAAGGTTTTGATTTCTTTTATGGCTTGCTTTGTCAGAAACAATCTCACAACTTTTATCCCACTCACCTTTGGAAAAATGGGGAGAAAGTACCGTTGAACAATTCATTCATCCGCGTTCATAAACCCATGGCCGAAGGCGATGAAAACTACGAGTACTACACTGGAAAAGAATACGCCATTGACAAAATGACCGAGCAGGCAAGCGCGTTCATCACCGAAAACAAGAACAAACCTTTCTTTTTATACCTTCCTTATACCCTACCGCACCTTTCGTTGCAGGCTCCCGCCGAAGCTGTAAAGGAGTACATTGGGCAATTTGAGGACAAACCTTATCGCGGCCAAAACGGTTATGCATCAACGCGTTATCAGTACGCCACTTACGCGGCAATGGTCTCGTACCTAGACAAACAAGTGGGTATCATTTGGGACTTGCTGAAAAAATCAGGTTTGGAAGAAAATACCATCATTATGTTTTCGAGCGACAACGGCGCTACGTTTGATAAAGCCGTAGATACCCGTTTTTTTGAAAGTAACGGTAACCTGCGCGGGGTAAAAAGAGACGTGTACGAAGGCGGTATCCGAATGCCGATGATTGCCTATTGGAAAAACAAAATCAAAGCAGGTCAGACCACCGACCACATATCAGCGCAATACGACGTACTCGCCACCTGTGCCGAATTGGTCGGTATCAAACCCACCACCGCCACCGACGGAATTTCGTTTTTACCCACATTGCTCAATAAGGGAACGCAAAAAAAGCACGACTTCCTGTATTTTGAATTTCCCGAAAACGGCGGTCAACTGGCCATCAGAATCGGCAACTGGAAAGGCTTAAAACGCAACATGAAAACCAATCCTAACGCTGCATGGGAAGTGTATAATTTGGCAACCGATGAAAGCGAACAAACCAACGTGGCCGCCCAACATCCTGAGCTTATTCCGCAATTTGACGCCATCGTTAAACGCGAACACCGCCCGTCACACTTGCAGGAATGGGAGTTTGTAGACCCCAAATTTGAAACAAAAAAGTAACACGCTCAATGCCCCTCCTCCAATCATGAAAAAAACAACCGCCTTTCTCCTTAGCCTTTTTATCGTTTCGATTATTTCGGCATTTCAATTCCTGCCCCTAGAAAAAGCACCGAAAGCGGGGCAACCCAATATCATTTTGATTTTTATGGATGATTTGGGCTACGGCGATTTGAGTTGCTACGGCGCACTCCAATACCGCACGCCCAACCTCGACAAACTGGCGGGCGAAGGCGTTCGATTTACCAATTTTTTGGCCGCCCAAGCCGTCTGTAGCGCTTCACGCGCCGCTCTAATGACGGGCTGCTATCCCAACCGTGTGGGTATTTCGGGGGCCTTGTTTCCCAACGCAAAAGTGGGTTTGAACCCCGACGAAACCACCATTGCCGAGCTTTTGAAAGAAAAAGGCTACGCCACGGGGATGTTTGGAAAATGGCATTTGGGCGACCGTCCCGAGTTTTTACCTAACAAACAAGGCTTTGATGAGTACGTAGGCCTCCCCTACTCCAACGATATGTGGGCCGTTCATTACGACGGAACCGCCATCACCAACACCTCCGATAACCGCAAAAAAAACTTCCCGTTTTTGCCTTTATTGCACAACACAGACACCATTCAGGAAATCAAAACCCTCGACGACCAAGCCAAACTCACGGGAATCTATACCGAGCGGGCCGTGAATTTTATCAAGCAACACAAAAAAAGCCCATTTTTCGTGTATTTGCCCCACTCCATGCCCCACGTACCCATTGCGGCATCGGCTAAGTTTAAAGGTAAAAGCAAGCAAGGCACCTACGGCGATGTGTTGATGGAAATCGACTGGTCGGTGGGTGAAATCATGAAAGCCCTCAAAGAAAACGGGCTGGACAAAAACACCGTCGTCATTTTTACGAGCGACAATGGCCCTTGGCTTAACTACGGCAACCACGCCGGTTCGTCGGGCGGCTTGCGAGAAGGAAAAGGCAATAGCTTTGAAGGCGGTCAACGAGTGCCATGCATCGTGCGCTGGAAAGGCGTGACGCCCGAGGGATTGGTGTGTAACAAGCTGACCTCCACCATTGATTTATTGCCAACCATTGCTACCATTTGCGGCACCAAGCTCCCCGCCAAGAAAATCGACGGTGTTGATATTTTACCGCTTTTGAAGGGTGATATGGAAGCCACCCCACGCAAGTATTTTTACTATTACTACCGTCGCAACAACCTTGAGGCCGTTCGCCGCGATGACTGGAAGCTGGTTTTGCCGCACGAAGGCCGCACCTATGAAGGGCAAATTCCGGGCAATGACGGATTTCCAGGAAAAGCGCCCGAAAACACACCTTTTCCACTGGCGCTCTATGACCTCCGCCGCGACCCCGCCGAGCGTTATGATGTAAAAGAAGTTTATCCAGAAATTTTGGCCGAACTCCAAAAAGTAGCCGAAGAAGCCCGCGAAGATTTAGGAGATGACATCACAAAACGTACTGGCAAAAATGTACGCATGAGCGGTCGAGTACAATAATCGTTTGGGGGGATTTCTTTTTTAGCGCCTTCTTCGACGGGGAAATTCGTAGATTTGCGGCGGAAAGGAAATCCCCCAAACGCTGTTGAATGAAAAAAAATCGGCTTTATATTGTCCTTGGTGCAGGAGTTGTCGCAATTATCGCGGTAGTTTTGTACTTCCAATTTCGTCAGAAACAACAACCTCAGGTGGCCTTTGCACCTGATTCAAGCGTTTATTCCAAGCAAAATTATACCAATTTTATTCTGGACAGTGCAGCCTTGGTCGCTTTTTACCGAACGCACTTAATCTCAGACAGCACGCAGAAAAACATTACTGAATTTTATCAAAGGCGGGCGTATCAGTATGCGTGGTTCAGCGAAAACAGCCTCACCAACGCGGCCATCAACTTCAACGGGCAACGCGAAGCCTACATCAACGATTTTGCCGACAGCAGCCTTTACAACGCCGAAATTGACCTCTTACTTTCAGAAGCACAAAACCGCCCTGCCGAATTTCTAAAAAAACCCTTAAACGCTCAGAAATTAGAACTACTTCTGACAGCTGCCTTTTTTAATTACACCGATAAAGCCTTTACGGGAACCATCAAAAATCCGTTAGACTTGGAATGGTTTATTCCCCGAAAAAAGAAAAATTATCAAGCACTGCTCGATACCCTTGTTTCGGCCAAAGGCAATCCCATGCGCGAGCCCGTCAACCGTTATTATACTTTGCTTAAGGAACAGCTGCGCCGCTTTCGCCGCATCGAAAAGCAAGGAGGATGGCCAAGCATTGACATTGGCAAAAAAACATTGGGTGAAGGCGATACGGGTTCGGTGCTTTTGGACGTACAAAAAACGTTGCTGGTGCTGGGCGATTTAAAAGCCATTGATACTACGGGTGTTTTCACGGATTCGTTGACCACGGCAGTTAAGCGATTTCAACACCGCATGGGCCTAAAAGAAAGCGGCAAGCTAGACGCCCCCACCGCCACCGAGCTCAACCGTCCCGTAAGTTTCCGCATCCGCCAAATCATGGTCAACATGGAGCGACTGCGATGGGCACCGACCGAGATGGAACCTAACATGCTGCTGGTCAATATTCCTGAGTTCAAACTACACGTTTTTGACGAAGGAAAACAAC
The DNA here is from genome assembly GCF_024158025.1 of Runella salmonicolor. NCBI lineage: Bacteria > Pseudomonadati > Bacteroidota > Cytophagia > Cytophagales > Spirosomataceae > Runella > Runella salmonicolor. The sequence goes on from NZ_JAMZEL010000010.1 coordinate 91,750, forward strand.
TCTGGATGTGTAACGTTGTGGTGGGAAAAGAAGCAACTAAAACGAGCATTTTTAAAGGAAATCTGTCGTATGTGGTCCTGAATCCGTATTGGGTGGTGCCCAACAATATCCTTCGAAATGAAATATTACCCCGTTTAAAGCAAAACCCTGGTTATCTTGCTCGCAACAACATGGAGGTGGTTTCGGGCAATAAAGTCATCGACCCTTATTCCGTTCGGTGGAGTGCTTACAGCAACCATGTTCCGTACACCATCCGACAAAAACCTGGAAAATCAAATTCGCTAGGAAAAGTAAAATTCTTATTTCCAAATAGTTACAGCATTTACCTTCACGACACTCCCTCCAAAGGACTGTTTGGGGAATCGCGGCGGGCGTTTAGCCACGGATGCATCCGCGTGGCGGAGCCTGAACGTTTGGCACTGCACGTATTGAAAGACACTCCGTCTTGGAATTTGGAAAAACTGGAGAGCGTTTGGGCCACACAAAGCGAAAAATGGATTACCGTGCGGCCGTCTATTCCCGTTTACATCGTATATTTTACGGCGTGGGTAGACCAAACGGGTCAATTAAATTTCCGTAATGATTTGTACGGACTAGATAAAACGTTAGCAAAAGAAATTTTTGGAGAATAAAAAACAAAGAATGTCTGATATATCTTGTGGCGTAGATTTTGGAACGTCAAACTCTACCATTGCCTATTACCGTGGCGACCGCCTTAGGTTGGTGCCCGTCGAAAAACACCATACAACCATCCCCAGTGCCCTTTTTTTTGAACGAATCAGCAATGCGCCCCACTATGGCCGTGAAGCGGTCGATTTATTTCTGGAACGCGAAAAAGGGCGTTTCATGCGCAGTTTAAAGCGCGTACTCGGTACGTCGGTCATGAAACAGGGGACGATGGTCAACGGCGCTCCGATGCATTTCAATAAAATCATCGGCCAATTTATCAAACACCTGAAAGACAAAGCCGAAACCGACGCGCAGCAGGAAATTGAAAGTGTCGTCATGGGTCGACCAGTTCATTTTATTGACAATGACCCCGTTGGTAACCAAAACGCGCAAGAAGAATTAAGAGTCATTGCCCAAAATGTGGGCTTTAAAAACATTGATTTTCAGTTTGAACCCATTGCGGCGGCCTTCGCCCACGAGGTAAATGTGGCGGGTGAACAACTGGCCCTTGTGGTTGATATTGGAGGGGGAACCTCCGATTTTACCGTGATTCGGCTTTCCCAAAAATACCTAAATAAGCTCGACCGCTCAGGCGACATTCTGGCCAATACGGGCGTCCGGATTGGGGGCAATGATTTTGACAAAGACCTGAGTCTACATGCTTTCATGCCCGAACTGGGCTACCGAAGTACATACGGCGACAAAAATCTACCCGTTCCTTTGAAATTTTACTATGATTTGTCGGAGTGGAGTAAAATAAATTCTTTGTACACGCCGAAAAACCTGATGCTGTTGCGTCAATATTTGGGGCAATCGCACGACAAAACCCGTTTTTCGAGACTGCTCAATGTGTTCATGCAGGAAAGCGGGCACATTCTTTTGGGGGTAGTGGAAGACACCAAAATTGCCCTTACTTCCGACGAGGTTCACGAGGCACCATTGGATTTTATCGAAAATGGCTTTACCGTAACAACGGCCAAAACGGTGTTTGAAGAAGCCATCACGCAGGAGATTACCAACGTGGCCAACGCCGCCACCCAATGCGTGCAAGACGCAGGCGTACGCCCAGAAAACATTGATTTGATTATCTTGACGGGGGGCTCAACGGAGATTCCTGCGGTACAGTTGAAGTTCCGTGAATTGTTTCCCAACGCCACCGTTTCCGAAGAAAACAAACTGGACAGCGTTGGCGTTGGCCTCGCCTACGACAGCAAACGCAAGTTTTTAGCAGAGGCTACTTCAGTTCGTTAACCAACCGCAACAATTCAATTTCAGCCGCCTTGGCCGCAAAGCTTAGATTGGTAAAAGTATAACCTATATTTTCAAAGCTTTGCTGCGCTTGGCGCACTTCTACGATGGTGGCTTGACGAAGCTGAAAACGCTGGAGCGTCAAATCCAATAGTTGTTTGGCCAAGTCTATATTCTTTTTCTGGTCCTCCAATTGTTGCAGGCTCATCGTATAGGCTTGATACGTCCGCACGGCCGTATTGCTAAAATTACGCATCAAAATGCTTTTTTGCAGGTCTGCATTTTTGGCATTTATCCCAGCTATTTGTTCTTGTCTTTTAAATATTCCACCGTTATAAATTGGGATGCTTAAAGATAATCCAATCAGCGGGCCGCTGCTTTGGTTGAGTAGGGTTAAGCCCGCTGCTTGTTGATTTCGGTTGTAGCTATACCCTGCATTGGCCCGAAGCGAGGGATAACGCAAGGCCGTTGTTTCTTTAATCAATTGTTCGGCAATCCGAATTTGATAATCGGCGGCCATCAACTCGGCGTTTCTATCTAATTTTTTTAGAATATCGTTTAATCCAATTCCGCGCTCTACGATGATGGTATCCTGCACCGAAATCAGCGTATCGGGGCGTACATTCATCAGCAACAATAAATCGGTTTTGGCCTGTTCGATGATGAGTTGCTGCGATTGTTTTGTTTGGTATAGCGTGTTCAAATCAATTTGCGACTGAAACAAATCGGCATTGTTGGCAAGCCCCACACTTTGCTGGGCTTTTACGATGTCAAGGCGTTTTTGGGCTACGTCGATGGATTGGTCAATGGTTCGGGTATAGGCCTGTTGCCGAATCACGTCATAGTATTTCGTCATCACCGCCGCGATGGTGTTTTGTACTTGCGCATTCACCAACTGGAGGCTCTGCAATTCCACCTGTTCCAACCGCTTTTTTACGAATTTCACCCGATTTCCGTTGTAAAGCAATATCGTTGCGGTTACGTTTGAGTTCAACTGGTTGGCCGCAGCACCGTTTCGTCTGATTTCTACGCCCGTATTCAGTTTCTGATTTACGTTCGTAATCTGCTCATTGTCATTGATGGTCGCAGTGACGGTAGGCCGCCCCCCCGCGATGCTGATGTGGTTATTGATGTCGGCGATTTGGACGTTATTTTTCAACACTTCAATATCAAGGTTGTTCTTTAGGGCAATACTAACCGCATCAGATAGGGAAAGTTTTTGCGAAAAGACTCTTGAAGAAAGAAATAAAACGAACAGTACTAAAGTGTATTTCTTCATTGTGAAGATCGTATTTTACAGAAAAAGGATTTTATGTTTTTTATAAACGTGGGCGAGGTTTTGAACCTTTTTTTCACAAACGTCGGCGAGGTTTTGAACCTCACCGACGTTATTTATCCCGACGTTATTCAAGTAAGTCGAAATGCTATTATATTAATGCACAGGCATTTCTGCTTCTTTAGGTGTTTCTTCGGATTCGATGGTTTTGTGCTCCCCCGAAACATACGTGTACACGGCAGGTACCACAAACAGGGTAAGTACCAAAGAAAACAAAATGCCGCAAACGACCACGATACCCAAAGGAATACGACTTGAACCAGCAGCGCCCAAACTCAGCGCAATTGGCAGCGCGCCTAATGAGGTAGCCAAACTGGTCATGAGGATAGGGCGAAGGCGTTGAGTTGCCGCATCTACCACGGCTTCCATCTTTTTGAGGCCCTGTTCTCGCCTTTTGTTGGCAAACTCCACAATCAAAATTCCATTTTTGGTCACCAATCCGATGAGCATAATCATCCCAATTTGCGAGAAAATATTGAGGGTTTGGTCATAAACCCACAAGCTCAATAACGCCCCCGCCAGTGCCAACGGCACCGTAATCATGATAGTGAAGGGGTCAATGAAACTTTCAAACTGAGCCGCCAGTACCAAGTAAATCAACACCAAAGCCAGTGCAAATGCAAAGAGGATATTAGAGGAGCTTTCCGAGAAATCTCTCGAAGGGCCAGAAAGTGCGGTTTGGTAGCTTTCGTCCAATAATTTAGCGGCAATTTTATCCATCGCAGCAATACCATCACCAATGGTATAACCTTCTGACAAAGAAGCGGAAATGGTCGCTGCTTTGTAGCGGTTATAGTGATAAATCGTCGTTGGATTGGTGCTTTCTTCCCATTTGATTACTGAACTTAAAGGGATATTTTCACCCCGAACATTACGCACATACAGCCGCCCGATGTCTTCGGGCTTGTTGCGGTCGCTTCTTTCTACCTGCGCAATGACCGAGTATTGAAAACCATTCTGAATAAAATAAGCCAAACGCCCGCCACTGAAGGCCGCCTGAATCGTCGCAATCACATCTTGGGTAGTTAGCCCCAAGTCCTTGATTTTCATGCGGTCTACGGTCAGTTTTAATTCAGGACGGTTAAATTTCAGGTTTACGTCCACGTTGGCAAACGTTTTATCATTCCGTGCAGCCTCCAAAAATTTAGGAATAATTGCCCGAAGTTTGTCCAAGTCTTGATTTTGGAGAATAAATTGAACAGGGAGCCCCCCGCGTGAGCCAAAGCCAACCGAAATCGTTTGCTCTTGTACGGCAAATACCCGTGCTTGATTGAAACGGCCTAATTTTTTCTGCAAATCATTCGTAATATCACTTTGGCTGCGCGTACGTTCGGTAGGAGGTACTAAGGCCAAACGCGGGGCGGCACTGTTGGTACTACCACCTCCACCTGGCCCTCCACCTGGGGTACGCACAAAGATAAAATCTCGTTCGGGAATGGAGTCATACAAAAACTTGCCTAAATCGTCGGCAATTTGTGCCATAGCACTATAGCTCGTTCCTTCGGGGGCTGTCACGTTGAAACGAATGCTACTGCGATCTTCCAAGGGCGCGAGTTCGCTTTTTAGGTTACCCATGCAAAACCAGATAATTCCTCCACAACCCGCAATGACAATCCAAGCAACCCAGCGTACTTTAAGAAAGCCCTTTAGCATGACCTCATATAGGTTTTCCATGCCCCTGAAAAAGGGTTCGGTTTTTTGATAAAACCGCCCATGTCCTGCTTTTTTACGGGTCAAATACACGTTTAGTACAGGGGTGATGGTAAGCGATACAAATGCCGATACCAACACCGCCGAAGCGAGCGTTACCCCAAATTCTCTAAATAGACTTCCGATAAATCCTTCTAAGAATATCACGGGCAAAAACACAATCGCCAACGTAATGGAAGTAGAAATAACCGCGAAGAAAATCTCTTTACTGCCTTCAATGGCCGCCTTACGGATGGGGAAGCCCTGTTCGAGTTTCTTGAAGATGTTTTCAGTGACCACAATCCCGTCATCTACCACCAGACCCGTGGCCAATACAATGGCAAGCATGGTAAGAATATTGACCGAAAAGCCCGCCAAATACATGATGAAAAACGTAGCGACCAATGAAATAGGGATATCAATTAATGGTCGAATGGCAATGAGCCAATCGCGGAAGAAAAAGAAGATAACCAATACCACCAAAATAAAAGAAATGATCAGGGTTTCTTCCACTTCGGCCAGTGAATTACGAATATTTTTGGTGTTATCGCTTAAGACTTTGAGCTGAATATCGCTTTTACTACTTTTCTGAATTTGCTCAAGACGTTTATATATCTCATCAGCAATTTTGATGTTGTTGGCTCCCGGCTGAGGAATAATCGCCAAGCCCACCGCGTGCAAGCCGTTGAATTTCCAGCTTTGTTCAAGTTGTTCGGGTCCTAGTTCTACTTTGGCAACATCGCTCAAACGTACAATCCCCGTGGCATCTTCCCGGATGATTAAGTCTTGGAATTGCTTTTCGGTGGTCATGCGCCCCAGTACCCGAATCGTTAAATCCGTGTTGTTGCCGTATATTTTTCCGGGAGGCAGTTCAATATTTTCGCTGTTGAGTGCAGTACGAATATCCGAGAAAGCCACATTGTAGGCACTCATTTTGTCAGGATTGAGCCATATCCTCATGGCGTAGCTTTTCTGCCCAAAGATGTTGATTGCACTTACTTCATCAACCGTTTGAATCTGCTGTTGCAGTACGTTTTCGGCATAATCACTTAGCTCCAAGAGGCTTTTGGTTTCACTCTGAATAGCCACAATCATAATAAAATCCCCGTTGGCATCGGCTTTTGATACTACCGGCGGGGCATTTATGTCCTGAGGAAGGCTCCGCACGGCTTGGCTTACCTTATCGCGCACATCGCTGGCGGCGGCTTCCAAATCTACGCCCAAGTTAAACTCTACGCTAATCTGGCTGTTGCCTTGCGAGCTAGACGAGGTGATGGTACGTATGCCCTGAATCCCGTTGATTTGTTTCTCCAACGGTTCGGTAATTTGGCTTTCGATGATGTCGGAGTTGGCTCCTGTGTACGACGTACTCACCGAAATCAAGGGTGGGTCAATGGCCGGGTAGTCACGAACGGCCAAAAAAGTAAGTCCAACGACTCCAAAGATGACCACTGCCAAGTTCATGACTGTGGCAAGCACGGGACGATTAATCGATAGTTCAGAAATGTTCATCGCTTTGTTGCTTTTCGTACTTTAAGAATGGCATCAGGTTTGGCAAATAATACTCCAGTCACTACCACCGAGTCTCCTTCACTGATTCCCTGCGTGATTTCAACATTATTGGCAGTACGTAATCCTGTTTGGACATTGACAAAGGAAGCCTTGCCTCCTTTTACTAAAATTACTTGGCTGTTTCTATCGTCAGGAATTATGGCATTGGTCGGAATCATAATGGCTTTTTTGTTATTGCCACTACTAACAATCACTTTGGCAAATGCCCCTGGGTTGACCCGTGAATCATCCAGCAATGCGCGCACCATCAGGTTGCGGGTCAGGCGGTTGGCTTGGGGTTCAAGCGCTATTACCGTAGCTTTTCTCATGGTGGTATCCCTGCCTTCCAGTTTTACTTTCACCACACTTCCTATCCGTATCAGATCGCTGTTTTCTTCGGGAAGGGTAAAGTCGATTTTCATTTTACCTAATTGCTGCATAGTGGCAAGAATACTCGTCGGAGTCACATACGCACCAGGACTCACTTGTCGCAGTCCAACTGTCCCCGTGAAAGGTGCACGAATGATGGTTTTATCAATCAATGTTTGGGTATAAGCAATATCTGCTTTCAGCGTATTGACCGTGTTCAAAGCGGCATCATAATCGCTCTGATTGATTCCATTTACCTCCAAAAGCTTCCTTAGTCGCTCTTCGGTTTTTGTAGCAGTCTCCAACTGAACTTTCGTCCGCTTTACCTGTGCTTCTAAATCGGCGCTATTGATACGCGCCATTACCGTTCCCTCAGCCACCGACTTGCCTTCCGGAACGTTTAGGTATGTGAGCCGCCCGCTGACTTCAGGCCGCAGTTCCGTAGACTCCCCCGGAATAATGGTTCCATTGGCTTCAATGACATTGGTAACGGGCTGAGAAGTGGCTACCATCACATCTACAATCGTGGGTTTGTCTTTTTTATCATCACCGCCTTTCGGTTTTTCTTTTTTTTCTTTACAGGCTGCGAAAGTCAAACAAAACAAAATTGTGTACAAAGAGATATAGGTAGAGGGAATTCTTTTAGGGCAATTCATTAAAATACCAGTTAAGTAGTCGAATAATATAAAGTTGAATCAGCAGAATTACTCATAATAATATATAACTACAAATATATGTATTCGTTGGTGAAGCCGGCGGTGATTCCTACCCAAAAGCCCTAAAAATGAGAGCAACCACGGTTAAAACGCTACGAGCGCCAAAATGACCTTTTGATAGGAGCACTTTTTGGCGTAATTCTGAAGTTTATTTACCCTTAATGAAATACATTTTTAAACAAAACAAAACCCGACCTCGCTACTTGTTTTTAAGCAAATCCGAGACCGGGAAGTTATAAAAATAAGACAGGTTACTTCAATTTCATCGCCAGCGTTACGCTGTTGCCAACCATCCCCGTACTGCGCAGGTAAGAACGTCGGCAACAGGGGCAATGTAGTCTGTTTCCTTTTCAAAAATAGCTCGATATGATTCTTTGAGGCGAATGTATTCTTTTCCACCTCTTGTGTTGGTTAAACCTTTAAATCAACTCAATATCATTCTTTTTACCTCCATTTTGGCCTTCTTTCAAATTCCTTTGGCTTCAGTTTTGAAAATCTTCCATACTCAAATTCGATTGCCTCAGTATGGAGCGAAAAGTGCCAAAAGGTATCTCCTTTTTACCCATCGGAACGATAACAGTTAAAACGGGATGACCATCTTTTCGAAATTTGGCATGGCTACCTTTTTGAGAGACAAACTCAAAACCCATTCGTAAAAGCACCTTCACAATATAGTCGGAAGAATATAGTTTAGGCATACGAAATGGTGGCGTGTACGAGTTCGGGCTGCTCGATTTTGGTGACGTTTTCTTGACTGTTATCTTCAAGATAAAGTGCAAGGGCTTCATTTAAGTTATCTAAAGCCTCTTGTCTGGTTTCGCCAAAGCTCGAAATATCTATGTTCAGACATTGAGCCACAAAATACTGCTCCTCTTTCCAAATGACATATTCTAAGTGTAGCATAACAGGATTTTTTTACAAATATAAATATTTATTCCTCCAAAATCATTTGCTCTACTTCGGCTTCGGCATTCTCTAAAATTTCTTTGGTTTCGGTTTATAGGCATTTGGCTTGTAACAAAATAGACTTGGGTACGCTACTTCTTGACATAAATCACATCCTCATTCATCTTCTTGATGGCTTCCTGCTCCAAATAGTAGGCTTCGCTTCGTAAGCCATTAGCTTTTAGTGCCAAATCGTTGATTTCTTTTAGTAATTGTTCATCTTGTAGGATTGGAACGGGGACTGAAGCCAAATGCTCTGGCTCAATTTCATCAACTACAGAACCATAAATCAGTCTATCTATTAACATTTTCCCAAAATCAGAATTAAGCCAAATGTAAAGATAACCTGCTACCAAATTGGAATTGGGAGTTATTCTTAATACATGATCATTTGCAATCCATTTTTTCCAATGTTTAGGCACAATATTAACCTTACCTACTGTTCCGCTTCGTGTCACCAAAATCATATTTTCATATAACAACAACTGGGCGGTCATTCTTTCGCCATGAATAGAAGTAGATAAATACTTTTTGCCAGAAGGATCCAATTCAAAAAGTTGTTTCCCTCCAAAAAATACAGTACCATGTTCTTCTTCAACATATATTCGTTTGAATCTAAGAGGCAAAAATATTTTACTTGTCAATTCGCTACTTCCCAACGGTAAAACCTTAGCCCCACTATCCAATAGGCAATCAATGATTTTTTCAACAATTGGTACATGGAAAGACCCTTCTAAACGGTCATTGAGTTGGTCTGATGATACAATAAAGGTTTGTACATCTGTCTCGTTTCTATACAAATCAGGCTTTAAACTATCAAAATCAGGCAGTTTGAGGGCTTCCAATAAAAGTTTTTCGGCTTTGTCTATCAAATCGTTGCTTTCATCTCGCAAAGCAAAAGAACGTATCACTTTTTCGTGAATTTCCTTTTTGAGGTTTTCGGGTGCGTTTGGAATAGGTACATTTTCTAAATGTTCAGGTTCAATGTGCTGAATGACAGCCCCATAGTTGTTAGTAGTTAAAACCAGCTGCCCCGTTTTTGTCTTCAAATAAGCAAATACATAACCTGAATGCTCATCATTATTAGCTTCTATTCTTATTAAATCATGGCTAAATATCTTATCTTTCAACGTCTCAGAAACGATTGTGCATTTCCCGATTGTACCTGAACAAGTTAGCAAAATTTGATTTTTCTTAACCCTAAGTGCGTTAATGTCGGTTTGAGTTCTTGATGAAATGTACTTATCAGGTTTAGGTCTGGTGTCTAAAATTTGGGAAGGTTGAAATATGGGCATATCAGATTTTTCAACAAAAACCCTTTTAAACCTGCCAAAATGATGTGCTTTTGCCAAGGCATTTAAACCACACAATCTTACCGAAGGATATTTACATTCTTTCAAAGTAGTAAAAGCAGCGCGGGCATCAATATTAAAAACATTGGCTTCTAAACGGTACTTAGCTTGCTCCACTTCCAAACTTTGTACAGTTGTCCATTTCAAATCATTGGTTACCATGACATTCCCTCCTCTTTTTTCCATTTTGTAAAAATATCAGGCACAAGTAGCGTATGGTCGTCCAATTCGGTTTCTTCATAGGTTTCAATTTCGCCATTGTCTAATACCCGTGTTTTCGAAAAGTAAAGAATCTCCCCATCCTTATCTCTTTTTGGCGTTGGGTTCCCCCGTTTGTCGTGTCCCACTTTTTCAACCATTGCCATAAAAATTGGATAGTTAGCGTTTGGCTCTCGTAGTTCTTCTTCGGTCTTTTTCTGAACAACTAATAATGAGGTTTGAACACCTGTAAAAGGCTGAAAGGTGTCTTGGTGCAAGTCAATACTGGCTACGATGCGGGTATTTGCTAAAAGCCATTTACGAATATCAATCAAACCTGGCGCCCCCAAAATACTGTCCGGTAACACAATAGCCAACCGTCCGTTTGGTTTGAGCAACTGTACACAACGCTCAATAAAGACCTGCTCAGGAGGCATTGATTTTGAGTTTTTAGCAATGGCATATTGTGCCAAAATATGGCTATCATCAATTGGAATTTTAGAACCAAAAGGCGGATTGGTAATGATTACATCAAAATACCCAATTTTTGAATGGTGGGTAAGGTCAGTTACTTCAACGCCCAATGCTTTTGCCAATGTTTCTTTAAAATCGCTATTCCATTCGTGAGGTGGTAATAATGAGTTTTCTCGTAAAATATTCCCACTTCCGTCGTTGTTCATTACCATATTCATTTTAGTGGCTTTCACTAAATCGGGATTAATGTCAAACCCAAAGAAATTCCGTTTGGCCACATCGGAAATAATATCTCTAACTCTCTGTTTATCAAAGTCATTCCATTGCTTTTCGGGTTTACCAAACTGCTTTTCGCAACGCTCTTTTATTTGGGCAATCACGTGGTTCATAGCATTAACAAGGAATCCCCCTGTACCGCAACTACTGTCTAAAACTCTTTCATTGGGCCTTGGATTTACCATTTTTACGGCCATCGCCATTACATTACGAGGCGTAAAAAATTCGCCTCTATCACCACGTAGATTTGAGCCAACAATTTCTTCATAAGCACGACCTTTTACGTCTATCGCTGTATCTAAAAGGCTGTATTTTTGAAGTTCACCCACCACGCCAGCAATGGTTCGAGGCGAAAGTTCCAAAACCTCATTTGTAGCAAATATTTGGCCGTATTTTGCTTTTACTTTTTCGAAGATTTTGGCAATTCGTTTTTTTGCGGTCAGTTGTCCGTCTTGGTTATTACGTTCTTTTGAAGTAACATAAAACTGAATATCTTCCACAATATTTTTTTCGTCCTCGATTTTGCAGAAAATCAATTTCAACAATTCAAAAAAGGCAGGTTGCTTTTGCATACCCTCATTAGCGTAAATCACATTGTGGCACTTCCGAAAGGCAAACAACAAGTTATCCCCAATGGCTTTTTTCTGCTGATTTCTTTTGGGGCGGTCAATATCTTCTATATCCGTTTTGAACGACGGAATATCTATATAGTCCTCAAATCTTTCTTTGTCCTTATCCTTTATTTTTCGCCAAACTTCTTTTTCTTGGCCGTTTGTCCACATACCCCATTCGCAGTTGAGCGATGCCGCCATATAAGATTTCAACTGTTCAACACCTTCTTTTTTATCAGAGGGCTTAACGCTGTCTTTCTTGCACTCAATGATGATTTTGATGTTTTCTTGAGAGAAATCAGTACAATTTTCTGGAAAAAGAGCCACATCAACGCGCTTGTTTGAAGAGCCAACTTTTATGGCATACTCTACTCGAATCAATAACTTAGGGTAGCCGTGTTCACCGACCAACCTTTTTTCAATGTTCTGTCTTACATATTCTTCGGGCGTATCATTACGAAATTTTCCGTCAATGTAATCCCTAATCTTACCTTCGGGGACAGTGATAGTAGCAGTAGTTTGTTCTGTTGTCATAGCGCGGTCAAGACCGACCATAAAAAAGCGTGAGTCGTTGCCATTACCCGTCTCTGAGGCCCTAGGAAGCCCTGCAAACAAAGTAAGACAACGCTCACGCAGACCACGCGAGCGTTGCACTTAACTTTCCCTGTTTGCATCGAAATTTCCTAGGTTTCAGAGTACAGGATTATTAAGCTAAACGCTATTTCTATATGTCGTTAGTTTTTGGGTTCGATAGTCAGTTGGTTTGTGTTCATCCGCAAAGATGCAAAATGATGGTGAGATATGTAAGGCTTATTTTTATTTTATACCGCAACAAAAAGCCCCAACGGTGGCTCGTCGGGGCGGTAAATGGAACCTAAAAATCTACTTCAATTTCATCGCCAGCGTTACGCTGTTGCCAACCATCCCCGTACTGCGCAGGTAGTGCCCGTAGCGGAGTTCAACGGAGTGCCACTGCTTGATACCGAACAAGCCACCGGGGGGCGCAACTCGTATACCAGTACCCACAAAATGACTGGTAAAACCCGAAATGTCATAATCGCTCGTGTAATAGACCTCCGTAGGGCGGTGCTTTCCATAGGCGTTAAAATAACGTACCGCCGTTTGGTTATGAAAACGATAAAACGGACTGACCGATACGAAAGGCGTTATTTTATAGGTTGCTTCAAAATTGGCAGTGTGGGCTTTCATGCCCCAATCGTCGGCGTAAAAACGATAGAATCCCCGCAAGATAACCTTGTCACCTAGAAAATAGCTTAGGCGCGCTCCTACTGGCAATTTAAACCGCGACCCGGGCAGTTTTTCGACCGTATGCGAACCATCAGTAAAATAAACGCGGTGGTAAGGCGTGCTCAACAGCCCTTGTTGAAACGCTGGCTCTACCGTAATTAACAATTGGAGGCGTTTATTGATGACTTGCGACAGTGACAACGCTAAATTGTACGAATTTCGGGGTTTATACGCGACGGGGTCGCGGTCACCTTCGGCGGCGGAGCCGTAGCCTGCTGGTCGCAGTTCGGATGGTAATATCGCCATCCAAGTATCAAAAAAAGCGCCCGCTTTAAGGCTAAATTCGCGATTATTATCCTTAGAAATTTTCGCAAAGTTGACATTAAAACCATGCGACTGGTAATCATATTCGGTTGAATACGAATAGCTTAACCCGTGAGAGGTACGGGTAGCATCATCCTTCACAGTCCACGACAACGACGGATACACGTGCGTATCACTGCGCGAGGCTGATGAAATCGTCAGAGGGTCAATGTTATCGGAAGAAGCCGAAGTATAATGGTCAATGTTGAAATCTGCATTGATAAAATGTTGGCGGCTTTTTCGATCAATAAATGACAATTTTAAATCAATCGAATTGGAAAAATTGCTCAATTTTTCAGTCCCGATTCCTCCCGTTACGGCTGAATTATTGCCGTCCTGTCCGTAATAACCAGCAACCAAATTTACCTCTTCTATTTTGAGTTTACGTTTTTCGTAAGCCTCTTTGTCGTTGGTAGTTTGGGCACAGACGCCTTTTAGCAAGCCTACCAATAATCCGACGGTTAATACGATTTTTTTCATTTAGGGAGTGTATTTTATAAATCACGCAGTGACGCAAAGTGCGCTCTGAAACACTGGGGAGGTTTTTGAAACGTCGGTATGAAACGTCGGCGAGGTTTTGAACCTCGCCGACGTTAGACATTTAGCCTAGTTACAGCCACAACCACCGCCACTTTTACCGCCGTTGGCCCCAGAAGCACCTTCGCGATAGAGGTAAAAACTCTGCTCAAATTTCTCAGACTTGCGAGCCGAAAGCTCCATTTCAGAGTCGTTGATGCGGCTTTTTTGGTATTCCTTGACCGTAACGCAGGAAGATAGAGCCGACGCCACAAACAAAGCAAACAGGCTTGTTTTGATGATTCTGTTCATATTTTTTGGGGTTAAAACAGCATTTAAACGCCTACTCAGCGCATAACAAACTAGCTGATTTTGATATTTTTTGAGGTGAAAATGCGGTCTTTATCGTCAATAATAATGCAGGCCATTCCCTGCATTTGGTTGATTAAATCCAACCCAACCCGTACCCCCATGACCGTCACGGGCGTAGCCATCGCATCCGCGATTTCGGCATTGGGTGAGAGAATCGTCACGCTTTTGATGCCCGACACTGGCAATCCCGTTTTGGGGTCAATGGTATGAGAATATTTCTTTCCGCCGATGAGTGCATATTTTTCATAATTGCCCGACGTAGCCACGGCTACATTGCTGATATTCAGGTAGGAAAAGGGCTGATTTTTGGCATTCGGGTCTGCTACGCCAATCGTCCACGGAGTGCCATTTGGCTGACTTCCCCACGCCGTTAAATCCCCTGAAGCATTAACAATACCACTTTTTACACCCTTTTGTAGCAACAGCCTTTTGGCCATTTCAGCGGCGTAGCCTTTGCCGATACCGCCAAATCCTATACGCATCCCTTTCTCTTTCAGAAAAACGCTGCTATTGGCTTCGTTCAACACTACATTGCGGTAATTAATCAGCCGTACCATCCGTTTGGCGGTTTCGGCATCAGGTAGAGAGGTCATAGTGGTATCAAAATTCCACAGGCTTTTGTCAATGGACCCGTAAGTAATGTCAAAAGCACCTTGTGTTAGTTCAGAAATCCGTAGCGAGCGTCGAATCAACTCAAACACCTCGCGGTCCACCCTGACAGGTGCGATACCCGCCTGGGCATTGATTTGGTTGGTTTGGCTATGGTCGTTGAAAGTGGTCAACAAAGCCTCAATCCGCTGGATTTCGGCGATAGCCTCTCCGATTCGGTCATTGGCCCACGCTTCATCTTCGGCTACGACGCTGATTTCGAAGCGATTACCCATTAACCGAAGCGCCCTTTTATGAAGCATCAAACTCACGGCTAACTCACTTTGAAGCATCGGCAATGAGTGCAATATCATGAACAAACGCCAACGTATTCAGTGTTTTGGGGTAACCCTCCCACTCTTTCAGTACTTTTCCATTGGCATCCAAGAGGAGCGTAAAAGGAAATTTCCCCTGTGGATTGTATTTTTCGGCCAATGCTTCGTTGTGGGCGGTTTGTTTGGCATCCAATTGATTCTTTTTTTGCCGGGGAAAATCCGCCCGAACCAATACCAAGCGCCCATCGGCGTATTGCTGAAAATCTTCAGATTCGAAGATGTCTTTCTTGAGCTTTATACAAGGCCCGCACCAGTCTGAACCGCAAAAATTCAACAGGATATATTTATTATTTTGCGCTGCTTCTGCTCGGGCTTTTTCAAAATCACCACCCCATTGTGGAGAAGACGCCAACAAACTGGTAATCAAGACTAAGAGGGCTGTTTTCATGGTAGTTTTTTGGGTTATTTTTTGTCTTATACTTAGCTATAAACGACCAGTGTGGTACCGCTAACCGCCACCTTATAAACGGTAAGCCCCTTACTGCCGAAGCTATTGAGGCCCTTACCGGTCAAATCAAACCGAGCGCCGTGGTCGGTGCAGTAAAACTCGGTCTTGTTAAAAATGATTTTCTTTTTGGGCTCATGGCTGCACGTCTGCGTCACAGCCGCATAATTTCCGGCGCTTGTCTGTGCCACTACAATTCCGCTTTTGGCGATGTATCCACCTACAGTTTTTAGGCTTGCGTTGGCAGTAGCACTAAGGTCAAGGGTTAATAATGGATTTTTAATGGTGCTCAAATCCGTAGTCGTACCTGGGGTGGTCGTAACTGGCGTAGTGGTCACTGGAGTGGGCGTCGTATCGGTGGGCTTTTCAACCAACGCATCAATGTATGTATCTTCCTCCCTGATGCACGAAGTCATTACTGCCATCAAAGCAGCTCCTCGAAAACCCATTGACTTCAAAAATTGATACCTATTCATCCGCAGTTTGATAATGATTGAATATTTTCTTTCCTACCATTACGTACAATCGGATGATGCTGTTGCACTTAAAACGTCATATAGTTTAATTTAGAAAATTTCAAAATAGCACTTTGTATCAATTGGATACAAAAATCAAACGGCGGGCAAATACCCGCCGTTTGAATAGCCCACAATTATCTATTTTACACTGTCTTTAGTTATTCTTGATATTACGGTGCTTTTCTCAAGCTGAAAAAAAACCTAAATTTCTTGACGCAATCTTTTAATTTAAAAGGCATTAAAATAAAAACACGTATAGTGCTACACAAACGCCCAGTCCTATCAAAGTCCATAACAAGCCGCTTGCGCGACGCTTTTTTAAGAAAAATAAAAGTAGCAGTCCTGTCAATGAAACTACCGTCATAAATATGGCAGATGCATCAATCACCAGCGACCATGTTTTTCCCGTGTCGCGTCCTTTATGCAAATCATTGATGACGGCCACCAAGCCCATCTGGGTTTCGGTAAGTTGATAGGCTCCCGTGGAGCGGTTTATGAATGCATCGGCCGTATACCCTGGGCCCCGAAACGCCACCGAACATTCAGCTGCATCAATGCGAAAGTCACTCATGGCTCCCTTTGGGTGGTGCGCTGCTCGCAGATGCTCAACAATTGCCAATTTATTCACCTTTGATGTGTCGGCAACGTTTGTCCAACTTGCATTCAACATCCCTTTATATTCAGAAGTACGAGAGGCATCGTCAAACCAATCTGCGTGGTTAAGCGTCAAGCCAGTGACGGCAAAAAACAACACCAACGCAAAGCTGAACATCGAAAGATACAAATGAAGCCAACGCACCAGTGCGGGCATTTGGCGCTGCCAAGCAGCATTTCCGTCGGAAGCACGCGCTCGGGTATTAACGGTTGCTTCCTTTCTCGCGGTAGTCCAAGGCTGCGGCTGCGATCTCGGTGTTTCCATTAAGGGTCTGTTGTTTCGGTTTTCCGTTAAAATCCATTTCTTGTTGTATCAATTGATACGTACCATGCTCGCGGGCCGCTTCAATATTGATGGTGTACTTGCCTTGTTTTACGTACTGCCCTTGGTCGTCTTTGCCGTCCCAAACCAATGAGTAGGCGCCCGCTGAGCGAGTAGCGCTCGCAATAGAGGCAGCATTCAAACCGCTGCTACGCTGCATGGAGTACCAAGTCCGTAATTCAGGAAGCCAGCGGGGTTTGTTGTACCAAATCGCCAATTGACGCACAGGAACATGGTTTTGGTCTTCAATCCACACGGCTACAAAAGGCCGATGCGAACGCCCCTCAAACCGACTGAGTTCAAACGAAACAAGCAGCTCTTGATTGGCATTCCAGAGTTTATCTTTAATGTTTGAAACTGATAAAATATGGGCCGTTTTTACGGAAGGATTCGACGTAGGAGGCGTTGCTAAGTCGTTCCAGTCAGGACTTGTAAATGATCGGCCTTCTTTGGTGACAATGAGGTAGTCGGTCTGCGGTATAGAAGCCGCCAATTTGATGCTTTCGGCTGGGGTAAGCACGTTAAATGCCGTTGCCAGTGCTCCTGCGGTGACCGCGTTGGGGTGTACTACCGTGGCACTGATAATGTCCTGAGCAGGCACGCCCGTGCGGGGGTCAACAATGTGCGAATACCATTTTTTGTTTACCCAAACACCTCGGCGATAATTGCCGCTCGTTGCTACCGCCCGGTTGCTAACATTAAGCAAGGTCAAAGGGGTAGCATTTTCGGCATGGGTCTTGGGGTCGGTTAGGGCAACGGTTTCTGTCCAATTTCCCCGTATGACTAAGTCTCCCCCGCTGTTTAAAACCACCGCATCAACGTCCGCATTTTTGAGGGCCGCTTCGGCGGCACGGGCCAAAATATAACTTTTGGCAAACGTATGCAGCCGCAAAGGGGCTTGGCTGAGCCGGGTGGCGGTTTGATGGGCGGGGTCAAGATTCCAGTGGGTTTGATTGGCCGCTAAGACCGCATTCAGTCGTTCTGCTTCGGAAGGTAAGGTCTGCGTTTGAGCGGCTTTTTGCCAGAGTTGATTAATGACCTCTGCGGCGGCATTGAGAGCGCCATCTGTTTGCTGATGCCATTCGGTGAATTCGTTCAAAACCGCCCACAAATCTTCGGATACTGGTGTGGTTTGTGGTGCAGAAATCCCCCAACGGCTAAACTCGCTGGTGGGCAGATAACTGCTGAGAATGTTGTTCAGACGCTCTATTTCTGCTAAAACAACCTTTTCAGTTTGCCTAGCGGCGGCATAAGAACGAGCCACAATTTTTAAATCAAACGATGTTCCTAGTACATTTTCGAGGTGTGAAACAAACAATCCCTGTACTTCAGGGATTGTTTGGTAGGGGCCAGCTACAACAGTTGCCATTGAAGCCAGCCCAAGTTTTAATCCATTCATTGCTGTTTATTTTGGATTGTCAGAGGAAGAATTTAGTTGTTATCTCCACCTTCTTTCACGTCGTCGTTTTTCACACCTTTGGTTTTCTTAGGAGCGACGAAAGTCATTTTACCAATTTTATAACTGAATGTCAATTTGATGTTTTGGTTGTAGATATTGTTGACCATCGTTTGGTTCAATATCGGCGTTACTGAGGTAGATTTCATCTTCATTCCACCAAAGAAGTTTTCGGTTGCTAAACCAATGCTTCCTTTTTTGTTGTTCAGGTCTTTCTTCACCCCAAATGAGTACATGTAAAAGCTACCCTGAACCCCTTGAAGCGTGACTTGGTTTCCGCGCATCCCGCCGTGTAGTTGCATGGCCCAACCTTTGTTAAGCGCGAGGCTCGACATCACACGTCCGCCAATAACGATGCCAGAGTTGCTGGTATTAATCGAAGTACCATCCAATCCTTGTACTTTTCCTTCGAGGTAGTTGTAATACACATCTACCCCACCGTTCAATGTCCACTTGGGCGTCAGATACACGTTGGCAAATACGTTGGCACCCATTACTTGCTGCTTACCGATGTTTTGGAAAGTGGTGATAATGGCACCCGCCAAGGTATCAGAAGGAGCGCTCAGGCGCATGATGCTGTTGTTGGTAGAGCGGCTAAATACCGAGGCATTTAAGTAAGTTTTCTTAATGCTCGTGCTTAAGCTCACCTCAAAGTTATTGGTCATTTCAGGCTTCAAGTTTGGATTTCCGATGCTGATGTTGAACGGGTTGGCGGCGTTGTAGTTGGGGTTCAACTGTTGCAAACCTGGGCGTTGGATACGACGGTTGTAAGCGGCTTTCAGCGTTGTTCCTGCTTTGATGGTTTTGGATACGTTAATGCTTGGCACGAGCGTTCCGTAGCTTGGAATCGAGATTTTACCGATTTGGTCTTTGGCATCAATGGTGGTGTACTCATACCGTGACCCCAACTTGAATGTGTATTTATTGGCGGTTGAATAAGTGTAAGATAAGTACCCCGACACAATGCTTTGGCTGTAATCCAAATTACCAACAGGGTTGCGGGCGTCGGCGGCAAAGGCACCCGTAGGCCCTGCTACTTGGTAGCTATAATCGCTGTTTACCTGACGCATAATCGTTTTGGCCCCAAACTCAATCATTTGATTTTTCTTGATGGGCGTCTGATAATCGGTCTGAATCGTGGCTTCTTGGTTGAGGTTGGCATTCAGGTTTTTCTGACGGCTCAACAACGCGCTGCTTTCACTGAGCAAATCGGCATTGAAATTGTTGGTGAGGTTGTTGCGGCTGTATTGCGTCGAGATTGACCACTCTCTACTTGGCACTTTAAAGGTCCGGATATAATCAAGGTTCATGTCCACGTTGTTGGATAAGTCTTTGGTAGTCACATCCCGATACGTGGTGGAAGTCAGTGCATTGTTAGTAAACAGGTTGCTCGTCATGTCTTGCGAACGAACCATGTTACGGGTTCCGAAACTTACGCCAGCGGTCAATGATTGTGTTTTACTTAATTCATAATCAAAACCAATATTGTAGCGGCCAAAGAGTCCATTATCATAAGCATCAGAGGTTTGTTTAGTCAACAACGAAGCGCCGTTTTGCAAAATCGTTTGGTCTAAAGAAGTGGCAGATTTGTTGTAGAAAGCCCGTCCAAAACCTCCAAGCGTAATTCCTAATTTTCCTTGGCGATAGTTTCCGTTGAGGCTAAGGTTTGAGCCCCGTGCTCCCACTCCCGCATCGGCGCTGAGGGTAAGTCCTTGCAGCGTTGATTTTTTAGTGATGATGTTGATAATCCCTGCCGAGCCTTCTGCATCGTATTTGGCTGAAGGAGAGGTGATTACTTCTACTGATTTAATCAAATCTGCGGGAATCATTTTTAAGGCGTCAGCAATGCTACTTGCTACAATCGTAGAAGGCTTATTGTTAATCAATACCCGAATATTCTGGCTACCACGAAGCGATACGTTCCCGTCCAAATCTACCGACAACATCGGTACTTTTTTGAGCACATCAGCTGCATCACCGCCTCGGGCTGTAAGGTCTTTGTCGGCGTTGTACACCAAGCGGTCTACTTTTTCTTCAATGAGAGATTTTTCGCCCGTTACCACAACCTCATCAAGCGTTCTGATATCTGGGTTCATTTTGATGACGCCCAAATCTAGGTCTTGACCTTTGGCAATTTTTAAGTTGTCAATTGTTTTATCTTTAAATCCGATGAAGGAAATCATCAACTTATATTCTCCAACGGCAATGCTTTTAAGGGTAAACTTTCCTTTTTCATCGGCCATTGTTCCGTCGATGGCTTTGCCAGTTGCTTTGCTGTAAAGGGCGATATTGGCAAATTCAACGGCTTGGGTAGCGGCAGAATCAATCACAAAACCCGTTATCTTTGAATTGCCTTTGGGAGCGGTTCCTTCTAGGTTCAAGGCAGGGGTTTGCATAGCACCGGTATTTCTGTTGCGGCCGTTTCCGTCGCCACCTTGCATACCGCCGGGACCACCGGGAAACTGAGCGTAGGCGGCTGTCATACCTAACGCAAAAAGAATGGAGGTGATAAGTGTTTTCATTTTTTTATTTGTTTGTCGTCGCGTTTCTTTTATATTGATGACGGATTTTTCCGTTTTGATGATTCAAAGTAACGTCGACTTATATTCACAAAAAAATACAATAGACCGACCGCCCGTATAATACCGATAAGCGACGATTAATGACCGATGAGTTGCCTTTTGGGGCGTCAACA
Organism: Runella salmonicolor; assembly: GCF_024158025.1. Taxonomy (NCBI): domain Bacteria; kingdom Pseudomonadati; phylum Bacteroidota; class Cytophagia; order Cytophagales; family Spirosomataceae; genus Runella; species Runella salmonicolor. The sequence continues at coordinate 112,756 of NZ_JAMZEL010000010.1, forward strand.
AGGTAGAATAGGTACCTTTAAAGATAAAAAATGTTCAATTATCGGTAAAAATGAGCAAACTGGCGATTGCTAGAAGAAGTATGAAATTGTTTTAATAGGATTGTTGTCATTTTGAAAAAGTCGATTTGTATACCTATCGACCGACCTAAAAAAAATACAACTATGTTACTTCGTCCAAATAGAAAAAATATAACCCTTGTTATCCATGTATTAGCTTGGGGGTTATTGGCCGCGCTGGTCATGATGCCACCCTTTGGCGGGCGTTTTACGATGCCCGATGAGTATTGGATAAAGCAGGGCATTTTGTTGGGATTGCTCGCGAGTGCTTTCTACCTCAATGCCAAGGTTCTTCTGCCTCGTTTATTGTTTCAAAATCACTCGCTTTGGTACATCACTTCTATTGTGGGGGCCGTAATCATCATTTACTGGACCATTCAGGGGGTAGAATCTTGGCTCAATTTGCCCGAACTATGGCATAAGGCAATCCGTCCTGACCGCCCTTTTAATCCCAATCGTGGGCATCGTTTTGATATGTTTACCTTTTTGTATTCGCTTTTATCACTCGGGGTCAGTACCAGTTTAACGGTTGTGCAAAAATGGCAGAAGGATACCCAAATTCGTGAACAGTTAGAACGCGAAAAGGTAGTTTCAGAGCTTTCTTTTTTGAAAGCACAAATCAATCCTCACTTCTTTTTCAACACCCTCAACAACATCTACGCCCTCACCATGATGGATGTAGAATCGGCCCAAGAAGCCCTGCACCGTTTGTCGCGTATGATGCGCTATGTGTTGTACGAAACCAAAGAAGGCACCGTTCGACTGAGTCAGGAGATTGCTTTTTTGCAGGATTATATTCAATTGATGCAACTCCGTTTGACCGACAAAGTCAAAGTAACTTTTGACTTGCCCGCCGCGCACCAAGACGTAGCCATTGCGCCGATGCTGCTTTTGCCTTTTCTTGAAAATGCCTTTAAACACGGGGTCAGCGCCACGCGTCCGAGCGAAATTTTCATTGGCTTGACCCAAATCGAACAAACCCTACGGGTAGAAGTGAGGAATACACTCTTTACTGAAAAAAGGGTTACGTTGGATGAAAGTAACGGAATAGGCTTGGTCAACACGCGTCGCCGACTTGATTTATTATATCCTAATCGATACGCTTTGGTCATTACCGAACACACCCCCAACGATGAGTATTTGGTAGAATTAACCCTCCATACTGCCCCCCTTAAACAGCAAACGTCCACTTTAAGCCCCGCGCATTATGACGCTTAACTGCATCGCCGTTGATGACGAACCCCTCGCCCTTGGATTGGTGAGTGTTTTCATTGAAAAAACGCCTTTTTTGCATTTGGTCGGAAAGTATTCCAGCGCCATCGAAGCCTTGCAGGCGTTGCATCGTCAGCAGGTGGATGTAATATTTTTGGACATTCAAATGCCTGATTTGACAGGCATTGAACTGGCACGGGTATTGGGGCAATCGCAACAAGGGGGCGCTGGTCCTCGCATTATTTTTACGACGGCTTTCAACAATTTCGCCCTCGAAGGTTACAAAGTTGATGCCTTAGATTACCTGCTCAAACCGTTTAATTACGAAGAATTTTTGCGGGCGGCCACCAAAGCTAAAGCCTACTTTGAATTAATCAATCGCCCCGCAGCTACTGCCCCTGCCGCGACCGCGCCAGAACCCGAAGAAGACTCGCTGTTTTTGAAAGTGGAGTACCAGTTGGTACGGGTATCGTACAATGATATTCTGTACATCGAGGGGCTTAAAGATTACGTAAAAGTCCATTTGCAAAGCACCACGAAGCCCGTTTTATCACTAACCAGCCTCAAAGCCCTCGAAGACCGACTTCCCGCCCGTAAGTTTATGCGGGTACACCGGTCATTTATTGTTTCGTTGGATAAAATCACTTCTCTGACCCGCAACAGTATTCAAATCGGCAATGTCACGATTCCCGTTAGCGACCAGTACAAAGATACCTTCACGCAGTTCTTAAATAAATGGACGTAAACCAGGGTTTCTATACCCCGATTTACGTCCATTATTGTTTACTCTTATTTCGATTTTCCTAAAAACCAGTTCTTAATTTCTACGTCTTCCGCTGCCTTCACTTGAATGCTCCGGGGCATTCCGTTGCCCCTGCTCCTGCACCCTTGGCGGGGCAGATTCACGATTTCCTCGCGATTGTGGTTGTTGCCGAGGCTCCGCACTACGCTGCTGCGGTTGGGGAGCATCATTGTTTCGACGTTGGGGCAAGTTTTCGCGACTTTCGTACGAACGCTGCGGGGCCTGTTCCCGATTATTGGCCCGAGGCTGTTGATTTTGATTTGCGCCGTTGTTGTCCGACCAAGTCCGTTGGGCATTGCCTCGCTCAGGAGCCGTATACGGTCTGTCATCTTGGCGCGGTTGCGGATAGTTTGGCCGCTGTTCACGTCCTTGGTTATTGTTATCATAACGATCACGTTCGTTGCGGGATACTCGGTCGTCATAGCGCGGAGATTGGTTTCGACGGTCGTTGTTGTTCCACTGTCCTCGGTCGTTATAATTGGGGCGCGAGTCGTATTGGCGATTATTGCCGTTGCCACGAGCATAACTGCGGCCACGTCCCTGACGATAAAGGTCATCGGCCCGGTACACATTGATACGGTTGCGCGTTATGCGCTCAATATCATAGCGTTGGGGGCCATATACATACGCTCGGTTGTTGTAACGATAATAATTGTTGAGATAAGATGTTCCGCCATAAATAACGCCAATTCGGTTGCGCGGTACGCAATAACTGTACACGCGCGGGCTCCGAATGTAAATATCAGGCACAAAGACCCAATAATTATACGGAATGTTGATGTTAATATTTATATCTATTCCCATCCCAGGACCCAAAGGTGCCCAGCCGTAATAGCCTCCACCCGAGCGCCAAGATACCCACGCCGGCCCCCACTCATCGCCGGGAACCCAAATCCAGCCGTAGTAATCATCAAACAGCCAACGGCCATAGTGGAAAGGCGCCCAGCCCCATTCGTAGTCTGAAACCCATGTATTGCCGTATTCGGTCATTTCCCAGTGGCCATCGGTGGCATAAGGCTGAAAATCTTGCGATACGCGCGGCCGCCACACCTGCCCATACGACGGGTTGTCCATCCAATCGCCGTAAGGAGAGAGTTCATTGTAGAAGTCCTGCCGCGAAATACCCACCCCGGGCTGGGCAAGAACGTTGCTCGGAATGGTCAACCCGATAGCCAGCACAAAGAGCAGGCAAGCGGCGTGTATTTTATGGATTGTTTTCATGACATTTCTTTTGGTTAAATGAAACTTTCCCTCGTCGTTGGCGTACATTTCGGCGACGTAGTTCGGTTACAAATGAAACGAAATTTTCCCCAATTCTATTTCAATTGGGGTGCCTTAAACACAAGGATTAACAATCATTAACCAATGTCCTTTTTTTTCAAAAAAATTACTCAATTCAAGACTACGCCCGGAAGATAAATTTTAGTAATATCAGCCTGAAAATTAACCCCTTAAAACCAAATAGTATTTTCCACTTTTTTCCTATTCCTTTTCTTATGAAAAAACCCTTTATACTGCTTCTATCGCTGTTTACCTTGGCAAATGCCGCCGCCCAGAAGCCCTATTACGGTGAACAAAAATGGCCCGAACAAGACACGGCCAATAAGTTTTACACCGTCAAAGGCGAGCGGCACGGCGTTAGCTTTTTTAAGAAACATTATTTTAAAGATGTTGAATACCAACCCAGCAATAAACTGGCATTTGATGTTTATCACTCACCCGATGTAATGTACCACTGGTACCGAAAATGGGCCGCCCAATATCCCGACATCGTAGACCTCTACGAAGTGGCTAGAAGCTACGAAGGGCGGCCTATTCTGCAAATGACCATTACCAACAAAAAAACGGGCAAACATACCGACAAACCCGCGGCTTATTTTGAGGCCGGCCGACATAGCGGCGAGGTCACGAGCAGCGAAGCCATTCTCTGGCTTACGCAGCATTTGCTCGAAAACTACGGTAAAGATGCGTCTATTACCCAACTCATTGACACTAAATCCATTTATCTGCGCCCCGAAAATAACCCCGACGGGTCTACGATGTATCTTTTTACGGCGCAACGCAACCGAAGCACCGTGCGGCCCAAAGACGATGACCGCGACGGCCTGCTCGACGAAGACCCCGAGGAAGACCTCGATGGCGACGGGGTGATTTATCAAATCCGAAAAAAAGCCGTTACCAAATCCGAAAAAGAAAAAGCCGATTATACTCTCGACCCCCGCGACCCGTCGGGGCGCTTGATGAAACGCGTCTTGGAAGGCAAGGGCGATTGGCTGGTCTACACCGAAGGTATTGACAACGACGGCGACGGAAAATACAACGAAGACGGCATCGGCGGCTTGGACAACCACCGCAATTATCCCGAAAACTGGCGACCCGACCAAGGCGGCGACCTTACGGGGCGCGGCTACACGCAGGGTGGTGCGGGCGAGTACCCGTTGAGTGAAATTGAAACACGCTCCACGGTTTTGTGGCTGTTGGCTCATCCTAACATCTCGGTCGTCAACTCGATGGATACCCGCGTGCCTATGCACCTGCGCCCGCCCTCGACTTCCAAAAGCGACGAGAGTATGTTCCCCGCCGATTTGGCGATTTACAAACACATGGACAGCGTAGGATTGGCTTTTACGGGTTATCCGTGGGCTGGCGACGTGTATGACACCTACGCCACCCGCAGCAAAACCGACCGCACCACCGGCGACCCTACCAAACCCCAACCTTTGTTTGGTCACGGTCCCGACTTCGGCTATTTCTATTACGGCTCGGTGTGGTACGGTGATGAACTTTGGAACGGCGGTGCCATGAAAGATTACAATAAAGATGGCGCTTACGATGAGTACGACGGCCTCATGTGGGACGATGAAGCCAACCAAAAGAATGGCTTCAAACCCTGGACAAAACTCATGCATCCAGAATTGGGCGAAGTCGAAATCGGCGGGTTTCACCCTAAATTTTTTGCGCAAAATGGCCCCGCGTGGCAGCTGGAAAATTGGATTTCCAAACAGTCAAAATTCAATTTGGCGATGGCTAAAGAATTACCCCAAATTGACCTGAAAGACGTGAGCGTGAAAGCGTTAACCAATGATGAATACGAGATAAAAGTAACGTGGAGCAATGCAGGAAAGCTGCCCGTTGCGCTGGAACAGGCCAAATTGGTCAAAATAGTGCAGGAAGACCGCGTTACACTGGACTTTGACAAGGCATTACTCAAAGGCTACGAAGAGGCCAAGGTAACAATTACACAACCCGCCTTATTTGACAAAACGATTTACAGTGGCTACACCAAGGTTGGCGAACAAAAAGAAGCCATTTTCAAAGTAAAACTCAACCAAAAAGGCCCCATCAAGGCAAAAGTGAAGCTTTCTTCTACCCGAGGCGGTTACAAAGAGAAAGAAATCGTTCTGGGGAATTAGCAAAATCCTCATTTCTCCAAAGCGAACTGATAGACAAAAAGCAGCGGAGAACGGGAAAAATCTGTCAAAAAAAATGGTTGTCGAGTCTCTCAAAAATGGATTCGACGACCATTTTTTACCGCCATTGCATCAAGGCCGCATTCAGCACTTCTTCCACACGCCGACGGGGCTTATGAAAATAAACCATGCCATGGCCCGGCAACATAATATCGGTCTCTATTTTGGCAAACCGGCGTAAAGAAGCCGTATAGATTTTTTTGTCGAAATCAATGGAGCCACTCCACCCAAAATCGCCACTCAACAAGGTGCCAATCACATCTCCACTGATGACGACTCGTTTTTGCTCCCACGTAAACAGGTAGGCTGTGCAACCCATGCTGTGGCCAGGCAAGTGCATCACCTCTATTTCTACCCCCAATAGATTACGTCGTTGTTTATCCACCAGCACTTGGTCTACCATAACGGGCTGAAAGGTTTTATGATACAAATAGCCACAACAGCGTTCGTCGCCCGTCGCAATGGCCTCGGCAGTTTCAGCCACGGCCATGATTTTGACGCCTCTTTTTTTGAGGATATGCGCCCCTCCAGCGTGGTCCAGATGCGCGTGGGTCAGGAGGCAATACTGGATTTCCTCGGGCGCCAGGTCCCAATAGCGCATATTGTCGAAGAGTTGCTCGATGGTTTCGCCACACCCACAGTCAAAAAGGATTAACCCCTGCGGTGTTTTTAGCACGTATGCGTTTCCATCATTCCATAACGCTCCAGGTTGGTCAAACGTAAGTCCGTTGAGGTCGCCGCTTACCTGAAAAAGATTTTTCAAAATTTGCATAGATACTATTTTGTTAACAAAGACCCGAATTGGGATATTTTACCGCATTCAAAAAAATATCCACAATGACCCGCAAATGTTTGTACAAATGTTACACCTCCACGGGGCGGATTGTGCCGAAATTTATTGGATTTTACGCCCGTTTATGATTCGATTTTTAGGGGGCAATTTTTGTTTTCTTTAAAGTTAGCTGAAGTTTTGTTACCAATACCGCCTCTAAAACCCTAACTTTGCAGCGGTAAGTCAATCAAACATCCGCTCAATACTTCCTATATCTATGAAATTCGGCGTAGTAGTTTTTCCTGGTTCCAATTGCGACGATGATACTGTCTATACATTACGGGTCAATTTAGGCCAAGAAGTGGTAAAACTTTGGCACAAAGACCACGACCTTCAAGGCTGTGATTTTGTGATTCTTCCCGGAGGTTTTTCCTACGGCGATTATTTGCGCACTGGCGCTATTGCCCGTTTTTCTCCCATCATGAATGAGGTCATCGCCCACGCAAATCGCGGCGGGTACGTCATGGGCATCTGCAACGGTTTTCAGATTGTAGCCGAAGCAGGATTGGTCCCCGGGGTATTGTTACGCAATAGCTCTCAACGCTACATCTGCCGCAATATTTACTTGAACCCACAAAGCAAATCCACGATTTTGACGGGCGGCTTGGACCGCACCGCCTATAAAATTCCGATTGCCCACGGCGACGGACGTTATTTTGCCGACGAAGATACCCTCAAAAGCCTCAACGACAACGACCAAGTGCTGTTCCGTTATTGCGACGAAAACGGTCTCATCACCGAAGCCGCCAATCCCAACGGTAGCTTAGAAAATATCGCGGGTGTAACCAACGCCGGTAAAAATGTATTCGGAATGATGCCCCACCCCGAGCGCGCCTCCGACCCTGCCTTAGGCAACGCCGATGGGCGTTTTATACTAGAGCAGCTTTTGGCCGTAACGGCATAAACCTATTTTTTTCCAAACAAAAAGCGCGAATGTGGCTCACATTCGCGCTTTTTGTTTGGAAAGTATCAGAACGAATAACCAACGGCAATGTTAAAAACTAAATTTTCTTTTCGCCAAGGTTTGCTTCGTAAATCAAATTGATTGATCACCCACCGCTCGTTTTCGGGCAGCCAGGGCTTTCGAAATGGCACCGCTAAGTCGAGGCGTAGGAGCACAAAAGGGGTAATAATCCGTAGCCCGATTCCTCCACCCACGGCTACCTGTTTGTAAAATTGGTTGGTAAACACCGCATTTTCTTCGGGCGTATAAAACGAATCATCGTAATTGCGGTACATCCAGATATTGCCTGCGTCGGCAAACATCGCGCCTTCAAAATACTCACTGATGCGCAAACGCAGCTCACTGTTTGCCTCCAAACGAATATCTCCAAAGGCCACATTTCCGAAAATATTGGTGGTTGCCGTGTCCAATTTATAACTTCCCGGACCCAGCGTTCGCGCCCGAAACGCCCGTATCCCGTTTGTTCCACCCGCAAAATACTGCTTAAATTGCGGCAACGACAAGGAGTTTCCGTACGGAATACCCAACCCAATCAAAAGGCGATTTGCCCAGCGGAGCTTGGGACTGACATTGCGATAATGACGAACTTCCGCATCAAAACGGGCGTATTGTTCGTACGGAATGCCGAACACCTGCCCTACTTCCTCACGGCGTTTGGCAATCAATCCCGCCACGTTCCCCGCCAAATCAACCCCGCCCGTTACGACAAACGTATTTTTGCTCAACGGCTTTGGGGTAGGCGTGTAGGCAATATTGTATTGTGCCCCTAAAATGAGCCGATTTTCCAGAATTTTAAAATAACGCAACAAATCCTGGGGTTTAGCAGTGGGGTCAATAATAAGATTTAAAAACGCCTCTCCGTCAATAATCTTTGGTTTCACCACGTTCAGGGCAATCGGCAAAAACGTGTGCTCGATCTGGGTATTTTTTCGCCAACTATACCCCCAGTTTAATTTAATGGAAGTTTGACGATAAAGCCCCTGCTGGGTTAGCTGTTCAAAACCAGTTGTCAAGGTGGTTTTGGGTAATGTTTGGTTTTTATCGGGCCGTACTTTATAAAACGGCAATACAAATCGTGGAAACGATAGCTCCGCCTCAACACTCGTGCGGTAGAAATTTCTTACTTTGGAAGCGGTGTCACTTCTGCCTCCTATCTGCAAATCTAAACCCGCATTGGCCGTAATACGGAGCTGCTCCGCCGCCCGAAAAAGATTCCGATTGAGCCAAGTCAACCCCACCTGCGCCCCTGCCAAGTTATTGGATTTAGTCACCCCGCTGAGTTCGGCGCGGAGGGTTTTCTTTTTCAGGGGAGTGAGGTAATAATACACGTCCAACAAGGCCGAATCTGAACGCGGCAGCAATTCAAATTGGTTTTTGACAAACTTAAAATTTTTGAGGTTAATCAGCCGCGAGAGCGACACATCGTGCAGTTCGCTGCTGTAGAGCGTTCCCTTCCGAAACCCAATGGCATCATAAAAAATGCGTGGGCGGTAGGCGTGAGCGGGGTCAATAATCCTAATGTTGCCACGTCGTCCGGTCACCTCGGCCAGCGTATCGGTCCTCAAGCGTCCATTGTCTGAAATGACGTAAATATTTTGAACAAAATACCTTTTCAGTGCTAACTGCGTCGTATTAGGCTTTAGCTCAACATACAAACGCGTCTGGTGATTGTTAAGGTTTGTATCGGCCTTTACAATCAGATAATCGGGGCGAAAATAGTAAAATCCGTGTTTTTTAAGCTCACGCTCAATGCGATTGCGCTCTTCTTCGATAACCGCCAAACGATAAGGAGCGCCTTCTTTCAAGAGGGTATTTTTTTGGGTCAGTTGCAGATTCTTAGAAAAAACGGAGCTGTCTTTGGTGATAAATTCAACCGTTTTAATGGTATACCGTTTTCTTAACCCCACCGTATAAACGGCCTTGGCTCGGCGTTTGGTTTCGGTCATTTCTCCCGAAGCCGTCGAACGAAAATAGCCTTCGTTGTTCAAATAATTCGTAATCACCGCGCTGTTGGTCGTAACCGCCCGCTTGCTCGCAAAAACGGGTGATTCGCCAAAACGTTTCCGAAACCACCCCCGGAAACTCTTTTCTTTTTTGGGCTCTCCCAGAAAATAATACAACCAAACTTTGTAAGGGAACCCCAACAATATGCTGTTGGGTTGGGGCCGCAGGATGGGTTCAAGCTCGGCTTTGACCGTTTTAGCCGTCTTGGCCGACACGTTGGAGTCGGGCGCCATCTTTACCTCCGCTCCCACATACAGGCTCTCGTTGGGCGGCAGATAGCGCGAGACCGAACAGCCCATAAAAAAACTGGACAGGAGTACGAGAAGTATACAGCTAAATCTAAATGTCATTTTTTAAACATTTCTTTCAATTTGTCGTAATCTAACACTACCGCAAAACTCACGCCCGTTTCTACAATAAACCCTTCCAATACCGCCTGATACTGGTTTTTTCGGTAGGCCCGAAAAGCATAGCGTCCATCCCGGGTCAGGTTATAATTTACGTTTACATTGTCAATGATTTCGGTGGAACGAGCCGCTCGTGCGCCGCCTTCGATTTCAAAATTACGGCCTACATTGACCGTGAGGCGGTCATCCATAAAGGCTTTGCTCAACCCTACATTCAGGTCAGTTTGGGCGGCAGTACCCGTGGTGGTCGAAACGGAGGTAGAATTGAGATTGAAATCCAATTTTACGCCTTTAATCAAATCAGAAGCCAACATATTGAGTTGGTCGGTTAGCAGTTTACTCACACTTTCGCGGGCAATCAGCTCAGGATTCACACTCGAAAAGAAATCGGATGACTGCTCACCCGAAAATTTATTCAGCACCAACAACGAAAAGACTTGTTTGTTCATGGCCGCTTGGTTTTGCTGAAGTTCACCAAACACCCCATCGTTTTCTATTCTCGAAACTTCATCTGCCGACATTCTCGTTTTATCGGGCCGAATATCAAAAGTAATTTGGGGTTTTTCCAAACTTCCCTGCATTTTGAGCAATACCTGAAGCGGAAGTTTTTTGTTTTTATAATCTGCATCATTCGGAACAATCGGCGTCAATTCAGCCGTAACGGGATACACCGCCGTGATGTCTACGTCGGCTTTCATCGGGTCGCCAGTCCAAATCAAACGACTCCCTTTTTGAATGGTAAAACCGCGTTTCAGAATCTCAAACGTGAGGTCATAGGAGCCTTGGGTTATTTCGTACAAGCCCAAAATAAAGACCTGACCACTTGGCGATATTCCCGCGTTAAGTTGGGCATTGCCCCTTACTTTTAGGTTATCGCCGTTGAGTTCATCTACCACAATGGTGAGTTGCGAGCGGTCGTCCGCTTCGAGGTTGAGCGAGATTTCAGAGGCAAAATCAACGGAGGTGGATTCGATTGCGCTCGAATCCACCACAACGGGTTTGTTGGGATTTATAAATTCAACAATGCCCTCCGTAGCATTTTCTCCAAAATTATCGTCGGGCAAAATAACCGTAATATCACTTCCTTCTTTGAGTTTTACGGAGCCGTCAATGGCTGGTTTTGAACCCACCCCCGCCACGTGCAGGTTGGCGTCCACAATTCCTTTTCCGTAGAAAAACTCATTTTCTTTCCGAGTGGCATTGAGCACCGTAAAATCTTTTCCGACGATATTTAGGTCGTAGGAAACATCAGGAATTTTAGCAATGTTGATTTTACCGTCAATCTGCAACGGGCGGTTGGCGGTATCGCTTACCACAAATTTTTGCAGTAAGATATCTGACCCTTTAAACTGTAAACGGCTGTTGTTGATACGGTACGTGGCCCCCAGCTGAGTGACGTTAAACGACACACTGTCAAACGCGACACTGCCATCAATCTGAGGTTTGTCAATTGCCCCTTTGATGGTCGCTTTGCCCGCCAGCGAACCACGCGTACGCCGCAACTCCCCAAGGCTAAAGGCTTCTACGGTCTGCATTCCCATCCGACGAATGTCCAGTGTTAAATTCAGCGGTGTTTTACTTTTGAGTAAGTAATTTCCGCTCAACTGCACATCGTTTTGGGCACTTTTGAGGGTGGCTTCGGCCACAATATTATCAGCCGACTGATTGGCGGCTTTGGCATTCAGATTACCGATGAGAATATCCATCACCGTCAAATCACGAATGGAAAAATCACCCGTAAACGCAGGGTTTTCTTGCGTATAATTCTGCAAAATAACGTTACCTGCTAGTACCCCCCCCATGAGCGTAGAATCGGCCATAATACCCACCAACGGGCGTAAATTAAGGCTATCCATTTCGATTCTCAGTGGGCCATTGGGTGTATCGGTCAGGCTATTCACAAAAAGTCGCTGCCGATTCTGGGTAATGGTAAATTTGCGGGCTAGTAGCCCATCTTTTCCAAACTGAACGTAGCCCGTGGAATCGGCGGTCCAATTTTTATAATCAAGCAACAGCCCCCGCCGCCGTAATTGCAGGCGATAATTATTTTCAATCGAAGCCAGTACTCCCTCCATTCCGTGGCGGTCTTTATCCAACGAATCTTTGAGCACCAAGTTAAATCCTACGATATTGTTGGCGATTTCGCCATTTAGGTACGTGCGTCGAATGTTGGTCGTTCCCGACGTTACTTTATCCACATAAGCGGCATAATTGGCTTTATTGTTGGCTCCGTCTACGTTAATGGTTACCCTTTCTACCAACATACTGTCGTATTCTACCAGCGGTGCTTGTAGTTTCAGCCGCAAGGTAGTATCCTGTTGACTGTTTAATTGCATAGAAAACCGCACCGTGTCCATCCGCGTCAATTCAGGCACAAATGCCTTCAGGGCGGCATGGTTGGCCATTTTACCCTCTAAAGAAAACCGATATGGCTCGGTGATGGGCTTGTATTGAATCTCGGGCAGGGCAAAGTACCGATTGATTTCGGTCAACAAAATATCGGCAAGTTGCTCGTAACGAAACACCCCCGTAGCGCGAGCTTTGAGGAAAGGGGCATCAATGACCGCCAATCGTTCGCCATTTTCATTTTCGAGGTTCAACGACAGGGTTTGCAAAGGAATCTCTTTCCCATCCTGAATCAACACTCCGTCCTGAATCAGCAGCGTACCGCGCGGGTCGGCGGGGTTTGTGGAAGGAAAAACAGCGTTTATTTTCCCACGAATCCCGAGGTTTTCACTGTACAGATTGAGGGGCTTGAGTCGTAATTCGTCAATGTCCGCTTCCGCCGATATCACTGGATATTCGGACCGCAAATCAGCTTGTACATTGAGACGTAAGGTAGCGTTAGGGTCGGCAATGGCGGCGACAAAATCGGCTAACTGCTGACGATACGTACCTTCAAGATTCAGATTTTGGTAGGTATATCCTTTAACATCCGCGCTCAAAACCGTGCCTTTCAGCTCCGCCTGCAAGGTTTTTGGGTCAATCCCCTGCCCGTTGACGGTTGCCGTCAACGAAAGTTTCCCGAGTTGCTCTGGGGGTTGTTTGAGCAGTTTCCCTGCGTTAAAATCTTTTAAAACCAGCGTTCCTTGATAGGCTTCATTTCTACCTCTGACAAAATTCTTCAGATTCCCTTCAAACGTCGCGTCGCCCATGTCGGAGGCCAAACGGGTGTTCAGATTGAGGTCATTCAGGCTGCCTTTCACGGTACCCGTCAGCAGCAGTTTCGTAGGAATTTCGATAGAAGCAGGCAGGACATCCTTGGGCGCAATACGTTCAATATCGGCCCGGGTAGTAGACAATTCGCCGATTTTCAAATCCAAGGCCATTTTTTGCGGGTCGGGCAATCCCGCAATTTTCCCCTCCATGCGCAGGTGAGTTCCTTGCAGGGTCTGTACGTCGACGGCCTTCAGGGTTAATTTATTGACCTTGCCCGTCACTATTCCATTTACCTTGACAATGGCCGTTGGATTGCGGTCAAAAGGTGGTGTTTTTCGAAGGGTGGGCATCCAAGTCAACACATCTTTAAAACTGATTTGGCTGTTTTTCAGGTTGACATCTACGCCTACATTGCCAATATTATTGGTCAATTCATCCAACGAACGATAACTTAAAACGGCACGATTCCGAAGGATGGTTTCGTTGGTTTGGATAAACAGATTTTCAAGGGATGTTTGAGTGTTGGAGTAGACAAAATCGGTTTGTACCTGACGCAACACAAAGCCTCTTTTCTCCACCATACTTGCTGATTTCAACTTCCCAGCGGTACGTTCGGGGGTAAAGACAAAGTTTTCTAGCTGCGTATTAAATTGGCTTATGTCTACATTCAGGCTCTCGGTTCGGTAGGCTAGGTTTGTATTTTGTACCCCTACTTTTTTGAGCGAGAGCGCCAGTTTATCCAAATGAATGTAGTCACTTTCCAAATCCAATTGCCCAATTTTACCGCTTGCTTTCAGCTTCTGGGTCTCGTCGTTGTAGGTAATTTCGTAATTCTTAACCTGAATTTTTCCCAATTTTAAATCCAAAGAATCGGCGAAATTGACTGTTGCCAAACTATCTGTACTAGGTTTTGTAGGCCGAAGCGGGGCGTACATTCTCACCGTAGCTTTGCCCGCGTTCAAGACCGTGTTGGTCAAATGATACCGGTTGTAAGAGGGGTTAAAAGCCGAGAAATTTACGTTTGATTCTTCAATCCAAAGAGCGGCGTCGGTTCCGATGATGGCATCGCGGTACAATACTCTTACATTTTTGAGTTTGATGGCATCCAAACGCATATCCAGCGGTGTTGACGCGGTATCGGGCTGGGTATCTGGACTACTAAATGCCTGCGTAACGAAGGCGAAATTGAAAGTAGTATCGGGTAAAGTACGACGAACGTTGAGGTAAACATTTTCTAGTTCAATGTTATTTATGCCCACTTTGTTTTGCATCAATCCCCACACGTCCAAGTCCACAAATACCCTTTTGCCCATCAGCAGGGTATCCCTCTGTTTATCTTCCAGATAAATATTTTGTAACTCTATCCAGTCAGGCAATTGAAAACGTACCTGCGCGATTTCAACGCGGGTCTGAAGTTTTTGGCGCAGATACGATACCACACGACGCGTAAGCCAGTCTTGTCCCGACCCCGTTTGTAACCAAACGATAGCCGTTCCCAAAACCAATAACAACCCAATGAAGACCAGAAGAACTATTTTGCCTACTTTTCTCAAACCGGTATGGCGATGCTACCACGCGGGTGGTACGGTGTTTAATCATTGAAACTGTTCTTTCTCTCTTTTATCTTGCAAATGTATTGTCTGAAATTGTTGGATTGAACTCCATGATGGTTGTGACTTTTACGGGCTTTTTATCAATACTACTCACATAGGTAGACTCCGAAGGGTACGAAATACCGTAGGTAGACTTGGCATACTGGGTATGGTCGCGGGTTTGAACCTCGCGGGTGGGCAGCGTCAGTTTTTCCCGAACCAGTAGGCTCGTGGCTACGTCAAAATACAAGTTATATTTCACTCCTTTTCCTTCCATTTCTACTTGGTAGGCGGGTTTCCCGTTTATTTGCTCCGTGCCTACAACCGTAGCGATGTAGCCTTTTTGGGTATAATTGCTGAAAGGTGCCAACAAATCGCCTAGCTCGCGGCGCATATTTTCGCGTTCTTTTTCGCTCAAATCGCTCGTTTGAAACTGAGTGACTTTGTCGCGGCTGCCGATGGGGATTTTCACCCATCCATCCGTTCCTTTGATTCCGTAAACAAAATCACGTTTCATGATGGTACGGATTTTAGACAACGCCTGCTGAGGCAACGCCCCCTGTATCACTAAGTCATAATCATTGGCCGTTCCTGCCCGATAGGCCTGTTTGATGGTGTACGTTTGTACGGCATCCCAAAGCCCTTTTCCGCCCGTAGCACGGTAGAAATTATTAAAGATTGTATCGACGGGAACGGCACCCGTTTGGGCGTTGAGCCCCGCTTGGGCCAACATTACAATCAGAAAAGTTTTTATGAATCGTTTCATTGTATGAAAAATTGATTAGTCGGTTGAATAACTCCAAAAATAGCAGTTTTATGATAGGAATTTTATTAAAAAAATCATGCCAAACAAAAAAAGCTCCTCGAAAGGAGCCTTAAAAAAATAAAAAATTGAACGTCGGATGAATGAGATTGTCCCCTTTCACTCCTGACATTTAACAGTTTTTTAGTCTTAACTACGGTACATAACCGCCTTCACGGCGTCGATGGTACGCTTAACGCTTGGCAAGGTTGCTTCTACCAGCGTAGGTGCGTATGGCAATGATACGTCCATGTTGTTGACCCGAATCACGGGGGCATCCAAATAATCAAATGCTTTGCGTTGAATCATGTAGGTTAATTCAGTAGCAATAGATGACAACGGCCAAGCTTCTTCAACCACCACGCAACGATTTGTCTTTTTTACCGAATTAATAACCGTATCATAATCAATCGGGCGCACCGTGCGAAGGTCAACGAGTTCGGCGTTGATGCCCATTTTTGCCAATTCTTCAATGGCAGGGTTTACCACGCGCGGAATCATCTTCCCAAACGATACAATGGTCACGTCCGTACCTTCTTTTTTCACTTCCGCTTTGCCCAACGGGATAATGTACTCTTCTTCGGGCACTTCTCCCTTATCTCCGTACATCAACTCTGACTCCATAAAAATAACGGGGTCATTGTCGCGGATAGACGCTTTCAGCAGTCCTTTTGCATCGTAAGGATTGGCTGGAACGACCACTTTCAATCCAGGCGTATTGGCGTACCAGTTTTCAAAATTTTGAGAGTGTTGCGCTCCCAACTGACCCGCGTTGCCAGTAGGCCCGCGAAACACGATCGGACAGCTGTATTGACCCGCCGACATCGAAAGAATTTTAGCGGCGGAGTTAATCACTTGGTCGATGGCAACCAACGAGAAGTTGAACGTCATAAATTCCACGACGGGACGTAAGCCGTTCATTCCAGCTCCCACGCCAATCCCAGCAAAACCCAATTCGGCAATGGGCGTATCAATGACCCGCTCAGGTCCGAATTCATCAAGCATTCCTTGACTTACTTTGTAGGCTCCGTTATATTCGGCGACTTCTTCACCCATCAAAAACACGCTCGGGTCGCGGCGCATTTCTTCAGAAAGGGCCTCACGCAAGGCTTCACGGAAAAGTATTTGTCTCATTGTATATGATGTAAAATTCAAATTTGGGTTGAAAACGGCCGTAAAAATAGGAATTTTTTGTAAAATCGACTCATAAACCTTTCCTCCTCTGCGCGAAATTCGTTTGCGCACGCTGGCAGGCTCCTCCAAGCTTCATTATTCGCCCATTATTTCAAGGTTTTCTTACTAACTTTCAAGTCATTAAGTGCCTTTATATGCATTTTTAAGGCTTTTTTAGGTCGTAAGGTAACCAACGGGTCAGGCACGGCATCCTTTCTCTCAACGAGCGAAAAATCAAACTTGCGCACCAACAAGGCTAACACAATCTGCATTTCCATCAAGGCAAAATTATTGCCGACGCACATTCTGGGGCCGCCTCCAAAGGGAATGTAGGCATAGGTGGGGCGATTCTTGGTATTTTCGGGCAAAAAATGGTCGGGGTAAAATTCGTGGGGCTTTTGCCAATGCAACGGGTCGCGGTGAAGCAAATAAATCGGCAGCAGCAGGTAGGTATTGGGTGCAATGGCATGGCCGCTCAATTGGTCTGCCCCCAATGCCCTTCGCCCCATTACCCACGCGGGCGGATACAGGCGCATCACTTCCTGCACCACTTGAAGGGTATATTTCAGTTCGCGCACAGTTTCAAACGTCGGCATTCCTGCTTCACCCAATACTGTTTTTACTTCTTCCCGAAGCTTATGGAGAACGTCCTCGTTTTTTGTCAGCAAATAAAACGCCCAAGACAGGGCATTGGCGGTGGTTTCGTGGCCTGCCATAAAAATCGTCGTTACTTCATCCCTCAACTGCCGGTCGGTCATGGTCTCCCCCGTTTCCTCGTCTTGCGTATGAATCAACATATCCAGCAAATCGTCGTACCGAACCTCGGGGTTGTGTTTTAGTTCTTCGCGGCGGCCTTCGATAATGCTGTAA
Source organism: Runella salmonicolor (assembly GCF_024158025.1). Taxonomy (NCBI): domain Bacteria; kingdom Pseudomonadati; phylum Bacteroidota; class Cytophagia; order Cytophagales; family Spirosomataceae; genus Runella; species Runella salmonicolor. The sequence continues at coordinate 130,100 of NZ_JAMZEL010000010.1, forward strand.
ATAACCGATTCTACTTTTTTTACCGCCTGCTTAAAGCGCAAGTTTCGCGGTGTGGGGACGTACAGAGGAAGGCGAATAAAACTCTTGAGGGTGTTGTCGGCAAAGTGCATAATCTCGTTGAGCGATTCCGAAATACCGCCCAAGCGGTGTTTCACATCGGTACTAAACAGCGCTTGGGTCACAATTTTCAGGGTCAGATTGAGCATTTCTTCCGACATATTCAGGGGTTCTGTCTTCTCGTGTTGTTCCCAACGCTGCACCAAGTTCGTTACTTCATCGTTCATCATTGCCACCATCAACGCCAGACGCTGTTTGTAGAAAGCAGGCTGGGTCAGTTTACGTTGGCGTCGCCAAAAATCCCCTTCGCTGGTCAACAGACCATTGCCCAAAAATATGGCCAATACTTTATACGCTTCGCTTTTGTGGTAATTGCGGTTGTTTTCTTGCAATACGTGCTTGGTATCTTCTGGGTTGAGCACTAAGACAAAATCACGGTTCACTAAATTTAGTCTCACTAAACCTGCCCCTCTAAAATCTTTTTGCATTTTTTCAAGAAAGCCTAAAGGGTTGCGCACAAATGCCGATGTATTTCCCCAAAAGGGACTTTTTTTAGCTTCGGGGATAGTACTTAGTGCCGATTTAGAGTAATTCATCATAATAGTACCCATGATTGTAGCGCAAAGTATATTTATATATCCTTCTGATATATCATTTCCCTTGCCTATCTTTGTGACGTTTTTTTGAACTTTTCCTAAAAAGTGTTCTTTTATGTCAAGTAAAAAAAACAAAAAAAGTGTTTATGTATTTAATTAAAGACAACACCGTTGTTAATTTCTAACCTTAAATTTAACCATTCACCTCAAACCTCATAATCAATGAGAAAGATTATTTTATTTTCCCTGTCGGTATTATTATTTGCATCTTGTAACAAAAAACAATTAGCTCAACTGACCAAAGATAAAGCTGAACTTCAGGCTCTTCTTGACAAGAATAAAGCTGATTGTGACGCACTTAGTGCAAAACTTAAAAATGACATCAGCGATTTGAGCAACCAAATCAAGATGAAAGATGGTGACATCACCAACGAGCGGGCCAAATTGAAAGCGATGGAAGATGAGTTGGCTTACTTGAAGCGTACAAACACCAACTTATTGGATCGTCTTTCTGACCTCTCTATCGTTAGCAAAGATGGCGCCGAAAGCATCAAAAAATCATTGGATGCCCTCAACCGTCAGAGCTCTTACATCCAAGATTTGAACTCAAATCTGCGCCGTAAAGACTCGCTCAACTTGGCCCTTGTGATGAACCTCAAGCGTTCGTTGGACAATGTAAGCGACGAAGACGTAAACATCGAAGTGAAAAAGGGAGTGGTTTATATCTCTCTTTCCGACAAAATGTTGTTCAAATACGGCAGCTACGACATCACCACCCAAGCTGAAAACGTGTTGAGCAAAATTGCTAAAGTCGTAAACGACCGCAAAGATTTTGACATCTTGGTAGAAGGCCACACCGATAGCGTACCGTATAGCAGCGCTTCTGTATTGGAAGACAACTGGGATTTGAGCGCAAAACGCGCTACCTCGGTAGTACGCGCCCTCCAGAAAAAATACGGTGTAGCTCCTGAGCGCATGACCGCTGGCGGTCGTGGCGAGTTTGTGCCTAAAGTAGCAAACGACAGCAGCCAAAACCGTAGCCGCAACCGTCGTACCGAAATCGTTATTTTGCCAAAATTGGATCAATTCTTCCAATTGTTTGATTCAGGCAAATAAGCATTCGTAAGAATAAATTTTCATAAAAGGAGCGGTGTCTTTCGGGACATCGCTCCTTTTTTTGGTAGAAATACATAACTTCATCGTTGTTTTTTCGCCGCCCCTCTTCAAAATTAGCAAAAAGCGGCAGTATCGCCAACAAGGACGCTACTGCCGCTGCAATGAAAACTACCTAATATTTTACTTCACAATCATAAACTTGCGGGTGATGCTTCGTTTATCTGCCTCAAACCTCAACAGATACGCTCCATTGGGCTGATGCGACAAATCTGTTTGGTCCTGCTGCCAGCCACCTTCTCCTACTAGGGTCTTTTGCGTAATGACACCGCCCGTGAGATTGCTAAATTGCAGCCTCGCTTTTTGGCCTTTCTCCAAATAATACCGCAGCGTTATCTTCCCGTTGGTAGGGTTCGGGTAGAGTTGAACCGTGTTTTCAGCTTCAATCAACATCGGCTCACTGTTCACTTCATTGGCCGCTCCCACCCGCGCGCCGCTCTGGATACAGGCTTTTTTGATGCATATATACGCCGAGCCGCTGCTCAGATTGATCACATTATTGCCCGAATTCAGCGAAGCAGTTCCTAAGCTAATCTCCAAATAGTCATTAATGCCCGTTTGGTTGACATTGACCGTCTGGACACTGCCCCCGTTGACCGACCAGCGAATCACGCCCGGCCCTTCGTGCGAACGATAATGCGCTTTGATGGTGTAGGTGCCTGCCCCCGAAGCACTGACGGTGTAGTTACGGATTTCGTACTGATTACCAGAACATTGGATGGATTCGGCACTGCAATTGGCACTGCCCCCGCTGCATCCGCTGACCGTCACATTAGCATTGGCGGTTTGGTTGCCGCAGCCCGCTTTGGAGGCCGTGACGGTGTAGGTATAGGTACCGTTGGATGAAGGCACGTTGGTATTGACTGATGCGCCACTGCCGTTCAGGCCGTTGCCGCTCCAGGCGTAGCTCACACTGCCGCAGTCGCTGCCCGTGCAGCCAGCCGTCAGGGTGATGCCCGCTCCACAGCCCGGATTGCCGTTGTTGCTGCTGGCCGTAACGCTGAAATTACAACTGCTGCCCCCGCTGCCGCCGCCCGTGAGGCACATCCGATCCTGCCGGGTGGAGTTACCGCCCGTTCCCTGCACCCGGATGGTATTGGAGCCCGCGTTCAGGCTGACGGTGAAGGTATATTCGGTCCAAACGATGTTCCATGAACCTGAATAGGGAAGGCTGACGGATTGGGCATTGCCGCCGTTGACGGTCAGGGTGACGTTGCCGCCGCCGTAATACCGCAGTTTGGCCGAGTAAGTCCCTGCCGAAGGTACGTTGGTCACGACGTAATCGACGTAATGATTGTTGTTGTTTTCCGCCCCTCGGGTCTGCCCGTTGGAGGCGTTGGGGTCACTGGTAATAGGGCCGTTGCCCGAAGCACTTTCCGCTTCCAGACACTGATTGAGCGTGCCGCCGCTGCATCCGCTGACCGTCACGTTAGCATTGGCGGTTTGGTTGCCGCAGCCCGCTTTGGAGGCCGTGACGGTGTAGGTATAGGTGCCGTTGGATGAAGGCACGTTCGTATTGACCGATGCGCCACTGCCGTTCAAGCCATTGCCGCTCCAAGCGTAGCTCACACTGCCGCAGTCGCTGCCCGTACAGCCTGCCGTCAGGGTGATGCCCGCCCCGCAACCTGGATTGCCGTTGTTGCTACTGGCCGATACGCTGAAATTACAACTGCTGCCTCCACCCGAAGCCGAATACAATCGACAGGCAGGAACGATTTGATTGCCCTGATTGGGATAACTCCAAAACAGTTTGGCTTCATAACCGCCACCGCCCTGCTTCCATTCTATTTTGATGTTGTACTTCTGGCCTGCCGTCAGATTCACGTTAAAATTATGATCCTTGGGCGGGTAATCTCCGAAATCATCGACCACCTGCACGTTGTTGAACCACACCCTGACGCCGTCGTCGGTGCGCATGTTGAAGTTGAACATACCACTGGCGGGGGCTTCTACCTGCCCTTCCCAACGAGCGGAAATATTGTTGCCCGCCACGGAGGTGCCGCTGATGGTTTGGCCCTGCGTTCCTGCATAATCAATGGGTCCCTGGGTATAGGTGGCGATGGGACTGCCCTGTAAAGCTGTACCCGAAAAATAGGTGGCCGACAGCCCCGTCCCGCTGCCGCAGCCCGAAGGCGGAGTGCCACCACCACCATCAAATGGAATCAGGCGATTGCTCGGGATGGGACGCTCCAGCGCTCCGCTGGGCAGTTGCCAACCCACGGCAAGGTTATCGCCGCCACCACCTTCTTTCATGAGGGCTTCCACGTAGTAGCGTTGGCCTGCTTGTAGGGTAATGGGCGCCGATTGTTGGGTGCCGTGCCAGCCCCACTCGCGCGAAGGGGTCCAAGCACTGTGATACGCAATGCGGCTCAGGTTGGAGGGTTGGTCGTTAGGGCTGATCCAAAGTTCGGAGTTATCATCGCCCGCGATCCAGAAGGTGTAGTTGCCCGTGGTGGGCGGGCACACGTAGCCTCTGATGCGTACACCGTAGTTGTCGGCAATATCGGTGGGGGCTTCAAAGAGGCTGAGGGTTTGGGTATGAGAAGGGGTATTGTTGAGATTGTTGGTGTTGTTGCGCAGGTCTTGGATGGAAGTACCGCCGCCGATGTTGTTCCAGCGCTGGTAGCTGATGCTGCCCGTGTTGGGGCAGGTGGAGCTGTTGCCGCCGCAATTTACGTTAACAGATACATCATTATAACTAAAATTACATCCTGACTTTGTAGGATATACCGTATACGTATGAATGCCCGCTGTGGCGGGTGCATTAATTGTAATTGATTGACCGCTACCTATTGTGCCACTACTATTTGACCATGAATAGTTTATATCATAACATCCTGATCCCGTGCATGTAGCTGAAAGAGTAATGGGTGTGTTGCAGGATGGGTTGGAATTGCTTACACTGGTATTGATAGTGTAATTACAATCAACAGGACAAAAAGTCCATGGATTGTTATCGGTTAAAAACCATGCATTTTGTACTTGACGCATTTCCATTGAACAGTCCCCATATAAGTCCCTTGCTGCGTAGATAGTTGCATTACGCATATCTGGGTAACTGGAATATTGCTGTATGTAGGTAGTTAATGCTTTATAAACAATTGCCAGCGCCCGGTTAAAGTCAATGGCATTGACGCGGGTAGTAATGTTGGGGTTATTAAAGCCCGTGCAAAGCATATTAAACCAGCGATTCATTACACCGCTATTGATATGTACGCCCCCAAAATCATCACATGAACCGCAGGTATTAGCCCAGTTGGGGCCATAGTACCGGTCCGGTTGAACTACATCAAGGGAGGCTAAAGGATTAGCCATATTTCTTAAAGCCAACCCTACATCTTCTCCCAAGTCCCAATTCCAGCCATTGGGATTATTGGCAGATTGTGGATTAATCATAATATGCCGCTCCAAGGCAGTGCCAAAAATATCGGAAATGGACTCGTTAAGAGCCCCCGACTCTCCTTGGTATTCCAAACCATTCGGAACAGCATTGAACGTGACTGCATGCATGTACTCATGCCCAACCACATCTATCGTTACCGTACTGTTACCATTTGAAAGACCGTAGGTAATCTGATTGGTATTTGAACTCCAGCCAGCACCATTTGCCGGCCAATCGGTTAGTTGCCTTGGGTAAGAACCCATTCCATTAACTCCGTCTCTACCTATCGGAGCATCCGGTGTGGGAGATTGACTCATAAACTGAAACATACGCTGTGCCAACCAGTGCGCAGTTTGCGCATTGCGGTTGTCTATGTTACCCCGCCAGTCGTTTCCAATATTAATTACATCTCCTATTTGGTTGTTAGGGTGTAGTCTTTGGGTAATGAGCGCATTGTCAAAAGAACGGAGCCAATGTTCATTGTTGGTGCTGGCAGGTTGGGGACTTGTGTCAAACGTCAAATCCAACTGTCCATTTGCGAATCGAGGATAGTTAGGAATAAAAGTAGAAGTAACCAATGGAGCATTGATGGATGCAGGAACAGTAACAACATCATTCCCGATTGGCATCACTGGATTTTTGTCAGTATGCTTAAAACAGTTATGAATCAGGGAGATTTTCTTGACAATTTCGCCCGTGGAGGCATCCACATATACCTTGAAAGCATTGAGGGTTTCGTTTCCATAAATAGCAAAAACATAACACAACCTAAAATTAGCACTTGCTACATCGTCAGAAAGTCGTGCTAATAGTAAAGTCCCTTCGGGTTTCTTTCGGCCCATCTTTTCAAGTTCTTCCAAAGTGACTTTCATATTACCCAAAGCAATCTCCAAGGCTTTGGGTTCGGGCATGGGTTTGGAAATATCCTGATTTAAGCCTTCAGGGATTTTACCATGCGCAATGGTCAACACATCGGCCTCCGAATGGAGCGAGAAAATAACCCCTTCTACAGGAATGTTTTTGTAGTAAAGCTGATAGTGACGCTGACGCAACTGTTTTTTGTCAGTCTCATCTTTGAGGAGTTTAAAATCATACTCACTGCCAAGCCCTATGCTGTTGCCGTAGTCTTTGAAGAAGGTAGTGGGATTTAGCTTGGATTCTTTCCTGAATTCTATCCAGCCGTCGTTGTCAGTACGTGTGGTAAGGCTCTTGAAGTTCCTGTTGTCCTCACGCAGGTATTTGGGCTGGTACTTCGAAACGCCGTTCGTTTGGGCTATTAGTCGCCCCCCCCATAGACTATAAATAAAAAGTAAAATATTATTGTATTTTTCATAGTGGCAATTGGTTAATCAATTTTTTCAATTTTATCAATTACAATATGAGGAGAGGTGCCAACACCAAACGTAGTACAAGCATCACAGTTGAATATCCTTCCCCAAATCCGATATTTAAAAGGTTGAGGCTTTCCCCGTACATAGGTATTCTCGTAAGTGGCAAACTTTTCAAGTTGAAAAGGGCATAGAAGGGGAGCGTCACCACCTTCTATAACAAACCCAGCACTTTGGTATAAATCCGCGCGGGCATTTTTGATGGTTTTCATGTACTTATAGCGCCCATTTTCAGGGCCGCAAGAAGTGGGGTCTTTTTTTCCACAACTCACGCTCATCAGCAGCACAGCGGCGGCGTAACAGGCCCAAAGTCTCCAAGGGCTTGATTTTCTTTCTTGATTGTTCATGTTTTGAATGGTTTAAGTAATAAAACGGTCGATAGCCTGAAAAAAAACATTTTTAATGGCTCCATAAATGTGATGGTTTGAGGGTGAAAAAATAACTATTGGTTCATCAAAAAACAGAGCGTTTCAAACGAGGAGTAAATTCAAAAAAGGGGTGGCACTCTTTCAAAATAAATTCTCTATAAAATAATTAGACTACATAGATTGCTTATATCTTTTTTAATGCTGCGTTATCCTCACGCAAATATTTGGGTTGGTATTTTTGAGCAAATACTCGCCCCCCCATAGACTATAAATAAAAAGTAAAATATTACTGTATTTTTCATTGTGGCAGTTGGTTAATCATTTTTTTCAATTTTATCAATTACAATATGAGGATAAGGGTCTTTTGTAAATGTAGGGCATGCGCCACAGTCGAATATCCTTCCCCAAATTCGATATTTAAAAGGTTGAGGCTTTCCCCGTACATAGGTATTCTCGTAAGTGGAAAACTTTTCAAGTTGAAAAGGGCATATAAATGCGGTATCGCCCCCTTCAATGACAAACTCGGCATTCTGGTTTAAATCAGCACGGGCATTTTTGATGGTTTTCATGTACTTATAGCGTTGATCTTCGGGGCCACAGGAAGTGGGGTCTTTTTTGTTACAACTCACGCTCATCAGCAGCACGGCGGCGGCGTAACAGGTCCAAAGTCTCCAAGGGCTTGATTTTCTTTCTTGATGGTTCATGTTTTTAATGGTTTAAGTAATAAAACGGTCGATAGCCTGAAAAAAAACATTTTTAATGGCTCCATAAATGTGATGGTTTGAGGGTGAATAAATAATTATTGCTTCATCAAAAAAACAGAGCGTTTCAAACGAGGAGTAAATTCAAAAAAGCGGTGGCGATGAGAACACCACCAAAGGCGGAAACGATAGCAATACCAGAATGCCAATCATTTTTAGGGCTGCTATCAAAAAACCGCTTGCTAAACTTACCACACCAACAAGCCAAAGTCAATAGCTACTGAGAAAAGTACAAAACCCACATTTGGGGAAAATAACCGATAGGAATAAAGCCAAAAAGGGATACAAAAGCACCGCGAAATCACATTAAAGCCTGGTGAATCCTACCAAACTACGGGTGAACTCAACTGGTAACTAAGCAAAAAAATATACCTGAGCGCTTGCTTAACGGCAATTACTATACGTCAAATAAATCATCTAAAATCACCATTCTTGCTCTGCCCAGAGGGGTGACTTTCAACAAAACAGCTGTAAATTATCTTTTTCAGCGAGCGGTGTCTTTCGGGGCATCGCTCCTTTTTTTGGTAGAAATACATAACTTCATCGTTGTTTTTCGTTACTTTACAACACAAGATTCAGAGACGACCTGCCATCAACTTTTCTTACGATTCATCCCAACCATGAAACACCTCCGCAAACTCACCTTAGCCGCCGTTTGTATGATTGGCGTAGGATTCTTTGCCTTTCGCCCCGACGAACGTTTTTTCGAAATCGCTCGTAACCTCGACATTTACGCCACGCTGTTTAAGGAGCTGAATCGCTATTATGTAGACGAAATCAACCCCAATCGCCTGACCAAGATGAGCATCGAATCCATGCTCAAAAATTTGGACCCTTATACCAACTTTTACGCCGAAGACGAAATCGAAGATTATCGTACCATGACCACGGGCCAGTACACGGGCATCGGGGCCATCATCACAAACAATAAAGGCAAAAACATCATTTACTCCATTCTGGAAGGTTCTCCTGCCGAAAAAGCGGGGCTTCACATCGGGGATGAAATCGTAAAAATTGACGGGGTAGATTTAACCACCCGCAAAGATGCCAACCCCGACAAATTGATGAAGGGACAGGCCAACTCAACCGTAAAATTAGCCGTACGCCGCGTAGGAAGTCCTTCACTGCTCGAAATGAACGTAACCCGCGAATTTGTTAAAACGGGCAATGTACCTTATTACGGCATGTTGAACGATGAAGTGGGCTACATTGACTTGAAAGATTTTAACCAAACCGCCGCCCGAGAAGTCAAAACTGCCTTGGTAGAGTTGAAAGGAAAAGGCATGAAAAAACTGGTGCTCGACGTGCGCGAAAACCCCGGCGGATTGCTTGACCAAGCGGTATTGATTTGTAATTTATTTATACCAAAAGATGCAGAAGTTGTTTCGAACCGTGGTAAAGTAACAGAATGGAACAAAACCTACACCGCGCCGATGGCCCCCGTCGATACCGAGATTCCGTTGGTGGTGTTGGTCAATGGCCGCAGCGCTTCGGCCTCCGAGATTGTGTCGGGTGTGATTCAGGATTATGACCGTGGGGTCTTGATTGGACAGCGTACGTATGGCAAAGGATTGGTCCAAACCACACGCGATTTATCTTACAATACCAAACTAAAAGTAACCGTTGCCAAGTACTACATTCCGAGTGGCCGTTGCATTCAGGCGATTGATTACAGCCACCGCAACGACGACGGCAGCGTGGGTAAAATTCCTGATTCTCTCAAAGTAGCTTTTAAAACCCGCAACGGTCGCACCGTATACGACGGCGGTGGCGTAGAACCCGACGTTCCGACGGAGTTGGTCAGCCGCACGTCTATCGTTAATAGCCTCAACAGCAAAGGGTTGTTCTTTGACTACGCCCTCAAGTACCGCGCCGACCATCCTACCATCAAGCCTGCCAAAGAGTTTGAATTAAACGATGCCGACTATCAAGGATTTGTGAATTGGCTGAAGGATAAAGAATACGATTATACTACGCAGGTAGAAAAAGACCTGAGCGAGTTGGAAGCATCAGCCAAGAAAGAAAAATATTTTGATGCGGTGCAGGAGCAATTCAAAGCCCTCAAAACCAAACTTACGCACAGCAAAGACACCGATTTAGCGATGTTCAAAAAAGACATTAAGCAGGTTTTGGAGCGCGAAATTGTTTCGCACGTGTACCTTCAAAAAGGGGAGCGTGAGTTTGTGTTCCGCACCGACCCCGAAGTAAAAGCCGCCCTGGATTTATTCAAAGATATGCCCCGCTACGACAAAATTTTGAAAGGCACGAAGTAGGTTTTTGAACCGCAAAATGATAAACCGCACAGGCGGCCCTGTGAAAAATGTAAAATGTAACGTAGGGGCAGGACTCGCGTCTGCCCTTGCACCAAAAAAGGCAGCTATCGTTTTGAGCGATAGCTGCCTTTTTTATTCCTAAAATACTAAAACTACTCAGGCGTTACGTAGGCCGCCGTAATACCGCCATCCACCAAAAAGTCGGTTCCTGTGATGTAAGATGATTCGTCAGAGGCGAGGAAAAGCGCGGCATAGGCCATTTCTTTGGCTTCGCCAAAACGACCCATCGGAACGTGCACCAAGCGGCGTTGTTTCTTTTCTTCGGTATTCAAAAATTTCATCAACAACTCAGTACGAAGTGGGCCGGGGCAAAGCGCATTGACCCGAATGCCTTCGCGGGCGTGAATCACCGCCAACTCACGGCTCATTGACAACACGGCTCCTTTGCTTGCCGTGTAGGCAATCTGCGGAGTAGCCGCTCCCAACAAAGCCACAAAAGATGCCGTGTTGATGATGCTACCGCCACCCGCACGTTTGAGGGCAGGAATGGCATATTTACAACCAAAAAAGACCCCTTTCACGTTGATGTTCATCGTCAAATCCCACACCGATTCTTCGGTCGTCACGGCATTATCGTCATCACTGTGCATGATGCCCGCGTTGTTGAACACAATGTTCAATTTGCCAAAGGTTTGCTCAGCAAAGGCGACCATGTTTTCGCAATCTGAAGCTTTTGAAACATCGCACCGTACATAGGCAGCTTTGCCACCTTGGTTCAAAATCAATTGAGCCGTTTCTTGTCCGGCGGTATCATTAACATCGGCCACTACCACGGCGGCTCCTTCTTGGGCAAATAAAAGTGCTGTTTCGCGACCGATGCCGCTGCTTCCGCCCGTAACAAGGGCAACTTTATTGAGTAAACGCATACGTAAGTTAAATTAAACAGGGTGTTTGTAAATGAGAACTATTTTTAAATATCAGCCAGTGATGACAATACATTTTTAGTGTTAATAAGTGATTCGTCAGAGTTGCATTTCTTTGGGTATCATGCCCATAAAAGCTTTGTACACACGCACAGCACCCTGGGGCGCAGGATATTTGGAATCTCCCCACACCACCTTATGCTCTTTCTTCCCTTTTTTATAAATGATAAAATAAGACGTTCGGCCAGGATGCTGAAAGTTCATGGTATCAAATTTTACATCCTGCAATGACTTGAACGCTATTTCAATGTTCTTCGGATTTTGCTGCCCCAATACTTCAAATTCTTCCGAAGTATTCATCCGCCGAAAAATACCCCCATCATCCAGCAGTCGATATTCTTTCTCCAAACCTCCAATGGCCTGTCCAACAATCATTTGCCGTCCTCCAAACGTAAACGGATGCGTTGAAACCGCAAACGGCGTAGGGGGCTTGGTGGATTGCGTTTGGGCATATAGATTCCCAAGACCTATAAAAAGCAGGGCAAGAATTCCTTTTTTCATGATGTACCCTTAACTAATTTTCAATTCTTCCAACGCCAGCCACGCCATCAAACCGGGGCCTATTTCGAGGGCTGCTTCGTCGATGTCAAACGTAGGGGTATGCACTCCCGATACAATTCCACGAGCTTCGTTGCGTGTTCCGAGGCGATAAAAACAAGCATTGGTCACCTGTGAATAAAACGCAAAATCTTCGCCTGCTAGCCACAAGTCCAAATCAATGACATTCTCGGCCCCCATATAATCAATTGCCGCTGCTTTGGAACGACGCGTTAATTCGGGGTGATTTTTCAAAAAAGGATAACCTTTTCTGACTTCGACTTCGCAGCTTCCGCCCATGGCTTCGGCAATTCCTTGCGCCATTTTGGTGATGCGTTTCCAGCCTTCTTCGCGCCATTCTTCATCCATACAACGGAACGTTCCTTCGATGTATACTTCGTTGGGAATCACGTTGGTGGCACCGTTGGCAATGACTTTGCCAAATGATAATACCGACGGAGCCGCTGGCTTACGGTTGCGGCTAATGATTTGCTGCAAACCCACAATAATGTGCGACGCAATCAAAATGGGGTCAATCAGCATATCGGGCATGGCTCCGTGGCCCCCTTTTCCCTTTACGGTCAAGTAAAGCTCATCGGTACTTGCCATGTACATCCCTTCTCTAAAACCGATTTTTCCGACGGGAATATTAGGCGCAACATGTTGCCCCAAAATACTCGCTGGCGAAGGATTTTGCAGAACTCCTTCCTTAATCATCAAGGACGCCCCGCCTGGGATTTTTTCTTCGCCTGGCTGAAAAATAAGTTTAACCGACCCTTCAAAATCACCCCGTAACTCGTGCAAAATACGCGCTGTACCCAGCAAGGAAGAGGTATGCACATCGTGCCCACAGGCGTGCATTACCCCAGGGTTTTGAGATTTATAGGGTACATCATTGGCTTCTACGATGGGCAAAGCATCCATATCAGCCCGCAAAGCCACTACCCTACTCTCGGGATTTCGACCTTCAATCAGGGCCACAACACCCGTGTTGGCCACGCCTTCCTGCGGCGTTAAGCCAATTTCTTTCAATCGGTTGGCTACAAATTGAGCGGTATTAAACTCCTGAAAAGACAACTCAGGATGCGTATGTAAATGCCGCCGATTAGCCACCGCATCTGCCGCGTAGCTTTTGGACAAGGCTTTGATTTTTTCTAACATTGTCGTTTATTAAGTATTTTTGACGGAACAAAAATATGAAATAGAACGGGGATGACGCAGTGATTACTGATTTTCACCTAATAAAAATCTATCGTCTGCGTTATTTCTTTGATTCCTTCTTTTTACGTTAAATAATGAAAATAGGACTATTCTTCGGCTCATTTAACCCTATTCATATAGGCCACCTGATCATTGCCAATACCATGGCTACCGCCACTGACCTTGAACAGGTATGGTTTATTGTTTCGCCCCAAAATCCGTTCAAAAAGAACAAAAGTCTACTGCATGAATTTGACCGCTACGACATGGTTGAAAAAGCCATCGCCGACAACAGTAAACTGAAAGTAAATGATGTGGAGTTTTCGATGCCCAAACCTAGCTATACCATTGATACTCTGACGAAATTGCAGGAAAAATTTCCTCAGCACACCTTCAAACTCATCATTGGAGAGGATAATTTGGGGCAATTTAAGAACTGGAAAAATTACGAAGCGATTCTACAATATTATGGATTATACGTGTACCCGCGTCCCAATGTGGCTGCCCATGAATTTGCCGACCACCCCGCCATTAAATTCATCCCTGCACCGCTTTTGGATATATCAGCCACTTATATCCGTGATTGTCTAAGAAATAATCGTTCAATTCGCTACATGGTACCCGACGTTGTAGAAGAGATGATAAAAAGGAAGAAATTTTATATTTGACAATCTCCTTTGAAATACATTACTTTGCAGCGATTTTGAACCAAACTTCTCACAAAAATGTCAGAGATTGCAGAAAAAGTAAAGAAAATTATCGTTGATAAACTAGGCGTAGATGAGTCAGAAGTGACCGAAGAAGCTAGCTTCACCAATGACCTCGGCGCTGATTCACTCGATACGGTAGAATTGATCATGGAATTCGAAAAAGAATTCAACGTTTCAATTCCTGATGACCAGGCTGAACACATCGGTACGGTAGGTCAAGCCATCAAATACCTCGAAGAAAACGTCAAGTAAGCATATTTGTTGTAATTTATAGATCCATTTTATGATTCTAAAACGAGTGGTAGTGACGGGCATGGGTGCTTTGACGCCTATCGGAAACACACTGTCGGAATACAAAGAAGGGTTGTTTAGCGGCACCAGCGGAGCTGGGCCGATTACCCGATTTGATGCAACCAAATTTAAGACTCGCTTCGCTTGCGAAGTAAAAGGTCTGGATATGGCTCAATTTATTCCGCGTCAGGAAGCGCGTAAAATGGATCTTTTTACACAATTTGCTGTGGTGGTAGGGGAAGAGGCCGTTAGAGATAGCGGACTCAACCTGGAGAAAGTAAATCTCGACCGTGCGGGCATCATTTGGGGTTCAGGTATTGGTGGTTTAAAAACGTTTGAAGAAGAAGTCCTTTCGTTCGGTAGCGGCGACGGAACTCCTCGTTTCAACCCCTTCTTTATCCCTAAAATGATTGCCGACAGTGCCTCGGGAATTCTTTCGATGCGTATGGGCTTCCGTGGGCCTACCTACGTAACGGTGTCGGCCTGTGCTTCTTCCAACAACGCAATGATTGACGCATTCAATTACATCCGATTGGGCAAAATTGATTTTTGCTTAACAGGTGGATCGGAAGCGGCGGTTACGCAAGCGGGTGTTGGAGGATTTAACTCGCTGAAAGCACTCTCTGAACGCAACGACGATTACTTAACGGCTTCGCGTCCTTACGACAAAGACCGTGATGGATTTGTACTTGGAGAAGGTGGTGCGGGCTTGATATTGGAAGAATACGAACACGCGCTCGCACGCGGGGCCAGAATCTACGCCGAGGTAATCGGCGGGGGAATGTCTTCGGACGCTTATCACATTACGGCCCCTCACCCAGACGGAATCGGTGCTTATATGTGCATGAAAAATGCGCTTGAAGATGCCGAAATCTCGCCCGAAGACATTGATTACATCAATACCCACGGAACTTCGACGCCGATTGGGGATCCACAGGAAATAAAAGCGATTGAACGACTGTTTGGTGAACATGCTTACAAACTAAACATCAGTTCGACAAAGTCCATGATTGGACATCTTTTGGGCGGTGCAGGAGCGGTAGAAGCGGTAGCCTCCATTCTGGCGATTCAACATCAACTGATTCCGCCAACGATCAATCACTTTACCGACGATCCAGAATTCAATCCTCGGTTAAATCTGACGTTCAACAAGCCCCAGTCGCGCACCGTCAATATTGCCTTGAGTAATACTTTTGGCTTTGGTGGGCACAACACCTGTGTTATTTTCCGTAAAATGTAAACCTTTTAGCTGCTTTTGGCTACGGTATTAAATCCCATCATTGATTTCTTTAAGCCGGGGAACATGTCCCCCGAAAAGAAATTCAGAAAGGCCGTAGAACTTATCATCGGCGAAAAACCTTCGAATATGGAGGTTTATCAGCTTGCTTTTCGCCATACTTCAGCATCTAAGGAGACCAATATCAAGGGTTTTAGAGAATCCAACGAACGTTTGGAATTTCTGGGCGACTCGGTATTGGGAATGGTTATTGCCGAATACCTCTTCAAAAAATTTCCTTACAAAGACGAAGGTTTTTTAACCGAAATCCGCTCACGCATTGTAAACCGTGAAACCCTCAACGGCATTGCCCGTAAAATTGGCCTCGACCGTTTGATTGAATTTGACGGTAATCGCAAAGGTATGCCTCCCAATTCTTCCATGTACGGCGACGCCCTCGAAGCACTCGTCGGTGCGGTATATTTGGACAAAGGCTTCCGTTTTACCCGAAAGTTTATTACCAAAGAACTCCTCACGCATTACGACCTCGACGCGCTTATCAACAACAACGCCAACTTCAAAAGCCGCCTCATCGAATGGGCGCAGCGCGAAGGAAAGGAAGTTCGTTTTATGATTGTAGAAGAAAAAGGCAGTCGTCACTTCCGCGAATTTATCTCGCAAGTAATACTGAACGGTGAAGTTTTTGCCCAAGGTAGCGGCTATTCTAAGAAAAAAGCCGAGCAATCAGCCGCTGAAAAAGCGTGCGAGCAGTTGGAATTGAAGTAGGGTTAATTATGGACCCAGTCTTGCCATTGTTTTACTTCACTTTATTGGGCTATGGTATTTCTTTCCTTCAGATGAAAACGTTCCTATGTTATTGCTGTTGCTTCTTTCTTTTTCTATCAAATGGCTTCGCACAGAAGAGAAAAGAGATGGCTTACTTCTCGCGAGAGGTCACCATTAAAGATAGCATTACCCTCTCAATAGTTGACCAGTACATAGAAAAAGTGCAGAAGGAAAAAGAAAAAGTAGTGCATTTATCTATAACCACTGTAAAAGACACTATTTTTTTCCGTTTTGAAGCCATAGCTACTGCCGAAATAATAACAGATTATTACAAACCGTTCTTCTTATTTGAGTACAAAGGTTATTATTTCTTAGTTGATAATGGGGTGGGACGTATGTTTCAGGGAAACGAACAATTTGCCCGATACATCACAAAAAAGTTAAAAAAGCATTTAATCAAAGAAAGTGACTACGAAAGAGATTTAGGAGGAGGAGTCAAAGAAGTTAGTGTTTTCATTTTTGATCCACCTGTAATGTTTGCCACTTACTCACGAAGTGGAATAAAAATTAGATGGGATGGACTATGACGCTTTTTTCACAAACTTTCCATACTCTCAATTCTACAACTTTAGGTAACGCTAACGGTTGCCCGAAAGACAAAAGTCGTCTTTTACTTTTCAAGAGCCTCTTACTAAAAGGCCATATCACATCTCTAATGTGCCTTTTAGTATCAAACTGTATTTCAAACGAATTCTGCCCAAATACCACTTTAGAATACAAAGGCCACATGGTTTCTTTTCCCACTTCTGTTAAAGATGCCATGTATTCATACGATTTAAACTTCAAACGGGGAGCTTTGCTTGCTGATACTGCCATAGCCGAATCTCGAAATATCGTTGCCTATTATCGGTGGGGTTATGACGATAACAGATATACTGTCAATGACAAGGGAAAAGACGAGCTATTGAATAAAGGGATTTATGGCATTAGTTTTTTGGATTGGAAAACCAATGATACGAAAAGCATTGCGGAGCAATTGAAAAGCTTGTACAACAAGCCAATAGAACTAAAGAAAACACGTTTCCAAAAAATAACCTATTACAAAATAGGAATAAATAGCTGCCTATCAGTTATCGTATTTGGCTTTCAACCAATAAATGTTTCCTTTTGCTATCGCTTAGCCGACGAAGAAACAGATAGATTTGTGGAATCCAATGGCAGTATCATTTTAGATTAAAAGAGGTTGTTGGGTATAAATGAGAAAAAAGATTAAAATAACATCTTTCATTATTCTTTTTGGAGTGCTTGTTGGGTTAATTGGTTATCGATGGAACTATGGTTATTGGCCTCCGAGAACCCCGGCGAAAATAGTACAAAAAGCCCTAGGAGTATCATTCATTAATCTAGGGATTAAAAAGTATTATGAACAATGGCTGCCCAATGGTGATGGAACTCTTTTGGTGATTATTAAAACCGATTCTGCTTCTGTAGCAACTATTTTATCAGAATCTAAATTAACATTCAGGCAGCTTGATATTACTAATAATAATGAAGTTAAAATGCTTGTTAAAACTAAATTAGGCTCAATTCAAGCAGGACATTACTATTTCAAAAGAGAAAAAGATCAAAGTTTTGAACTGATTTTCATCTCCCATCATGAGCATATAATTCTTTATTGGCTTGATATTTTATAGCTAGTAAAAACCCTGACAGCGCGAGCCGAAAGGCTCATGCTAACTCACAAGCAATATGATATTTTAGAAAAAATACCTATTTCCCCTAAGTATCTGTGGTATCTTATTTGGTTGTAAAGAAACAAAGGACACAGCAAATAACTCCGCTACAATTGACTCTGTGCAAGTGGTTCAAACTATTTTTCAAGATTCGGTTTTAATCAACAAAGTAAAGTCAGATACTGCGCCTCCAACCGTAGCATTCAGTAAAATCGTACAAAGTAAATGGCCGTTACAGATTTTAAATAAAGAGGTCCGTTATAATATAAGCTCTGTTGACACTCTTGAAAATGCTATTTATAAGGCGTCTGATTTACCATCAAATCACATAGCGGTTACCAGCTTTACTCAATTAAACAACGGTGATGTCAAAGTGACGGTTAGACTTGTGGGAGGTGGATGGGTATTACAGTACTTGCTACAAAGAAATGAGTCTAATCAATGGCGCGTAATCAACTGTATAAAGAGTTATATTTAACCCTCTATTCAACCCTGCGCTTTTAGTGAAACCTTGGATAACTTCTACTGCTGCTTTTGTAGTTGGGGTATTTTTAGCCTGCTGCGAAATCTCTTGCAAAAATACTTCCCTAACCGAGGCTGATACAACCCAAATTTTACAATTACTGCTTACCGACCCCAATTTGGATAAACAACTGAACGGTTTCCGAGAAAAACAATTGAAAATTGTACAAAATAAAACCATCAACAAGCAATATAATCTCTATAAAAACGGACAAATCGTTTTACTGAGTGCTATAGACTCGACCAATGAACAGTTAATAAACCCTTATAAACCAGCCTTTTTTCTGGAAGTGTCCAAATTTGAGATTTCACCACCCAATAAAGCCTGTGCCTTCTTTATATTCAAAGGCACAGGCTTGACTCTCTCTGCCGAACTTAAAAAACAAGAGGGCGGCTTTTGGCAAATTGTAAGTTCAACCATCGGGTTTATCTAAAACAATTAAAGATTTCGTTCAAAACATAAATCCCAGCCTTAGCGCCATTCGGTTATAGGTTCGGTCTTCCCATTTTTCCACTTCTTGCCAGCCCAATGGTTTTGTTACTTTGGCTTCCTGCCGTTTGTAGGTAAGCGACAACAGCATGGCACTTCCTGATTTAAAGCCGAATTTGAGTCCCAAACCTGGATTGAGCATCATCCCGCCTTTAGTGTCATAGCCTGTGCCATCTACCTGAAGCCAATTGAAGCCATAGCCCGCATCTAGCGTGCCAAAAAGATGGACGTTTTTGGGTGTGCTGACCAAATCGTACCGCACTCCAGCCGCAACGGGCGTGAGCAAAGCCGTTTTGTACCAATCCACCCCGACCGTGGCCCCAACCGCCAAACGCGGTTTGAGCTGTACGCCGTTGAAGGTTTGAATGGTGAGGCTCAATCGGTTTTGCACTTCCTGCGCCAACGGAACACTCCACCGAACATCATACACCACCCGACCGAACAATCCTCCCACTTCCGTCATATTGACGTAGTGAGGTTTGAAAACAGCATTTTGAGCGTATAGACCACTCGAAATGCCGACTGTATATGTGATGAGCAGCATTGCCCAACGACAAAAATTAGATGCTTTCAGCATGACAAAACGGGTTAGGATGGGTTTTAAATCGCTACGCGTTTTACGGGAATCTTACTCAATTGGCGCAGGTTCGACGGATTGGAAATATCAAATTGATACAAGCCGTCTTTGCCAATCATCAACAGCGTTTTGTTGGAGAGCGGAATCACGTCGTAGGCATCCATGCCAGTCAGGTGCTGGAGTTGTTTTACGTCAAAATCATTGGCTACGTTTAACGTTTTAAGGCCGTGAATACCTTCGCAAACGTACACATTGGGATAATCAACGCCCAACCCGTGTGGATTTTGCATCGGGTATGATTTGAGCAAACGCGGAGCACGTAAATCCGTAATATCAACCACATCAAGCTGGTTCAGACCACGGTTGCACTGGGTGCCAGAACGCAGCGTAACGTACGCCCGATTGTCGGTTACGGCCACGGGGTCGCACGACATAGCGTGTTGAAATACAGAAAGTTGTTCGGGTTTTTCGGGATTTTTATTGTCATAAATAAACATTCCCGTCGTGGAGCCGATAAACAATTTATCGCGGTACGGAAAAATGGTTTCAATGCCCCACCCCAAATTAATTTTGGAACTAAAAGCTGGTTTTTGGGGTACACTGATGTCAAACAACTGCATGTCATTTTGCCCAACGGTGTATAAATACTTGTCATACAATGCAAACCGCGCCATTGAGCCAGCCTGCCCTTGAGCAGCAGGATTGGCACTACTGCCGCTTGAAGCAGAATTTTGGAATGCCATGTCAAAAACCACCCTACCACCCCAAATACCGTTATTTCCATCTTCACAATTGACTTTCACACTTTCGGTCACAATGTCAACCCGTTGGTCATTGATGGCGCCCGTACTTTTATTCAAAGACCACCA
The DNA here is from genome assembly GCF_024158025.1 of Runella salmonicolor. NCBI lineage: Bacteria > Pseudomonadati > Bacteroidota > Cytophagia > Cytophagales > Spirosomataceae > Runella > Runella salmonicolor. Next base: position 150,012 of record NZ_JAMZEL010000010.1, read on the forward strand.
CGCCCCGTCAAACTGCCCATTTAAAAACACTTCTTTCTCACGACCTACTTCTCTGACATCCAACGGATTAGAAATATCAAAGGCTACCAAGTCAGCATAGCTATCGGCGTACAAAATGTTGCCGCGAATGGCCATGTCGCCATTGCCAGGAATCTTAATGAAAGAAACCATTTTGGGTGCCGAAGGATTTGAATTATCCACCACGTGCAATCCTTCCTTGAGCTCGTTAATCAGCAGGTAATTCCCTTTGGTATAAATCTTACCGGGACTGATTAAATCACGGGCCGTTTCGGTACGTACGCTTTGGCGCATCTCCGCCAAGGAGACCGTTACGGGCGTAAAACGTTTGTACCTGCGGGTTTCGGTGCATTGGTCAGTACACGACCATTGGAGAAAAGCAACCGAAAAAAGAGAGAGTAAAAGTGTTTTCTTCATGGCAAGCGTCAGAGGTTTGAGTTTATTTCCTCTAAGACGCAAGCGCCGAATAAAACGTTGGAACAGAATGTGAAGACATCAAAAATTTTAAAATCGGTCCCTCTACCTATCTTTTTCTCCACCACTCCCGGCTCCATCTCCGCTCAAAACTCCAGCCTTTGGCGCGCAACTGTAAAGGCAGGTACGCATGAGATTCTTTGGCCGAAACCGCTTGCTGATACAGTTCATCGTCCGTCAGAATGAGGCCTTCATATCGACCTTCTTTTTTGACAGTCAGGTCGGCAAAAGGAAGGGTTAAATGCAGAGATTCTGTTTGCGCTTTTGTTTGCCATTTTTCACTTTTCATCAACTGCTCTTTCAATAACCATTCTGAACGGTACTTATCTGACACAAAAGGCTGGGGCGAGTACCGCCCTTCCGACACATCCAAGGCGTATTGTAGATAGGCTTTGAGCAATCTTGGCCCTTCGTGCAGGCTCTCTTCCACTCTCAATTCGTCGGGTAAAATACTGGTGACGACAAAGACTTTTTCACGGGCGCGGGTAATGGCCACATTGAGGCGATTTTCACCGCCAAGCGCATTTAAACTGCCAAATTGTGCCCGTAATCTACCACGGGCATCGGGCGCATATCCTACCGAAAAGATGATGATATCCCGCTCATCTCCCTGTACATTTTCGATATTTTTGACAAAAAGAGAATGAGCAGCAAGCCCTAAAAAGTGGGTCTCTGCGCTATTTTCATCTTGGGGCCTGAGAAGAAGATTCTCAATCAATTGTTGTTGCGGAAGATTGAACGTAACCACCCCGATGGAGTGATTTGGGTAAGTGCGCTGGAAATCATTCAATAATTCTATCACTTTTTCAGCTTCGGCAAGGTTCCGATTATTTTCCCAAATTCCTCCAACCTTAATAAACTGGATAGCAGGCTCTGATTGGTTAATATCCTCAAAATGAGGCAATAACTGTAGTTTATTTTTATAAAAATATTGGTTTGAAAAATCAATTAAATCCAACGAATGGCTCCGATAGTGCCCTTGTAACATGGTTTCGGGCAGGAACTGTTTCGACAAATCGAGCAGTGATTCCACTTCCAATGCTGCCCGTTCTTCGTCATTCTCTCCTTCGTATCTGACGCGGTATAAGTCATAAGGAGTCAGCTGCTTACTGTCTCCCACCACCACCGTTTGTTTGGCGCGGTAGATGGACGGAATACCGTATTCGGCGTAGCATTGCGAAGCCTCGTCAAAAATCACTAAATCAAACAGACCTTTGGTCAGCGGAAACACCGCCGATACCGTCTCGGGAGAAGCCAGCCAACAAGGAACCAACCGAAATACCTCTTCGGCGTGTTGTTCCATGAGTTTGCGCACGGGCCAAATCTTTCGTTTTTTAGTCACCTGATGATGCAGTTCACGGTAGGTAACGCGGTTTTGTAACCGATTAAACTCCACATTTTTGCCCGTTTGTTCACGCAGTTGCATCAACAAAATCTCCCGACTCAACGATTGTTTTTGAAGAATACCCTCCTGCAACTCTTGCTCTAATTGACCCATTTTTAAGGAAGAAACCGCGCGCAAAACTGGATAAAGTTCTTCCAAATGTGCCAACCAAGCCAAGCGCAGTGAATTCTGGAACAGCCTTATGAAGTCTTCGTTTTGCGCTGCTGGCTGCGTTTCCAGAGCTTGACAAACTTCTGCTTCGATGGACGAAAAGTTACTTCTCAAGACGTCTGCTTCCGTCAATAAATCAAAATCACGGTGAAGGGTTTGTTTAAGTTCGTTTTGAGAAGTTGGGCTTTCGAGCAAACGATTTATCTGTTCTTTGGTCAGGTACTTTTGCCACGCTTGGTACTTCTGAGCGGTTTGCTCACAAAGCGCAACAAGCGCCTCAATTTTCTTCGTTAACTCCTGAAATGACCTTGCTTCGTTTACTGATTTTCTTAAAAATTCGAAGTTTTTCCCAAGCTGTTGGAACACCTCCTGCGCAGTGCCATAGGAAATCATAAATGCCTTATAGTTTGACACCGAACGCTCAAACTGTTCGGTCAAAATCGACACTTCCAGCTTCTCTCCTACCTCTTTGAGGAGTTGCTCCCCACGAACTCGGTTAGTCAAATAATCATTGAGTTTGTATAAATCTCCCAAATCCAAACTCAGGCCGTAAGACGCGGCAAGTGACCGAAAATAGGCTTTATCGCCGTAAAAAGCCCATTTTAGCAATGAGCCCCGGGCCGTAATGATATTTTGTAAACGGACAGCAAAGGAAGTCAATCCACTAGACGCTATTTCGGCTCCAAGTTGTTTTTCAGTGGACAATCTAGAAATTTCTTCGGCGGCGTTTTTAATCCATTTTTTTGTTTCTTTCGTAAAAAAGCCAGATTCCCATTTTTTCAATAGCGGCCAAACATTTTCTTCTTCCAACCACTGAGCGCATTGCAGAAGTGCGTTTTTCTGGCTCGCAAGATATAGGGCTTTGTCGATGGCTATTGCTTCTCCCAAACACCCTTGAGTTTGCGTTTGCAGGTTTTCGTTCCACCTGATTACCTCATCAATGGTCGCATCGATTTTGGAGATTTCCTGAAATGATATTTGAGAAAAATCTACGCGGTTATGCCAAGGATGAGTCTCATTTAAGGCCTCCCGATACGACGCATATCGACGCATTTTTTGCAAAAACACCTCTAATTTATCATCAAACTGAAACGATTTAAAATGCGGCATCGTAATCTGCGGCGCTGTTGGGTCGCTTGTCAGGTATAATTCTTTGGGTGAGAGGCCACAATCCAACGAATTGAAAAGCGCTGTTTTGAATTCTCCCAACTCCTTGCCCACCTGCTCAATGCTCCGGCTTGTCTGTAAAAACCGCCGTTCGAGCACAATCGAGTCCAAGCTATAATTTTGCTGTTGGTACGCTTCAACATTCTCAATTTGGGCGGTTAGCTGACCATACAACGCCGCACGGTCATTTTTGAAATCATGCACCAACGCCAAAAAAGGCGACATCCCCACCTGAGCCAACCGCTGATGTACCACATCAAGGGCTACCCGTTTTTGGCATACCAACAACACCCGCTTACCGCGCGCGGCAAAATCGGCCATCAGGTTAGAAATCAATTGCGATTTTCCAGTACCGGGCGGCCCCTGCACCACCAATGACTCGCCCTGCTTGATCCGCTGAAGCGCCGCCTCTTGCGTACCATCCTGCACGAAAGCCGTAAACGTATGCTCCTCTCTGATAGAATTAGCAGTGGGTGTGATAATGGGAAAGAAAAAGGGCTCGCTTTCTGCCGACACACCTGCCTCTTCGCTAATCAACGTCTCATAGTCAGGGCCTAAATAACTGCCCGTTTGGGGAAAAATACCCAAAACAGCTTCTGGATAGAGTTTAAGTTCGCCATTTCGTTCGAGCAACTCAAGGTCGGGTTTGGATTGTCCGTCAAAGTATTGAAGATTGTCTTGAAAAAGGTCTTGGTTAAAGTTGATTTCCAACGCGCTGTTTTTAAGCAATTCGTACAATTCGGTCCGAAACGCCAACGGGTCTTTACTCAGTTCGTCAAGGCTTTTTTCGAGTAGTTCTTCCGAAATTTTAACTTGATTGAAGTGCCCGTAAGCCAACAAAAAACTACGATTGAGCGCGGCTGGCTCTCCCCGGCGATGGAGTCTCCAGGCAGCACCTTCTGCGCTTTCAGAAAGTTGTTGTTGCAACGTAACTGGAAAAAATGCCAACGGTGCGTGAATCACCGTACCATCCATGAGTTTGCCCCGCACAAAGGGATACGCCACGTACAAATCCTCCGAGCCACGCTCTTCCTCAATAAACCGCTCGGTACGGGCCAGTTTTGTCAGTCGCTTGCTGATTTCATTGACTTTTTCGGAACGACTGTCCAAACGTTGACAGAGTTTTATCGTCTTTTTCTGAGAAATGACGTCTTTGAGTACCTCAAATGCCGCGCGGCCATCTACGAAATCCAGTTCCTGCCAATCCAAAAACTGTTCGGTAGGGAGCGTATTTAATAACAGCGAACGGTTGCGCGTACTGAGATTGGTAAGTCGACGAAGGTATACTTTAAGAACGTCAGCGGTCAGCATTATCTACGTGTAAAATGTGGAAAAAGCGGTGAATGAAAGGAGCAAATAAGACTGAAGTAGCTGATAAAAAAGTAATGCCACTAAATAACGCATAAAACGAAGCGAAAATTTTGGCTGTCTTGCATTCGAGTTTATCTACTGGCCCCATACCTCCCAAAATCATGGCAGCATTGTAGAAAGAATCAACCCAGCTTAGGTGTGGATGAGTCAAATAATGATAGCCCGCCGCCCCGATGATCCACGAAACACCAATCATCCCCAGTGCCACCAAAGAATACTTCAATACACGGCGCTGAAACTTGGGGCGGGGTAACACTTTTTGGGAATGATGCTCAAACATGAAAGTAGTTGGTTATCAAGAATTGAAAACCTAAAATAGCACTTTTATTTTCCGAACCAAAGCACGCAGTTTGAGCCAATACAATATGCTGAACACAACAATTCAAAAGGTCTTCTTCTTCCCCAAATTATGACCGAATAGTAAAACGACTCCACCCAGCCCAGAGATAAGCCTCTGGATGGCTGATGGCCCAATACGCCCATAAATCAATTTTTTCGTGTTTTACCGCTTGATAACATTCGGCGGTTTTATATTGCATTTCTAGTTGATTTTCATAGTTTTAGTGTAAACTTTTATGTCTAACTCAATATGAAAACCAACTCACTGGTAAGCATACTCAAAAGCCTTTTTGAGTATGCTTACACGGGGCTCTTACATTGGTGGGGAAAGTTTACGGATACCTACTTGGGCCGTATAACACTCGAACTGGCGCGCTCAATCGGCAGCACACTTAGATTTGTTTTTCTTCATCCGTATACGCTTATTGTAATCTTGCTTTTGCAGAAGCTGTGGTTGGTGCTGATTGTGCTTTTTATAGCTTATGCACCACTCGGAGCGGCCGACCAAGCCTTCGACGTCTTTTTTGCATTAGTAAACGAACAACGCGGGTGGGCTGTTTGGGCACACGTGGCGGCCTTTTTGTTTGCTATTACGGTTTGGTTTTCGTGCCGATTGCTCTTCATTTTCTTCGACTTGGGCAAAGTTCTTGAACGCATTGCTCCCTCCGCTACCCAACGCGACCGGATTCATTGGCTTTTACAAAAAATAAAAGAAGTAGGAGACAACAATAATGCACTACGCCAATCGGTTCAAACTGCTGACCTATCGTACAAAGTAAAAAGTGACCAAAGTGAGTTAAAGACAGAAGAAGACATCCAAGACTTGCTTGACAAGATTCAGTCTGCCCTCAAACAACAAGGCGACGCCAACGCCGCTTTATTGAGCGATTTGAAAAAAGTTCCTGCTATTTTGAGGAGCTGGGATGCCGAACAACTCCAACTCAAAAACCTACTTAAGGGCCCCAAAGGCAAGTTGACGGTAACAAAAACCAGCCCAAAAACGCCTGTGCTTCGTATCCCAAATAATAACCTGAAGCAATTAGCCGACGAACTTCAACAACTAGCCGACCAAACTTCAGCGACAGAAGACTTTTTGCGTTCGCTCGTTCGCTGGACGCCCCCTATTTTGGGACTGCTGCCTTTCTTTTTGCTGTTGCAAGGTGTGGGTGGACAATTGGAGCACCTTGTTGCTTTGGCTTTTGAAATTGTCATTTACTTTCTCTTCTTATCAATCAACGAAAATTTTCTCCAACCCAAAACCGACGAAGTTGAGCACAAACCAAACAACGATTACTTATCGCTGGACGTCCATTTTGTGAATCAACTGCGGGTGCGGTACAAAATTGGAATGTTTCTTTTTTATCTGTTTTACCTGACTATTTTTTTGTTCTTTGCCAGCCATGTCTACAACATCCCACTCTCACGCCATATAGGAACCGTCGCTATTTATTTCGTCGGTATGGGGCTTTGGACCTATCTTGCCTTCACGCTGTTGTTGCTTGACAATATCCACCGCGCCCCCGTAACGGTCTTGGTCATCGTTGTCTTATTGTTTTTTCTCAACACAAACAATCACCAAATCCGCGTACTTACACCAAGCTACACCACTAAAACTGAGCAATCGGATTCGGTACGTATCAATCAGCACTTCTTGCAGTGGTTGCAGGTGCGGCAAAACGATATTCTCGCCTGCATAAAGAAAAAGCAAAAATACCCGATTTACATTGTGGCTACCGAAGGCGGCGGACTACGAGCGGCCTATTGGACTACCTTAGTATTGGGAGAGCTTGGTAAACAACTACCCGAATTTATGCGCCGTACCTATGCTATCAGCGGGGTATCGGGTGGGTCGGTAGGTGCGGCAGTTTATACAAAAATGTACAGCGACAGCCTAGCCTATCAAAATATTAATGTGTATGTAAAGTCGCAAGAAGTACTAGGAAAAGACTACCTTTCACCCCTCATTTCCGCTTTTTTGTTGCCCGATCTTCTCCAAAAATTATCCCCCATTGGCATACGTTCTTTCGACCGCGCTCGCTACTTGGAAGATGCGCTCAGTAAAGACTATCAGAAAGCAACTGGACAAGGTTATTTATCGCTCGAAACGCCTTTCATGGACATTTGGAGGGGAAAAAGAAAGTATGAAGTACCGTCGTTATTTTTAAACTGTACCCGTGTAGAAACGGGCGAAAAGGCCATTTTATCGAATTTGGCATTTAAAAATGACCCCAGCTTCGGTAGCCGCGACGGGCAGCCAGCCATTGATGTGCAGGAAGATATTGCGCGCAACATCCGCGTCAGTACGGCAGCTTTTATGAGTGCGCGCTTTCCTGTCGTTACACCGCCTGCAACGATTCAGTACCCCGACATGAACGCCGACGACCGCTACAATATTGTAGACGGCGGCTACGTTGATAACTCAGGGTTGGAAACCGCCGTGAGCATTTTATCAAGCATTCAGGACGTCATTAAGCCTGGTAAAGATTCGTCACAAAAATCTCCTAAAACTTTGTTAGATTCTCTAATTAGGAACATCCACATTCACCTCATCATGATTAAAAATTCGGACGAAGGCGAGCTGAACATCAAACCGATCAAAGGTCTATACGAGCTAAAAGCCCCCCTGTCTGCTTTCTTCAATTCATGGGATATTCACGTCGGCAGTAAACTCAACGTAGCCCGAAAATACCTTGCCCTTTCGGCACGATCAATGCCTATTGATTCCGTACTAACGATTTTTGACTTGAATCGAAAAAAAGGGGTCATTCCGTTGGGATGGTTTTTGTCCGACTCTGCTCAAACAAACTTGAAAGAGCAAGCTGAAAAAATTAGAGAATTGAAGAAGAAGGAAATCCGGGAATCATTATGTCACTGCAAGAAATAAATTATGTGCCATAAATTTCCGAACTTTGTCACGCAAAAAAATTTGCAAGACGATTAAAATCATTACACTCACGATGCTTTCACGCCGCCAAGAACGCGAACAACTCAAAACCACCCTCGGCTACCGCCTTTGGAGCGTGGCATTTACAATTTTTTACCCGATTATCTCGCTCTTTGCCTTGGTATTTACGGGGATAGTGCGGTTATTTTCGGGTATTTCGCAGGGATTGGTTTGGCTCTTAAACGGAGGTAAACGCGCCTAATGACCGATTATGTTGCTGAGTTATTGGAACAAAAAGTAGCTCAATACAACCGTCCTGATTTTATCCCCAACGACCCCGTTAGTATTCCCCACCAATTTTCTCGTCGACAAGACATTGAAATTATGGGTTTTTGGGCAGCGGTATTGGCTTGGGGGCAACGCAAGACCATCATCAACAAGTGTAATGAGCTGATTCAGCTGATGGACGGTGCGCCCTATGAGTTCATCAAAAACCATCAGGATTCCGATTTAAAGCGCTTTCTTCAATTCAAACACCGCACCTTCAACGCGACGGATACGCTGTATTTCATTCATTTTTTCAAAGAGTATTATCAACGACACGATTCGTTAGAAACCGCCTTTTCGCAGGCGGTAGCGCCCGATGCTTTCCACGTAGAAAAGGGTTTGGCGGCATTCCATGAGCTATTTTTTAGTCTAGAAGATTTCCCCGAGCGCACCCGCAAACACATTGCCACGCCCGTCCGTAAGTCGTCGTGCAAACGCCTGAATATGTTTTTGCGCTGGATGGTCCGCCAAGATGATAAAGGCGTAGATTTTGGCCTTTGGACTACCATCAAACCCTCCCAACTTATCTGCCCCTGCGACGTACACGTAGACCGCGTAGCCCGCAAACTCGGCCTCATTCAACGCCCCACTACCGATTGGCTTACCGCCCTAGAACTCACCGAAAACCTAAAGCAATTAGACCCTAATGACCCCGTAAAGTATGATTTTGCCTTGTTTGGACTAGGTGTGGAGGGGGAAATGTAACAGTAAAATTTTAATTTTAAGTAATTTACTGTTATTGTATACCTTTTATAAAGATTACTTGCCAACTAAACCCTTCTAAACATGTTAAAAAGAAACGATAATCTAATTGTTAATAGAGGTCTAGACCCTTTGCAAGTACAGTGTTATACCGCCCCCATTGTCAATGATAATCAAAGTTTCATTGACAATTTAACAATTGAAGGAATTTTACCACCTAACCCTCCATTCGAACTTCATCCATATATTTCTGAATTACACTTAGAAAAATATGAAAAATACATAATCGGGACGTTTCCTCCAATAAGTTATATATTAGACCATCCTGCTATAATTATTCCTATTGTAGGTATTCCTACACGCCCTTGGATTCCTTTCTACCATGGCAATAGAGGAAGTATGTGGGAGTATTTATTGACAAATCCAGAATATGCTGCACTAGAAGCTATTATTCCTTTACCAAATAATCTTAATCCTGCTCCTGCCAGAATAGCAGCTAAAAATTTTCTAATAGCATTTTTACAAAAAGAGAAAATAAATTACTCAGATATAATCCAATCAGTACAACGCGTTCAATACAATGCAAATGATACAGGATTGCGAAATATTTGTATAAATAAGGATTTAATTTGTCATATTCTAACTAATGAAAACGCCAAATACCTCTTATTCAATACAGGTAGTACTTTTAGTGCTCAAGGTTTACAAATACATCAAAATGCCAATGTAAATGGTGTGGTAGGAAATGTTAATGTAGCCAAATCGCAAGCATTTGATTTATTTGTGAGGGGCTGTCAAGATATGGGATTAACGGTCGCAATTAGAATTCAACACGGCCCCACTTTACACTTTAATTGGACGACAATAAATATTCCAAATACCCCTTTTCTACAGACGCAAATGCACAATAAAGTTGCATTTGAAATACAAGTATCGAATCCTAATAATTTAAAATTGCCATGTGGCGAATTTAAAAGCCCTAAAATATTAACCGTTATCACAGGTCCTTCGCCTTCACCGATTGCTTTACTAGGTTTAGCAAACAACCAAAATTATTTAAACTGGGTCATGGTTAATCCAGGAGCTAACCAACATGATTTTATTGAATTTATATATCAAAATTTTAGAGGTCATATAAATCTAGATAATTTTTACGATTTAAATGTTTAAAAAATAGCCAATCATATTTATCCTAACTCAAACACCACCGCATCTGCTCGGCCTTCATATCCCGCATCCACTTTTTTCATTCCTACTTTCTCCAAAACGTGCTTGGAAGAGGTATTTTCATCTTGTACAAAAGCCACGATTTTTCTTCCTTTAAAGTTCTGTTGCAGGTAATCAATGACTTTCTTTGTGATTTCAGTGGCGTAGCCTTTGCCCCATACTTCGGGCAAAAAAGCGTAGCCTGCTTCAATATCATCGGTATCTTCAATGTGTTTGATTTTAACGAGCCCAATATACGTATCGGTCGCTTTTTCAAAACACGCAAAAAGCCCCAGTCCTTCATTGGCGGCGGCGTAGATGGTCTCTTGTCGGATTCTTCCCAAACTTTGAGAAAGTTCTGTAACGGGTTTTCGGATGAATGCCATCACTTCGGGATTGCTCTCAATGCGGAACAAATCATGGGCATCGCTTTCTGCAAAAAGGCGAAGATAAAGACGTTGAGTTTCTAAAAAAGGCATTATTGTAGATAAGTTTCAGAGTGAGCGACGCGAATCACCAGCTAAAAAAATGTCTTTTTAACCCATTCGGCAATCGGAATGGCCACGATTACTCCAAGGGCATCGGCAAGGGCGTCGTAAAGGTCAAACGTACGGCCAATGGGCAGTACATGCTGCCATACTTCAATAAAAAAACCATAGGCAATTCCTCCGGCAATTACCCAAATGGGCTGAGGCTTGGCCCAATACCAAAGTGCGCCCAAGATTCCAAAAGAGCCAAAGTGATGTAGTTTATCCCAGCCTAAATCTTTGGGCATTTGTTTGCTCGGAAGTGAGCAAAGCCCCAAAATCACCAACGTCCAAACGATGGCAAGATGGGGCTTTGAAAAGATATTTTTTAACCAAAGGTTCATAATTATCCAAATAACTGCTTGACAATCTTTACCAGCGTCTCTTTTTGGATGTTGCTTTCTTCTGACTTATCAAACATCGTTATCAAATGAATATCAATACCATCTTCTCGCTCCGAAATAAGATAGGTAATTACTCGAAAGCCGCCGCTTTTGCCACCTCCTTTGCTCTTGCTTGCCAACCTAATCTTGTACAAACCTGCACCTAATGAAGTTCCCATTGCGGGGTTTTCGAGCAGCTGTTCGACCAACTCGTCAACTTCGGCTTCTAGTGTGTTAAATTTTTTTGTGAGACGTTTATAACGAGCCTCAAAAAAGGAAGTGATTTTGACTTTATTGGGCATCTTTCAGCTCCTTTTTTAAATCATCTAAGGTGCGGCTCGGCAGTTTGCCTTCCTGCATAAGTTTTACCTCCTTCAGACCTGCTTCGATTTCCTGCATAAGATCCGATGGCTGGTCTTCCTTTAAAATCAGGGACTTGAGTTCTTCTCTGACTTTTTTGGGCAGCACCTTGTATTGCTCGTATATGATTTGGGCCGTGTTCATGGTTGTAATTTTTGAAGAATACAAAGATAAAGATTTTGGATAAGAAAGCTTTTCATCTCTTCAATCAGGATTTAAGCCCACCATCAACAGATTTGCCATTTCAGTATTAAAATGTCAGTAATAGAAATGTAAATAGCGACAAAATGCTAAATTTTGCCGCTATTATAGAAGTAAACCTAACTGATTTACAAATTTTTCAACAACTCCGCGCCCATGGCATCCGTACCCAGAATTTTGTCGGCGGGAGTTTCGCTGTTGGCGATGTCGCGCGTGCGGAAACCGGCTTTCAAAACGGCATCTACGGCGGCGATGATGGCCTCAGATTCTGCTTTCAAACCAAACGAAATATCCAACAACAACGCTGCCGAAAGAACCGATGCCAACGGATTGGCAACGCCTTTGCCCGTGATGTCGTGCGCTGAACCGTGGATAGGCTCGTACACACCCGTGCTGTCGCCTACGGAAGCAGAAGCCAACATTCCCATAGAACCCGCAATTTGGCTCGCTTCGTCGGTCAAAATATCGCCAAAAAGGTTACCCGTTACTACTACGTCAAAACGGCGTGGGTCTTTGATGAGCAACATCGCCGCCGCATCAATGAATTGGTGTTCTACCTCTACGTCTGGATATTCGGGCGCCAATTTCTGAATGACTTCACGCCACAAACGGCTTGATTCAAGCACGTTGGCTTTGTCGACCGACATGAGTTTTTTGCTGCGCGTACGAGCGGCTTCAAACGCCTTGCGGGCAATGCGCTCCACTTCGTATTTGCTGTAAATCATGGTATCGTAGGCGGTATTTCCGTCGTCAAGACGTTCGCGCTTACCGAAATACACGTCGCCCGTCAACTCACGGAAGAAGAGAATATCACAGCCTTTCAGGATTTCAGGTTTGATACTAGATGCTTCCAACAATTCGTCAAACAATTTGATAGGGCGCAGGTTGGCGTACAAGCCAAGCTCTTTGCGCATTCTCAATAGGCCTTGCTCAGGACGTACCTTGGCCGACGGGTCGTTGTCGTATTTGGGGTGACCTACGGCACCAAACAAAATGGCGTCGGAAGCGCGCATTTTAACGAGGGTTTCTTCGGGAAGCGGGTCGCCAGTGGCTTCGATGGCTACGTGGCCGATGAGGGCTTCGTCGTAGGTAAATTCATGACCGAATTTTTCGGCGATGCGGTCCAAGACCTGTTTTCCAACGGTGGTAACTTCTTGCCCGATACCATCACCAGGAACGATTAGGATGTGTTTTTTTGCCATTTTTGAGTTTTTGATTTTTTAACCACTGAGTTTCACGGAGTTTGACACCGAGTTCCGCAGAGTTTTATAATACATATCTTTTGATGCCATTGCGCAGGCTGCTTACATTGAAATTCATCAAATACCCAATTTTGAATTCGCCTAAACGCATATAAGTCAATACTTGTGATGTATGGACATCATTTAAAGCTTCTACTGACTTCAATTCCAAAACAATAGTTTTTTCCACTAAAATGTCGATTCGATACCCGCAATCAAGCTTTACTTCTTCAAAAATTAGAGGCATCGCCTTTTCTTTTTCCACAAACAACCCTAACGTTTGTAATTTGTAAGACAAACATTCTTTGTACGCACTTTCTAATAGACCTGGACCTAATTTAGTATGTACATCGTAAGCACACTTTAAAATATTACTTGTAAGATTATCAAACTCTGTGTAACTCCGTGCCATAACTCTGTGCCACTCCGTGGTTAAATTTATTTTTAAAGAGAAATCAAGTTCAGCATCTTCTGAGTGGCTTTGATGGCCGATACCGTTTGGTCAGAGTCCAAGCCTCTGGTTTTAAACTCTTTATTATTCCAATTCCAGGTGATGATGGTTTCACAAAGTGCGTCGGTGCGTCCTCCCGTTGGGATACGAACGGCATAATCGGTCAACTGCGGGAGCGTTTTTCCTTTGACTTCATAAATTTTCTTCAACGCATTCATAAACGCATCGTACTGACCATCACCCTGCGCATTTTCTTCAAACACCTCATCTTCGATTTTCACCTTGAGCGTCGCCGATGGTTTTAGGTCTTTGGAGTGGGTCAACACATAATTGAGCACTTCAATTTTGTACTCGATGGCGTTGGTATCCAACACGTCAGAGATAATGTACGGAAGGTCGTCTTGCGTCACCACTTCCTTTCTATCACCGAGTTCAATGATTCGTTGCGTTACTTTTTTGAGGTCTTCATCGGCGAGTTTGATACCCAATTCCCGAAGGTTATTTTCGATATTGGCTTTCCCCGACGTTTTGCCCAATGCATACGACCGCTTGCGTCCAAACCGCTCGGGCATCAACTCATTGAAATACAGATTGTTTTTCTTGTCGCCATCGGCATGAATACCAGCCGTTTGGGTAAAAACGTTATCTCCCACAATCGGTTTGTTGGCTGGAATACGAAGCCCAGAGAAGGTTTCAACGATTTTACTAATGGAATACAACGACTCCTCCACTACTCCCGTGGTTACTTCTGGCATGAAATCCTTCAAGACCGCAATCGCACTCGCCAACGGGGCATTGCCTGCCCGTTCGCCCATGCCATTGACCGTCAAATGCAATCCGTGGGCTCCCGCCCGCACTGCTTCCATAACGTTGGCAATGCTTAAATCATAATCGTTATGGGCATGAAAATCAAAGTGTTGATTAGGATAACGCTCCACAATTGATTTCACAAACGAATAAGATTCAGCCGGCGTGAGCACACCTAACGTATCGGGCAACAGCACGCGACGAATGGGCTGAGTGGTCAGAAAATCAAGGAATTGGAATACATACTCAGGGGAGTTACGCATTCCGTTGCTCCAATCTTCGAGGTACACATTGGCAGAAATTCCTTTCGATTGTGCCAATGCAATCACTTTTTGGATGTCTTCAAAATGCGCTTCGGGCGTTTTTTTGAGCTGATGCACCAAGTGATTCATTGAGCCTTTGGTCAATAGATTCATGACCGTAGCACCCGATTCAAGCATCCAATTGATGGACGCTTCGCCGTCTACAAACGTCAGTACTTCTACTTTATCCAAAAATCCATTTTCTTTCGCCCAATTGGTAATTTTCTTTACCGCCCGAAATTCTCCTTCTGAGACCCGCGCCGAAGCAATTTCGATGCGGTCGACTTTGACATCCGTGAGAAGAAGTTGGGCCAACGCCAGCTTTTCAGAAGCCGAAAAAGACACTCCGCTGGTTTGTTCACCGTCGCGGAGTGTCGTATCCATTATTTCGATGTATCTCATAATTAGAAAAGAAGCGCGGCCTCAAAAGCGCCGATTTCCTCTTTCATGGCTCGCAGATAATCAATATCATCGAAGCCGTTTAACAGATTGTGTTTTTTGTAACCGTTGATATCGAAAGACTCCTTTTCACCAGTAGCTAGAATAGTCACCGTTTGGTCGGGCAAGCTTACTTCCAATTCGGTTTTTGGGTCTTTTTCAATCGCCAAAAAGATTTTATCCAAAAACTCGGGGCTTACCGTTACAGGCAAAATTCCAACGTTGATGGAGTTGTTTTTGAAAATATCGGCGAAAAAACTCGAAATAACGCAGCGAAAACCGTAATCGTAGATGGCCCACGCGGCGTGCTCACGGCTCGAACCGCTTCCGAAGTTACGGCCTCCCACGAGGATTTTACCTGAGTAGAGCGGGTTGTTCAGTACAAAGTCTGCTTTGGGGGAATTGTCGGGATTATAGCGCCAATCGCGAAAAAGATTGTCGCCGAAGCCTTCCCGCTTGGTGGCTTTCAAAAAGCGAGCGGGGATGATTTGGTCGGTATCCACGTTCTCCAAGGGAAGAGGTACCGCCGAAGATTTTAATATGGTGAATTGATCGTATGCCATGATTATTTTATTGTTTATAAAAACTCCCGTGGGTCAGTTACTTTGCCCGTGACGGCGGCGGCAGCAGCTACATAAGGACTTGCCAGCAGCGTACGTGCACCCGGACCCTGACGCCCTTCAAAGTTGCGGTTTGAGGTACTAACGGCGTATTTACCCGCTGGAATCTTGTCATCGTTCATCGCCAAACAAGCCGAACATCCTGGCTGACGCAATGAGAAACCTGCTTCGGTCAAAATGTCCAAAATACCTTCTTCTTGGATTTGAGCTTCTACGATGTGAGAGCCCGGTACCAGCCAAGCCGTTACATTATCGGCTTTCTTACGGCCTTTTACAATAGATGCAAACGCCCTGAAGTCTTCAATACGACCGTTGGTACAACTTCCCAAAAACACGTAGTCAATCGGCTTGCCAATCATACTATCATCTTCGGCAAAACCCATGTATGCCAGCGATTTAGCATAAGAAGCGCCACCGTCCAATACTTGCTCGGCTTTAGGGATGTGTTGAGAAATACCCGTTCCTAAGCCTGGATTGGTTCCGTAGGTGATTTGGGGTTCGATGTCAGCCGCGTCGTAGGTATATTCTAAATCAAAGGTGGCGCCTTCATCCGTTTTGAGGGTTTTCCAGTAGGCCAGTGCTTTGTCCCATGCTTCGCCTTTAGGCGCTTGCTCACGACCTTTGAGGTAGGCAAATGTAGTCTCGTCGGGGGCAATCATACCACCGCGCGCGCCCATTTCAATCGACATGTTACAAACCGTCATACGGCCTTCCATGCTCATATTTTCAAACACTTCACCAGCATATTCTACAAAATAACCCGTAGCACCACTGGCCGAAATCTGTGAAATAATGTACAACACAGCATCTTTTGGCAATACGCCTTTGCCCAACTTACCGTTGATGGTAATGCGCATTTTCTTTGGTTTGGGCTGCATGATACACTGCGACGCCAGCACCATTTCCACTTCTGAAGTACCAATCCCGAAGGCAATGGCTCCGAACGCACCGTGCGTAGAGGTGTGTGAGTCACCACAAACGATGGTCATGCCCGGAAGGGTGATACCGTTTTCGGGTCCAACTACGTGTACAATTCCGTTTTTGGCGTGGCCCAAACCCCAGTGCGAAATACCGTACTTGGCGGTGTTGGTTTCGAGGGCTTTCAACTGATTGGCCGAAAGCGGGTCTTGTACCGGCAAATGTTGGTTGATGGTAGGCGTGTTGTGATCGGCAGTAGCAAAAGTACGCTCCGGAAACAGCACACCGATACCCCGACTTTCGAGGCCCAAAAAGGCCACTGGGCTAGTGACTTCGTGAATAAAGTGACGGTCGATGAAGAACACATCGGGCCCGTCTTCAATCTTGCGGACAACGTGGGCATCCCACACTTTGTCGAAGAGGGTTGTTTTTGACATATTACCTTAGTTTTAATACGTTTTTAGAATCATATTTACGACTAACCACAGAGAAACGAATGAGCACAGAGCATGAACTCAATGTAGTAGTTATTTTACGATACAAAATTGCAGGAAACTCTACAATACGGCATAACGCCCTACGCCCAAACAATAGCGATTTTGGCTCAATCGGTTTTTTTTGGCGTAAATCCGTATTTTTCTTTGTAAGCCTTAATAAAATGGGAAACGCTCTCGTAGCCAATTTCCATGCTTACTTCCGAGACGTTTTTGTTGGCATTTTTGAGAAGAAAAGCCGCGTGTTCCAAGCGTTTTTGTTTGATCCAGTTGGCGGGAGAAGTGTGAAACTGTTCTTCAAAATCCCGTTTAAAAGCCGACAGGCTACGCCCCGACAAGTGCGCCAATTCGCTTATTGTGAGGGGCTTTAAGTAGTAATTATTCAACAAATATTCCAGCTCGGTCTTTTGCCCTTTATAGATGTTGAACAAAATGGATTTGAGTTGTCCAGAAATATCAATTTCAATCAAATGCAGTAGTAACTCCTGAAATTTGAGCCGCAAAAACTGGTTTAAGTAGGGTGTTTGGGAATGAAAATAAGGCAAAAGTGAATCAATAAACTTCTCAAAAGTAGGCGATGACTGAAGAACCAAAATAGGCTGCGTATGGTCAGCCTCTGCCTGCACAAATAGGGTCTGATTTTGATTCACGAACTCTTTGAGGAGCTTTTCATGAAAGAAAAAAACCAGACTTCGGTAATCGCTCCCGATAGACTCATTCATGGAATAACAGCCCCGCTGAAAAAACAAAATGTCTCCCTTTCGAACATGCAAATCCTGATTGGGTGAAATAAATTTTTTCTCTCCTTCAAGCACTACCACCACGGCGTGTTCTTCAAAGAAAATCTCATTACGCTCTGGATACACATCGCTCCGGTAAGCCACAAAGGTCATGTCCTGAATTTTCAGGGACTGAAACTGTTGGGCGCTGATGGAAGAAGGAACGCGAAGCATGGGGGAATGAACTGCTAATTAAGAAGGAGTGAATAAGAGGTAGGAAGAAAGAAATAAGATTTGTTTTCCTACATCCGACCTCCTACTTCGGCAACTATTCGATTATTAATCAAACGCCCCGCCTTTTTTTAGGGCCTGATAATCGTCGCCAATCGTCTTGTATTGCGACATTAGAAATTTCTGCAATTCTTCATTGAACACTTTCTTGTCTTCCTCCGAAAGTGCGTCGTACAAGTCTTTCAACTCTTGGTTGATGGCCGCTTTTTCGGCTTCACTTTGGGCATTAATGGCCCTGACGTGGTATTTTCTAAAATCAAAGTTCATTCTATTACAGTGTATTCCGTTCTCTTTCAATAATTATATCAATCCATTCCTTAGCTGTTGGGATTTCTTCCTGAATAGCATCCCAAACCAGTTTATAATCTACATTAAAATACTGATGGATAAGAATATCTCTTAAGCCGGCCAATCCTCTCCATTCTACTTCCGGGTATTTATAACGTATTTCGTCAGGAACCTTTTTTGCAGCTTCTCCTATGATTTCAAGGCTTCTTAAAAATGCGCGACTTACAAAATCATCATTTATGAAGGTTTCATAATCTATTCGTTGGCTATTTTTGAGCAAGAATTCCAATTCCTTTTGGATATGCTCCAAAAATTCAATCAGTGAAAGAGACATATTCGATTTCTTTTTGGATTTCTCGTTGAACAAAAGGAGCAATACCTTCCCAAGTTAATAAGTCAATTTTGCGGTGAGTTACATTTTCCAACAATTCAGCTAATTTTACTAAGTTCCGGTACTTTTTCATGCCTTCTTTAAACTCCACCAGAAAATCAACATCGCTGTCATCACCTTGCTCACCTCGTACAAATGAGCCGAACAGGCCCAAACGAGCCACTCCAAATTGTTGAATTGTAGATTTGTACTCTTGTATCAAATCAAATACCCGAGCTTTATTTTGGACAGGATGAGACATAACTGTATAGTTTTTCATATCAAAAACTCAAATAAATCGGGCTTATTATTGATGTATTCAAATTGCATGTTGTGCTCCTGCATTCGGGCCAAGAGCGGTTCAAAATCTTCTTTATGACGAAGTTCGATACCCACCAACGCCGGACCGCGTTCACGAGCGGTTTTTTTGGAATATTCAAAGTGCGCAATATCATCGTTGGGTCCAAGAACGTGGTTCAAAAACTCTTTAAACGCGCCCGAACGCTGCGGAAAACGAATGATAAAATAGTGTTTGAGTCCTTCGTAAAGCAGTGAACGTTCCTTAATTTCTTCGGTACGGGTGATGTCGTTGTTGCCGCCACCAATCAACAGCACAACATCTTTTCCTTTGATTTCGTCTTTGATTTGGTCGAGTGCCGCTACCGTAAGCGCACCCGCTGGCTCAACCACAATGGCTTCTTCGTTGTACAGTTGCAAAATCGTAGAGCAAACTTTTCCTTCGGGAACCAACAGAATAGAATCCAGATTCTTGCGACACACTTCAAAAGTATGCTCACCCGCGCGTTTTACGGCGGCTCCGTCTACAAACTTATCAATATTTTCGAGCGTTACTACGTGATTCTCTTTGATGGCGGTGTACATCGTAGGAGAACCAAGTGGCTCTACACCAATGAGTTTTGTGGCGGGGCTCAATTGTTTAAATACCGTTGTTACACCTGAAGCCAATCCACCGCCGCCAATGGCAAACAGCAGATAATCAATTTTAAAATCGGCATCCCGGAAGATTTCCAGCCCGACGGTCCCCTGCCCTTCCATCACCTGTACGTCGTCAAAGGGGTGGATGAAGGTCGCCTCGTTGCTTTCGCAAAAGTGCTTGGCGGCGTGGTAGGCATCGTCGTAAGTATCGCCGTGCAGTACTACTTCAATTTGGTCTTTACCGAAAAGTTTGACCTGTTTTACCTTCTGGGCGGGTGTGGTGCTGGGCATAAAGATTCGGCCGCGAACTTGCATTTTATTACAGGCATAAGCTACGCCCTGGGCATGGTTGCCTGCCGAAGCACACACCACTCCTTTTTCAAGCGCCTCTGCTGACAAGCTCGCCATTTTGTTGTAAGCTCCCCGAATCTTGTAAGAGCGCACCACCTGCAAATCTTCCCGTTTGAAGTAGATGTTGGCTTCGTATCGCTCCGAAAAATTGAGATTTAGCTCCAAATCAGTGTGCTTTACCACTTTTCGAATTCGCTCGGCGGCTTGCAAAATATTGTCGAATGTCGGCAAATCCGTGGCTTTATGTTTGTGTTTTTCGGAGGCGATACTCATAAGAAATAATGATTAGAGTAATTGCAAAAATCCCCCGAATTTACACAACTCGGGGGATTTTCTATATTTTCAATTGAAGATAATAACCTCGGCAAGAGTTTGTGTGGGGACACCCTGCACTAGCCGAGGTTAAAAGTATTAGTTACGCTCTGGACGCAGGCTGCGAACGGCCGCCCCTGCACGCCACATTTCTGAATCACGAAGCTCGGCCAATTCTACTTCGAGTTTTTCGCGGTAGTCAGGCTGCGAATTACGCGTGATAGAAATGTTTGCCTGCTCGCCTGATTTTACTGAATCGTACAGTTTCTGGAACACAGGCTTAGTAGCTTCTTTGAAAGGTTTCCACCAGTCAAGGGCACCGCGTTGGGCAGTGGTTGAGCAGTTTGCATACATCCAATCCATACCGTTTTCGGCTACAAGTGGCATCAATGATTGCGTCAATTCTTCTACGGTTTCGTTGAATGCTTCTGATGGCGAGTGACCGTTTTCACGCAATACTTCGTATTGAGCGGCAAAAATCCCTTGAATAGCACCCATCAACGTTCCGCGCTCACCAGTAAGGTCAGACGTAACTTCACGGTAGAAATCAGTTTCAAACAAGTAACCTGAACCTACACCGATACCCATGGCGATACATTTTGTACGGGCATTGCCAGAAGCATCCTGATATACGGCAAAAGAAGAGTTAAGTCCTTTTCCTTCTACAAACAAACGACGAAGTGACGTTCCTGAGCCTTTGGGCGCTACCAAAAATACGTCAACATCAGCTGGTGGAATGATACCTGTTTGTTCTTTATAAGTTACACCAAAACCGTGTGAGAAGTACAGAGACTTGCCAGGAACAAGTGCCTTCTTTACGGTTGGCCACAATTCAATTTGAGCAGCATCCGACAGCAAGAAACAAATGATGGTTCCTTTTTCGAGGGCTTCTTCGATTTCGAAAAGCGTCTCACCTGGCACCCAGCCATCTGCAACTGCTTTATCGTAGGTTTTTCCTTTACGTTGTCCAACGATTACGTTGAAACCGTTATCGCGCATATTTAAGCTCTGACCCGGGCCCTGAACACCGTAACCAATAACGGCGATTGTTTCATTTGCCAATACTTCACGTGCTTTTTCAAGAGGAAATTCTTCGCGGGTTACTACTTCTTCTACGCTCCCGCCGAAATTGATTTGTGCCATTGAATTGTTTTGTTTATTTATTAATTGTTATTGAATCTTATTTTGTCTTTTGCCACGTAAGCAGGGCCGACACGCCCACAAATAGTTTTATTTTTTTTTGAATCAACCAGTCTTCCGTTTTAAAAATACGTCCGAATATTTTTTGAAAAACCGGGCCGTTCATTACCGTAAAATCTGACCCTGCATCCTCTATCTTTTGCTGATGCAAGGGCAGTAATTTTGACAACAATCGGAAAAAAGCAATCGGAAAAAAAAGCCAAAAATTGAAATAACTGCTGAATACGATTTTCCCGCTTTTCTTAAATAACTCTCCAAGTTCCGCCATTGTGTACCGACGTACGTGGTGGTTGACGTCGTCGTGCTGGTTCCACAAAAACATAAATGCTGGCACCGTTACACATACCAAGCCATTGGGCTTACACACTCGTTTCATCTCATCGACCGCTAGTTGATGTTCTTCGACATGTTCGATTACGTCGAAGGCACAAACCAAATCGTAAGTCTCATCATCAAAGGGCAATTCGAGAATTGAACCTTGTATCAAATCAATCGGTACATTTGCTTTGGTAAAGGCATAACATTCTAGATCGTACTCCACTGATTTTACGCCTCCAAACACTCCCAGAAGCTCCGACGAATGCCCAGTTGCTACTCCTACATTCAAGATTTTCAGCGGACGTTGAGCTGGTAGAGCTTGTTTCAAATGATTGATGATAATCTGATTCCGAACCACAAACCACCAATGCTCTCTTTCGATATGGTAATATTGCTTATAATATTCTTGATTCATAGCGACTTATGGGAAAGACATCGGTAACATTAAAGAAACGAGTGTACTGACAATCAATAAATATTTTAACTGATTGATTGGTACATGTTCCCGTAAAATAGTCAGCAAGAAAAAGAACATATAAAAACCAAAAGAGAGGGAGCGAGTGCCGTCGGCAACCATCACTCCGATTACTCCAGTAATCAGTATACATCCGCCCAGTAATACCAGCGCCCACCAATCTTTCAGCATGACTAGAACCGCCATACCCGCAAAAACAATGAGCCAAAAGCCTTCTAAACCACGCGTAAATTTATCACCTAGAATGCTTAAGCTCCACCAACTCGTCTGCTGCGACAAGTCGTTGTCGTGGCCTACTTTCAAGCCATACGTTGTAGCAAGCCACTGCCGTATCACTAAATAAACCCCTGCACTCATCACCAATGCAACTACTGGCAGCGGAATCTCTTTGAGGGATAATTTACGTTTACCAATCACTTGCTTAATCAGCGGCAAGACGTACCATAATCCTAAATAAGAAGAATTGATAATGGCGCGCTCATCACACCAAAAGGCCAGTTGCGTAAACAGTAAAACCGATAGGGGGTTTCGGAAATAAAATGCCAACACCATAAAACAAAACGGGAAGGCATCGCAATGGCCCAAGAAATTGATGTAAAAATTAGCCCCAGCGTAGATTGCCGTAAACCCCGTCATGAAATAGAAGGTTAGGATTTTATCCTTGACTATGTCATAAACTGCCCGTGTCATAAACCACAAAAACACCAGTCCTACCAATACATGAAGTAAGTATAAACCAGCAACATTGAGGTGCAACGCCTGCGCAATAAGCGGGACGGTCAGACGAAAGGTTTGATTTGCCTCGTGCGACCCCGCTTCATAGTCTTTAGGTGTAAACGGGTCAGCGCCCTGTTTGATAATATCATCCCAAAAAAGCCCGCCGATAGAACCCGGCTGCCGCATTTCAAGATACAAGCTTCGCAAGCCCTTATCGACCAAGATAAAATTAAAGGTCAAAAGGGTGCCAGTTGAGACAATCAGGGCTAAAAATAATAGCCTTATCTGCCAAAATTTATTGTCAAAGAACGGTTGTAATTTACTGTCCAGCCACCTAAAAGGTGTTGTAAGTGATTGCTGTGGTTGTTTCATTCAAACGTATCTAGTCAAATCTATCGGTTTTTTATACCGGTCGGGCTATCCCAATTGGATTGCCAAACGCTTTGACAAAGGTAGTTTTTTTAAGCATAATACTCGCCATGTACCTCCTGCGGAAGGTACTCCACTAACCCTTGAGGGGTTTTTCCAACGGCTACACGGCCTGATTTCACGAATTCAAGTATTCCGTAAGGCTTGATATACCGGAAGAAATCCATGATTTCGGCTTCATTACCGGCCTTCTCGATCACCACGTAGTCGAGTCCCCAGTAAACCACCCAAGCTTTGTACACTTTATTGATGGTTTCGATATCGATGGGCCGGGTACCAATAGGGGTTGCGATTTTGAAAAGCGCAATTTCGTTGTACACAACTTCATCGTCCAAGTATCCAAACACGGCCAAAACTTCTACCACTTTGCGGATTTGACGAACCAGTTTTTCGACCTCTTCGCGTTTATCGTGTTTGATGGTAATGGTGTACCGAGATACCCCTTTTCGTTCCGTTTCCGACACCGTCAAGCTTTCAATGTTGACCCGTCGACGGGTGAAAAGAATCGTAATTTTATTTAAGAGTCCGAAAGTATTTTCGGTAAATATACAGATGGTGTAAGTCGTCATAAGCCCCAACCGAATCGTCGGCTCGCTCCAAAGGGGAGTTTTAGTTGTGCATTTATTTAAGTACCAAACCGTTGCTGTCTTGTCGGCCTAGTCCAACCGAATATCAACAACCGAAGCCCCAGCGGGGACCATTGGAAATACGTTTTCTTCTTTCTCCACGATTACTTCCAACAAATACGGCTTGTCTGATTTGAGCAAGGCATCCAGCGAGTCGCTCAGATTGTCGCGCTCAGAGCAAGTATGACCCGTAATCCCGAAACCTTTGGCAATGGTTACAAAATCGGGGTTTTTCAGCTCCACAAATGAGTAGCGTTTTTCGAAGAACAGCTGTTGCCACTGCCGTACCATTCCCAAATAATTATTGTTGAGAATAATCAATTTTACGGCTAATCCGCTCTGCGCAATGGTTCCTAATTCTTGAATGGTCATCTGAAAACAACCATCACCGATAAAGGCCACTACTTCACGGTCAGGAGCGCCTTTTTTGGCACCAAACGCCGCCGGAATAGCAAAACCCATGGTTCCTAATCCGCCCGAAGCAATGTATGAATGTGGCTTTTTAAACTGGTAATACCGGGCTGCAATCATCTGATGCTGACCTACATCCGCAATAATACAGGCCTCTCCGTTGGTTTTTTGGGAAAGCATATTCACCACTTCAGCCATCTTGATTTCCCCTTCTTCCTTCAACTCCCGACGGGTTACTTTCTGCTCTTCGATGACGTCAAATTTCTTAAATTCATTGCGCCATGTAGAGTGATTATTGGCCTTCACCAACGGAAGTAGCTTCCGCAAAGCTTCCTTTGCATCACCTACCACGGGGGCTTCTGCCTTGATAATTTTGTCAATCTCTGAGGGGTCTATTTCAATATGCACTACTCTAGCCTGACGAATGTACTTGGTGGCGTCGCCCGTTACGCGGTCGTCAAAACGCATTCCAATGGCAATAATGACATCAGCTTGGTCGGTCAATACGTTGGGGCCGTAATTGCCGTGCATTCCCAACCAACCCACATAATTAGGGTGGTCAATCGGCATGGCCGACAATCCCAACAAAGTACTGGCGCAGGGAATATCGGTTTTTTCAACGAAAGCCTTCAGTTCTTCCATCGCTCCCGAAATCAACACACCGTGCCCAAATAAAATATAGGGTTTTTTGGCATTATTGATTAATTCCGCCGCTTTCTGTACGTGTTCATCTTTAGGAACAATACGGGGTTTGTAGCTGGCCAAACCCTCTATTTTTTTGTATTGATAGGGCTTATCCATCATCCCGACCTGCGCATCCCGCGTAAAGTCAATCACTACGGGGCCGGGTTTTCCGGAAGTGGCAATATAAAACGCCTTAGCCATTACTTCTGGCACTTCGTCGGGGTGGGTGATTTGGTAGTTCCACTTACAGACGGGGGTTGTTACGCCAATAATGTCGGTTTCCTGAAAAGCATCCGTTCCTAACAAAGTTGATTTTACTTGTCCAATGATGCACACCAAAGGCGTACAGTCGATAATGGCATCGGCGATGGGTGTCACTAAATTAGTACCGCCAGGGCCAGAAGTCACCAGACAAACGCCCGGTTTTCCGCTGGTACGGGCGTATCCTTGCGCCGCGTGCCCAGCGCCTTGCTCATGCCGCACCAAAATATGGTCTAGGCGGTCGGTATAATCAAAAAGGGCATCATACGTAGGCATGATGGCACCGCCCGGGTAGCCAAAAATCACTTCCGTCCCTTCGGCAATCAGTGATTCCATGAGCGCCTGCGCTCCCGACAAAAACCGAGGGCCTTCGGGGGTAGCGTCATACTTTACTTCTTCGATAGCAGCGGCTTCTTGGGCGGCCACCATAGTCATGTAGTTTCCCATTTTTGGGTTAGATTTTATGTATTCAATGACTTATATTTCAACTTAGGCACTTTCACGAAATCGCTATCATTGGTAGAGAGTAGCGTCAAATTATGAACGATGGCCGTAGCTGCTATGATAGCGTCAGGCAGTTTAATTTTTGCTTTTCTGCGTAGCTCAATGGTTTTTTCAATGATTTCATCTGACAATTCCATTATCAAACAATTATTAACCAAATCAGCAATGGTGTTTTCTTTATTTTTATCACCTTGAAAAGAACGCAATTCTATCTTGACAACAAAGCACATAGCAGGCGCATCTTCCAGTACACTATCCATAAAATCACTATTTTCCACGGATAGCATATCATCTAAGTAACGACTGTAACCGGATGTATCAATTATATATCCCGTTCCCATTCGTTACGAATATTTTTGAAAAAATCGTCCATCTCTTTTTTTTCTTTTTCCGGTAAATGAGCAAGAGCCCCACGAAAACGCCTTAGATCATTTTTTTGTTTTTTAACAGGAGGCTCATTGAGAGGGAGGATAATTACCTCCACTTGATCACCAAGAGTAAATTCCTCCGGCAACTCTAAACTTATGGTTCGCCCTATAGGCTTTACTATTGCTCTATGTGCGTTCATGTCTGTTTGAAGTTTTTATTTAAATATATCCACCTAGTCTTTAGTATCAAATACGTTAATGATTGGCATCTGTCCTAAATCTTTCTACTCTGGCATGGGGATTACGAATCCCGACCATCTTATGCTTCATCCGTTACGCAGCCTTCGCTTGCTGACTTCACATTGCGGATATATTTGCCCAACGTTCCTTTTTTGAACGGCGGCTCGGGTTGTTTCCACTCCTTACGACGCTCGGCTAGTTCTTCGTCCGACACGTGCAGTTGCAGTACGTTGTTTACGGCATCAATCGTAATTTTATCACCGTCTTTTACCAAACCAATTGTTCCGCCCATGTAGGCTTCTGGCGTGATGTGGCCTACCACAAAGCCGTGCGTACCACCCGAAAATCGACCATCGGTAATCATCGCGATTTTGTCACCAAGACCCGCTCCCATGACCGCCGATGTTGGTTTAAGCATTTCGGGCATACCCGGACCGCCTTTTGGACCTTCATTGCGAATCACGACGACATGCCCCGCTTTGATTTCACCTTTTGAAATGTATTCAATCACTTCTTCTTCGCGCTCACATACCTTGGCGATTCCTTCAAAACGCTCGCCTTCTTTGCCCGTTATCTTGGCCACGGCACCTTCCGTTGCCAAGTTTCCGTACATGATTTGTAAGTGGCCCGTGGGTTTGAGGGGCGTCGAAAGCGGGAAAATGATTTTTTGGGTATCGAAATCCAAATCAGGAGCTTCGGCCAAATTCTCAGCGATGGTTTTGCCCGTTACAGTCAAGCAATCGCCGTGCAAAAGTCCCTGCTGATATAAATATTTCATAATGGCCGGAACCCCGCCAATGGCCAGTACATCTTCCATATAATACTTACCAGACGGTTTAAGGTCGGCAATCAACGGCGTGCGGTCCGAAATATCCTGAATGTCTTTTAACGTAAAATCTACTTCTGCGGCACGCGCAATGGCGAGATAATGCAACACGGCGTTGGTCGAACCACCCAGCGCCATCACCACCGTCATGGCGTTTTCAAAGGCTTTGCGCGTCATGATGTCGCGCGGGCAAATGTTTTTTTCCAGCAATTGTTTCATGGCCGCTCCAATGGCGATGCACTCCGCTTTTTTGCCTTCGTGCGTGGCCGGATAGGTCGATGAATTGGGCAACGTTAAGCCCATTGCTTCCATCGAGCTGGCCATGGTATTAGCGGTGTACATTCCGCCGCAGGCTCCTGCCCCCGGAATCGCATTTTGAATAACCCCTTCGTAATCGTCGTCCGAAATCGTTCCAGCAAACTTCTTACCCAAGGCTTCAAATGCCGAAATAATGTCAAGTTTCTGTCCTTTATATTCTCCCGTCCGGATTGTTCCGCCGTAGACCAACATGGCCGGACGGTTCAACCGGGCAATGGCCATCATGGCGCCGGGCATATTTTTATCACAACCTACCACCGCAATCACTCCATCGTACCATTGAGCACCCACTACGTTTTCGATAGAATCGGCAATCAAGTCGCGGCTAGGCAGCGAATAGCTCATCCCGTCGTTGCCGTTGGTCATACCATCAGATACGCCAATGGTGTGAAAAATGAGGCCGACCATGCCATTTTCCTGAATTCCTTTTTTTACATGCACCGACAATCCGTTGAGGTGCATGTTGCAGGTGTTTCCTTCATAACCCGTACTGGCAATGCCAATTTGGGCTTTTTGCATGTCTTCTTTGGTCAATCCTACGCCATAAAGCATGGCTTTGGCGGCGGGATTTGTTACTTCTTGCGTAAGCGTGCGGCTAAATTTGTTAAGTTGTTCTGACATATAGGAGGTTGGTTTTACAAAAAAGCCTCACTCATCTTTCGGTGTGAGTGAGGCTTCGACGGTAGCAATCGGAATCCACTCACACCGTTTGGGTGCAAAGAATGACGACCACGACCACAATTATATTAGCAAACATTTTAGAGCAAATTTTTTCTGATAGCGAAATTACGCTAATTGCGTATTTGCGTTACAAATAAAACCGGTCAGGATTTATTTTCCAAACAAAAGTTGATTTTTTTGCATTATCCCAACCCAAAAACGCCTCTACTGCCTCTGAAGGCACAAAAAATTGTCACTTCTTTTGATTCTCCCCTTTTAATGATTTTAACAAAAATCTAGGCTTATTTTAGTACCCTTACAATCACTTATTGTATTATACCAACAAATATGCGATGTTATGAAACTTTTTATATAACTTTTCTACTATATAAGCATTATTCATTAAAATTCGTACAGCAATGTTAGAGATAATGGGCTATGTAGCGGGTGCGTTAACCACGCTTGCCTTTATTCCGCAGGTTTTACAGATTTACCGTACCAAATCTGCCAAAGACGTTTCACTAGCCATGTTTTTGTTGTTTACCGTTGGCGTAGCGCTTTGGCTCGGTTATGGCATCATGGCGCATTCTTTTCCAGTTGTGGCCGCCAACGCCACCACGCTGGTTCTTTCGTTTGTTATTCTTTATTTTAAATGGAAATACACCCGTTCTTCCAATATATAGTGCATAAAAAAGCCCTTTCTCTCGCCGAGAGAAAGGGCTTAAAACTTCACCGAAAGCAGATTAGTCTACAATACTCAATTTAACCGCGTTGGTTTTGCGGTGCTTGCTGACTGGCATACTCAGCGTGTTTACGAAAATATCTCCCGTATGCAGCGCTCCTTTTTCAACAAGAACCCTTTTGATATCGTCAATTAAATCATCCGTCGAAAGGTCTTCACGGTCATAATACACCGACTTCACTCCCCAGTACAACGAAAGCGCACACATGAGCGAGCGGCTGGGCGTAAAGACGTACAAATCAGCTTCTGGACGGTGATGTGACAAACGAACACCTGTATAACCAGAACGAGTCACCCCGATAATAGCCTTTGCGTGGGTATCACGCGCCAAGCGACAAGCGCTCATTACAACGTTGTCATTCAACACATTAGGACCAGGGTTATCATTAACGGCAGCGTGGTATTTGAAATAAATTTCGGTATCATCCGCTTTTTTCTTCGCTTCCGTTTGTTCTACCTGACGAATCGTCTGTGCCATGCTCGTAACGGCCTCAATGGGGTATTTGCCAGAGGCAGTTTCTGCGCTGAGCATCACGGCATCGGCACCGTCTAGCACTGAATTGGCAATATCATTGATTTCTGCTCGCGTAGGCCGTGGGGCATCAATCATGCTTTCGAGCATCTGCGTAGCTACGATAACGGGCTTAGCCGCGCGATTACATTTCTCCACAATCATTTTCTGAATCATGGGAACTTCTTCGGCGGGCAATTCTACGCCCAAATCTCCACGAGCCACCATAATGGCATCGGTGGCTTCAATGATGGCATCAATGTTTTCGATGGCTTCGGGCTTTTCAATTTTAGCCACCACTCGAATGCTCTTGCCTTTTGCTTTGATATAATCTTTTACCTCCTGAATATCAGACGCATAACGTACAAATGACAACGCTATCCAGTCTACATCATTTTCCAGGCCAAATTCAAGGTCTTCGTAGTCTTTTTCAGTCACCGAAGGCATCGAAACCTTGGTATTTGGAAGGTTTACTCCTTTTTTAGACTTCAGTATACCATCATAGACCACCTCCGTTATTACATCGGTTCCTTCGATGCCTACTACTTTTACTTCCAGTTTACCATCATCCATCAGGATGCGCTCGCCCATTTTTACGTCTTGGTACATTCCTTTGTAAGGAGTACTTACACGCTCGGACGTACCAATAATATCGTCATTGGTAAACACTAATTTTTGGCCTGCTACGATTTTCACACCGTCTTTGCTTTCGACATTACCGATGCGAATTTTAGGGCCCTGCAAATCCTGCAAAATTCCAACGCTGAGACCGTAGGTAGCATTATTTTGGCGGATTTTCTGAATACGTTCCAAGTGATCGGCGTGAGAGCCGTGCGAGAAATTCAGTCGGAATACATTCACCCCTGCCTGTACCAGTGAATACAGAAGTTCAGATGTTTCTGAAGCAGGGCCTACGGTGGCAACAATCTTGGTCTTTTTATTGATCATCTTTTGGCTAGGTTTTTTTGATGGGTATTATTAGAGGCAATCTACATCAATGGTTACATCAGCCCCTTTTAATGTTTTATCGGTCAGAATATCCGTCACTTTTTCGAGGATAAAAGTCTTTGCGGCCTTAAAATTAACTTTTTCGCGCTCGAGTTTTATAAGAATGTCAAACAAAAACCGATTTCGGATGCGTTCGACCAGCGGCGGCTGCGGTCCAAGCACCCGGTCTTCCCCCATTTTTTCCATTAAAAGATGGGTGAGTTTTTCGGCTCCCTGACGCGCCACACTTTGCTCCAAATGCCTGACAGTCAGTTTTATAAGCCTCGTAAACGGCGGATATTTGAACTGCTCTCGCTCCACAATTTCTTCGGCGTACATTCCTTCGTAATCGTTCGCAATAATTTTTTGTAAAATCTTTTGATTTGTGTTTCCCGTCTGAATTAATACCCTCCCTTTGCGGTCTGCCCGGCGCCCAGCCCGGCCGCTCACCTGCGTTATCAACTGAAACGCCCTTTCGGTTGAGCGTAAATCGGGAAAGTGAATCATCCGGTCGGCATCAAAAACACCCACCATACTTACATTCTCAAAGTCAAGTCCTTTGCTTATCATTTGGGTCCCCACCAAAATATCTACGTTGCCCTGCTCAATATCCTCAATCATTTCTTTGTAGGCATTTTTGGCGCGGGTCGTATCCAAATCCATCCGGGCTACACGGGCCGTGGGGAAGAAAATTTTGAGTTGATCTTCCAGCTTTTCGGTCCCGAATCCCACGGTGCGCACTTTGGTAGAACCGCAACCCGGGCAAAATTTCGGCACTTCTTCTTTATGCCCACAATAATGGCACCGAAGCTCGGCGTCTTTTTGGTGATATGTCAAACTTACGGCGCAATTTTCACATTCGCCAATCCACCCACATTCTTCGCACTGTAGATAAGAAGAATACCCCCGACGGTTTTGAAAAATGATGCTCTGTTCGTTTCGGGCCAGCGTTTCGCGCAGCTCCTCCACCAAAACCGACGAAAACTCATACTTCATTTTCTTGGTTTTGCGCTCTTGCTTGGTATCAATCAGCACAAATTCGGGCATACTAGCCTTACCAAAGCGCTCGGTCAATTTTACCAAACCGTAGCGACCTTTCAGCGCCTGATAATACGATTCCAACGCGGGCGTGGCCGAACCCAACAGCACTTTGGCCTGCTGGTGCTGCGCGGCCACAATCGACACATCGCGGGCATGATAGCGGGGCGCGGGGTCGTATTGTTTGTACGAACTTTCGTGCTCTTCGTCGACGATGATTAGCCCGAGGGCGTCGAAGGGTAGAAAAATAGCAGAACGCACACCCACCACCAACTGAAACTGCCCAGAGACGACTCCTTTCCAGACTTCTACGCGCTCGTTGTCAGAAAATTTGGAGTGGTAAATGCCCAGTTTATCGCCGAAAACTTTTTTCAGGCGAACCACAATCTGGGTCGTAAGGGCGATTTCGGGCAGTAAAAATAGCACCTGTGAGCCGCTTTCAAGTACTTGCTGGGCGAGATGAATGTACACTTCGGTTTTGCCGCTCCCCGTCACTCCGTGGAGCAATACCGTATCTTTTTCCTGAAATAGATGAATAATCTCGTCAAATGCGCGTTGTTGCGCCGTGGTCAGTTTAATATTAACGCCTGCCGTAAAATCTGGCTTTACCTCCGCAAATCGCGACACGGTCACTTCAAATTCTTCAAAAACGCCTTTCTTTATCAGCGTACTCAATGCCGAATCGGAGATTTCTTCATTTTGGGTAAAAAAACTCTTTTCTAAGCCAGTACGATTGGCATAAGGGTCATTTTGGATTGGCACTTGACTCATATAGCGCATCACAACTTCCTGTTGTTTAGGCGTTTTGTCGAGTTGACCAATAAGCTCTATCAGATTTTCGCGGGTTTCATACCGCCCCGTCAGTTTAACTTTTTTCTGAATTTTGGGCTTATATTTTTCACGTACTTCTTCGTACAGAATAACGGCCCGCTTGCCAATCAACGATTTGATGACGTGGTTGATGTTCTGATCACCTACCCGCTTTCCTACTTCTTCGTAGGTGAGGGATTGGTATTTTTTTATTTCTTCCAGAAGGGCGGCTTCATCTTCAGTCAGCAGGTCAAAATACTCAAAATCGGGATTGTACTGAATTTTGGATTGGCTCGTAATCTTCAGTCCAGACGGAAGAGCTACGTTGAGCACCTCCCCCACGCTGCACAAATAATAATCGGCAATCCAGTTAAAAAGGGCGATTTGGTAAGGAGTCACCAAGGGCTCATCATCCAGTAGTTCACCAATGTATTTGGCCTGATAACGCGACGGCGGGGTGGTA
This sequence comes from Runella salmonicolor, assembly GCF_024158025.1. NCBI lineage: Bacteria > Pseudomonadati > Bacteroidota > Cytophagia > Cytophagales > Spirosomataceae > Runella > Runella salmonicolor. The sequence goes on from NZ_JAMZEL010000010.1 coordinate 182,652, forward strand.
TGAATATGGGCCACAACACCCGTTACAACACGGTTTTTACCAAAAGGAACAACTACTCTAGCCCCGTTTTTGATGGCAGCGTTGAAAACTCTCGGAACGCGATACGTAAACAATTGTCTCACCGGAACCGGCAAGATTAAATCCGCAAACAGCGTAACTTCTTCTAAGCCAAAATCGTCATTTTCTGCAGTTAGCACTCTATTTTAAAGCCAAAGTTGAAAGCGCAAGATAATGCTTTCATTAGATATTTTTAAGCATGATAGGATATTTGACATAAGCCAAGATGTCAAATAATTCATCTTTGCTAAGTTGGTAATACTCAACAAAAACATGAATCAAATTATATTTCAACCTAATTTGAGTTTACAAAACCACAAAGTGGCCTGCAATGGTAGATGGTTCATTCATCTACCCAATTTCTACTGTATTTCTAGATAGCTTCTTCCTTTTTAAGTACCCAATCGAAGCCGACGCTTTTATGTGATTTTCGACGTGTTTTGCCAAAAGCACTTTTATCCCATAACGCACAAGCCAGTCACAACAAAAGGCGAAAATATATACCTTACAGAGCAAACCTTCTCTTTTTCAATGGTTTAAAAACACGACAACAGCCTTGTAAATCAGCAAAAACAAAAGCCTTGGCATCATATTTGTTAAAGTCGCTCTCCTGCATTTGTCTTTGCCCAATTTTGTAAAACACTCTTCCCTGATAAAAAATAAAATTATTCCAAATAGTTTTTCACAACACTGCCTCCGCCCCATCCCTATACCTTTTAGCTCATTTACACCCCCTTTCTCCTCCATCACCCCCATCCCCTAACCTATTCCCAAGTCAATTCAATATACAATGGCAGGGTATTTGAAATTAAATTAATATGCCAAATATAAAGAGCAATTTTTAGCTTTTTTGTTTACTAAAACTAAAAAAATAGAAACATACTTTTTAGCCCTAAATAGCCAAGCATTCTCTAAACACACCCCTTTGAAGTATAATTATTGTATGTTGAACGCAAAATAAATATTATAAATACCTATTTATCAGCACTTTATTTAATTTAAATAATATACCTATTTGGTTTCAATGAATCATTTAACATTTACTTTCATCATGAGCATATTGTCTCCATGGGTTTGTCATACATCCCGCGCTTTACGAGCTCTCTTTGTCATTAATTTATTAATTATGACTTATAGTGTAGATTGCCGAGCTCAAGTGAGCGGTACAGTCTTCTATGATTTTGACGCAAATGGCATCCAAACACTCGTATCTCCTACCGAAGCGGGAGTAGCCGCCGTTGGGGTACGAATCTTTGTGAATGGTAATAGCCAGCCCTTCGTTACTCATACCGATACGGCTGGTCATTATGCTTTTACGAGCCAACAGGCACCTATGGGTACCGCTGTCAGGGTAGAGTTTTTTAATCTACCCGAGACATTTTCCGTTAGTTCAACTGGCCCTCAAAAAGGCACGGAAGTCCAATTTGTGCAAGCCCCTGCATCCAATGTCAACCTTGGTATTTTCAACGATGATGAGTTTTGTGGTGTCGCCAGTGAGGTTTCGGTCGTTACGGCCTGCTACACCATGGGCGATCCTCTCAAAAATGGCAGCGCTAGCGATGACCCCGCCCTGGTACTGTTTGGTTACGATGCTGATGGTGAAGGTGGAACGCCGTCGGGCCCCCCTATGGAAAAACTGACCGATGCTGCCACAATCGGATCAACTTGGATTTCAGCCTATCAGCGCTCATCCAACACTTTACTCGTGGGGGCCATCACCCGTCGTCACGTAGGCCTCGGCCCACTGGGTACAGGCGGTTTCTACTCCGTTGATCTCAAAAACCGAACAGTCTCTAATTTTATTGATGTTAAAACCATCGGTATTGATACTGGCCCTGACCCACACATTGACCCCACTACGGGGCTCAATATACTCCCTGCCGACAAACTAGCCCGCAGCCGCGACTCACTTGCGTTTCATGTAGCAGCGAAGGTGGGAATGGGTGGCTCTCAACTATCTGTTTATCAGGATACTTTATTTTTAATTAATTTATACGATAGAAAACTATACAGTTTTTCGGTTCAGAAACCGCTAAAAGCTCCCGCCAACATCGCAGAGGCACAAACTAAGTCTTTTCAAATCCCAAACCCTGGCTGTTCAAACAATGAATTTGCGCCTTGGGCACTTAAATATTACCGTGGTAAGCTCTACGTAGGAGTGGTATGTACGGCAGAAACCTCGCAAAAGAAAAGCGATTTGAAGGCCGCTATCTATGAATTTAACCCAAAAACTACCTCTTTTAGAAATATCTTTGAGTTCGGTTTGGACTACCCTCGTGGCTCTATTGACAATACGCTAGGATGCGACACAATCAACGGATGGCAGCCTTGGACCAACGCTTTTCCTAAACAATGCAACTATCCAGCAGGGGCTCCCGATCCAGTTTCGGCATTTGCCATTTATCCACAGGCTATTTTATCTGATATAGAATTTGACGATGATGGCTCATTGCTTATCGCCTTTATGGACCGACTTGGCCTACAAACGGGACAAAATCAACCTGGTATCGCCATTGATGATACCTTAAACTATTACGGGTTTATGAGTGGCGATATGGTGAGAGCCCAATACAATGCCGATGGAACCTATACTTTAGAAAACAATGGTAAATCTGGTAATTTACAAGGTTACGGTGTCAATACTAATTCAGGTCCCGGCGGGGGGGAATTTTTCGGCGAAGATTACTGGCTCAATAGCAGTAACGAAGTAGGACACCAAGAAATTACCAACGGAGCGTTGCTTAAAATGGCGGGTATCCCAGAAGTACTGGTTTCGGCCATGGACCCCATCCATGGTGTGTATTTGTCCACTGGTTTTCTTGCATTTGATACCAAAACTGGCAAACGAAACCGAAGCTTTTCTGTTTATTCACTCAGCCCTGGCTCATTGGGCAAATCTGGTGGCGTAGGTGACTTAGCGAGAATTTGTGCGCCCGCCCCGCTCGAAATCGGGAACAAAGTATGGCTTGATTTCAACAAAGATGGCATACAGACGCCCAACGAAGTGCCGCTTGACAATATTATTATCACCCTCCACGACATGCAAAACGGCGGGACTGAAGTAGCCCGCGATACCACAGCCAACGGCGGACATTATTATTTTAATGACACAAACGTAACGGGTGGGTTGAAACGAAAACACGCCTACGAAATTCGGATTGATCTGAATCAGAAAATTCCAACTTCGGTACTGGACACCATCCCCGCCAATGACGGGCTTCAGGGGCAAACCGTCAAACTGATTGATACCTTAACGATTTCACCACTACGGGTAACGGGAGATACCCAAAATTTCCTTCGTGATTCTGATGCTGAACTCAACAATGATTCGACCCAAATAGTAGTAAAAGTAACGACAGGCTATGACTCCCAAAATAACTACACTTTTGATATTGGAATGACAATTGAAGAAAAAATTGATCTGGAAATCAAAAAACGCGTTATCGGAAATTGTGTACATGAAGTAGGCGATGAAGTTAGGTTTGAAATAGTGGTTCGAAATGCCGCTATGACTTCAGCGGCCATTGCCGATAGTGTGATGATTGCAGATACTCTGGTTAGCAATCTGAGCTTCGTCAGTTTCAGCGCAAGCAAAGGAACCTATAACCCATCAACACACATCTGGGGACCGTTCTCAATGCAGCCTGGCGAGTCTGACACCTTAACCATCACGGCTAAAATCAATAAAACTAACGGCTTCAAAGGTGGTTTTTTGAGCAATCAGACCGAAGTTATCAAGGCCATAGGAATCGATGTAGATTCTGAGCCCAATAACTCTGATAAGACCGAAGATGATTATGCCATTGCCTACGTAAGTGTACCACTACCCATTTGTACATCCCGCAAAGACACCCTGATTATAAAGGTCCCTGATGGTTTTACTTCTTATCAATGGTTTAAAGATGGGGTCGAAATCACAGGAGCCACTGCCCAAACTTTGCCAGTACATGAACCTGGAAGCTACACTGTTAAAGTCGATTCGGGCCAATGTCCAACCAACAACTGCTGCCCGATTGTAGTTAGAGAATACTGCGAATGTCCCGAAAACACGTGTGTTCCGATTATTTTGAAAAAAATAAAAGCATCGCAAAGTACTTCTCCTTAACTAAATCAAAAGCGAAGCGAGACTTACTGTAGTGTATAAGTCTCGCTTCGCTTTTACTTATTCTTGATAAACGTTACTCAAAAACCAATTTGACCGATTTCAATCACAGGAGTAGACTCAAAATCCAGCATGGCATTAATCAACCGAAGATGGGTAAATGCGACCAAATCCTCTACCCGAATTTTTTGTTCAACAATCACCCCTTCTCGTAGCAACTGTGCCCGTTTTGTTCCTTTTAGCAATGGCTTATCGGGAGTAGCCCATTGGCTGCCATCCCAAAACACCACGTTGGCATAAGAGGTATCAGTGATTAAGCCTTTCTTAACGATCAAGACATCATCGGCCTTGCCTCGTTTTTCAAAATTTTGTTGAAGGGCCACTCGGTTTTGAAATTTAAACCCATATTCAATCACATCATCGACGACCAAAAGCAGGCTTTCAATCACGCGGGGCTGATAAGCCTCAAATTCAATTTTTTCAATCTCACGGCCGTACGTTACCCGGCATTTATAAAGGCCTTGGGTTGCTTCTTCCGGAATGTCAATCAACTTATTCAAATCCCACTCTTTTGTTGCTTCAAAACAATCCCGACGCGTACGATTAAGCCGTTCGTTATGATACAAAAGGTTTGACAATTGTCCGTCGGCCAGACGAATTGTTTCAATACATGGGGGTAAATTCATGGGCAAGGGGTAAATAAACTTTGTCAATCACTTCGCGATATTCTGAGTGCGCTTCGCTACGGGCGGTAAGGCCGCCACCGCTTTTAAAAACCAATTGATCATTTATTTTTTCAATAAATCGAATCAAGACACCACTGTCTAGGTTTTCGCCGTCAAAAACACCCGCCACTCCCGTATAATAGCCTCGTTCATAGCCTTCTGCCTCCTGAATTATTTCAAGCGTACGGGGTTTGGGCGCGCCGCTGATAGAGCCAGCGGGTAACAATTTAAACAACCAATCACCCAAGGTTTCGCGCCAATTATCGGGCATTGTTCCCGCAATTTCGGAGCTTACCTGCAACAACGTTTTTTGGTTGGTTTCAATTTTATCGATAAACCGATAGCGCTCTACCCATACTTTTTGGGCCACCATGCTCAGGTCATTGCGAATCAAATCCACAATCGTAGCGTGCTCGGCAGCTTCTTTTACATCCGCCAATATCCGTTCTTGCGCCAAAGGCAAATCAGCATCAATGGTGCCTTTCATCGGAAAAGACGCCACGCGATTGCCGCGAACTTGCACAAAAATTTCGGGAGAAAAACACACAAATTTATCACGCCACCACAGCCGATATTTTGCTTTTGTCTGGTTAAAAATTGTCATTAAATCCAAATCAGTCGTTATTTCCGTACATACCGACAGATTTACCAAAAACGAATTGCCTCGTTTTATCTGGTGAAGGACAAAATCAAATTTAGGGGAATACTGCTCAAATGAGAGTACACTTTTGTGGAATTGGGCGCGGGGTTGAGCGGATTCCCCTTTTTTGGGGGTGTTGGTCAGGCCGTTGAATTCGTATAGCAACTCCTCGGCATTTACTTCATCCAAGCGTAAAACGACGGGTTGTTGGGCTAAAAAATCAAGGATAAACAAAAACGGGATGCGCGCACGCCCGTATTCGTTCATTTGGTAGATGGCTTCTGGTGGGGGGAGAATTGGTATCATTTCGCCACAAAATTCATAACTTTCGTCAGCTTGTTCACGTTTATTAAAGAAATTTTAACCGTTTTGGCACGTCAAAAATTCCAGTCAAGAATACTCGTTACGTTATTACAAACCCTTTTGCTGGGGTGTATGCTTACGCAAAAGGCTTTTTCTCAGCAAAAACGGTTGAGTATTTTGCCATTTCCGGCGGTGTATTATTCGCCCGAAACGCGTTGGGCCTACGGCGCGGCCTTGACCGCTACGTTTCGTTTCAAAAATGACTCCCTTCAAGCTCGTCCTTCGCAAATGAGTTTGGGCATTGTGTTTACCCAAGAGAAACAATCGCTTTACTATTTACCGTTCCAGTTGTTTCTCAAAAATGCGGGATATTATTTCAACGGCGAACTGGGATTTTATAAGTACAACTATTATTACTTCGGCATTGGCAATCAATCCGTGCCGAAGGAGCTTTTCGGGGTTGATTTTCCGCGCGTTAGGCTTAATTTTTTTAAAAAAATCTATCCTCATTTATACCTGGGCGTTCGGTATCAATACGAAGATTATCGCATCACTCAAACCATTCCTAACGGCGAATTTGCCAGTGAGCGCGTTCCGGGTACGCCGCGCAGTATTACTTCGGGAGCGGGACTAGGACTATTTTACGACACACGGAACATTGTTTTTTTTCCGTCAAAAGGCATTACGGCCGACATTGCTTATTTCAACAATGCCCCTTTTTGGGGTGGGAATGCACTTTTTAACCGCTTGACGGGCGATTTTTCAGGCTACCAAACCTTACTTAAAAAAGTGGTTTTGGCAGGAAATCTGTTCAGTAGTTTTACGTGGGGTAACGCCCCTTTTAATATGCTGTCTGAACTCGGTGGCGGCAAACGAATGCGCGGGTATTATCAAGGCCGCCTCCGCGACGACAATGTTTTGCTGGCTCAGGGCGAAGTACGTTTCGGTATTTTCAAACGCTTCGGTGGCGTATTTTTTGGGTCAACGGCGGTATTGGGCAACCAAAAAGACATCATTCGGTGGCATGACCCTAAGTTTGCCTACGGCACAGGAATACGTTTTACGGCCAATCGCCGCGACCACCTCAACATTCGGCTTGACTATGCCATTGGCCAAGACGGCGGCAATTTTTATTTCACCATCGGCGAAGCTTTCTGACAATGTCTAATCCACAAAATTTGCAAAGCAGCCCAAAACCAATCAGTTGAGTAAAAACAAACCCATTCAGTATAATCAACAGAAACGTTAAGATTTTATGCTTATATCGGTCATTATACCAACGTTCAACGAAGAAAAAAACATTACAAAACTAGTAAAATACCTCCAAGAAGAGGGCGGGGTAGCATTGGCCAATATCATCGTAGTCGACGGCGGTAGCGAGGACAAAACCACCGAGATGGCCAGAAAGGCAGGTGCAACCGTTGTGATTTCACCCAAAAAAGGCCGCGCGGCTCAAATGAACTACGGAGCTAGTTTTGCTACGGGCCAAATTTTGTACTTCATTCACGCTGATGCACGCCCCCCAAGCGGTTTTGTCAACGATATTCAGAGCGCCATACGCCAAGGTTATCAATCGGGCTGCTATCGTTTCCGATTTGATTCTGACAAAACACTGCTCAAACTCAACAATTATTTAACACGTTTGAACATTCTTACGGCGCGTGGCGGCGACCAAACCCTGTTTATCACTCGCCCGTTGTTTGATGAACTCTACGGTTTTGATGAATATTATGTCATCATGGAAGAATACGATTTGTTGCGCCGGTTGTGGAGAAAAAACAGGGCCGCGTTTAAAATCATCCCCAAAGAGGTTTGTGTATCGGCCCGCAAATACGACACCAACAGTTGGGCCCGCGTACAAGTGGCCAATCTGGTCGCCATGACCTTGTTTCGGTTGGGGGCCAAACCAGCCCGCATTGCTGCCACGTACAAAAAAATGCTTCATTACCAATAACATACACGCCAGTTGGCCACAGCTCCCGATAAATCAATTATCGCACGGCAGAAAGGGGTTTTTATTACATTTGTCTCCTCTACAAAAAAAACCAACCTTTATGCAAAAAACTACGTACCTGCTCACCTTAGCGGGCTGCCTTCTGCTAAGCTGCACGGCTTTTTCACAAGACTTTATTCCTGCTTATGACCGGTTTTCGGGCAAAGAAACATCCTACATCACCCTCGAAAACGGGACCAAACTAGAGGGTACCCTCGAAGACTTAGACCGTCGAAAAGGACTTATCGAAGAAGTGGTTATTAAAGACGCCACTGGCAAAAAAATCACGCTCAAGCCCGACCAAATCAAGTCCATGTACCTAATGCCCAGTGGACTTTCGAAACTCTCGACCAATATGGATGTGGGCACAAAAGTAAAAAAATGGGATGCACAATACATTGATAGTGAAATCATTAAAAAAGGCTACGCGTATTTTGAGAAAGCGAAGGTTGTGCTAAAAAAAGACCAAGAAATGCTGCTGATGCAGTTATTAAATCCTGGATTCAATAGCAAAATAAAGGTGTTTCATGACCCCTTTGCGGCCGAAACCATGCGCGTGGGTTTTGGTGGTATGACCATGGCCGGCGGCGACGATAAATCGTATTATGTGCAGGCGGGCGATTTACCCGCCAAAAAACTCAAGAAGAAAGAATACGAGGACGAAATCAAGGTAATGTATGCAAGTTGCCCTGCGCTGGTAAAGAAAATCGGCGAAAAACTCCGCTGGTCGGAGTTTGCGAAGCACGTGTATGAGTTTTCGTTTGAATGTCCATAAAACAATGCGTAGAGACGCAACATATTGCGTCTCTACGTGGCCTCCACTATCTTTTTTTTGAGTTCATATTCTTCTATTTCTATCTGACTATCAACTTGTTGACACCGAACCACCAACATATCCAAAACCTGTCCAACTTGACTAAATGCCTTCTGAGCCCCCGCCAAAGAGCGATTAATCCGTTGTTGTACAATCCAGTCGGTAATCAGATTATCAAAAAACACATCCAAAAACCCTTCAACGCTCGTCAGCTCCACGTCCAAATCAAGCGATTGCTTTATGTCCGCCAATTCACGGCGAAATTTTAATTCATAATGCCGCAAAGAGCTTAGGGTTTTTCGGGCGTCACCCAAACGCTGCTGCTTTACATAGCTGCTCAACATCCCGCCCCCCATCACATCCCACGTACCCCAATTTTGGGTGCTTTTGAGTTGTCTAGTCAATAATTCCAAAATCTCTCGGTACAATTTTCCTGCTTCAAATGCCTCCGAGATTTCCAATTTCTGTTTTTTCAACGCTTGCCACTGCGTATGCCGTTGTTTTAATGCCTGAGCGGCTGGGGTAGGTTCGAGCAACAAAAGGGAAAGTTTGATTTCCAATTTTACCTCCAACATTTCTTCGGCTTCATGGATTCTTTGCATTCGGATTTTCAGCCCTTCTACCTCCGCTTCACTGAGCGCCAACGATTGCTGCGCTTCATCGTATTTCAACTGCGCCATCAGTGCCTCCCGACGTTCTTTCTCCAACTGTTGGTCTTTGTTTCCCAGTATCGAATAAAACAAACCCACCAACGAAAGGCCTTCCAGCGCCGTTATGTCGGCTCGTTCTTTCGCTAGTTGTTCTTCTAAATGAGCCAACTGCGATTTTTGATTAGCCATTTTTGCCTCCATTTCAATCAAACGCGCTTCAACCCACTGCTTTTCTGCAATTTGGGTTTGCAGGTATTGAAGTTCTTTGTTGAGACGAGTGTATTCTTCCATCTTGGTTATTTTTTTGCTCAAAATAACTCGTTTAAATCCGTTTACCCCGCTAACTTTGGGGCAAACGGATTCAACCAAAGAAGAACGGTCTTTTTATCTATTCAAACCAAATGAAAACATACATCGAACAAAACAAAGATAGATTTCTGAGTGAGTTGTTTGACTTGCTGCGTATTCCATCCGTCAGTGCTGACCCCAAATTCAAAGGCGATATGCGCCGCTGCGCGGAGGCCGTGAAAGAATCCATCCTGAAAGCCGGGGCCGACTTGGCCGAAATTCACGAAACTCCTGGTCATCCAGTGGTGTATGGCGAAAAAATCATTGACCCCGCCCTGCCCACCGTCCTAATCTACGGTCACTACGACGTACAACCCGCCGACCCGTACGAACTGTGGGAAACGCCACCTTTTGAGCCTACCATCAGAAATGAGCGCATTTATGCGCGTGGCTCCTGCGACGACAAGGGGCAATTTTATATGCACATCAAGGCCCTCGAAACCATGGTGGCTACTGGCTCGCTGACCTGCAACGTCAAAATCATGATTGAGGGCGAAGAAGAAGTAGGCTCCGACCATTTAGGAACTTTTGTACGTGAAAACAAAGAAAAACTCAAAGCAGACGTAATTCTGATTTCAGACACCAGCATCATTGCCAACGACGTGCCTTCTATCGAGGTGGGCTTGCGCGGACTTACGTATCTGGAAGTAGAAGTGACGGGTGCCAACCGCGATTTACACTCTGGAGTGTATGGGGGCGCAGTAGCCAATCCCATCAACGTGCTGTGTGAAATGATTGCGTCAATGAAAGACGAAAACAACCATATCACCATTCCTGGGTTTTATGATAAAGTACAAGAACTCAGTGCCGAAGAGCGCAGCCTGATGAACGAAGCTCCGTTTGACCTTGACGAATACAAGCGCGACTTGGCCATCGATGAGCTTGAGGGCGAGACGGGCTACACCACCATTGAGCGCACGGGCATTCGTCCTACCCTCGATGTAAACGGCATCTGGGGTGGCTACACTGGCGAAGGTGCCAAAACGGTGCTGCCTTCAAAAGCCTACGCCAAAATCAGTATGCGCCTCGTACCCGACCAAAACAACGACGAAATCCTTGATATTTTTACCAAGCATTTCTTATCGATTGCGCCGCCTTCGGTCAAAGTAGTGGTAAAACCTCACCACGGCGGACTTCCCTACGTCACCCCCGTAGATTCGGTAGAATACAAGGCGGCCGAATTGGCCATGAAAGAAGCATGGGGCGGCAAGCAGCCCGTACCCACACGCGGCGGAGGAAGCATCCCCATCGTGGCGTTGTTTGAGCAGGAATTAGGTGTAAAATCAATCCTGATGGGCTTCGGACTCGACATCGACGCCCTCCATTCTCCCAACGAAAGCTACGGACTTTTTAACTTCTACAAAGGCATTGAAACCATTCCTTTGTTTTTCAAATACTATACCAAATTGAAAAAATAGGGTTGTTCGGCAATACCTATCCCTTAGCGGGCTTTAAATATTTGCCGTTTATTTTTTCGTAAAAGTTAGGATTGACAGAATAGCTAGAGAATTTATTCTGTCAATCCTAACCCCTGTTATTAGTTTAAACTCAATACATTTTACCTCTTTGAAGCAGCCAAATATCCCAACTGTTATGAACTTGATTGCCAAACCTTACCAAACAAATTGGATTGTTTTTTGTCTGATTGCCTGTTTGATTATTGGAAGATGGCTCATTGTAAGCGAAGGCGAATACGACGAAGATGAAAGTACCTGGATTGCTTCGGCGCTCACGGTGTTGCAGTCGTCTGAAAAATGGTGGACCCTTTTCAACTACAGCGACAGCCGTCCTTTAACCGTATTACCCCTGGTGGCCGCTGGTTTGTTAGGTATAAAACAAGGGTATCTGATGGCCAAACTCATTGGTGTCTTGTTCTGGGCGGGGAGTGTCTTTTTTTTATTCAAAGCATTTTCAGTGTATATCAAGCCCAGTAAGGCGGTATGGTATATTTTGCCGTTAGCCCTATATTTCGGCACCACCTGGAACCCTGGCTTTGTCTCTTACAATTCCGAACACTTCTGCATCTTTTTATTGACCTTGGGTCTGTGGCTCTACTGTAAGTTAGAAAAGACAGGGCACCTCAATGCGTGGGAAACTTGCCTACTCGGGTTCAGTCTCGGGCTATTACCATTTGCTAAATTTCAGGCCATTCCTTTGGGGCTGGTGACGGCCGGTTTTGCGCTGGGCTTCTTCATTTACCAACGCCAATGGCGGTACGTGGCGTTGTTGACCGCTGGCGGAATTTCCCCGACGCTTTTGGTCAATATTTTCTATTTTCTTCACAACGATATTAATTCATTTTGGCAAGATTATTTCTGGAATCTTTTCTTTTATTCGTATACCACCACGTTTTCAAAAGTCCCGCTCAGTGAGCGTTTCAATTTGGGTCGAGGGCTTCATTTTATATTTTACAGCAAACACGTCGCTCTCTATTTTTTGGGACAATTTACCTTGATTGTCGGCGGGTTGATGAGTTTGATTATGTTTTCTCGAAAACAAACAAACACTCCTTTCCGACTGATTACTTTCGGCTTTTTGTACTTATTAGCCGCCATTTATGCCATACTGCAATCGGGCAATATGTTTATGCACTATCTACTTTTCTTGGTAGTACCGTTGCTGTTTCTGACCTTTGTCGTCGTGGAGTTTCTTTCCACTAATCCTACCTTTGGAGTACGTTGGTTGCTTTTATTTGCTGGACTTCAGAGCATTGCCAATCTGCTGTCGTACCAGCATATTTATCACCGGCAGCCCGAGTCTGCCATTACAGAAGCCCTGCAAAAACACCAACAAAAAGGGGATAAATTAGTACTGTGGGGATGGGCCGACCGCTTTTTTTTGAGTACGGGTATGCCGCAGGGAATCAGAACCGCTCACACCTTCAATGCCTATCTGCCAGGCCCGCACCAGCCGTATCGGCTGCAACAGGTCATCAAAGACATGGAAGATAATCGCCCTGCTTTATTTGTTGATATTGCCGTTCAACATTTATCGTCACAGTGCGACACTACCTACCGCCACTATCGTTTTCCAGCATTAAAGACATATATTTCACAGCATTACCAACTGGTTCAAACCGTAGACAGCGTTCTGATTTATCGAAGACGGGCGTCAACCTCAAAGTAATGGGTATGTAAAAAATTCCTCAAAATTTTGCTACTTTGCAAACTCAACCCACCTAAGTTGAAACATATCTTTGTTTAACTAAAATTTTTTCCCAAAAAAGACAATTTTACCATGAGCGAAATCATAACCCGCTTTAAATCAGGAGTAGTAACGGGCGAAGGTGTCAGTGAAATCTTCCGTCATGCCAACGAAAACGACTACGCACTTCCCGCGGTCAATGTCGTAGGTACCAACTCCATCAATGCCGTCTTGGAAACTGCCAAGAAAGCTAACTCCCCTGTCATCATTCAGTTCTCCAACGGAGGCGGTATTTTCTACGCTGGCAAGAGCCTTTCAAACGCCAATCAACAGGCCGCTATTGCAGGTTCTATCTCGGGTGCAATGCACGTACACCAAATGGCAGAGTTGTATGGCATTCCAGTGATTCTGCACACTGACCATTGCGCCAAAAAACTATTGCCTTGGATTGACGGTTTGCTCGATGCGGGCGAAAAGTATTTTGACCAATACGGTAAGCCTTTGTACAGCTCACACATGCTCGACTTATCGGAAGAGCCTCTTGAAGAAAATATCGAGATTTGCGCCAAGTATTTTGAGCGTATGGCCAAAATCGGCATGACCCTCGAAATCGAATTGGGCGTAACAGGCGGCGAAGAAGACGGCGTTGATAACTCCGACGTAGACAGCGCTAAATTATACACGCAACCCGCCGAAGTAGCGTACGCTTACGAAGAATTAAGCAAAATCTCTAGTCGTTTCACTATCGCGGCGGCTTTCGGAAACGTACACGGTGTATACAAGCCCGGTAACGTAAAATTGCAACCCATCATTCTGAAAAACTCACAGGATTATATTCAAGAAAAATACAACACGGGGGCGCTTCCCGTCAACTTCGTGTTCCACGGAGGTTCGGGCAGTACGCGTGAAGAGATTCGTGAAGCCATCCAATACGGTGCCATCAAGATGAATATCGACACTGATATGCAGTGGTCAACGTGGGAAGGAATCCTGAAATATTACAAAGACAAAGAAGGATACTTGCAAACACAGCTCGGAAATCCAGAAGGACCAGACTCTCCCAATAAGAAATATTACGACCCGCGCGTATGGCTTCGCAAAGGAGAAGAGAGCATGTCTCAACGCCTTATGGTAGCTTTCGAAGACCTAAATTGCATCAACAGATTGGTATAATTAATGGCGTGATTTTTGCACTAAAAAGGCGGTAGAAATTATTTTTTCTACCGCCTTTTTTCTTTTCTCAAATTTCATTTATTTTAGTGCATGAACGACCCCATACTCCAGTATTATTTACCCCATCAACTTTCTCCTAAACGACTCGACCGTTATTTGGCGTCAGGCTGGTTCCGGACGGTAAATATGCTGTTCAGAGCTAAGGTGACATGCTTCGACAACGACATTTGCGCGCCCATCAATATCCGCATAAAACTGTCAGAACACGAGCATTCTAAGCGTTTACGTAAGTTGTTGAGCCGCAATGAAAAGCTTTTTCGGCACGAAATTCGCAAAGCGACCATCACGCGGGAGAAAGAAGAACTTTTTCACCAGCACCAACGACGCTTTAGAAGTTTTTTGAGTAATTCTTTGGAGGAATTTCTGGTTTTAACGCCTCGTTTTGAAACCTACGAAGTGGCCGTTTACGACGACGACCGGCTCATAGCAATCAGTTATTTTGACCAAGGCGAAAACAGTTTGATGAGTTTGTTGGGGCTTTTTGACCCAGGGTATTCATCATACAGCTTGGGAATATATACCATGTTGCTCGAAATAGAATATTCCAAAGCGACCGACCGCCAATGGTACTATCCGGGATATGTTCACGAACGCCCTTCGATTTATGATTATAAACTTAGGCTTGGAAAAGCGGAAATTTACGACTGGAACACCAAGCGTTGGTTACGCCACGTTGACCCGCACAAACAACCCAACTGGGCCGACCACATCAAAAACCGAACCTTTGCCCTTGAGCAGGCCCTTGAAAGGGTAGGTATTGGATTTCAGCGAAAAGTGTACCTATTTTTTGGGTGGCACTATTTTAATTCTCTTTACGAGCAGCTTTTTCATTGCCCGCTGATGCTTCTTCTGCCCGATGGCCGGGCCGTGGCTTATGATGTTGAGAAAGACCAGTACATCTGTGCAAAGCTGGAAATTTACGTGCCTTTCAGAGACATCCAAATGACCCTAGCTCCTGATTTTGACCCTTCGATGCACCACATTGACGTAATGCGCGTGGTGGAAATATCGCACAAAACCTCCAGCGCCGCCGATATGAGTCGGTTTGTTTGGGATACTACTTTCCCGCATCAGGAAGTGAGTTGGTGGGTCAAAACCCGTTTGATGAATTAAGTTTTACATATCTAGCCACTTCTTGAATACTTCAGCTTTTTCTCGACTCACATAAATATCGTCATCTTCTCGGTGGCGAAGTTTGATTTTCAGCCGGCCGTTGAAATGAGGCTCGATGCGCTCGATAGACGGCAATTGGGCTAGATATTTGCGGTTGATTCGAAAAAAAAGCGCAGGATTCAGTTTTTGTTCCAGCTCATCAAGCGTCTCGTCTACGTAGTACTTTTTTTGTTCTTTCGTCACCAAAAACACTACCTTATCTTCGGCGTACAGATAGGCCACATCACTGGTTTCCACGATGTCGAATCGGGCACCCGCTTTCAGCAAAAATCGGGTTTTCCAATCCGTTTTTTGACTCAACAAGGCATCCAATGCTTTTCCGATTTGGGTCTGAGAAGTGGCCCCTTTTTGGGCTTTTAGCTTTTCCAGGGCGGCCTCCAATTCGTCTTTTTCCACGGGTTTGAGCAAATAATCAACGCTGTTTACCTTAAACGCCCGAATGGCGTACTCGTCGTAGGCGGTGGTAAAAATAATCGGCGCTGAGACATCGGCCTGTTGAAAAATCTCAAATGAAAGGCCATCGGCGAGTTGAATATCCATCAAAATTACATCGGGCTGCGGGTGTTCGTTCAACCACTTTACGGCACTACGTACGCTTTCCAACTTGCCCAGAATTTCGGCCGTCGGCTCCAGTGATTTCACCAATGATTCGATACGTTTGGCCGCCAACGGCTCGTCTTCAAGAATTAATATTTTCATTTCGAGAGAATAAATTCGTTTTATAAAGTTGATTCACAGCCCTTTGTTAAACAAAAGGAATCTTAACTTCAAAGATTTGGTCGTCTTCGATTACTTGCACTTTTTGGGAGGTAAGCAAGGCATAGCGGCTTTTCAAGTTTTTGAGCCCGATACCCGTCGAATCAAGAAACTGCTTGTTTTTGGGTTGGAAATTATTCTGCACCACCACACCATCTTGCACGGCGTAGACTTCTACTTTGAGGGGTTTCTCGGAAGAACATTCGTTGTGTTTTAGGGCATTTTCGACCAATGTCAGTAGCCCTTGGGTCACGATTTGCTGGGGCCATTCTTCCTTCGAGACGTCAATGCGGTAGGATAAATTATCCCCAAAACGCATTTTATGAATGAAAAGATAGGCTTCCACAATTTTTAGTTCCGTTCCCAAATCCACCGTTACACGGTCGTTGTTCTGGAGATTGTACCGAAAAACTTTGGAAAGCCTTTCTACCAAATTGACGGCATTTTCGGGGTCTTCGGGAATCAGCGCGCTCAAAATATTCAATGAATTAAACAGAAAATGCGGATTTACCTGATTTTTGAGCGTGTCGTATTCAGCCTTCAACAATGCCTGATTGAGTTGTTGTTCTTTCAACAGGGCGCTTCGCCAACGATCTACCAACGCCCGAATCATGTAAACCGAAGTAAAAGCAAACGTCATCAGAATATAAATCATTCCGCTCGATAAATACGCCCGCAAAGGATAGCGTTCACCTTTAAGCGTTTGCATCAAGAACATCATGCTGCTTCCCACCACTAGTGCCGTCATGACTACACACAACGCATAGACTCCGAGCGTTTTTTGGACACTCCAATCGGCTGCTTGTCGGATAAGCAACGGCATCAAATAACTCTGCACCGACCCAATCAGGAAAGAAGAAACCGTAATGGCAATCACCCAATCCCAGCGAATTTCTCCCGTTTTTAGGTTGGTATTCAAAAACAGGATAAGCAACGCGCTGACCGACCACGTAACTACTTCAACCCAATTTACTTGAATTTTCATGGAAGAATCACTTGAGAAAACATTCATTTAAAGCGAAAGTAAACGATTTATCTTTTTATTCATGGTCAGTAGGCATTAAAAGTTGGCCGATTAAGCATTTTACAAAACTTTTAATCATTTATAGCCTTTTAACTTCATCACAAAGAAAGCCCAAGCGGCACATTCCACGAATCAAATTCTGACCAAACAACGGATGACCAGAGTGAGACCAATAAAAAAGGCGATGCAAACGCATCGCCCTCTCGCAAGATATGATTGTTGGGTGCTGAAATTTACAAAACCGTCACTACGCGCTGGGTTTCAACTTTCTGAGAAGTCAGGTTCAGTTTTTTCACCACGCGGTCTTTGCCCGAAGAAATTTCCAACTGATACACGCCATCGTTCAAGTCTTTCACGTCGATTTTGGCGGCATACGCTGTTTCTTTTTTACCGATGGTTTCGGCAAAAAGCACTACTCCGTCGGTATTGCGCAAGGTGATGTATACTCGGTCAGTGGTGTTTTTCTTAACGGCCACCCGGAGGTTGGCATCAGCAGAAACGTAAGTACTTGATTCAAAAGTGGGTACGGGGCGATTATCTTTCGATTTTTCGTCGGTTGGGTGAGCAAAAGCGACCGTAGTACCAAGCGCCAAAGCGCAAACGAGTGATTTGATGATTGTTTTCATGATTTTTGTTTTTAAAAATTGGCTGTTGTAATTGATATAAAAAAGGGAACTAATTTACGGTAATGGAGCGCTGCGTTTCTATTTTAGAAGACGACAGGTTTAGGCGTTTTACTACGCGGTCTTTGCCCGTCGAAATCTCCAGTTTATACGCGCCGTCGGTCAAGTCATTGACGTTGATTTTGGCCGCGTACGACATTTCATTCTTGTTAATAGTTTCGCTGTAAAGAACCGTGTTGCTCGCATCACGAAGTGTGATGTACACTCTTTCAGGAGCATTTTTCTTAACCGCCAACCGAATGGCCGCGTCTTTGGTGATGTAGGCACTCGTTTCAAAAGTGATGGCAGTACGGTTTTCCGTTTTTTTGTTTCCAACGGCTGGGGTATTTCCAGGGTTGGCAACAACGGCGGTTGAGGCAAATGACAATGCACTTACGAGCAGTATGGCGAAGGATTTCATGGTCTTGATTAAATGGCTGTGATGTAAGTAATTATTTGTTTAATTGGATACTGCGCTTAACAGCAACCTCCTCCTGAGAAGACTTGATAATTACCTGCTTCTGAATCTTTTCGTTACCTGAAACAATCTCCAAAGTGTATTCTCCCTCTTTAAGATTGCTTACATCAAAGCGACCGTCAAATTTTTCTGATTTCTTGGTCATAAATTCTTCGTGGACTACATTTTTCTTAGCATCGCGCAGGATTATGACCGCATTTTGACCCGTGCCTTTGCGAACTGCCAACTGAATTTTGGCTTCTTTGGTCGTAAATACGCCTATTTGCAAAGGCTTGGCTTTTTTGTCTTCGGTTGGATCTGATGCAAAAGCAACGGATGAAGTAAGCGCTAAAGCGCAGGCGAGCGAAGTGATGAGTGTTTTCATGATGTTTTTGCTGTGTTGCGGATCGCCGCACCGTTTTGTTTTAAATTGGCTGTTGTAATTAATTTGTTTTCTAATGCTGTAAGGTACTCTAATGCTGAACTACTGATTATTTTTTAATGGCTGTTAATTACTGACGGTAAACGAGAACTTTTGTTAATGGCTGTTGGTATTTCTTTTCCTGAATGACGATACAAAGTTGCTTGTTTTATCTGGTACTATGCAATACAAAGTACATGAGAGGTACATAGACTGGATGAATGGCAAACTACCTTATGAACTTGGTTTGTGATGGAAGTGCGTAGAACAAAAAATTGTTTTCATGACTGTAAGAAAATGTTTTTAAGATGGCTGTTAGTGAATACTTGCGTTGGTGCAAAAGGTTACAAATAATTTTCAATGTATTTATTTCAAATGCTGTGCCAGACAAAATAAAAGTGACAAATACTTAATAATCAAATACTTATCGTTTTTTACTTTTTAAGCAACTGTCCGATTTCGAACATCCTATTCAACAATTTCGGACAATCCGCATTCTTTTAAATCAAGGTTAAACTTTGCTTTGCGACAAATACAACTTAATGATGCAAATGTATAATCAAACGTTGCATCAAAGAATAAAAAAGTGTTAAATCATCTTAAATAAGGGATGAAACGCACGAAATATCGTTCGGGACGTAGATAGCTTCGATTGAGAATTTGAAAAAATCTACAGTTATTGACATCCTAATCAACGTAAACGCCCGTCTCCACCAACGACTCTCTAAATTATCGGCTCACGGCTGAATGGATTTACTCAAAAATTTGTTAGTGAAAAATTGGCCAGATAAAACAGGCTAAAACAACAAGTAAAACAAATACATATCAAACCAATCATCGCGAGGCTTTGAACCTCGGTCAGATACAATTATGAGCAAACACGGACGCATTTTGGTCGCCATGAGCGGCGGCATCGACAGTTCACTGGCTTCAGTATTACTCCACGAACAAGGCTACGAAGTCATCGGCATGACCATGAAAACCTGGGATTATGCCGGTAGCGGAGGCTCCAAAAAAGAAACAGGCTGCTGCTCCCTTGATTCCATCAACGACGCCCGTACCGTGGCCGTTGAACTGGGCTTTCCTCATTACATATTAGACATCAGAACAGAGTTTGGCGATTACGTCATCGACCATTTTACGGGGGAGTACCTCGAAGGTCGCACGCCTAATCCCTGCGTTTTGTGCAACACCCACATCAAATGGGATGCCTTGCTACGCCGCGCCGACCGACTCGATTGTGAATTTATTGCCACTGGCCACTACGCCAATATGCGTCAGGAAAACGACCGGTTCATTGTGTCTAAAGGCGTAGATACGTGGAAAGACCAGAGTTATGTACTGTGGGGGGTGTCGCAGGAAAGCCTGTCGCGGACCAAACTTCCGCTCGGACACTTGCGTAAAACCGAAATTAGGGAAATGGCCAAAGAACGCGGGTTCATGGATTTGGTCAATAAATCAGAAAGCTACGAAATCTGTTTTGTGCCCGATAACGACTACCGGGGCTTTCTCAAACGTCGTATGCCTGAGCTTGAAAGCCAAGTAATGGGCGGCAATTACGTGATGCAAGACGGCACAGTCGTGGGCAAACATGAAGGTTATCCTTTTTACACCATCGGCCAACGCAAGGGCTTGGGCATTGCGCTGGGCTACCCCGTATTTGTGACCGAAATCCGCAAAGATACCAACGAAGTAGTTTTGGGCATTGACAAAGACCTCGAACGCGACGGCATGTACGTCTCAAAACTTAATCTTCAAAAATACGCCCGTATCGAAGGCCCGCTAGAAACCGTGACCAAAGTCCGGTACAAGCACGAAGGTACGCCCGCTACCATTATACAGGAAAGCGACGACCGCATTCAGGTGTTGTTTCATGACCCCGTCAGCGCCATTGCTCCCGGACAAGCGGCGGTTTTCTACGAAGGCGACGACGTAGTGGGCGGCGGCTGGATCAGCAAGAGCTTTCGGCAGTAAATCGAAAAAGAAGAAAAATAGATAGTAGACATTGGACTGTGGGTTAATCAATTGTCCAATGTCTACCACATCAATACCCAATCTGGCTTTCAATCCAATCTAAGCCACGCATATACAGGGCTTTGGCGTAGTTTACCCGGTTATCAAAATCGGCGTAATCAGTACGCCCGTTGTGCAAATATTTTCGAATCAAGGCAGCATTTATTTCGGCCGTAGGCGATGCTATTTCGTCGTCGGTTTCTGTGCGGAATTGTTCAAACGCGGGAAAATCATGCTCCAAACGGGTAAAAAATAAGTGACCGTTGGAATTACGTACCGCACACAGCAACCCGCTTGCTTTGGAAGTAGCAGGCGCAAGGCTGCCTTCCAGCCCGCGTTTCAGCACCATTACCCCGTCAAATCCTGCCATAAGGGCCAACTCCGCCATTTTCATCTGATACGTAATGTGAAATACCGACGTCACCAGAATACGGGCTCCGCAAGGGTTTAAGACTTTTTCGAGGGTGGCCAGAAACGGGCGCTTGATGGTGGTTCGGCGACGCTCCACCCAATTGTCCAACGGGGGAGATAATGCTTTTTGGTCAAGTACCCACCCAAACGTCGGGTTCATTTCCAACAACTCATGATTATCGGCCAGCAGCCAACTACCCAAATAAAGATATAGGTCATGGGAATTGAACGTATACTTCGGCCCCGAAGAGCGTCCGATGGCCGTGACGGCGTTGTAATTTCGTTCCTGAAAAAAATACGCCAGCAACGGAGTTATCATGTATGAATGTTCAACACCGTCGAAAGGCTCCGCCAATTGAACAATCGGAAATTTCGTTTTGACGTGCCGTTGAAAACCCGGCGCGTACGTGCTCATAACGGCATTGTGCAAGCCTTGGTATTCGTCATTTGTTTCATACCGAACCCGCAAAATGCTGACTGCCATCCCCCGAAACGTTTCGCACAGCTCGTCAGACATCAGGAAGTCGCCCAACTGATGCGCCTCCGATACTTGTAACGATTTACCGTTCAACAACTTTACGCCAATCGGAAACAGGTGCTGAGGTAAATCAGGACACAGCTTGTTGAGAAAAAAAACGGGATTAGCAAAGGCGTGCTTGCCAATGTACGCTTCCAGTTTGAGCTCTGCCTCCGTGGGGCCTTTCATCATCAATGCCCCAAAAAACGCTCCTTTCTGTAGGTCATTGGCCTGGCCGCTCTGCAACTCCTGCAAACACTCGTCTACCAACTCTGAAGAGAGTGGCTTGCTACCATGCTTGCCAATACCCGCCTGCTTAATTCCTTTGGCAAGCGCAGTATTCAAATTGTATTTTATAGCGAAATTAAGATCCGTCACAATTACTTAAAAATTACTTAGTTTAAAAAAACTAAAATTTCAACTTTTACAACTTTCAAACCTAAAAATAGTACTTTTTAAAAGAAACTTTTATAAAAAATAAAGAACTTTTAGATTTTAACCTAAAAAATGAATGTAATATTTGGAGAAAGTTCATTTTCAGCATACCTTTAAGTAAAATTATTAAGCAGGCAAGAAAGGCAAATATTATTCTGATAAAAATCAAAAGTAAATGTATAAACTTTTCTAATAATCTTTTTTTAAAGAACTATATTTTTTGATTAAGTTTTTTACAGGAATTTACCTTTACAGAAACACCTCTTTTTTAAATAGTACTTTTTAAAGAAATACATTCATTCCCACCTCATAAACATCGGTAGCTCTTACGTAAACTTACAGCAGCGTTGGCGGACGCTCGTTGGTAAGGAAAAAGAAAAACCCCGCAGAATGGCGGTTCTGACGGGGCTATTAGCAGTTTTAAATTAGGGATTAACTTAAAACATTACAAATTTATGAAAAAACCATTACACGTCAAGTGCTTTGGCGCGGTTCTTTTAATCTTTGCATTAAGCAAAACTACTCATGCGCAACTTTCGTTGCAGGGTCAACTCCGAACACGGACTGAAATTAGGGATGGAGTAGGCAACCTTCCCAAAGCGGGGGCAAAGCCCGCGGCCTTCACTTCTCAGCGCACCAGCCTTATCTTCGGCTATAAATGGGATCGACTAACGTTTGGTGTAAACGTTCGGGATGTAAGGGTCTGGGGTCAAGATGCCGCTTCTATCAATAACACCGACGGCTCAAAGTTATTTTTGCACGAAGCTTGGGCCGAAGTGATTTTGGCCAATAGCGCCGATACCACCCTCAAATTCAAGGCTTTCGACAACTTATCTCTTAAAATAGGACGTCAGGAATTGATCTATGACGATGTACGTTTGCTCGGCAATTTGGACTGGCTCCAGCAGGGGCGGCGCTTTGACATGGCCCTGCTCAAAGCCATGAAAAACGGCTGGCAAATCGACTTAGGCGCGGCTTTCAACCAAAATTCCGACGCCTTTGGCCGAGCGGGCACTTTCTACGCGGCAGGCAATGTCCCCGCCACGATCGCCAATTCTAAAGGTGCTTTTGTGAGTATTCCGACCGATTTTATTCCGACTTCAGGCAAAGGTGGCGCACCGGTGTTGGCGTCTCCGCTCAGCACCAACGGCCAAAATCAAATGTTCAAATCCATGCAAATGCTTTACGTAAGCCGTAAATTTGGACAAACAAAATTCTCGGGGCTTCTCTTCAAAGACGATTTTCAGAAGTACCGTATAGACAGCCTCGGTAGCACCGCCAACGGCGTAGTGTATGGCCGCCGGTACGACGTAGAGGGCGTTAATAGTCGCATTACTTACGGAGCCATGCTCACAGGATTGATTGGAAATGCTTCTTCAAAATTAGGTAAAATTGCTTGGCAGGCGTTTGCATACAAGCAGGGCGGCAAAAATCGCGACGGCCAAAGCCTGAGCGCCTATCACTACGGGGCCAACGTTTCGATTCAGAAAGGCAAATTCTCCTTTGGGCCAGGCTATGAAGTACTTTCGGGCAACAACACCGTTTCGCCCGACGGCAAAGACCACCGGTTTGACCCTCTGTACGGCACTCCGCACAAACACTGGGGCTACATGGATTATTTTTACGTAGGTACTGGTGCACCCGCTGGTGGTTTAGGAAATGCTTTCTTCAAGACAAAATACGTGGCTAATCCTAACCTATACTTTACCTTCGACATTCACAATTTTGCCTTGGCCAATGACATGAAAAACGGTTTGGACGCCGCAGGTGGCAAAATCAGCCGTCAGTTGGGTAACGAATTTGATTTTATCCTCAACTACAACCTCAATAAGTTTACCAACGTAGAATTGGGCTATTGCTACCTAAAAGGCTCCAACAGCCTCGAATATGCGAAATTGGGAACGATGGACAAAGCCAAACACGGTGCCAATTGGGCCTATTTGATGCTCAATATTCGCCCCGATTTCTTCTATTCAAAACCCGTAGCGATTAAACAATAACTACGGCAGTACAGACTTGCTAAGTTTCAAAAACTTGGCAAGTCTTATAAAATCACTTAATCAATTTCACCAAAAGCAATTTACGCGGCCAGTGGCCTAGCGTCTGCTCTACCCATGTCTTTATCCAATGAAAACTACCTATAAAATTATTCTCGCGCCGTTGGCCGCCCTTATTTTGATGGCCGGAATGTCGATGCGCAAAGCGGTCTTGCCCCAAGTAAAATTAGGTTTTATTCCCCTCACCGACTGCGCTCCGTTGGTGGCAGCCAAAGAGTTGGGTTTATTTCAGAAATACGGCGTCGATGTGGTTCTTTCCAAAGAAGCCTCTTGGGCCAACATTCGCGATAAAATACTCAACGGCGAACTCGACGGGGCGCATTGCCTCTTTGGGATGCCTTTCTCCGTCTACACTGGCTTGGGCGGAAAAGCAGGCTCCGAAATGCAGATTGCGATGGTTTTGAACAACAACGGCCAAGGCATCACACTTTCCAAAGATTTTTGCGGACTGGTAGGGTTCAAAGAAATGAACAAAGTCGCCGCCGCCGTCAAGCAAGTACAAGCCCGCAAAGAAGTAACTTTTGCCATGACTTTTCCAGGCGGTACGCACGATATTTGGCTTCGCAACTGGATGGCCGCCGCAGGTATAAACCAAAAATCAGTGGGGATTATCACGATTCCGCCGCCGCAAATGGTGGCTAATATGCGCGTAGACAACATGGAGGGGTTCAGCGTGGGCGAACCTTGGAATGGAATGGCAGCCGCCCAAAATATCGGCTTTACGGAGATTGCCAGTCAAGATATTTGGAAACACCACCCCGAAAAAGCGTTGGTTGTCAATAAGCAATTTGCCGCCAAAGAGCGCGAAAACCTCAAAAATATCATGAAAGCCGTCTTGGAAGCCTGTCAGTGGCTCGACAACATGGGCAACCGCAAAAAAGCGGCGGGCTGGCTTTCCAAACCTTATTACGTCAACGCCGCTTTGCCCGTCATTGAAGCCCGTTTGCTGGGTTCCAACGATTTAGGTTGCGAATTGGGCGTTCAGAAATACAAAGACGATTACATGACTTTTTACAATAAAGGGTTTGTCAACACGCCCCGCAAAGTACACGGAATGTGGTTTTTGGCGCAGTACGTTCGGTTCGGAATGTTGAAATCCAACCCCGATTTTAAGGGTATTGCCGAAAAACTCATCTTGGACGACCTCTACGCCGAAGTAGCCCGCGAAGCCAAAGTCCCCGTCATGACCGACGACATGAAGGCATTCAAAACCACTTACGATGTGATGTTTGACCCTGGCAACATCCCTGCGTATCTGGCTTCTGCAAAGAAATAATCATGGTATATCATTGAATATCAACCATTAAAATTACGAAAATGAAGAAATTACTCAATCTACAAACCTACCTCCCATTGTTGTTTGGCATCGGAAGTGCGGTCATTTTAATCGGCGCTTGGTGGGGCATTTCTCTCCTTACCAACCGCGAAATCCCGTCGCCTCTGATGACTTGGTCGGTCTTTAATGAAATGCTCGCCACTCCTTTCTACGATTATGGACCCAACGACAAAGGCATTGGAAATCAATTGGTCAGCTCACTTATCCGCGTATTCAGCGGCTTTGGATTGGGCAGCCTCGTAGCCATTCCTCTTGGGTTGCTTATCGGATCCAGCAAAACAGCCTTCCGACTCATCAATCCGATTATCCAGATTTTGCGCCCAGTATCGCCGTTGGCGTGGTTTCCTTTGGGATTGTTGGCGTTCAAAGCCGCCGAGGGTGCAACGATTTTTATCATTTTTGTCACCAGCGTATGGCCCACATTAATCAATACTGCCTTTGGCGTGGCCTCAATTCCACAAGACCACAAAAACGTGGCGAAGGCTTACGGCTTTTCCCGTTGGAAATACATCACCAAAGTCATCATCCCGTTTGCTTTACCGCACATTATCACTGGGTTACGCCTAAGCATCGGCGTGGCGTGGATGGTGATTGTGGCAGGTGAAATGCTCTCTGGAGGCGTCGGAATTGGCTTTTTTGTGTGGGACAGTTGGAACGCGCTCAGCTTAGAGAAAATCCTCTCGGCCATCTTAATCATCGGTACGGTGGGATTACTGCTCGACAAGGGCTTTGATTGGCTTCAAAAACGATTTGCATTTGCTTAATAAATGGAAGTTGGTGGTCAGTGACGGGTGCTTAGTAAATTACATTTCAAAAGTACCCTCACCATCCACACTCCACTATTCACTAACCACTCATAACATGACTCTCAATCCTATCTCCGCTCCCATCGACTCCGCGAGTGAGTTTCATAAAATCCAATCACGCCCCGCTTCCATTGAAGTAAAAAACATCTCGGTGGCATTCAAAACCCCCAAAGGCACCTTTACGGCCATCCAAGACATTGATTTAACCATTCAAAAAGGTGAAATCGTAGCGCTTATCGGCCATTCTGGCTGTGGTAAATCCACGCTTATGGGCACGATTTCGGGCATGACCCAACCCACTAGCGGCACGGTAAAGGCCAACGGCAACCTCGTAAAAGGGCCTGGTCCCGACCGTGGTATTGTTTTCCAAAACTACTCTTTGCTGCCTTGGCTCAGCGTTTATCAAAACATTTACGAAGCCGTTGACTCCGTATTTAAGGGGAAATCATCGGCTGAAAAACGCGAAATCACCGAAGAAAACCTCAAAATGGTCAACCTTTGGCCGCACAAAGACAAGCTCCCGGGTCAACTTTCGGGCGGGATGAAACAGCGTGTAGCTATTGCCCGGGCGTTTGCCATCAACCCGAGTATTTTGCTACTCGATGAGCCGTTCGGGGCGTTGGATGCGTTGACCAAAGGCTCCATGCACATTGAACTGCTCAAGCTCTGGAACCTTGACAACCGCAACAAAACCATTGTAATGGTAACGCACGACATCGAAGAAGCCATTTTTCTTTCCGACCGCGTGGTGGTCATGAACAACGGCCCTGCCGCCACCATCAAAGAAATCGTTGATGTACGACTTCCACGGCCTCGTAACAAAAAGGATATTGTCCATGACCCTGCCTACATGGAGATTCACGACCGGCTAATGGGCTTATTGTTCGATAAGTTTTCGATTGAAGACGATTAATCGGCCAATACACCACAACAAAAGCAACGCAAACCTGTCGGGACTTCAAAACCTGACAGGTTTTGCATTTTTTGATAAATTATAAAATTGAGTAATTTCTGCAATATTTAGTTTAAAAACCACTTAAAAAGAAAGTCAATTTTGCATTTTTAGCAAAATTAAGTATAAAATTTTGAAGAATTTTCTATTTTTAGTGAAAAATACTCATAAATTACTTTGAGTATACTCGTTTATTTTGTACGTTTGATATACCAAATCGGTGCAGCGTGGCGGCGCTCAACCGATGCAGGTATCCAAGTCCAAATCGCAGTCAGTGATCTGTAACAAGCCTTTTCTCTGGGAGGAAAAGACGGGTGAACATTTGTCACGGATTATGGTAGGCGGCTTTCTACTTTTGCATCGCTTCACGCCTTTACGCCGGCTTTATGTTTTAAACTCAAACAAGCAAGCGTCATGGGTCAACCACTTAACAATCAACCCCTTCCTCAGCTAAACGTATTCAGTTTCAGCGGCGTCCAAATGCGTACGTTCCACATTACGTGGATGACTTTTTTCGTCTGTTTCTTTGGTTGGTTTGGCATAGCGCCCCTGATGCCCGCCATTCGGGCCGATTTGGGATTGACCAAGCCTCAGGTAGGAAACACCATCATTGCGGCGGTATCAGCCACCATTTTTGCCCGCCTCATCATCGGAAAGCTCTGCGACAGTTGGGGCCCGCGCAAAACTTACACGGCCTTGTTGGTGGTTGGCTCATTGCCCGTCATGCTCGTCGGTTTGGCGCATGATTATACATCCTTTTTACTTTTTCGTTTGGCCATCGGCGTTATTGGGGCGTCGTTTGTCATTACGCAATTTCATACTTCGGCCATGTTTGCCCCGAGCATCAAAGGAACGGCCAATGCCGTAGCTGGTGGCTGGGGTAACCTTGGCGGTGGCATCACGCAGTTGGCCATGCCACTCATTATGGCAACCATCATCGGATTTGGGTTTGTCAAAGCCGATGCGTGGCGTTTGGCTATGATTTTTCCAGGGCTGATGATGTTGGTAATGGCCTTTATTTACTGGAAATACACAAAAGATACCCCCGCTGGCAACTACGACGAAATCAACCGTACCGCCGCTGCCAAATCAAGCGTCCCATTTTGGCAAGCCTGCGCCGACGTGCGTGTTTGGGCCTTGGCGATTGCGTACGCCTGCTGCTTTGGCATGGAAATCACCTTCGATGGCGTAGCAGCGCTTTATTTCTTTGACAACTTCCACATGGAAGAAACCGAAGCGGGTTTCTGGGCCATGCTGTTTGGGTTTATGAATATTTTTGCCCGCGCCGTGGGCGGAATTGTGGCCGATAAGATAGGTCAAAAATACGGTATGCGGGGCAAAGGCATCCTGCTGGCCTCGATGTTATTGCTGGAAGGATTAGGAATTTTACTTTTTGCGCAATCAGGAAATCTGACCATGGCCATTGTTTCGATGCTCACTTTTGCGATGTTTTTGAAAATGGCCAACGGCGGTACGTATGCCATCGTACCGTTTATCAATCCCAAAGCTGTCGGGGTAATATCGGGCGTGGTTGGTGCTGGTGGCAACATGGGAGGAATGTTAATGGGCTTTTTGTTTAAATCCCAGTCCATTTCTTACGGACAAGCATTTATGTACATTGGCGGTATCGTCGCGGTGGTGGGCTTGTTGTTGTTTTTGGTTAATTTCGGTAGAACGGTGACCGTTGAACAGGTAGAAACTGAACTACAAACGGCGTAACGCTAACCACCTTGTTTATTGTAAGCCTATTATGAAAGGAACAACGGCACATAAAACCACTTGCTGCTACTGCGGCGTCGGCTGCGGGGTAGTGGTTCATAAAACCCGCCACGGACATATTTCCGTGGAGGGTGACCCTGACCACCCCTCGAGCAAAGGGATGCTTTGTTCTAAAGGGCGAAATTTGCACTATACCGTCATGGATACCACAGACCGATTGTTGTATCCTCTAATGCGCCGCAATCGTCAAGCCCCCCTGCAACGGGTTACGTGGGACACGGCACTAGAGCGGGCAGCGGCGGTTTTCAAAACGTTTATCGAAAAATACGGCCCCGACTCGGTAGGATTTTACGCCTCTGGGCAGTGTTTAACCGAAGAATATTACGTAGTCAATAAGCTCATCAAAGGTTTTATCGGTTCAAATAACCTCGACACCAACTCGCGCCTTTGCATGTCGTCGGCGGTGGTTGGATACAAAATGGCCTTGGGCGAAGACTCTGTACCGTGCAGCTACGAAGACATCGAATTGGCGGATTGCTTTCTGATTGCGGGCTCCAATCCTGCGTGGAACCACCCGATTGTATTTCGACGCATGGAAGCACACAAAGCCGCCAACCCACGGGTTAAATTTATCGTGGTCGACCCACGCCGCACAGATACCGCTCGCATGGCCGACCTTCACCTTCAAATCAAGCCCGGAACCGACGTGGTGTTGCTCAATGCCATCGCCAAAGGCCTGATTTCGAGAGGATACATTGACGAGCATTTTATCAAAAACCACACCGAAGGCTTTGATACCTACCGCTTACAGGTCAGCGAGCGCGACATGCGCGACGCGGCCAAAATCTGCGGCATCAGCCTTCACGACATTCACCAAGCCGTAGAATACATCGGAAAATCCAAGGGATTTATCTCTATGTGGGCCATGGGTTTCAACCAAAGTGTGATTGGGGTGAACAAAAATCTGGCGTTGCTCAACCTCCATTTAATTACGGGGCACATCGGCAAGGCAGGTTCAGGGCCATTTTCGTTGACCGGTCAACCCAACGCAATGGGTGGTCGGGAAGTAGGTGGGCTGTCGAATCTCCTGCCTGCGCACCGCAACTTAGCCGACCCTGCTCACCGGCAGGAAGTAGCTGATTTTTGGGGAGTTCCTGCGCTGAATCCCAAACCCGGATTGACCGCTACCGAAATGTTTGAGGCGCTCAAAGATGGCCGCATGAAAGCCATTTGGATCATGTGTACCAATCCGCTGGTGAGCCTGCCCAACGCGCACCTCATAGAAGAAGCCCTAAAGGCCGCCAAGTTTGTGGTGGTGCAGGATGTTTCCAATCGTTCGGATACGGTTGCTTACGCCGACTTAGTACTCCCCGCCGCCGCGTGGGGCGAAAAAACGGGGACCATGACCAACTCAGAGCGACGAGTTTCGTACCTCAGTCAATTCAACGAACCCGTGGGAGAAGCCCTCCCCGACAGCGAAATCATCGTCAAGTTTGCCCATAAAATGGGTTTTGGTCACGCGTTTAATTACCGAAATGCGTCAGAAATTTACGACGAGCACGTTCGCCTTACCAAAGGAACCAACGTAGATATCAGCGGGCTTTCGCACGAGCGGCTACGCACCCAAGGTACCCTGCAATGGCCCGTACCAACGGCAGAATCTAACGGCACACCGCGCCTGTTTGCGGATCATCAATTTTATACCCCTTCTCACAAAGCGCAAATCAAAACCATCCCCGACGGCAACCAATCCGAGCCGCTCAGCGATGATTTTCCATTGGTGTTGACCACGGGCCGTATTCGCGACCAGTGGCACACGATGACCAAAACCGGTCGAGTTAATAAACTGAATCAGCACATTCCGAAGGCTTTTTTGGAAATAAACCCCGCTGATGCCCACGAACGCGGCATCAAAGAAGGCGATATTGTCACCATTCAAAACCCACGCGGGCAGGTGCAAGTACCCGCCAAAATCACGGAAGATATTCGACAGGGAGTGGTGTTTTTGCCCATGCACTGGGGAAAAATAATTCAAAGTACGGCCGCCCGCGCCAACAACATCACGAGCGATTTGGTTGACCCTTATTCCAAAGAACCTGACTTTAAATACGCGGCGGTCGAAGTAAAGAAATTCAAAAAAATCAGGGAGCGTATCATCGTCGTGGGAGCGGGGGCGGCAGCGTATAAATTCGTGACGGCCCACCGCCAGCATAACCTTACCGACGAAATTCACGTATTCAGCAAAGAGCCGTTTGCTTTTTATAACCGCGTGATGCTGCCCGACTATATCAGCGGTGCCATGCGTTGGGAGAATTTGCTCAAAATGCAGGACGACGAGCGGGCCTTGGTGCATCTGTACGAAGGCCTCAGCATTGAGCACATTGACCGTACTCAAAAAACCGTTCTTGACTCAAAAGGTAATCTCCATCCCTACGACCGCCTCATCATCGCCACGGGCAGTCGGTCGGCCATGCCCAAAGATTATGATGTATCCTTAGAGGGCGTTTTTACGATGCGTACGCGGCAAGATGCCGACGGTTTAACGCGTCATTTGGGCATTGGCCAAGCAAAACACATCGTCATCGTGGGGGGCGGTTTATTGGGGCTAGAATTGGCGGCTTCGTTGCGCCAACTGGGCCATCAGGCTACCGTCATTCACCGCGCTTCGCGCTTGATGAACCGCCAATTAGACGCCACGGCGAGTACACTTCTGCACGAAGAACTCAAAGACCGTAGTATTGATATTTATTACAACGACGAAGTCAAATACTTAGCGGGACAAAATAACCAAGTCGGCAGCGTTCGCCTCACCTCAGGACAAGTCATTGACTGTGATGCCGTTGTACTAACGATTGGCACGATGCCCAACGTCGAAATTGCCCGTAAAGCAGGGTTGGATGTACAGCGCGGGGTAGTAGTGAATGCCTATCTTCAAACCTCCGACCCCGCCATTTTTGCCATCGGCGAGGTGGCCGAATTTGAGGGACAGCAGTTTGGCATTACGGCCGCCGCTGAGGAGCAAGCCGAAGCATTGTGCGCCTATTTCAACGGCGATATTCAAAGTTATTATCGGCCTACCATTTCTATGAATATTCTAAAAATGGAAGGCCTAGATTTATGCTCGTTGGGCATGACCGAAATCCCCGCCAACGGGGCTGGTGCCGAATACGAAGAAGTCCTGTTTATGGACAAACAAAAACGATATTACAAAAAATGTATCATTCACGGCGATAAGCTCGTCGGGGCCATTTTGTTGGGAGATAAATCGGAATTTACAGAATTCAAATCATTGATTCAGCACCAAACCGAACTTTCAGAAAAAAGGCTCAAATTGCTCCGAAGCGGCAAATCCGCCCCTGCACTCAAAGGAAAAACGGTCTGTTCATGCAACAACGTAGGCGACGGCAACCTGCGCGACGCCATCGCGGGCGGTTGTACCGATTTTCAGACGCTTTGTCAACAAACAGGGGCTGGAACGGGCTGCGGGAGCTGCAAACCTGAGGTGAAAGCAATGCTTGAAAGAAGAAGTGAGAAGGCAGAAGCGAGGAGTTAGAAGTGAGAGGATAACAAATAAGAGGACGGAGGTACGAAGTAAGAAGTCAGAGGATGGAGGTACGAAGGAGGGAGTATGAAAATAAATATTGTATAGTGAGAACTTTCAATTTTTGAAAAAGGTTTTGCAATAATTGCCTAAAACGAACGCAAATATGCAACACACTATTTTTCAATCATTTATCAACAACACCATTGCGGTTTTACAGGAGTCAACGGATATGCTCGGCCTTGCGATTGCTGGTTCTTGGATTACCCACGAAACAGATTCGTTTTCAGATTTAGACCTTGTGTTGGTTTCTACCACCAAAATTTCTGATAATCCTGAGCAAATGAAAGCCGTAGCCAATCAGCTCGGGACGGTTCTTTCCGCTTTTACGGGAGAGCATGTGGGCGAGGCGCGGTTATTGATTTGTTTATACAGCAATCCGCTTCTGCACGTAGACATCAAATTTTTGACGCTAGATGAATTTCATCATCGCGTGGAAAATCCCGTGGTAGTATGGGAGCGCGACCATCAACTGACCAATATCATCCAAGAAACACCCGCCGTGTGGCCTTACCCTGATTATCAATGGATTGAAGACCGATTCTGGGTGTGGATACATTATGCCACGCTGAAGCTTGGCCGAGGAGAATTGTTTGAAGCCTTTGATTTTCTTAGCTTTATACGAATGATGGTTTTAGGACCTTTATTACACATCAAAAACGGCAATCAACCGCGCGGTGTCCGAAAAGTGGAAACGAAACTGACCCTAGAAGACTTTGCAGAACTACGCAAAACGGTAGTCCCCATGACCAAAACCGATTTGGTGGCGGCGCTGTGGAAGTCCATCCAACTTTATGAAGAAGTACGAAAGCACCTTTTCGACGCAAATATTATACTGAAAGAAGATGCCGCTAGAGAAGTCAAAGTATATTTGTATAAAGTGGAAAAAATGTAGCACAACGCATCCGAATAAATAATCCAAAACCAATGGCTTATCTACGCATTTTAACCCCCGGCGGTGTAGTAACCCCTGACGAACTTCAACAATTGGCGGCTTTGTCGCGGCAATGGGCGCTGGGCAAAATGGAGGTAGGATTTCGGCAAGATTTGTTGATTCCATGCACTGATTCTCAACTGTCTGCACTCCGTCTGCAACTTGGTTTGCAAGGATTTCAGGTAGAAGAAGCTGTTCCTACTCACCCTAATATTGTTTCGTCGGTGGTGGCGCAGAACATTTTCCCTAAATTATCGTGGTTGCGCTCTGGTGACTATTTAGACATTTTGGATTCGTTTGACTTTCAACCTACTCTCAAACTTAACCTTATTGACCCAACCCAGGAGCTGATTCGTCCCTTGACGGGAGAACTCAATTTTGTGGCTTCTCCTACCCCTTCGTTTTGGTATTTAGCAGTCAATTTACCCGCTTTGGGCACCTTACAGGTATGGCCAGAATTGGTTGACGGTGAACAAATCCCCGACTGGGTCCGCGCCATCGAAAATGCCTTAAATGCTCCCAAACCTATTGATAATTTTGATACATTATTTCAGACCGTTACGGCCCAATTTTCGGGACGAACGCGCCGTATTCAGAAAGAATTAAAACTTACACCCAAGCCCTATCCTCACCACGAGGGCATCTATCGTTACGACGAACGCTACTGGATTGGGCTTTATCAGCGCGACAATGAGTTTGAAGCGTCGTTTCTTGATGCCCTCTGTCAACTTTGCAAAGACACCAAAATCGGCCGTCTCTACCCTACTCCTTTCAAAACGTTTATTGTCCGCGATATTCCGAAAGAAACGATTTATCAATGGGAGAAATTATTGGGCCTTTGGGGCATCCACACGCATTATTCGTCGCTTGAACTCAACTGGCAACTGCCTGATGCCGATGCCGCCGCACTGCGCCTCAAAACCGAACTCGTCGATGCCTTTGAGCGCACCCGGATTCGTACCTCAAGTTTGAGTTTCAGCATCGGTCAACGGAATGCCGACACGACCTCCACGATTGTTATCGAGCCGCTTTCGGCCGATTATCAGCGTTTTCGGATTGTTCATTCTCCGGATTTCTTCATCGGGAACACAGAATGGGAAACCTTTGCGGCCGATGTAGCGCGCAAAAATCTCCCCGAAGTATTGAGGCGTTTGACCCAAAAATATTACGAGCAGTTATCTACCGAAAAAAAAGCGGGGATTATGCGAACAACGGCAACCCTCAAACCCGTGATAACTGAAAAGGTGATGCGGTGCAAACATTGCCTCACCGTGGCTGATGTTGCCCCACCTTTGCCCGCTTTATACGTATGTTCTACGTGCAATGCCCCCGCGAGCGATTTCATGGAAGTGACGTGGGAGATTATCACTTAATGGGGGAGCAGTGCCTTCTCTTGCTCAGTTTTTGAGAGTCGCAGCGGTACACCACCCTGCTGGATGATGCCGTGCGGGCGGTTTCTCAAAACCGCCGACACGGGGTTACTCATAACCCCATACACCTTCTCCATTCTGCACATCCTTCTTCCAAATAAAGTTACCAATAATCTCTTATTACGTCATAGTGTTGTGCGGGCGGTTTTGAGAAACCGCCCGCACAGTAATCGCCATTTGCATTAAAATATATGTTGAATTATGGGAACCAAACGTATTTCTTTTTCGAATGATGAACGTTGCTTTTTTATTACGACCTCCTGTTACCAACATAAATATCTCTTGTTTGACAAAACCTGTTTTGATATTCTGCTTACCAACTTTCATTTCTACAATGCCCGTTATCAGGCCAAGTTGCTAGGATATGTTCTCATGAGCAATCATATCCACTTCATTATTTATTTTCAAGACCGCAATTTTCTCTCAAAATACCTGCGTGATTTCAAGAAATATAGCTCTTTACAATTGAGAGAGTATATTTCTAAAACACACCCCGAGATTTTACTCGAAATTAGGTATGAACACCGAACTCAACATTACAAAATATGGGACGACGAGTTTGATGATGTAGTTCTTTTCAGTCGTGAGATGTGTGAAACGAAACTTACCTACATGCACCAAAATCCTGTTAGGGCAGGTATTGTGACAGAACCAGCAGACTATGTTTACTCCAGTGCAAAATTCTATGAATATTGGCATTTTAATATCCAATCTGAACTTTTGCATTATTTGGAAGTATTTTGAACGAGGTTGTGAGCAACCTCAGAGCAGGTTTTGAGAAACCTGCCTCACATGGTGAAAGATATGAGCGGCGCACCGCCCTGCCTCACAAATGTGTGTGCAGTTTTTCAAAAACTACCCTTACAAAACCACTTCAAATCAACAGATTACAGCCTCTCACGTCTGAATTATCAAAACGCCCGATTACTTCAAACCGTGTGGAATTTTCTCCTACAAAACGGCCCAAATCCTGCGTTTCGATAAAAGCACAAGAATCCAGATTGCCTAAATCAACGACGTTGATACCGCCATAACGAAGCCCCGATTGGGGGGAATCATACACTGCCCGAGGGTCGTTAATGTCCCGCAATAAAATGCGCATCGTAGCCGAGGCATCAAAAATACCATCCCCTTTTGAATAAGATTGTGAAAGCAGCTCGGTCATGCCGTACTCCGAATGAATGACCTTCACCCCAAAGGCTTTTGTCAGCACTTCGTGTACTTCCTCACGGAGCATTTCGCGGCGGCGTCCCTTCATGCCACCCGTCTCCATCACCATCAGACTTGGAATATCTTGGAGGCATTCCAAGTCTTGCGGCATCTCGGATTCGGCTAAATCTAACAACGCAAAGGTAACTCCCCACAAAAGCACGGTGCGCCCGTCGGAGTTTTGAGCGAGGTTTTTGAGCGTTATCAACAATTCATCCACATTGTGCAGGAAAAAACCCGAAACCGACGAATGCGTCTGCGCAATAAATTGTTGAACCATATACACCAAAGACGAGTTATTTCGTTCAAGATAGGAAGGTAAAAGGGCTAACAAATGGCAATTCGACAACGGGCCGTA
This sequence comes from Runella salmonicolor, assembly GCF_024158025.1. Lineage (NCBI taxonomy): Bacteria > Pseudomonadati > Bacteroidota > Cytophagia > Cytophagales > Spirosomataceae > Runella > Runella salmonicolor. The sequence continues at coordinate 218,932 of NZ_JAMZEL010000010.1, forward strand.
CGTTTGTTCAAAAATACGGATGCTGATGTCGGTGTACCAATCCAAGTCGGCTACATGATGCCGGCTGGTTTGAGCGCCAGTCGTTCCGCTGCTTTCAAAAGTGGTCTGAACAACGGGCGATTCGGTGAGTACGGTATGTTTTTTGAAAAATCCAATCGGCATAAAAGGAATCTGCGTCAGCGACTGTACCTTGTCAGGATTGCAGCGTAAGTGACTTAAATATTCCCGATAAATAAAATTGGAAACGGCTTGCCAACGAAAAACCGCTAATGCAACGTCCTCGAAGGTATCAGGCGTGACATTTTTTACTAACTGTTTTAACTCTTGACGACGATTCATCAAATTTGACTTTTTTACAAATTACGGATAACTTTACCAACCATGAAGACTATCATTCGTTTTTTCCTTACGTTACTTATATTTTCCGCGGCAACCACCAGTTGTTGGACACCTCCCGATTACAGTCCCGTTCCAGAAATTGTGTTCAACAGCATGGACAAATTTGAAGTCGTTGAGCCTTTCTCACAGTCAAAGCAAGATTCGGTAGTCATTACCATTGATTTCAAAGACGGCGATGGTGACTTGGGCGAAAGCACCGACAACCGCGACAATCCCAACTACGGTGCATGGGGAAATTATGAGCTGCGCACGTTCAGAAAAGTTAGCGGCAATCAATTTGAAGAGGTCATTCTGGCCGCCAACTCTAAAATATTCTTTCCTGTCTTGAAGCCAGACCGCAAAAGAGGCCCCATTGAAGGTAAATTAGACTACGCAGTGTATTTTCCTTACGCAAGAAACGCTCGAATGACAACCGTTAAGTTTCAGATACGCATACGCGACCGCGCCCTAAACGTGAGCAATGCCGTAGAAAGTGATACCATTTCGGTGCCTTTGTTGCTCTAAAAAGGGGCAATTGCGCTTCTTTTTTAAAGTGTTTTGGTAAAATTAACTATTTTTACTAAAACACTTTTTTATGTTTGTCAAAACCTATTTTCTCGGAATTGTGGTCATTCTGTGCGTGGCCACAGCATTGCTGACTGGGTCTACTGTTTTTCAGAAAACACCGCCACCCGCCACCTCTTCAACCGATTTTGACCGAAAAACCTTCGCGGAATATTGGTTTAAAGGTAAAGCTGAAATCAGCACCTACACGCTTCAACAAGCTCATTACGGGGCATTAAACCCCGGCGAAGCCGTGCTGATTTTTGTCACCGAAGACTTCCGAACCGACACACAGGTAAAACTCGACAAAGAGGAAAACCGTCACAAATCGACGCCTGTTTTGAAACTGAATGCCATTCATCGCTTTGTTACGGGTATTTATGACTATTCTATTTATACGTCTGTCTTTACCCCGATTGACCACCAGCTCTTTCCCCAAACCCTCAAAGTTTCTACCACAAGCCAGGACTGGTGCGGGCACACATTCACGCAGCTTAATTATCAAAACAATGGGTACAAAGTAACAGGGCGTTCGTACTTCGAAGATAATGCAACCGAAGACTATACCACCGAAAAAGCACTGCTAGAAGACGAACTTTGGACGCGTCTGCGCCTTGCTCCCAATAGACTGCCCGTCGGTTCTATCAACATCATTCCGAGTACCAAAGCGGCCCGGCTGCGCCACCAAAAGATGGCACCGATGGCCGCTATTGCATCTATGGAGGCCTACAAAGGCAACGACTTTCTGGGAAAATCCCTGAAGGCCTACAAAATAGCCTACGCAGAAGGGCGCATTCTGCAAATTGTGTTTGAAGAAAGTTTCCCGCACCGCATTACGGGGTGGGAAGATACCTACCCAAGCAGGGGAAAATTGCTTACCACCCGAGCCATTCATAAAAAGACGCTTTTATCAGCCTATTGGACGCAAAATACCCCAGAGAATCGTCCGCTTCGTGATACGTTGCAGCTGCAATAAAAAAGGCAGCCTGCGGTTGCAAACTGCCTTTTCAAATATGTTTTAGCGACGCTTATTCGATGTCTTCTACCACTTCAGCCGCCTTTTTGAATACATCTACTACCAATGACACCCGGAAGGTATTGGCCAAGGGGCTTCCTTGCGTCTGGGGCATCAGGTAAGCAAAGTCGATGCCGTAGCGCTGCTGGATACGAGCGCCAAAACCCACCGTGAAATACTTACGATTTCCTTTGGTTTTGGTTTCGTTGAAATACCCAAAACGGAAAGCAAATGCTTCGTTGTACCAGTATTCAACCCCCGTAGAAATCATAAACTCACGAACTTCTTCGCTGAAACCACCCGGCGCATCGCCGAAAGACTTAAACATGGCCGAAATAGTCCCAACATCCTGACCAGAAGCGGTACCGCCTGGCGTAGGAATCATGAGTTTATTCAAATCCAATGCAAACGTAATTTTATTTAACGGATCAATATGACGCGTTGCGGTTCCGCCCAATTTGAAGGTGGTTGGTATAAAACCGCTCGTGGTGCCTCCGTAATTAACTTTACCGCCAATGTTTTGCAACATCAACGCGGCCGAATAATTCCAGCCTTTTCCAGTGCCTTCGTCTACATTTTCGGTTTGATAAAACGCGCTGATATCACCCGCTGCCGTCTGCCCCGCTTTTAGGGCCGAGCCGCCCAGCAGTTGAACGCCATTGCCTAAGTTGGAAACGATGTATTTTACGTTCAAGCCCATCGAAAATTTATCGGTCAATTTTCGAGAATAAGCCACTGAACCATAAAATTCATTGGAATAATAATCGCCCAATGAGGTGCCGAAGTTGTTGCGGGCTTCAAATTTGCCGTGGTCAAAATACATCAAACTCAATCCGACGGCTTGGTTTTTACCGATTTTCTTAAAACCTGACAAATACGCAAAAGACATATCTTCGGTAATGTTGCGAAGCCATGGCGTATAAGACAGAGCTACTCCGTATTCTTTTTGGGCATGAACCAGTTTTGCGGCCCCCCAGTACACCGAGTTGGCATCGGCACTCAAGGCAGCACCCGCATCTCCCATGGCGGCACTACGCGCATCGGGCGTAAAAGCAGCAAAGGGAACAGAGGGAATTACAGCGCGTCCGCCTGTGCTATCCTGCCCACCAGAAGTAATCTGTGCTACTGAACTGAAGGAAACGCAAAAACCCACAATTGTAAAAAGGGGAGAAATTTTTCTTGTCATAAGGAAATTTGTTTGCCACTACTACCCGTACCTTTCTGCGCTGAACCACGATAAGGGCGTTTCAAAAATAGAGTTCTGTTTAAGATTGTGCAAAGATATTAATTACTATTTTCAAAATCTATTTTACCATTATTAACTTACCGCTTTGACGCTGAGTTTGTTGTCGGGTTAGTGAGTGTACTTCCATTCTGTAAATATATACGCCCGCTGGAACATTTTGGATTGATTGATTTTTTCCGTTCCACGTAAACGCCTCCAAAAGCTTGTCTGAGTTATAAATTGTTTGCGCTGCGGTACAAATCATTTTTCCATTTAGGTCAAAAATCTGAAGGGTTACTTCTACATCATCCCCTTCGTCAACGAGTTCGAGTTGAAACTTAGTCTGTTCAACAAATGGATTAGGATACGCAATGACTGTCTTAATCAATTTTATTTCTTCGCCTACTCTAAACCTCAACGCCCCCTCTGCCGTATTATTGTACGTATCTTCTACTTTCAATTTAACGGTATATTCGCCCGTAGGCAACCGATGAAAAGGAAACAAAATTCGGCCCGAACGGTAATCGTCTTTCTCAGCCAAAAAATAATCATTCACCACGATACTCAAAGTATCGTTCAGGGTCAATGTCATATTCCTAGCAAAATTCAGGCCATTTTCATCGCTTAATTTGGCTACAAAAAGGGGGCTATCTTCCACTTGACTACCGTCTACAAACAACTCATCGTTTAGGTATAGTTGCATCTGCGGCGGTTGGGTATCGTTCTGCAACGGCCCGCTTCCTCCCACCATTACGCGCTTAGTTCCACCGACGGCATCGCGGAGGCTGTCGGCTTTTACCGCGTATACTTCAATTTTTCCGTTGCCAAACGACGCACCAATATTTTTGGGAACAATAAACTGTACATTAAACTTTCCTGCTTTTACGCTTACTTTTCCTTCAAACAATTTTTTATCATACAAGCCATATTGCATTTTTGGATTGGCAGCAATGATGTTGGGCGCCTCTCCGCGCGCTTTATCGCCGAGCGTCAAAAGCTGACTTTCTTTATCATAAACGGTGACGATGGCTGTTCCCGTAAAATCAGTTACCGTTGCCCCATCTTGTTGTATCTCTCCCGACAGTTTGGCCAATTGACCCGCTTTAAGGGTATCATTGGCCGTAATACTCACCTGATAATCTCCATAATTTAATTGTAGGGATGGGTCACCCAGAAGGGTAAAGTTACGGTTGAGTACATCATAAACACTTTTATTTTTGGTCATACGGATGACATCCCCCAAACGAGGCATTTTTCCATTCTGGGGTTCAAAAACGGCACGGTAAAACGCGGCGTTTACCAAAAAATTGGTATTGGCATACACGGGGCGCGAGGTAGTAAGCATAGCAATGGCCCCACCACGCGGGCTCAACACCGAAATTTCCGCACCAGATGCTTCGCCGGGATTATCGTAACGACCAAACTCACAGGTGGCCGTAATAATCAGGGGCATATTGTCCAAATTGCGCCAATTAAACAGATTTTGTAAGGTCACAATCTGTTCGTCAGACCACGTAGAAATGCCTCCGTGTCCGGTATAATTTACAATCAACGCGCCTTCGTTTACATAGCGGTCAACGGCTTGGCCCGCACCCGGAGCACGTTGGATAGTAGAGCCAAACTGAGGAAAAGCATCCACGTACACTTTGTGTAAGGCATACGCGGGGGCCAATTCTGCCACTATTTTAGACAAATCATCGGCATCTTTCTGGTGAAGATTGTCGTCTCCGTCATCGGCCACAAAAGCGATTCGCTGACGCCAATCTCCTTTGGAGCGTTTGGTGTTGTAGCGCATGATTTTGTTGACCACCGTTTCAGCTTCGGCAATGGTTTTGACGGGCAGCCTCCCGATGCCAATATCTAAAGTATGATTTCCTGTAAAATCTTCTTTCCATTCGCCCTCATCGGGTTTCAAGAATCCGTAATAATCGTCGGAAGAAAAACTACGCACGGGATGTGCCGACTCCCTGCTCTCATACGACGGCACAAAATTGGCCAGTTCGGAGGGTGAAATAGCTTTTAGGTTATTTTTGAAATCATAGCTAGCATCACCGAAAAGCAGCAAATACTTCAATTTTTCGGGTTGTTTATCTCTAAGATACCTTACCAAGTCACGGATGGCCGTTGGGTCGGGCTGGCCAGAAGCGAATTCATTATAGACCTGAACCGTAGTCACCACCTGTACGTCTAAGCCATCATTTTGTCGACGAAAATCAGCGAGTTTTTGGGCCTGTTTTTGCCACGCAGGCGCCGTCACTACAACCATATCGGGGGTAGACAGGCTTCTTATACTTTGATTCTGAACCGCCCGAAAAGAAACGGGCGGTTTCAATTGATTTTCGGTAAACACCACAAACCGTTTCAAGGTTTTTCCAGCCGCCCCAAAAGTAGCCTCCGTACCATTTAAAGAATATGCCTGTGCCCGCGGGCGCAACGGGTCCGTAATTTCCCACAGCTGCATCTGCGCGTTGGCTTGGCTGATAACGTACCGAACGGAATCTTGCGTAAGTGAGCTAAGATTTTGAAAGACGAGCGTTTGCTCATTGAGCCTCAACGTACGCTGCACCTGCAACCCAATAAAATCCAAGTATCCGTCGGCATTGGACTGGCCCGCTTTGTCAAACGTGGCCGCGATTGTCACGCGGGCAGGGTTGGCAGCGTTTAGGGTCAGTTTACCAGCATGGGTTTGGGATGTTCTTTGCCCTCTCAAATCGTATCGGTTTGTGGGACTCATGGCCGACACCGTACCCATCGTTTGTTCGCCTACGGCCTGCCCATTGATAGCAAACAAAAATTTCGTCACCACTTGCGCCGACGCCACGGTCGCGGCCGTTAGTTTCAAGGGGCTGTCGGGTACAACACCGCTCAAATCAGCATTAAACTCCTGTCGTGTCTGCGTGCCGAAATATTCGCCCCACCACTCTCTACCCGACTGCACGCGGTTATAGAGCTCACTTTCCAGAAATACATAATCATCAAAAGTCGTCAACAATTGGCCAGTCGTTCCAGATTTTTGCGTCTGAATACGTAAGCCCGGCTGTGTGCCGATTTGAAGGAAATAAAAAGTAGTATCAGAATATGTATTCAGTCGATGAGAAAAACGTTTTTGGGTAGAATCATAGCTAATTTCGTGCGGGCTTTTGCCAAAAAAAACCAGCACATCCTCGTCATCAAAACGACCATCATTTTCTCCCTTTACCAACACCGCATTTTCAATCAAATCATTCGCCCTCAAGGCCTTATTTAACTGCGGAAGCATTGCTCCTCCGTTGCCAAACAGACGAATATGTTTGGGATTTACATCCGTTGGGTTAACGCCCATTTTTCGTAAAAACGCGGCATCAATCTTGTACATTCCCGTTTGGGTAACTCCCATTTTAAACCAACGACCCTCGCCCAGCACAGAAGTTTGGGTAAATCCTAGGAAAGAAACCTGTACCGTAAAATAAAAGACAAAATAAAACGACAAAAAACGAAAATAATTACGAGTAGAAAGACATGTATCTACCTTCTTTATTCTTCTTTTTTTAGCACAATTTTGTGTAGTGGTTTTCTTCACTTTGCTCGCTCCGCTTTAAAATTTTATACTTTTTCGACCCATGCATGGGCTGCCACCAAATATTTTTTTTGAGACACTTCTTCTACACAAACGACGCGCGTTCGACGTAACGTACCTCGAACAAAAACTTTTTGATTCAAACGAAAAAGCTGCCCTTCCGACACTTGACTGACCATGACCAAATCTGTTTGTGGGGCATCAATGTTTTTAAGCGCTTGCATTAGGGGCAAGTGTGTTCCAGTAGAAGCGGTGGGGTTTTGGGCATACTTCAGGAGCGGGGCCAAGACCGAAAGCGGGAAATTATTTTCGTTCATTACGGGAATAAGTAATCCAGAAAAATGATTTTTCCACGCTTTTCCGTGCGGTGGCTGACGGCGTTTATATTTACGATACACCTCCAAATGCGCCACTTCGTGCAAATACGTAATCAGGAAATTATACGGGTTCAAATTTACGTTGACCGTAATTCGCTCACGGTAGCCCAGCTGCGCCCTAAAATCTCCCAGACGTGTTCTTCTAGGCTTAGAAGCCACAAAATCGAACTGATAGCGTTCCCATAAACCATAACAATAGGAAACCGCGGCCGCGGGTACATGTTTCTCCAAAATCTTCCGCATTACTATTTTTGCTTCCACCGCTATTCAATAATTAATACTGCAACAAAAGTAAACACCCTTTTATGAAAGAAAAAAAAACATATCCATATCAGTTAAAATAAACACTTTATCTACTGATTCGTTTCAACAAATGCACAACCCAGGCAGTATTAGGGGCAAATATTCAACAACAATATATCTTTATTTTCATCTCAAAAAAGGAAAGAAAATGACGATAAAATGAAATTAAAATTAGATTAAAATTCAAAAAAGATATGTTAATAGGTTCTATGACTTTTTCCATTCATAGGTTACTAAAATATACTTTTAAGGGGCAAATTTTTAATTTTCACTCAAAAGCAAACTATATCTATTTTGTTTTATCTACTATATTTTTTCAAAAAATATACAACAAATTCTTAATTGCTTGTATGTTTGTATACTTTTAACACTAAAATATATTTTTTCATGAAACTCACATCCCTCAAATTTTTTTCGCCAAAGGAAAACAGTAAACCCGTTGTCGAAAAAAAAGTAAGTAAACCAACAATTCTTAAAGGGTACATTTCTCCAGCGGGGAAACTTGTTTTTCCTGATAAGACCGTCGATAAATTAGGATTTGACCCATCAAATACGCATTTCAAGATTGGATCGCAAGCGGGAAAACGCAAATTATCATCCCTTTATTTAGTACCTGCCTCTTCTGATGAGTCGGATGTATTCCAGATGACCAAAGCGGCAAAGAGTTATAGTATTCCTTTGGGCGTTATTTTAAAATCAGGTGGTGTTGAGTATGCAACTACTAAACACAGTTTCATTATCAATTCATTTGAATACGAAGGTGTAACGGCTTATGAATTACAATTGGTCAAAGAATCGGCCGACAAACCAGCTTACACCGGCAAACCACGCGGACGCAAACGCAAAGACGCTCAACAATAAATTAAACGACTCCGTTTTTGTTTTTATAGCCTCCTAATCAATAATCTATATTTTATTGATTAGGAGGCTGTTGTTTTTTTGCGCCTCCTCTTTTTGCAGATTAGTTACTTTATCAACGTTGCTTTGTAAAACAAAATTTTGCTTTTGTCTTCTATTTTTGAAACTCTATGCCATTGAATCCCCAACTGTTCCCTCTGGAAGTGGCTGGATTTCAATCATTTTGCACAGATATAGGTAATTCTGATAATTTGTTGGCTAAACTGACAACAATCAAAGACTAAATTCTGCATTTTTGTCCGTCGAACCAAGTGACCATTTTTTAGTGTTCATTAGAGTATCGCTCATGTATCAAAGACGACCTTAACAATAATCATTAACCATTAACTGTGCCGAAGCACATAAATCAGTAACCATGAATCACGGACAAGAGTTTAGAAAGTACGCAGTTAAACATTTGGGTATGAGTGGCCTTACAGTAGATGGCTACGTAAATCATACCGTTGAAAACATGACGCGCGCCATCATCGAAGAGCGCCCGATGAACTTCCGTGAGGTCGATGTTTTTTCTCGCCTCATGGCCGACCGTATTATCTTTTTTGGAATGCCCGTTGACGACCAAATCGCCAACATTGTGGTAGCTCAGTTATTATTTTTGGAATCTGCCGACCCTAAAAAAGACATTTTGATGTACATCAACAGCCCGGGCGGTTCGGTGTACGCAGGGATGGGAATTTATGACACCATGCAGTACGTTCGTCCCGATGTAGCCACGGTTTGTACTAGCTTGGCGGCTTCGATGGGTGCGGTATTGTTGGCAGGCGGTGCGGCTGGCAAGCGTGCGGCGCTTCCCCACGCCCGTATCATGATTCACCAACCTTCTGGAGGTGCTCAGGGCCAATCCGTTGACATCGAAATCACGGCGCGTGAAATCGTAAAATTACGCGAAGAGCTTTACGAAATTCTGGCCAATCATACGGGTCAAACCATTCAGCAAATCGAGGCAGATTCTGACCGCGACAAATGGATGCGGGCCTTCGAAGCCAAAGAATACGGCTTAATCGACGAGGTGCTGACCAGAGAAAAGTAGTGAACGGAAACTCGTTTAATTACCCATTTAAATAACGAGGCGTCTGACGGTTTAAAACCGTCGGACGCCTTTTTTTGCTTCTTACTCCCCACTTCTCACTCCTGACACCTACCTTTGCGTCATGCATCAGAATTACCATTTTTTACGGCACTTGACCGAAGCCCTTCGTCAGGAGGCTACAGGTTTGAAGTTTATGGAGTGTTTTAGTCAGGAAAAAGATGAGTTGGTCATCATTCTGGCACACGCTCGTGGCAAAAACAATTACTATCGTCCTTTTTTCATTCGCGCCACGCTCCGCCCCGATTTCGCCTGTCTCAACTTTCCCGAAGACTTCAACCGCGCTCGTCAAAATAGCGCCGATTTATTCGAAAATCTGTATGATTTAGCCGTTATTGATGTGCGCCAGTTCAAGAATGAGCGGGCCTTTGGGTTGGTTTTGGAGAACAATTACACTGTCGTTTTTAAATTATTCGGCAATCGTTCCAATGCCGTAGTGTTTCAGGGGGATGATGTAATTGATTTATTTCACAACCGGCTCGTTTCCGATAACAACCTGCATTTATCAGAACTTGACCGCGAAATCGACCAGACCTGGGAAGCCTACCAAGCCGCCAATTACGACCACCGCAAAGTGTTTCCTACGTTTGGCAAAGAAATCAATGCGTATTTAGCAGAACAGTTCGACGCTACACCTGCCCCATCTTCTGAACAACGTTGGCAAATCATCGAGGAAACGTTAAATCACCTCTCCCGCCCTGCGTTTAAAATCAGCCTGTGGCATCATCAGCCCACGCTTACGCTTGTTGCGCTAGGCGAAGTCCTGCGCGAACACAGCAGCGCCATTGCGGCACTCAATGATTTTTACACTACTTACAACCGCGTTGGGGTCATTGCCAAAGAAAAAGGTGACGCGCTCAAAATTTTGCAAAAACGCATTCAGCGAACCGAACATTATCTCGAAGAAGCTTTTCAGAAATTATTGGGCATTGACGGAGAGGTGAAAAACGAAGAAATCGGGCACATTTTGATGGCCAATCTTCACCAAATTCCGGAGCGAGCCGAGCGCGTAACTCTGTTTGATTTTTACCGAAATCAAGACATAGAAATTAAATTAAAACCCGACCTAACGCCCCAACGAAACGCAGAAACATATTACCGAAAATCCAAAAACGAGCGCATAGAAATCGAAAAATTGCAGGAAAATATTGCCCTCCGGGAAGGCGAATTGGAAGAACTCAAAAATCATGTCAGCATCATCGAAGAATTTGAATCACTCAAACTATTGCGCAAATATTTAAAAACCAATAACCTCCTGAGCGACGCTCCCATTCTGTCACCTACGCAACTCTTCAAGCATACTGAGTTTGAAGGCTACGTAATTTTGATTGGCAAAAACGCCAAAAACAACGACTTGCTAACCAAAAAATACGCCTACAAAGAAGACCTATGGCTCCACGCTCGCGACGTGGCAGGCTCACACGTGGTGGTGAAATACAAAGCAGGAAAAAAATTCCCCAACAGCGTCATTGAACGAGCGGCCCAAATCGCCGCGTGGTATTCCAAACGCCGCAACGAGACACTTTGCCCCGTCATTGTGACCCCCAAAAAGTATGTACGCAAACCCAAAGGCCTGCCCGAAGGCGAAGTGATTCTGGACAAAGAGGAGGTCGTAATGATTGAACCTAAAGGAATGTAGTTAGCATTCATTTACTTTCTTAGAGATGATTGACGGATAATGAGTTCTCCGTTCATTTTCTGCAACATAGGTTGAAAAGTGTCTTTATGAATAATATTATCAACTAACATTTTGGCCGCAATTGCACCCATCTGAAAGGGAGAATGATGAAAAACCGTCAAGGAAGGCTCAATCAGTGAGGCAATGAGTTCATCCCCAAAACCCACGATTGCAATCTCAGACGGAATTTTAATTTTACGTTTTTTTAGTTCCACTATCATATCAATGGCATTGGCATAATGAACCGCCAAAATGCCATCGGGTTTTTGGGGTAGGTTCAACCAGCCATCCAAGGCAAGCAACGATTCGCCTTTAATGAAGTTAGTGTGGTAGATTAGCTCTTCTCTCAATGGAATATCGTACTTAGCCAGCGCGGCCTTGTAACCATTTAAACGAGAAATACTGATCAGCAACTCACGAGGACCCGCACACACTGCAATACGCTTACATCCCTGTAAAATAAGGTGCTCGGTCAGCACAAAACTCCCTTCAAAATCCTCCTGAACTACCTTTGCGGTTTCAACTTCGTTGCACACCCGGTCGAAGTGAACAATAGGAAGCCCACGTCTCAATTGTAACTTGATGTGGTCAAAGGAAGTCGTTTCTTTAGAATGACTTATCAGCAGTCCGTCCACTCGGCTTGCTACCAAGGCTTGCACGTTGAGGGTTTCGGTAGAGTGAGATTCATTAGACTGACAGATCATTACGCGGTATCCTGCTTCGGTCGCTACTTTTTGAATACCTGCTAGTACTCCCGCAAAAAAAGGACGTTCGATATTAGGAATTACGACCCCGATGGTGTGCGTTTCGCCCCGGTTGAGGCTTTGCGCCAACAGGTTGGGTCGATAATCCATCTCGGTAGCTACCCGGATTATCTCCTGGCGCGTCATTGGATTGATGTCAGAACGGCCATTCAACGCCCGCGATACCGTAGAAGGAGAGATACCAAGCGATTTTGCAATATCAACAATCGTGATTTGCCGAGCGGTTTTATTAATTTCTTTTTGGGGTAAATTAATTGTAAAATGTACTTCACACGCCTTACAAAAGAGCCGTTGTTTGCCCCGTATAAAACCCGATTTTACGATATTTTCTACGCTCCCACATTTGGTACAGGCTATCATCTTTTATTAGATTTTATCAAGATTTAATTTGATAGATTGACGCATTATATACAACTTATCTTGGTATATTTTTAATACAAATATATATGATAAAAATAAGTTATCTATAACTACCGAAAACGTTTTCGAAAACGAATTCGATAGAAATCAAGCATAAAACATCAAAAAAAAGCCAAAAATATCTTTGCAAAATTCAAAACAAAGAATATCATTGAAGTAAATTCACTATACAGTGCCTTCTATCCTAAATTCTCAAGCAAACTTATCCTAAACCAAAAATTGCATTTTTTCTTTATTTATCTACTTTCTTAACCACAACCTTTTTATGAACCCAAAACTACTATTTCCAAAACTGCTTTTTGGTACGCTAATCGTGCTGCAAAGCATGCAAACATTTGCCCAAAACATTACGGTACGAGGCAAGGTAACGGGCGACGATGGCGCGGGTATGCCAGGCGTATCAGTACTATTGAAAGGAACTACGATAGGGACCAACACCGATGAAAAAGGGACTTTCAGCATCAGCAACGTGTCTGCAAAGGGGACATTGGTTTTTTCTTCGATTGGTTTCACAACCAAAGAAGCTCCCATTGGCAACCGTTCGACCATCAATGTAAGTCTTACTGAAGACACTAAAGCCCTTTCCGAAGTAGTGGTAGTAGGATATGGTACCGTTAAAAAAAGTGACTTGACAGGGGCAGTAGCTTCTATCAAAGCAACCCAACTCGAAAATGAAAACCCCCGCACTGTTCAGGATATGCTTCGTGGCAATGCGGCTGGCTTGGATGTAAGTCTAAATTCCTCAGCCAAGGGCGGTGGCGACTTCTTGGTTCGAGGTCGTGCTTCTCTTAATGCTTCTACCGCACCATTGATTGTGGTGGATGGGGTAATTTATCCTGGCCAATTGAGCGACATCAACCCCAACGACATTGGCACGGTAGATATTCTCAAAGATGCCAGCTCGGCGGCAGTATTTGGCGCCCGTTCAGCCAACGGGGTCATACTAATAACCACAAAAAAAGGAAAATCAGGAAAGCCCTTGGTCACATTTAATGTCAATTTTGGTAAAAACAACATTGGCAAATCCTTGCCTTTATTATCGCCACAGGAGTTTTTGGATTGGCGTACCGACGTACTTTGGAGCATGAACGGCCACGACCCTGCCCGTCAGTATATGTTTACCGACCCTCGCAAACTACCTTCTACCATTACTACAGCGCAGTGGATGGCTTTAGGAAACTCTCAAGGCGACCCAGTAGATGTTTGGTTGAGTCGGCTCAGAATGACCGTTGTGGAAGCTAAAAATTACAAAGAAGGGCGTTCTCTTGACTGGGAAAAAGAACTCTACAATTTCAACTCCCTCCAGCAAGACCATACTGCCAGTGTATCTGGAAGTACCGAAAATATGAACTACTACGTATCGCTGGGGTATCTGACAAACCAAGGATTGACCAAAGGAGACTATTTCTCTACTTTTCGGGGAAGAGTAAATTTGGAAAGTAAAATTACAAAGTTCTTTACGTTGGGCACCAACTTACAGTTTGCCGACCGCGACGAAAGCTCCATCCCGATTAATTTGAACAACATGATTCAAACAACACCATACGGGCAGCTTTATCAAGACGACGGTGTAACCTTACGCCAAAGCACCAACGACGACGTGGGTAACAACACCAACCCTTACTTAGACCAATACTACAATACCCGCCTTCGCAAATTCACCAATATGTTTGGGTCAATTTATGTGAAGGGAGACATTGGGTATGGTTTTTCTTACCAAATCAATTACACTCCTCGTTTTGAGTTCTACACAGGTTTTGACCACGTTTCCTCACAAAAACCAGGTGTAACCACCCGCAACGGTATCACAAGCCGAGTCAACGAAAAAACGTATCAGTGGCAGATTGATAACATTTTGAAATGGAACAAATCGTTTGGTCAACACAATTTTGACGTTACCTTCTTGGCCAACGCCGAAAAATACCAAATTTGGAACACTACCGTCAATGCCGAAAATTACTCCCCAAGCGACAACCTCACGTATCACAATTTGGGAGCGGCTACGCTATACCCCAGTATTTCAAGCAACGACCAGTACCAAACGGGCGATGCGCTCATGGGCCGTATCAACTACAACTATAATCAGCGCTACTACCTTACTGTAACCGCTCGCCGCGATGGTTTCTCGGCATTTGGACAAGGCAACCCAAGAGCGACGTTCCCCTCAGTGGCTTTGGGATGGGTTCTTACGGAAGAAAGTTTCGCGAAAGGCCTCAGCAGATGGCTAGATTATGGCAAAATTCGCTTGTCGTATGGTGAAAACGGTAACCGGGAGATTGGACGCTACGCCGCCCTATCGGCACTAACTTCAAGCGTTTATTCCTACACCAACCCGGGTGGCACCACTTTTAACGTGGGCGCCGTTCGCACCGCCAATATGAGCAACCCCAACCTACGCTGGGAACGCAATAGCTCCATCAACGTAGGAATTGACTTTGGCTTCTTAAACAGCAAAATTACGGGCTCACTCGACTACTACGACCGCAAAACGGTCGATTTATTAATGAACCGCTCTTTGCCCAACATCACGGGTTTTGCCAGTGTAGTAGCCAACTTAGGTCAGGTCAGTAACAACGGTATGGAGCTTACCCTCAACACCGAAAACCTGAAAAAGACCAATTTTGTGTGGAGAAGCAATTTTGCATTCTGGACTAACCAAAATAAAATCTTGAAATTGTACGGCCCAGTACCCGTCACTGATGCCGCTGGCAACACGACCATGGTAGACCAAGATGACCGTGCCAACGGTTGGTTTATCGGAAAACCCGTCAACCAAATATGGGATTACAAAGTATTGGGCGTTTGGCAGGAATCTGAGAGAGATTTGGCAAAATCCTACGGTTTTACCCCTGGCGACTTTAAGCTGGAAGACCTCAACGGCGACGGTAAATATACCATTGACGACCGTCAGTTCCTTGGTCACCAAAATCCCAAATTCTCCTTCAATTTCCGTAATGAATTCAGACTGTACAAAAACTTTGATTTCTCTTTTGCGATTTATGGACGAATAGGACAAAATACCGAGTTCAACGAAGCCAAAAATGTGGACAGATTCTACGACCGTTCACAGTTTTATAAGCGCCCTTACTGGACCCCCGAAAACCCAATCAACGATTACGCCAAGATGATGTCAGCGGCTGGTGGCTCAGTAGCCTACAATGTATGGCGCAAGTCATCGTTTGTTCGCCTCAACAACATTAGTATTGCTTACAGCTTACCGCAATCAATGTTAAACAAAATTAAATTCCAGAGCTTGAAAATTTACCTCAATCAACAGAATGCAGCGGTATTTACCCCTTGGGAATACTTTGACCCCGAAAACAAAGGGCTTACGCCTTCTACTACTACCGTAGGGTTAAACGTCACTTTCTAATTTTTGAAGTAAATAATCACCTAAATAGCGCACACAGATGAAGAATAACAATATATTTCGTAAACTGACGATAGCAAGTGTCTTTCTACTGGCCATCAATACAGGCTGTAAAGAATCATGGCTTGAACCCCAGCCACTGTCTTTTTTCACTCCAGAAAACACCTTTACCTCTGAAGGTGGTTTTAACTCGGCCTTGGCTTCCTGCGGACTTAACGTCCGCGATGAGTTTTATGGAGATGGCCAACCTATTATTACCGAACTACTTTTCTCCGAAATGGCCGTTGAAGGCACTACTGATAAATTTGGCCCAGCGGTAGATTTGAACGTACTCATTACTCCCGATGCCAACCTCAATAGTGCAGACTTCAACCGCATCGGTTGGTACTGGGAAAGAGGGTGGTTGGGCATTCGTTTGGCCAATACGATTATTGACCGGGTACCACAAGCTACCGCAATCAAAGAAGACGTCAAAAATATCATTCTGGGCAAAGCCTACTTCTATAGGGCTTATCACTACTACCGCTTGGTACATCAATTTGGCGACATCCCGACCACCTTTAAGGAATTAGCAGAGCCAAAACTAGACTTTACAACCGTAAAGCGTGAAGCAATTTTGCAGAAGAT
The DNA here is from genome assembly GCF_024158025.1 of Runella salmonicolor. Lineage (NCBI taxonomy): Bacteria > Pseudomonadati > Bacteroidota > Cytophagia > Cytophagales > Spirosomataceae > Runella > Runella salmonicolor. Next base: position 235,214 of record NZ_JAMZEL010000010.1, read on the forward strand.
TAAAGCAGACCTTGACTTTGCCATGAAAGTAGTACCCTGGACCAGCTCCAAAGGGGATGTAAACCGAGGAGCGGTAGGCCACTTACTCACAAAAGTAAACCTGGCACTTGGACTCTACGACGAAGCCATTGCTGCCGCCGACCAAGTAATCAACAACGGCGCTTACAAACTGATGACCTCTCGCTTTGGCGTAGATGCGGGCAATGCTAACAAAAACGTTATCTGGGATTTGCACCGTCCTGCCAATAAATTTTTGGCCAACAACACTGAAGTACTTTTCTCGGTCATTGACCGCTATGGCCTCCCCAGTGCTACCACCACGGGTACGACCTCTATGCGCCAAGCCGTGCCATTTTTCTCCGTCAATACCATCTTGACCCCCGATGGGCGGCAGGGTATGGTACCCAACCAGGTCGAGTTTGATTTGACCACTTTGTATGGACGGGGAATTGGTCGTTGTAGAGCTACCCCTTACAGTACTAAAGACATTTGGGATGACAACAAAGACTTGCGCCACGATACCAAATCAGGCAATTGGATGACCATGGAACAACTTGTTTACAACAATCCAGCGATAAAAGGCGTGTCTCCATGGTACGGTAAGCCACTCCAATTCCGCGATGCTAACGGAAAATTATTGGTTTCTACAGGCGACACCATCAGAACCTGGTACGATTGGCCTCACTATAAACTGTATATCGAAGACCAAATCCGGGTACCTTATCAAGGCGGAAATTCCGACTGGTATATTTTCCGTTTGGCCGAAACCTATCTACTCCGTGCAGAAGCACATTGGTTTAAAGGAAACTTGGCCGCTGCTGCCGACGACGTTAACCGGGTCAGAACTCGGGCAGGATGCAGTCCTTACCCTGTTTCAAAAATTGACATCGGCACCATTTTAGATGAGCGGGGACGCGAATTATACTACGAAGAGCCGCGTAAAACCGAACTTGCCCGGATAGCGTATCAAATGGCAAAATCAGGTAAAAGCTACAATGGCAAAACCTATTCTCTTAGTAATTTTTCGGGGTCAAACTTTTTCTACGATAGGATCATGGACAAAAACATATTTTACAAAAATAGGGTCAGAAATGTCCGTGGAGATTCTTACACCATGAGTCCTTATCACGTATTATGGCCGATTCCCCGTCCTGCTATTTTGGCAAACAGTTTGGGACAAATCAACCAAAACATCGGCTATGCGGGTAGCGAAACCAATAAGCCTGCATTAGACCAAATTACTGAATAGCCCTAAGGACCAATACGATTAAGAAAAGGTTTAGAATGTCATCAAAATCAGATTTTACCGACAAACATTTTGACTCATTCTAAACCTTTTTCAATATTAATCAGGAGAAACAAGCCCTTTCGTACCTTATTCTTAATAAATAGCTATTTTTAAAAACAAACTCCAATATAAAAATAGAGCAACAGGGCCGTTCTATTGATAAATTCATCCGAATCACTCCAATCCACTAAATAAAGTTCTCATGAAACGCAGAAAATTTTTAGGCCAAACCCTAACTGGCGTAGTTGGTGCCATCGGTGTGCCAACCATTGTTCCGGCTTCCGTATTTGGCAAAAATGCGCCCAGCAATAAAATCAACATCGGCCAAATAGGCTGTGGGCGTATCGGCCGCGACCACGATATGGTCGGCACCCTCCAACACGACGTAGCACGCATGATTGCGGTCTGTGACCTTGACAAAAATCGCTTAGTGGACGGCAAAAAACTGGTAGAAGGCTATTATGCCAAAAAGACGGGCAACGCCAACTACGTAGAAGCCAAAATGTACGACGACTACCGCGAGATGCTACTCAACAAAGACATCGACGCCGTCATCATCAGCACTCCCGACCACTGGCATTCGCAGCCTGCCATCGAAGCTGCCCTTGCGGGCAAGGATGTTTATCTCCAAAAACCCACATCGCTGACCATTGCCGAAGGCCGGATGTTGAGCGATGTGGTCCAGAAAAAAGGCACAATTCTCCAAGTAGGAACACAGCAACGCTCTTCTCCTCAATTCAGAATCGCGGCTGAACTGGTCCGCAACGGTCGCATCGGAAAGCTACATACCGTCAAAGTAGGTCTGCCCGGCGACCCTTCAGGCCCTTCGGCCCCCACAATGCCCGTTCCAAAAGGCTTTAATTATGATATGTGGCTCGGCTCCACCCCCGAAATGCCTTATACCGAAATTGGCGTTCATCCACAGCAGGGCTACGGCCGCCCAGGCTGGCTGCGCATCGAGCAGTTTGGTGCGGGAATGATTACGGGTTGGGGACAACACCACTTTGACTCGGCCGCGTGGGGAATGGACACCGAACTGACAGGGCCTATTTCGGTACAAGCCGTGGCTGAATTTCCAAAATCAGGCCTCTGGAATGTTCACGGCGACTTTATGGTCAAAGCCGAATACGCCAACGGTATCACGATGTACACCAGCGGAGGTTTCCCCAACGGTATCCGTTACGAAGGAACCGAAGGTTGGATTTTTGTATCGCGTGGCGACTATGTGGCTTCGGCCAGCGACCCTGTTTCGAGAGCTAAGAGCAGTAAAGCCCTCGATGCCAGCGACCCCAAAATCCTCACGTCGGTCATCGGTGAGAACGAAATCCATTTGTATAAAAGCGAGGAGCAACACGGCAACTGGCTCGAATGTATCAAAACGCGTAAAGCGCCGATTTCACCCGTTGAGATTGGTCACCGCGCGTGCAGCGTATGTTTGGTAAGTCACATTGCCATGAAATTGCCACGTAAGTTGCAGTGGGACCCTAAAGCAGAACGTTTTGTCAACGACAGCGAGGCCAACGCCATGCTCAGCCGCCCACAACGTAAGCCTTACGGTACGACAAATATTAAGATGTAATAAACATGCTGGCGGTTTCCTCAAAACCGCGCATAAATAATATCGAAAGTGGTAGCGGTTTCTCAACACCGCTACCCTAACCCAATCACTCATGAAGAATTCCGATAACCAACGACGCACATTTTTGAAAGAATCGGCCGCTGGCCTCATGGCCCTTCCTATGCTTTCCACCGATTCTTTCGGCCACATCAAAACCGAAAAAGTAGCCCCTTCGCCCATTATCCATTACGACACCCCACGCATTAAATTTGCGGTCATCGGCATGAACCATGGCCACATTTACGGGCAAGTGGAAGCGGTTATCAGGGGCGGTGGGCAATTGGTTTCGTATTATGCCAAAGAGCCTGATTTGGTAGCGGCATTTGCCAAACGGCATCCCCAAGCCAAGCTCGCTTCGGGCGAAAAAGAAATTTTGGATGACAAATCCATCCAATTGGTGCTAAGCTCGGCCATTGCCAACGAGCGCGCCCCGCTGGGGGTTCGGGTCATGAAAAGTGGCAAAGATTTCATGTCGGACAAACCTGGCATCACTACCCTTGAACAACTCGCCGAAGTACGAAAGGTTCAAAAGCAAACCGGACGCATTTACTCCATTATGTACAGTGAGCGCCTCGAAAACCGCGCGACCGTAAAAGCGGGAGAATTGGTCAAAGCAGGCGCTATCGGTAAAGTTATTCAAACCATCGGGATGGGCCCGCACCGCATGAATCCCAAAACGCGTCCAGAGTGGTTTTTTCATAAAGAGCAATTTGGAGGAATTATTTGTGACATTGGCTCTCACCAGTTTGACCAATATCTATACTTTACCAACTCCACCCAAGCCGAAATCGTGGCGTCGCAGGTGGGCAACACGCATTATCCACAATACCCTGATTTTGAGGACTTCGGCGATGTGATGCTCCGCGGCAACGGCGGTATGGGTTATATTCGGGTAGACTGGTTTACTCCAGACGGACTCAAAACCTGGGGCGACGGTCGTCTGACAATTTTGGGCACCGATGGCTTCATTGAAATTCGCAAAAACATCGACATTGGTGGGCGAGAAGGCGGCAATCACTTGTTCTTGACCGACCACAAAGAAACACGCTACATTGACTGCACGCAGCAGGAATTGCCTTACGGCCGTCAGTTGGTAGATGATGTACTCAACCGAACCGAAACCGCTATGCCGCAGGCCCATTGTTTATTGGCGGCTGAATTGTCTATCAAAGCGCAGAAACAAGCGCAACAGATTCATTTGAAAGCGTAGGGGTGGGCCTCGCGTCCACCCATAGCGTCCCGTACGTTCCGTTTGCGTCCGCGCGACAGTTTACACAAAGGACAAAAAGGGCGGACGCAAGGCGCGCAAACCAAATGATTTATACTATTATTTATATCTTAATCCATGCATTATATCAAACAGATTCTCTTTGTCGCAGCCGTATTTTCAAGTATGGCGAGCCTGGGCCAAACAAAAATTACGGCTCAAAAGCTCAATTCCAAAATTGACATCACGATCAATAACAATTTTTTCACTAGCTACATATTTTCGCAAGATGAAAAATACCCTTTTTTTTACCCCGTCAACGGGCCTTCCAACGCGAGCGTGACCTCCATGCGCAACGGAAACTACCCTCACCACAGTTCGTTGTTTTTTGGTTGTGATAAAGTAAACGGTGGTAATTATTGGCAGGAAGGCTTGGAAAAAGGCCAGATTATTTCGCTAAGAGCCGATATTGTTCAATCAGGCGGCGACAAGGTTGTGATTGAAAATGAGTGTATTTGGCGTCGTCCCGAGGCCAACGCACCCATCAAGGACTTTCGCACCATCACCATTACGGCTCCTTCCAAAGACCTGTACCAAATTGATTTTGACGTCACCATGGAAACCCTCATGGATGTGACCATTTTGAAAACCAATCACTCGCTTTTCAGCGGACGCATGGACCCCGATTTGGCGGTTATCAACGGAGGCACCATGATCAATGCGGAAGGAAATCAAGCCGAAAAAGGCACCTTCGGCGTAAAATCACCGTGGATAGATTGCTCTGGAAAAAGAGGTGACAAAGTGGAAGGCATGACCATCATGCAACACCCATCCAACCCTTGGTATCCTTCACCGTGGTTCACGCGTGACTATGGTTTCTTTTCACCGACGCCCATGTATTGGCCGCAGGACGACAAAGCAACGGTGATGAAGAAAGGTGAAAAATTAGTATTGCGGTATCGGGTACTGGTTCATTCTGGCAACCACCAAACGGCCAACGTGGCGAGCCTGTTTGAAAAATACAAAAGCGAATAATTCTATTGAAACACAGAGTTTCACAAAGTTTGTCACAGAGTGCCTCGAAAAAAACACGGACTCTGTGCAGTACTCAGTGTTTCTTTGTGTCCTGAAAATAAAATAGTCAACAAATGACATTTATTCAAACTATGCGTTGGTTCGGCCCAAACGACCCCGTTTCACTGATGGATATTCGTCAGGCGGGATGCGCGGGCATTGTGACGGCATTACACCAAATCCCCGTTGGAGAGGTTTGGTCCGTCGAAGCCATTCAACAACGCATTCAACTCATCGAAGCAGACAATGACCGCTATACCCCGCTCACGTGGGAAGTGGTAGAGAGCCTGCCCGTTCATGAAGACATCAAAAAAGGGCTGCCGAGTCGGGCGCAATACATAGAAAACTACAAAGTATCGTTGCGCAACTTAGCGGCCTGCGGCATCAAAACGGTGTGTTATAACTTCATGCCTGTGCTGGATTGGTCACGCACCAATCTGCACTATGAAATGCCCGATGGCTCTCTCGCCCTGCGTTTTGTGTGGGAAGATTTTGCGGTGTTTGACCTGTGTATTCTCCAACGGGCCAATGCTGAGGCTGATTATACCCTCGAAGTACAGGAAGCCGCCAAACGAAAATTTGCCACCATGACAGACGAAGAGGTTGCAACACTGCAAAACACGGTACTATTGGGCCTCCCAGGCTCCAATGAAGCCTTTGAATTGGCCACGTTTCAGGGACTACTGAATAATTATAAACACATCGGCGACCAAGAGTTGCGCGAGAATCTGTATTATTTTATTCAGCAGGTAGCTCCCGTGGCCGAAGAAATTGGCGTGAATCTCTGCATCCATCCCGACGACCCGCCAAAACCGCTGTTGGGGTTGCCACGTGTAGTGAGCACCGAAAGCGACTTGGCGCAGTTGATGGCGGCCTGCAATGTACGCGCCAACGGCATCACGTTTTGTACGGGCTCACTGGGTGTACGTGCCGACAATGATTTACCAAAAATGGTCGAACGCTTCGGCGACCGAATCCATTTTGTGCATTTACGCACCACCAAGCGCGAACCTAACCCGCTCAATTTTCACGAAGCCGCGCATTTGGCGGGCGATGTAGACATGTACGAAGTGGTAAAAGCCTTTGTGCTGGAAGGAAAAAGAAGAAAGAACCAGGAACAAAAGGACGCTATGATTCCGATGCGCCCCGACCACGGGCATCAGATGCTGGACGATTTGCACAAAACAGGAAAAGAAAAATCCTATCCAGGCTATTCGGCCATTGGTCGTTTAAAAGGTCTGGCCGAATTGCGGGGTTTGGAAATGGCCATTGAAAGAGGGATGTCTTAAATGCATTGCCTCCTGCTTTATTAACAAATAAAAAGAATCAACAATGGCCTTAGCCAAATGAAATCAATGACAAGACATTTCTTTCTATTTCTTCTGCTACTCTCCACCGCCGCCCTTGCCGATGATGGTTCGCGGCTTTGGCTCAACTATGATTTAATCAAAGATGCCAAGCAGCGGGAAAGCTATGCTCCGTTTACAAAATTCATCGCCGTTGCGTCTGATAATCAAACCCTTAAAATCGCTACAGAAGAACTTCAAACGGGTTTACTGGGTTTATTAGGCAAAAAAATTGTTACTGTAAAAACGGCAACAACAAGCGGAGGAATCATTCTGAACGTTAACAAAAACGCCCCTTCAAGTGCGAATATTTCTAACGAAGGATATGAGATTTATACCGAAAAAGGCAACATCATCATCTCCTCTAAGTCTGAAACGGGCGTGTTGTACGGGGCATTTGAATTGTTGAGGGCCATTCAAACGGGTAAATCTCTCGCCAAGCTTTCCATAACGAGCAGCCCAAAGGTAAAGATTCGAATGCTTAACCACTGGGACAACGCTAACGGAACCGTAGAGCGCGGCTATGCAGGCTCCTCGATGTGGAAATGGAACGAACTGCCCCACCGCGTTGACCCGCGCTATGTCTTGTACGCCCGCGCCAATGCGTCGATAGGCATCAACGCCACCTCCATCAACAACGTCAATGCCAGTTCTCGGTTTCTGACCGCTGAATATTTGGAAAAAATCAAAGCCGTTGCCGATGTACTTCGCCCCTACGGCATCAAAGTTTTTATTTCGGTCAACTTCCGTTCTCCCCGCACCCTCGGCGGACTCAAAACCTCCGACCCGCTCGACCCCGAAGTGCGTAAATGGTGGAACGACAAAACCAAAGAGATTCACCAGTACATTCCTGATTTTGGTGGGTATTTGGTCAAAGCCAATTCTGAAGGTGAACCCGGCCCGCAGGATTATGGCCGCACCCACGCCGACGGCGCCAACATGCTGGCCGAAGCCATGCGTCCGTTTAGCGGCATCGTTATCTGGCGGGCATTTGTATACAATGCCGACCCCAACGGCGACCGTTTCAAGGAGGGCTACGCTCAATTCAAACCTCTCGACGGTACATTCGACCCTAAAGTGATTGTCCAAGTCAAAAATGGCCCCATTGATTTTATGCCTCGGGAGCCTTTTCATCCTATGTTTGGAGCTTTTCCAAAAACAACGTTGGGCATGGAATTTCAGATTACGCAAGAATACTTGGGCCAATCCACCCACCTGACCTATTTGGCACCGATGTTCAAAGAGTGTTTGGATACCGATACCTACGCCAAAGGGCAGGGCTCTACCGTGGCCAAAGTCATTGACGGAAGCTTGTACAATGCCCAGTACTCTTTAATGGCGGGTGTGGCCAACACGGGCTCAGATGTTAATTGGTGCGGACACCCCTTCAACCAAAGCAACTGGTACGCTTTCGGCCGCTTGGCATGGGACCACACGCTGTCGTCGGAGCAGATAGCTTCAGAATGGATTCGTATGACCCTAACCCAAGCCAAACCAACGGAGCAGAAAATCTCCGACATGATGTTGAAATCACATCCCATTTACGTGAGTTATACGTACCCCTTGGGAACCTCTCACATGATGGGCGAAAGTCACCACTATGGCCCCGAGCCTTGGCTCGCCAAAAGCGCCCGCCCCGATTGGACATCGGTGTATTATCACCGCGCTGATTCCGTAGGGCTAGGATTTGACCGAACAGGAAAGTTGAGCAATGCCTTGCAACTTTACAGCCCCGAAGTTCAGCAAAAATGGGGCAACCCCGAACAATGCCCGCTCGACTATTTGCTTTGGTTCCACCACGTGCCTTGGTCCAAGAAACTCAGTACGGGCCGCAGCCTTTGGGATGAGTTGTGCGAGCGTTATTACGACGGCGTAGTACAAGTCGGAAACTTGCAAAAGACTTGGGAAAGCCTCAAAGCAGACGTTGACCCCGAAATCTTTGAAAACGTAAAAGGCAGATTGAAAATACAAGAAAAGGAGGCCTTGTGGTGGCGCGACGCGTGTGTGTTATACTTTGGAGAATATTCAAAAATGCCCATTCCCAAGCCATTAACACCGCCCCAAAGAACATTAAATGAAATTAAAAAATTAGTAGAAATTTACCATTTGCGATGAGAGAACAAGAAAATTCAGCCGAAGAACTTACCTTAACCCATACCCAATCCGTATTCTCCTTGGAGGGAAAAATTGCGCTGATTACGGGCGGCGGCAGCGGCATTGGCTACGATATTGCCCAGTGCATGACCCACGCGGGCGCCACGGTCATCATCACAGGCCGGCGCGAGCACGCGCTTCAGGAGGCCACGGCAGCCTTGGGCACATCGGCCCATTATGTTGTCAATGACGTCACGGAATTAGACACCTTGGAAGGCTTGGTCGAAACCATAGTAAACACCTACGGCGAAATTGACATTTTGGTCAACAATGCAGGCATCAACATGAAAAAACCTGCCTTGGAAGTCACAAATGACGATTTTGACCGCATCATTCATACCAATCTCAACGCCGTTTTTGCCCTTACCCGCGCTTGCGCCAAACGCATGGTTGCCCGCCAAAGTGGGTCGATTCTGATGATTTCATCCATGGCCGCCTATTATGGCATCGACCGCGTGGTGGCCTATGCCGCGTCCAAATCGGGCGTAGAAGGCATGGTGAAAGTGTTGGCGTCAGAATTTTCAAAATACAACGTTCGGGTCAACGCCATTGCGCCGGGTTTCATCGAAACCAACATGATGAAAACTGCCATGAGCAGCGACCCCGACCGCATGAACCGCGCCCTCAACCGAACACCCATGGGCAAATTTGGCAAGCCTCAAGATATTGGCTGGGCTGCCGTCTTTTTAGCCTCCGAGGCCGCTGCTTACATCACGGGCGCTTCATTGCCAGTCGATGGAGGAAATTCCATTGGGTTTTAACATTTGTGGTACGATAAATGCTTTCTAACAAGGGGATTTATCGTACCACCAACCTAGTTAACTACCTATTATGATGAGATTTTCACTTTTGTTTTTCGGATGTTTTTTGCTGACAAGTCATCTCTTTGCCCAAACCATAACTGCTTTTGCCAGTCGGGATTCGGTTGATATTTTCCAACAGGGCACAGCTCCCAGTGTGATTAAGCAGTATAATGCATTGTGGGAAAATGCCGACCAGAAAGCCTTTTGGGCAGAATTTCAGCAAAAATTTACCAATGATTTCGACCAAAAAAAACAGTACGAACTCCTGTTTTCCCAAACCGTCGACATGCGGGAAATTGAACTGTTTAAGGCCCGAAACCAACAGATAACATTCTTAAAAACCCATCCCAACTTTTCGGCTTTTTCCGATGCCTTTAAACGCTACGTCGAAAACACCGCCCGTTGGAATTATTGGTATTGGCTGCTCAATTACGCCGTAACCCGTAGCAATGCCGATACCAAAAATCTTAAAATGTCGGCGCTGCCCAACGTAATGACCGAGGCCCTCGACCCTAAAAAAATCGCCGACGAAGAGGCTTTCTTAACCGCCCCTTTCCGAGATTTTTTGCCCGTATTTGTCACTTATTTTAATTCAAGAGAACACGCCTTCAATAAATACACCGACTTATCGGCGGCCATGAATGATAAAGTAGCTTTTGCCAAGCGATACCTAACGGACAATTTGCTCCCTTTTTATCTCTGCCGATTGCTGCGCGACAACTGCATAACTACCCCAAAAGAGGCCGTCACAAATACCCTCGATGTCTTAAAAAGCCTGCCCCAAACCGAGCGTTATGTAGCATTGGCTACTCAAAAATGTTACGAAGTTCTCACCAGAAAGGAAGAGAAGAAAACAACACCTGAACCCGAAAAAAACACCAAAAAAGGCGACGAAATTGCATTTTCATCAATCGACGGGAAGAGTTTTTACCTATCTGACTTCAAAGGCAAAGTCGTTTATGTAGACTTTTGGGCGAGTTGGTGCGGCCCCTGTCGGGCGGAGTTTCCGTACTCAAAAACCATGCACGAAAAGTTGACGGAAAAACAGTTAAAAAAAATCGTTTTCCTCTACATCTCAGTCGACCAAAACCCGCAACTCTGGAAAAAAGCCCTTCAAGAACTACAACTTCCGGGTGAACACGGCCACGTAAACGGAGCGCGCAGTGCGCAGCTTCTCAGTAAATTTGCCATTACAGGCATCCCACGGTACATGATTATTGATAAAAACGGCAAAATTGTCGCCGCCGACGCCTCTCGTCCCAGCTCTCCCAACACGCTTACTGAACTGTTGAAATTGATTGACTAAGCCTACCTAACCCCGTCCTTACCGATGAAATCTTACGCTTTGCTGCTGGTAATTGAATTGTTTTCACTCAATTCGGCAGCTCAAAAACCCGTGGTTATTTTTGAAAACCACGACGACATCGGGAAGGTACTCCACGCAAAAATCATCAATAAACTTCTTTTGAAGGACATTGCTTGATGTGGTCTAGCATAGCAAGTATTGAAAATACCCAAAACCTAACTCCCTTAAAATGAAACCCTTAAAACAATTCTTGCTATTCTCCGTCTTACCTTTTTCAACTTTTGCGCAATTTGGGCTTACCGCAGCTCAACGCGACAGCCTCAATAAGCTCACCACCGCCGACCACGCCCACATGAAGCAGCAACTGGGCATCAAAACCTTACGGCCTGGCCCAAGCGGTAACGAAGCGGCTCCCAATCACGCCAATTATGACGAATCAATCGCTAATCCCTGCCCTACTTTGCCCGATATTTTGACGTTGAAAAATGGCAACAAAGTTACCTCTGCCGAGGTATGGTGGACACAACGCCGCCCCGAAATCATCGAAGAATTTGAACGCGAAGTATACGGAAGGCTACCTAAAAATATCCCGAAAGTAACGTGGAAAGTGGACGCCGTAGACAATGAATTTGTGGGACGGATTCCTGTGGTAGCTAAAAAATTGACTGGTCATGTCGACAACAGTGCCTATCCTTCCATCAAAGTGGACATCAACATGATGTTGGTGGTTCCTTCCAACGTAAAAGGTCCCGTGCCAGTGTTGATGATGTTTGGGCGTCCGTCTTTCCCTTCCCCTGCCCAGCCCAACAATGAAGATTTTGAAAAAATCAATGCGGCGTTCAAAGAGATGCTCATCAAAAGTAATCCCGAAATGAAGGCCATTTTTGATAAATATCCCGCTTACAGCCCCGTTTCCCGCGCACCCCTCCCCAATTTCTTTGCACCCCTTCCCACCGGAGACTCCCCGGGTACAGAGCAGTTGTTGGCCGCAGGTTGGGGCTATTGCACCATCGACCCGACGAGTATTCAGGCAGACAATGGCGCGGGATTGACAAAAGGTATCATTGGCTTGGTCAATAAAGGCCAATACCGTAAACCCGACGATTGGGGGTCGCTCCGGGCTTGGGCGTGGGGCGCGGCGCGCGGCTTAGATTATTTAGAAACCGACCCCGCCGTAGATGCGAAGAAAGTGGGCATCGAAGGTGTTTCCCGTTATGGAAAAGCTGCTTTAGTGACCCTAGCATTTGAACCACGCTTTGCCGTAGGACTGATTGCCTCGTCTGGAAAAGGCGGCACCACCTTGCATCGTAGAGTTTTTGGCGAAGCCGTCGAAAGTCTGACGGCTAGCGGCGAGTATCATTGGATGGCTGGAAATTATCTAAAATACGGCACTGAAGAATCTGGTTTTGGCAAAAAAACGGGCTGTGATTTGTCGGTAGATTCGCATCAATTAATTGCGCTGTGTGCACCTCGTCTTTGCTATGTCAGTTACGGTATTCCTGAAAAAGGCGATGCCAAATGGCTTGACCAACAGGGTAGTTATATGGCAACGATTGCCGCGAGCGTAGCTTATAAACTCTTGGGAGTAAAAGATTTAGGAGTTTCAAACGACCCTATGAAAGAAAAAATGCCACCCATGCTTACGAGTATGCACAATGGGCAACTGTCGTGGCGACAACACGACGGCGGCCACACCGACCAACCCAACTTTCAGCATTTTATCCCTTGGGCAAGCAAGATGCTGAAATACGAAAAAGCAGGGCAGTAACGGAGGCGTGTTAGCGCTTGCTTAAACGCCAGTCTTTTTGTATTATAAACACCTGTCTATCAATTTACTAATACAACACCATTATACTTATTCCCTTTTAACCTTTCTTATCAATACGCTAAGGTTTTATCAAAACCTCTGGTGCAAAGCACTTAAGAGAAAATCGGCCTAAACCCTAAAACGAAACTTTTACCGATGACAAAGCTACTCCTGCCGCTATTTCTGGTCAGCCATCTGGTTTTTGCCCAGACCACTGAGCCAGTCGCTTCTAAAGTCTATAAATGGTCAAATTTGGAAGTAGTAAAAAGAACCAAAGGCGAAACCCGCCCCATTTTGGAAGGTACAACACCCCATTTTAAGTTGTTTAAAGTACACGCCACGACCGTCAATCCCAAAAGCAGAATGCGCGACAGCGAGTACACGCAGGAAAATGAGGAACTGCTCATCATCAAAGAAGGTGTTCTGACGGTGACCGTAGAAGGCAAAACCAAAGAACTGAAGCCCGGAGGCATTGCCTTGATTATGTCGGGCGATAAGCGCAGTGTGGTCAATAATACCGACAAACCCGTGACATACTACGTTTTTCAACTCAATTCGGTCGCCCCGCTTGACATTGAACGAGGCAAAAGTGCGGGCGGGTCGCTGCTGCTCAATTGGGACGAAACTGAATTCAAAGGCCACGACAAAGGCGGAAGAAGGAATTTTTTCGACCGCCCAACGAGCATGAGCAAGCGTTTTGAAATGCACGTAACAACCCTCACGGGCAATTGGATGAGCCACCCCGCGCACCGCCACCCAGCCGCCGAGATTTTGATGCTGGTCAACAGTCAGGAAGGCGAGGCCGATAGCCAAGCCAAAGAAACCATTGATGGCGTATGGCATGATTCCAAAGTCGGTGATATTATTTTCCTCAACTCAAACGTGCCGCACGGCCTTCAAAACACCAGCAAAGGCTCCTGTACTTATTTTGCTTTTCAGTTTGAGTGAGTAAGTATCAGGCTTTTCAGTTTTTTGACACAGAGTTGCTCGGAGGCTCTCACTGAGGTTCACAGAGTTTTAACTACCTATTTACCTCTTTGATACTCTGTGTTTAGCCGCGGCGGCGGGCCGCTCGGAGAAACCGCTCGGCGGACCGTTCTGTGTCAAAAAACATTGAAGTAATTTTACTGTTGTTCAACTTTGCTTTTCAACTAATCACTGCGTATGGAAAATCGCATCAATCGCCGCACTTTTATTAAAAACAGTTCACTGGCTACGGTCGCTTTGACGAGCGGAAGTATGACTGGAGCGGTGAAGAAAAAGAACAAATTGCCACAATGGAAAGGCTTCAATGTCCTTGATTTTTTCTCGCCCGACCCCGCCAAAAGTCGCCCGCAAACGCCCGAAGTGTATTTTAAATGGATGGAAGATTGGGGCTTTGATTTTGTCCGCATTCCGATGGCGTACCCAGCCTATCTGAAATTTGACCGCTCCAAAAACATCCGAATCGACGAAATCAGAAACATAGATACCCAAATGACCGACCGTATCGAGCAGTTGGTTTATTGGGCACAAAAATACCATCATCACGTTTCGCTAAATCTCCACCGCGCGCCCGGCTATTGCATCAACGCGGGTTTTGTGGAGCCTTACAACCTGTGGACCAACGAGCAGGCCCTGAGCGACTTCTGCTATCATTGGGAATTTTGGGCGAAAAAATTCAAAGATACGTCTTCCAAAAAAATCAGTTTTGACCTCCTCAACGAACCGAGTTGGCGCGACGACATGAACGACCAATTGGGTAAAAAAACCAAATTGGAACCCGAAATGTACCGCAAGCTGATTTTGGCGGCCTACAATACCATCAAAGGAGTCAATAAAAAACACTTAATCATTGCCGATGGCAACAACGTTGGCAATGATGTGATTACGGGTATTTCCGATTTAGAAGTAGGCCAAAGCTGTCGAGGCTATACGCCCTCCATCATCTCGCATTACAAAGCCTCTTGGGTGTACAAAGACCCGGAAAGCCTGCCCGTTCCCGTATGGCCCGGAAAAGTGGGCGACCAAAACCTGAGCCGCAAAATGTTGGAAGACAAATTTCAACCGTGGATAGACCTTAAAAACAGTGGCACGGGCGTACACTGTGGCGAGTGCGGCTGCTTTAACAAGACGCCCCACGACGTATTTTTGGCGTGGTTCAAAGATTTGCTCGGCATTCTGAGCGAAAACGGAATCGGCTTTGCGTTATGGGAATTTGACGGCTCCTTCGGTTTGCTCAATTCTGGCCGAAGCGACGTTGACTACGAAAATTTCCAAGGCCAAAAATTGGACAGAAAACTGCTGACGCTTTTGCAGAAAGTGTAGGGCTGTTGTGAGGTGAAGGACATGCTCCGTCAAAACCTCTCTGTACTGAAGTATTATTTAAACAATACAAAATACGCATTTTGTATTGTTTAAGCGTCTATTACTAGAAACAAACGCATCCCATGTAAATACCTGTAAAACAAACAATTAACAAGCAATGCTTTTAAGTTTTGTATTGTAATACAGAAGCATTTACATTGCAGATAAAACACTAAAACATGCGTCAATCAGCGAGTTGGCGGTAATTTTAGGTTAGACTGTTACAAAATTTTTCGCGGATAATTTGAATTTAATTTGAGAACAGAAATATGCAAGACTTATTTGACTACGCCCAAAAATCAGGAATTGAACTTAAAAATGTGGGGAGATGTCAGTTTTGTCACTCAAATGTATCCAAAGGTGTATTTGAATGTGAGGGCAATTTAAACCACCTAACTCAAATTCTTGACTTTAATAATCCTATCTACTATGAAACACGGTTCTTAAGTGTTGATGCAATGGCTTTGCAGCATTGTGAATTGCACGGACCTTGGAACAATCATATTCATTTAACGAGGTTATACTTAATTTTTGAGAAAAATATCAAATGGGATTATGCTAAGACGCCTTTATTGAGCAACATCATTAACGCTTATAAAAAAGATAAAACCGAATTTTTGACACCACCCCGATTCGGAGAGCGAGGACAATTAACCACTTTAGATTTGCTGAATGCATCAACGCCAGAAGAATGTATCAATATTGTAAAAAGCTGGGCGACTGAAGTTTACCATTCATTCAGTGAGCACCAAACCTTGATTTCTTCATTAGCAAACAGCTTTTTAAACAGATATGGTTGATATCGCTTAGCATATCGGCTACATAAAGCGAAAACTCAATTTGGATGAGACATATCAAAAGAATTACGCAAATTAAAAACTACCGCCACCATTGTATTGGCAATAGTCGGGCTGATAGTTGTAAACTCAACGGCATCGGCCGCCCGAATTTGTAATTCTATTGGGCATTTGTGCAAATGTTGGGCAGACGTTTTTCAAATTCTCCACCATCGCCAATACGTAAACCGTTAGAGGTCAGCTTAAAAGACCACAGTTATCTATGGAGCAGATGACATTTTTATATACTGCACTTGGGGTGATGGACAAAACCTACCACAGATATGGAAAGGGGTGGGACGAATATGTTGTATGGATTAAACCTTTTCCTTGTTCTGTGTCCTCACCTAAAGTATATACACATTTTTTTTAGCCGAATTTGATACCCTCCACCGTGGTCTGTGTCCTCACCTAAAGTATATACACAAGTATTGATTATCTTAGGGGAATGAACTTACCCGATAAACGTCTGACAAAAGTATTGATGAATTTAGTGGAACGTGTAAAAAAGCGCCAAACTCTTTCCTTGCGA
>NZ_JAMZEL010000011.1:0-227461 GCF_024158025.1 Runella salmonicolor
CGTTTATCGGGTAAGTTCATTCCCCTAAGATAATCAATACTTGTGTATATACTTTAGGTGAGGACACAGACCACGGTGGAGGGTATCAAATTCGGCTAAAAAAAATGTGTATATACTTTAGGTATGCTCACAGGCCGAAATCCTTGGCAATTAGATGCCGCCATGAATCACTCCATATTTTTTCCCAATTATTTCAAAACCTATCCCGAAGTGCTTGATGAAAATGGCTATTTTGTGGGCTATACAGGTAAAGGCTATGCCCCCGGCAAAGCCTTTAAAGAAGACGGAAGCAAACGTGAGATATTGATTAAGGACTTTTCTGCTCACAAAACCACACCCCCTACCAAATACATTTCTAACAACGATTACGCAAGCAATTTTGGTGCGTTTTTGGAAGCATCCGATAAGAAACCTTGGGCTTTTTGGTTGGGTTTCACTGAGCCTCATCGGGCTTACGAATACGGCAGTGGTGTAGCCAAAGGTGGCAAAAAATTGGGAATGGTGGACAACATTCCCAAATACTATCCCGACTCTGATACCACTCGCAATGATTTACTCGATTATGCCATGGAAATTGAATACATGGATAGTCACATTGAAAGAGTGCTGAAAATTCTCGAAGCGTCACGGCAATTAGAAAATACATTGATTGTTTTTACCTCCGACCACGGAATGCCCTTTCCAAGAGTAAAGGGAAATCAATACCTCAATTCCAATAATGTCCCTTTTGCCGTGATGTGGAAAAAAGGTATTAAAAATGCGGGTAGAGTCGTAACCGACTACGTAAACATGACCGACCTTGCACCTACGTTTCTGGAAGTGGCAGGCATCACTGTTCAAAAATCGGGTATGCGCCCCATCACTGGCAAAAGCTTAGTTCCTATTTTCAATGCTACAAAATCTGGACAAGTTGACGCTGCACGTAATTTTCAATTAGTAGGACAAGAACGCCACGATTTCGGCCGCCCCAAAGATGTGGGTTATCCCGTGCGGGGAATGCATAAAAATGGGTTTTTGTACCTAAAAAACTATGAGCCCGACCGTTGGCCTGCTTGCAATCCCGAAACCGGCTACCTGAATTGCGATGGTGGACCTGTCAAAACTATGCTTTTGGATCATAGGCGTAAAGGGATAGATAAATATTTTTGGAAATTGTCGTTTGGCAAACGCCCTGCCGAAGAATTATATGATTTGTCAAAAGACCCCGATTGCATCAACAATTTGGCTCAAAACTCTAATTACCAATCGATTAAAAAATCAATGGAGCGAGAAATGGAAGCCAAGTTGTTGGCACAAGGCGACCTCCGTATGCAAGGTTACGGTCACCTTTATGAGCAATATCCCGGGGCTGAAGTAAACGGCTTTTATGAGCGATTTATGAAAGGAGAGAAATTCAAATTGGGTTGGGTCAACGAAGGCGATTTTGAGAAAGAGGCGATAAAAGATTGAGAACTTAGACAATTATTCGACCTGAGCCTTTCGGCATAGTCTTTATCAATCGTAAATGTTATCCCATAAAAACACCGAAGGTATTTTATGAGCTTATGTTATTCATAGGCATTGCCATCGACTATTGGGCCCTATTTATGACCATCGGGACTGAGCAATTTGGTACGAATTTATGAGCAAGGGCAGCTACCACCATTCCAAACATGATGCGCGCAACAATGGAATTGATGACAACGCTGTATTTTTTTGAAAAGTAATTTGATAGGTAGATAAAAGTGAATTTTAAAATCCCCGATAACTTATTTCGGGGATTTTTTAGGTTGCATTAGGCCTCTTCTAAAAATGAGGCGTGTCTATAGGATGTTCTAAAAAAACAGCAGAATTAGAAAAGTTTAATTTTTTCCTACTTTTGTTGAATTAAATTCCTTATTCAGGACTCCGTGTTAAACGAAACAATTACCGATGAAACCCTTTGGCAGACGGTACTAGAAGGCAGTGAAACTGCTTTTGAGGTGTTGTATCGCAGGTATTTTCAAGTACTCTTTAGTTACGGCAAACGTATTCATCCTGACGAAGATGCGGTAAACGATGCCATTCAAGACCTGTTTGTGGATATTTGGCGCAGTCGTCATTCGTTAAATCAGGCACAATCGGTCAAGTTTTATATGATTCGTTCGCTGCGGCGAAAAATTCACCGCTCGCTCAAACCCGATTCTTTGCATGGGGAAGAATGGGAAAATGTACAGGAAGCTGTTTTACCGATGGAACCCTCACCCGAGTCTCTATTTACCCATGAAGAAGATACGTTGATTCAGTCCGAAAAATTAAATACTTGGTTGAGCCAATTACCCCCTCGTCAAAACGAGGCGCTTCTGCTGCGCTATTACCATAATTTTGAGTATTCAGAAATTGCCGACCTCCTTCACATCAAAGAACAAACCGCCCGAAACCTCGTTCAGAAGGCACTTCAAATACTACGCAAACTGGCTATCTTGTTGATTTTCATCATCGCACAAATTATTTTCCATTTTTTCTAAAATTTTTTTCAATATGGGAGGTTGAAAACCTCCCATATTGTCTCTTTCTATGT
The DNA here is from genome assembly GCF_024158025.1 of Runella salmonicolor. NCBI lineage: Bacteria > Pseudomonadati > Bacteroidota > Cytophagia > Cytophagales > Spirosomataceae > Runella > Runella salmonicolor. The sequence continues at coordinate 2,540 of NZ_JAMZEL010000011.1, forward strand.
AGAAGGGGAATAGTACAATTATTTCCAAAATAGTCACCATGAAATATTCGCAATTCACCACCAGCGATTTTATTGAAGATGCCAATTTTCGTCGATGGGTTCAAAACCCAACAACTGAATCCACGGCTTTTTGGGAAGATTTTATCCAACATTATCCCGAAAAAAAACAGGAGGTAACCGTTGCCCGAAATTTATTATTGACCCTAGAGGCGCAGGTGGAGGGCAGTTTCTCGACAAAAGCCAACGAAGATAGAGTGTTTCAGCAGATCCAGCAGCAAATCGGGGAAGAGCAGGAGGCTCCAATCCGTCGTCTACCCGTATGGATTCGGTGGGCAGCGGCGGCATCCGTCGTGTTGGTGATGAGTTGGTGGCTTTTTAATCGTCCCACTCCTACTATTAAACTAACTTACGAAGTAAATCGTAAGCAGTCGGAGGTGGCTTTGTTGGAAAAAGTAAATGATACCTCCAAACCCATTCTTATTACCCTCGCCGATGGGAGTTCGATATTTCTAAGCCCAAAAAGCAAGATAAGTTATGCCAAAACCTTCAATGAGGGCAGTAAGCGTGAGGTATATTTGAGCGGAGAAGCGTTTTTTGAAGTGGCTAAAAATCCCAATAAACCGTTTTTTGTGTATGCCAATGAGTTGGTCACCAAAGTGCTGGGTACAAGTTTTAACATAAAGGCATTTCCCGAAGATAAAAACGTAGAAGTGAAAGTTCGTACGGGTCGAGTAGCCGTGGCAGTAGCGCCAAAAATCAGTAACCAACCATCCATCAGCACCCGGGAAGTTGAGGGGATTGTTCTATTGCCCAACCAACAGGCGGTCTTATCACGTCAGGAAATCCGATTGGTGAAGTCGTTGGTAGAGAATCCAACATTACTCAGTACCACCACCCCTACACCCATGCGGCACTCGTTTGTGTTTGAAGCGGCCCAAGCCTCTGATGTTTTCAATCTGATTGAACAAGCTTACGGGATCGACATCGTATTTGATGAAGAGGTTTTTTCCAAGTGCCAGTTCACAGCCAATCTGACCGACGAGTCTCTCTACGAAAAACTGGATATTATCTGTAAAAGTATCGAAGCCAACTATCAGATTTTGGACGCCCAGATTATCATTTCGGGCAAAGGATGTCATTTATAATGTATTTTAAAACCACTACACCCCAGGCCGAATGAAGTAAAAGAATACCTGATTCCCTTTCAAAAAACGAAGTCGGCAATGCACCACCATCACCGACTTCAAAAAAGCCCCTGTTACGCTAATAACATCTGAAAAAATCAGATGCTGGGGTGTTTTGTCAAATTTTCGTCTAACAAAAACATTCAAATCTATGAAAAAAAATTACGCTGCCCGGCATTGGGCGGTAAAAATCATGCAATGGTCCTTTTTACACCTCTGTCTTGCCGTCATTTTTGCGAACGTTTCGTTTGCCTTTGATTCGGTGGCCCAAGAATTGCTTGAACGTCGTATTTCGATACAAGCCACCAATCAGAACATCAACTCGGTACTTTCCGAGATTGAAAAAATGGTCGAAGTAAAGTTTTCGTACAGCCCAAATCTCATTCGAGCATCCCGCAAAATTACGGTAACGGCTTCCAATGAAAAACTTTCGGCGGTGTTGGAAAAACTGTTGACTCCCCAAAAATTGACCTACGAAATTGTCGGAAGGCAGATAATTCTCAAAAGGGAAACAACGGAAAAAATTCAAACAGGACAACTTGACCTCCCAAATGCATTTTCTCCGCCACTCGACCAAACCATCACCGGCACCGTCACCGACGAAAACGGATCGGGTTTGCCGGGTGTAAGTATTTTGGTGAAGGGAACCCAGCGCGGTACTACGACCGATGCCAGTGGAAAGTATCGGCTTATACTCTCCGACAACAATGAAGTACTGGTGTTTTCGTTTGTGGGCTATCTTTCCCAAGAAATCACAATCGGCACTCAAACTACGCTGAATGTGTCGCTGAAACCCGACACCAAAGCGCTGGACGAGATTGTAGTAGTAGGTTATGGTACGCAAAAGAAGGCCAATTTAACAGGCTCAGTGGCTTCAATTGACCAAAAATTTTTGGCAAACCGCCCCATTACCAACTCTTCGCAGGCTTTACAGGGCCTTTCGGGTGTATATGTTAACATGTCGAAAGGAAGGCCCGGGGCAGATGGCGCAACTATCCGGATTCGGGGAGTGGGCTCGTTTGGCACCAATAATAACCCGCTCATTCTGGTGGATGGCGTAGAATATAACTTGAGAGACATCAACCCTGCTGATATAGAGAGCATTACGGTACTGAAAGATGCGGCCTCTTCGGCTATTTACGGCAATAGAGCCGCCAACGGAGTAGTATTGGTCAAAACCAGAGGTGGCGAAAAGGGAAAATTCAAAGTGGATTACAACATGTACGCAGGCTACCAAGAGGCCACTACCTTCCCGGATGCCGTCTCTGATGCTGTACAATACATGGAAGGCAAAAACTTGGCATTACAAAATCAGGGTAGCCCCATAGAATATTCGCAGGCAATCATTGATGAATACAAATCGGGGACTGACCCGTACATTTATGCCAACACAAATTGGTTTGATGTTATGTTTCGGAAAGCTGCTCAGCAGGAGCATAATCTTCGCTTTTCGGGTGGCAATGACCGTACAACGTTTGCTTTATCGCTGGGTTATCTCAACCAAGACGGCATTATGTTGGGGTCGGGCGCGAAACGCTATTCTATCAATACCAACATCGCCTCCGATGTGACAAAGTGGTTGAAAATAGGAGGCAACATCATCGCCAATTTTTGGGACTATCGCGAGTCGGCTTACACCGCCGACGAAGGTAATGGCGAAGGCGGATTGATGGGGCTTATTTATCGGGGCTTACCAATGCAAGTGCCCCTTTTGGCCGATGGAAGCTACGCCGACCAGTGGATTCGTGTACCAGGTCATAATTTTTACCGTAATCCTTACGCGTTGGCATTTGAGGGTTTTCGCAAAAACACCAATTTCAGCGCCATTTTCAATTTCTTTGCCGAGGCGCAGTTGGCAAAAAACCTACGCTACAGAGTTACGATTGCTCCCAATTTTGGTTATGACGTTGAAAAATACAACAACCCAGTCATTGACCTAAAACATCCCAAAACAGGCGCAATAGCCCCTATGGGTAATATTCCGATTCGGGGTGTAAGGCAGAGTCTGGCCGAAGCCCTGAGTTTGACCAATTTTCATACCCTCAATTGGAACAGAACTATTGGTAAAAGTGAACTCACCGCATTGGGAGGTTTTAGCTTGGAAATGTTCAAAAACGGCAGCTTCAATGCGGGGAATCAGGGATATTTTGCCAACGAAATCTCTGAACTCATCGCGGGAAGTGCCAACCCCGTAGTGGGTGGTAACTCCACCCAATCACGACTTATGTCTTACTTTGGTCGTATCAATTATGTTTTCAATGACAAATATTTGTTAGAAACCAATTTCCGTTACGATGGCTCGTCGCGCTTTGCTCCCGATAAACGTTGGGGCTTTTTTCCCTCAATTTCGGCGGGATGGCGCATCAATGAAGAAGAATTCATGAAAAACGTAAAACCGATTTCTAACCTCAAATTGCGTGCTTCTTGGGGGCAATTGGGCAGTCAGCCGCAACAATTGTTTGGATTCATAGAAGCCGTCACATCGGGAATAAATTACAATTACAATAATACCGTAGTAAGCGGTGGGGCAGTTACACAAATAGCCGAGCAAAATTTAACTTGGGAAACGACCACCATGACGGATATTGGGCTTGATTTTGGGCTTTTTAACCAACGCTTGACGGGCGAGTTTGACTGGTTCAATAAAATCACCTCGGGTATTTTGCGTCAGGTGAATATTCCTCAACAAGTCGGCAACCTAATTGGGCCAGTGCGAAATATAGGCGAAGTTCAAAATAAAGGCATCGAGTTTACCCTCAACTGGCGTGATAAAATAGGCAAACTCAATTATAACCTCGGTGGTAACTTATTACAATTGTCCAACAATGTCTTGAACACAGGAGGTCAAAGAATATTCAATGGAAACCGGGTTATCTTTGAAGGCTCTCCGATTGACTCCTACTTTGGTTTACGCAGTATGGGCTACTTCCAGAATACCGACGAAATCAAAGCTGCCCCCTTTCAAAATACGGTCACTTTACCTGGCGACATTCGCTATGTTGATGTGAATGGGGATAATCGAGTGGATAACAACGACCGCGAAATCATCGGCAATACCATTCCAAAATACACCTACAGTTTTACATTTGGTGCCGACTATAAAGGCATTGATTTTTCCGCCTTCTTTCAAGGAGTGCAAGGGCTTCAAAACTACGTCAATGCCAACTTAGGATTCCCGTACCGCAATGGAGCAGGTGTCACCAAAGAATTCTTAACAGAATCGTGGACGGTCAATAACCCCAATGCGAAATATCCGCGATTGACCACGGCCAATGGGTATCCGCAAAACTTCCAAGTATCTGATTTTTGGATGAGAGACGCGTCTTACCTGCGATTGAAAAACATCCAATTAGGCTATACGATTCCTGACAAATTCACTAAAAAACTGGGGATTAGCAGGTTAAGAGCCTTTGTAAACGGTCAAAACCTACTGACATTTGCAGATTTCACTTTGGGTGATCCGGAAAGAAATGCCGCCAATGAAGGAATCATTGCCTATCCCATTGCAAAAGTGGTGACTGGTGGTTTAAGCGTAACTTTTTAACTTAAAATGAAATTCGACATGAGAAAATATATAATTGTAGCCCTTACGGTGGTTATGGGCAGTTGTTCCGATTTTTTAGATGTATCACCATCCGACAGACTGATACAAGTGGACTTTTGGAAAACCCGCCAACACGCTGAAGCGGCACTCGTAGGCACTTATAATGCACTTTTAAACGGCAATATATATGGAGGAGTAGCCATGATTGCGATGGAAGCCGCTACCCCCAATGCTTTCACCTATAACAATACCGGAGGGGGTGGTTTTATTGCCCAAGGCATTCATGATGCCGCCAACAATGGTATTATCAATAACAAATGGGGCGCTTGCTACGTGGGTATTGGTCGGGCCAATACTTTACTGAGTAATATTGGTGGAATAACCATGGATGAAACCACAAAGAAACGATATACTGCCGAAGCAAAATTCTTGAGGGCTTTATTTTATCATGATCTCTGGCTGTATTATGGCGGTGTGCCTTTGATTTTAGAAACACCTAATTTAGAAAAACAGGGAACATTGCCCCGCAACAAAGCCGACGAAGTCTATGCTCAAATCATCAAAGACTGTGATGAAGCCGTAGCTGACTTACCCCAACTAGGCACCACCAAAGGTCATGCTGCCAAAGGTGCCGCGTTTGCTTTAAAAGCGCGAACCATGCTGTATAAAGGCGATTTTCAGGGAGCAGCAGCAGCGGCCAAACAAATCATTGATGGCAAATCTTATACGCTATTCGCCGATTATCGTGAGCTGTTTCAATTAGACAAAGAAGGAAATTCAGAGGTCATATTTGACGTACAGTTTAAAAACCCCGAGTTTACTCATTCTATGGACATTACCTTTACTGATTTCAATTCGATAGCTCCCCTACCCGATTTACTCAATGATTATTACATGACTGATGGTTTGCCCGCGTCTCAATCAAAGCTCTTTGATCCTAAAAAGCCCTACGACAACCGTGACCCCCGCCTGAATCAAACCAATATACTCCCCAGTACTACTTTTAGAGCCAAAACGGTCCTTGCCAATACCTTTGGTTTTACGGGTATCGGACAAAAAAAATATACTGTTTATAAAGACAATGAAGATAGGGCTACCATTGCCGAAGGGCAGTCAGAATTGAATTACATGGTTTTTCGCTATGCGGATGTATTACTGATGTTTGCAGAAGCGCAAAACGAGGTGGCAGGACCCAGCCAAGCCGTATATGATGCTTTGAACCTTATCCGCAAACGTGCCGGTATGCCCAATTTTCCTACGGGTCTGACCAAAGAACAAATGCGTGCTGAAATACGCCACGAAAGGCGCATTGAGTTGGCTGGAGAGGGTCTTTATTACCACGATATTCGTCGCTGGGGTACGGCCGAGAAAGTAATGAATACCGATATTTTTAATTTTGCCGGCGGTAAAATCGGTACCAGAAAATTTAACAAAGACCGCGATTATTTGTGGCCTGTTCCCACGGTGGTATTGCAAAATAATACCTCCTTAGAACAGAATCCGGGCTATGGTAAGTAAAAAAGTAATCCCAATAATATGAAATATTCAATCATCATCGCACTGCTTCTCACTGTGGGCATTTTTGGTTTTAAAAACACCAAACCCGCTTCCAAACCCAATATTATATACGTCATGGCCGACGATTTGGGCTATGGAGATTTGAGCTGTTATGGACAGAAAAAATTCCAAACGCCCCATCTTGACCAAATGGCCAAGGAAGGTATTCGGTACACCGACTACCACTCTGGCAGTACGGTTTGTGCGCCTTCGCGCTGTGCCTTGATGACTGGCAAACACATGGGTCATGCCTATATCAGAGGCAATGGCGAAATACCCCTGCGCGATGAAGACTTTACCGTCGCGGAGTATCTCAAACAAAATGGTTATCATACTGGTATTTTTGGTAAGTGGGGCTTAGGACAGGCGCATAATGCCGGCTCACCCGAGAAGCAAGGTTGGGATGAGTTTTTGGGATACACCCACCACGTTCATGCCCATCATTTTTTTACCAACAATCTTTGGACTATCAAAGAGGGCAAAACCGTGATTCAACCCATTGACTCACTCAGGCACTCGCATCTGTACGTCATGGACGCGGCTTTGGAATTTGTCAAGAACAACCAAGCAAAACCTTTCTTCATGTATTTGGCCATTACAATGCCACACGCCGAGGTTTTTGCGCCCACGCCCGAATCAGTATCTCCTTTTTTAACTGCTGATAAAAAAAGTACGTTTCCAGAAACGCCATTTATTCAAAAAGGGGGCAATTATCGCTCTCAGGCCCAACCTAAGGCCAATTTTGCGGGCATGGTCACACACTTAGACCGCGACATGGGACGCCTGATGGAACTGTTAAAATCGCTTAATTTGGCGGAAAACACCTACGTTTTCTTTACTTCCGACAACGGCCCACACCAAGAGGGCGGAGCCGACCCCGTGTTTTTTGACAGCAATGGCCCACTGAAGGGCATCAAACGCGATATGTACGAAGGCGGAATCCGTGTCCCGCTGATTGCTTGGGGAGGGAAGGTAAAAAAAGGATTAACCAACAACGACGTCTTGGCCAACTGGGACTTTTTCCCAACCGCAGCCGAGTTGGCAGGTGGCAGCAAAACCCAAGGTTTAGACGGACTTTCCTTTGCCAATACACTCCAAGGAAAACCCTTGAAGAAAAAACATGAATCACTCTACTGGGAGTTTTATGAGCGCGGCTTTGACCAAGCAGTACGATTGGGGGAAGAGTGGAAAGCCGTCAAGTTAAGTGCCAAAGGGGGTAAATTGGAACTCTATAATCTAAAAAAAGACCTCGGTGAAGAAAATAACGTGGCAGTCCAATATCCAGACATCGTAGCCAAAGCCGAAAAAGCCTTTGTCGACAACCGAGTCATATCAGATATGTGGCCTCTGAAGAAGAAGTAAATTTTGCAATACTGCTCATTAAAAAAAAGTAGATAATTGATAGGTAACGAAAACAGTAACCCCCAACGGACTTCCGTCGGGGGTTTGTTTTAAACAGCAAAACATAGACCTACCTACTTCTTCTCCAACAGCACCACATTCTCTACATGGTGCGTATGCGGAAACATATCGACGGGGCGTACGCGCTGCACGGTGTATTTCTCGTCCAACCACGCCAAATCGCGCGCCTGCGTGGCAGAGTTACAACTAACGTACACGATTTTGGTTGGCGCCATGTTCAGCAAGGTGCGTACGACTGGCTCATCCATCCCAGCGCGTGGCGGGTCGGTGATGACCACATCGGGGTGGCCGTTTTGATGGATAAACTCTTCGTTCAACACGTTTTTCATGTCGCCCGCATAAAAGCGCGTGTTCTCAATGCCATTGATGGCTGAATTTATTTTGGCGTCTTCAATGGCCTCGGGCACGTACTCCACTCCTATCACGGCTTTGGCCTGCCGCGCCACAAAATTGGCGATGGTTCCCGTGCCTGTATACAAGTCATAGACGTGCTCATTACCCATCAATAGCGCAAATTCACGTGCTATTTTGTACAATTCGTAGGCTTGGTCGGAGTTGGTTTGATAAAAAGATTTGGGGCCAACCCTAAACGTCAGGCCTTCCATTTGCTCTTCAATGTACGGCTTACCAGCGTAAAGAATGGCCGTTTGGTCATAGTACGAGTCGTTGCCTTTGGTATTGATGATGTATTGTAGCGAAGTGATTTGGGGGAAAGTTTCGGCAAGAAAGGCCATTGTCACGTCAATATCTTCTTGATTCGGCTCCGCAAACTGCACAATCACCATCACGTCGCCCGTATTTGCAGTTCGGATAATGACATTACGTACAAAGCCGACATTGTGTTTTTGGTCATAAAAACGAAACCCTTTTGAAAGCGCAAACGTCCGCAGTTGGTTGCGAATATCGTTGGAAGGGTCGGGTTGAAGAAAGCATTTTTCAATGTCCAGTATCCGGTCAAAACGTTTGGGGATGTGAAAACCCAACGCATTACGCTCAAGTTCAACACCTTGTGCAATTTCTTCGTTGGTAAACCAACGCAAATTAGAAAAAGTATACTCTAGTTTATTACGGTAAAAAGTAGTCTTCTCAGAGGGGAAAATAGGCTCAATTTCAGGAAGTGGTACCTTGGCGATGCGGTGTAGGTGGTCGCTGACCTGCTGCCACTTAAATTGAAGTTGCTCTTTATAGCCAATGTGCTGCCACTTACATCCTCCGCAGGTGCCGAAGTATTCACAAAACGGCTCCGCCCGCTTCTCCGACAATGAATGCGTTTTGATAACGCGGGCCTCGTAGAACTTTTTTTTCTTAAAACTTAGAATTTCAACATCAACTACATCGCCGGGAGCCACGTTGCCTTCCACAAAAACAACCGCGCCTTCCAGCTTTCCAATGCATTTTCCTTCGGATGCAAAATCTTCAATGAGTAAATTAGATACGACTTGTCTATTTTTTTTGTAATTTTTCATCCAATTTGATTCGTTACGTTATCCATAAATCTTTACATTGATTCCTTTCTACTCATCAAGCAACGCAACGGTGTTTTTTTGCGTAAGAGTTTGAAACAATTCGGCAAAAATACAACGAGAAGTTAAGCCCTAAAACCTTATGAAAAAAATTCTACTTCGCGCATTGTGGATATTGGTGCTTTTTCCGCTCACTTCGTGGGCGTCGCATATTGTGGGAGGCGAAATTGAATTTTATCCAACCAACCGTTCAGCCAACCGTTTTTACATTGGGCTTAATTTTTATTTTGACCAAGCCAATGGTCGTACCGGCGCCGAAACCTCCACGGTGATTCTGTATTTCTTTCGTAAATCAGACAATGCGCCTATGGGTAATATTGAGCTTCCGCAAACTGCCCGAAAGCTCATTAATTACACCAACCCTACGTGCAGCAATGCCAATACCGATTTACGGACTTTACTGCTCCGATATTCTTCCGAAATCGTCATTAATACCCAAAACTTCAACGACCCCAAGGGGTATTACATCGTGTGGGAACGCTGTTGTCGCAATAATATCATCACCAACATCACCAATCCAGCCAGCACGGGAGAGACTTTTTACACGGAGTTCCCCGCGTTGGTTCAAAATAATCTTCCCTACGTCAATTCCTCTCCCAAGTTCGGTGAGCTAAAAGGGGACTACATTTGCCTAAATCGCCCTTTTGTCTTCGATTTCAGCGGTACAGACGCCGATGGCGACAGCCTAGTTTATTCTCTTTCCAAGCCCTGGGCGGGGTACGCTGGCCCCAACAATCCCGAGCCTATTGCGCGCGGAGCCAGTAGCTACCCCGAAGTAAACTGGGCACCGGGCATCACCAACGAAAACATGATTCCTGGCCCACGACCGTTGACCATCAACCGCCAAACGGGCGTGCTGAGCGTCACCGCCGACAAAGCGGGGCTTTACGTATTTGCGGTGCTGGTAGAAGAATACCGAAAAGGGGTGAAAATTGGCGCCACACGGCGGGAGTTTCAGCTGAAAGCCGTGGACTGTCCCCTCAACCGAACGCCCGTAGCCCTCTATCGCGAAACGGGCAAAAGAGCCTTTTACAAAGAAGGAGAAACCCTAACTATCAAAAAAGATCAGGCTAAATGCCTAGACATTATGCTGACCGACGGTGACCCCAACCAACGGCTGTCCATCAAAACCGTAGGCATTAACTTTGACGATAAGTCGGTCGTTGCCAACCCTGTTTCATTCATTACTACTTCCGCAACCGATACCCTAAAAGCACAGATTTGTTTTGAAAAATGCGTGGAAAGCCGAAACAACCAACCCGTTATTTTGGAGGTGATTGTGAGCGACGACGGCTGTCCGCAACCCCTGACTGATACCTTACGAATTCGGGTTATTATCGAAGGTTCGACCAACAATAATCCCGATGTAACCACCGATTTGAGCAACAACCGCGCCACCATACCGCAAGGTACTACCCTCAATTTCAAAGTAACGGGGATTGACCTCGACAATGATGATTTGGTCTTGGAAGCCAAAGGGCGGGACTTTCAGCTAACGGCGGCGGGCATGACCTTTAACAACGCCACGGGCAAGGGAAGCGTAACGCAGCCATTTACTTGGACTCCACCTTGTACGGCCACTAATCGAGAGTATATCGTTGACTTTATCGTTACGGATGTGGCTTGTAATAAGCAAGTAAAAGATACCGTTAGTGTAAGGCTACAATCCACCGCCAAGCCCAACAACGCCCCTGATGTATCGACGAGTGTGACGGGCCGACAGCCCATTGATGTGCCGCTCCCTTCGGTAGATGCCGAAGTCTTAGGATTTGACGTGTTTGGGGATGACCTCGACAAGACCGACCAACTCAAGCTATATGCCCAACCCAAAGGTTTTACGCTTGCCCAATACGGGATGAAGTTTAATGATAAAACGGGCGCGCCCCGCTTGGTTTCTCGCTTTGAATGGGAGCCTACCTGCGCCCAATACACCGAGCTGTCGGGCAAAGAATTAACCGTCAATTTCATTACCGAAGACAACAGTTGCGGCCCCGTAAAAACCGATACGATAGCGGTAGTGTTACGATTTGGTGACTTGCCCAGCATTGAAAGTCTTGACAAAAACATTCCGAACGTAATTACCCCCAACAACGATGGAAAAAACGATTGTTTCTTTTTGGAAAGTCTTTCCGTCGCTACCTGCGGACCACAGTTTTTGCAGGTTGATATTTACAACCGATGGGGAAAACTTATTTTTACATCTACCGACCGCAAATTCAAATGGTGCGCCGAGGCCGTGCCCACGGGACAATATTATTACGGCCTGAAATTTACCGACCGTACCTTCAAAGGAACGATGACTGTCATTAAGTAAGGTTTCAATAAATACTCAATATCTTGTCAATCAGCAGGTCTGCCGTAAAATCGTGGGTTTCTTCAGGATAAAAATAGTAGCGGTATTTTAGACGCAGAAGGTTGAGTTTGAAGCAAAGAATTTCACCTTGTTCTTTGGGAACCACGCGGTCTTTGCCGCCATAAAAGAGCATCGTAATTGGTGGGGCTTTGTGGTTAACGATAAAGAAAGGACTTGCTTTTTGGTATTCTTCTGGTGAATCTGAGAAGGTTTTTCCGATTAATTGTTGAATTGGGAGTTCGAGGCCTGCTTCCCGGAGCGGCTCGGAAGTTAGGTCGGTCGGGGCCGCAATGCCCACCACTCCTTTGAGCTTTACCCCAGCAAAATTGGAATAGGCATAGTTTAAGGCCAAATGCCCTCCCGCGCTTACCCCACCAATCACAAACCCCTCTTGGGTGATGTTATATTTATCGGCATTTTTCCGCAAATACTCAACCAATAATTGGATGTCTGCCATTTGCTGTTCCAACCGAATGCCTTTGGTACTCGTAAGGCGATAATTGGCGTTGACGATGGTTAAATTTTTGTTTCGACCTTTGAGCCCCATCACGCTTGGAATCAGAAACGACTTATCTCCCGACCCCCACGCGCCTCCGTGCAACAATATCAGCACTTCCGAAGGGCGCTCTCCCGTTGTCACAGGGGCGTATATATCGCATTTTTGAACTGGATCAGCACCATACGCTTGATTAATAAACTCTCTGTATCCAGTCACTTCCTCTTCAATGGCTGGGGTAATCTCTGACAATTTACATCCTCCCAAAGCTACCATCAACCAGCCTGCCAATGCTAATGTGTACTTACGCATCTTTTTTAGAAATTTAATAAAAACAATACTACCTAATTGGCCTTATTTCTTCAAAAGAAACTTATTTAGTGGTTAAAGATACGATTTTGAATAATTGGTACATATACGATTTTAAACACTGTTTGGATTCATGGACCACAAAAGTTAGTCATTTATAAAATTAGAGGGTTAAAAACGTTCAATTTTATAAAATCGCGGTAATTTTACGTCCTTTAGCGCTTTTATCAGCAAAAAGATTTTATACCTCATGTTTTCACTTACCGATAAAGTAGCCCTCATTACGGGCGGTGCCAGTGGTATTGGACTGGCAATCAGTCAACTCTTCGCCCAACAAGGCGCCTACGTCCATATTCTTGAACTGAACGAAACGCTCGCGCAAAGTGTGGCCACTGAACTCCAAAACGAAGGGTTTAAGGCCCAAGCTCACGGGCTGGATGTCTCCAAACAGGCAGACGTGATTGCCACAATTGACGCCATTTCCCAACAACATCCCATTGATATTTTAGTCAATAACGCAGGAATCGCCCACATCGGTAAAGCACATACCACCACCGAAAGTGACTTTGACCGCATCATGAACGTCAATGTAAAGGGCATGTACAATTGCCTTTTTGCTACTATCCCCCATTTCTTGTCCAAAGGCGGCGGTGTTATTTTGAATACCGCTTCGGTGGCAGCATCGGTAGGGATTCCCGATCGTTTTGCGTACTCGACTGGTAAGGGTGCCGTCATTGCCATGACACTCTCGGTGGCTAAAGATTATTTACACAACAACATTCGTTGTAATTGCCTTTCGCCCGCCCGTGTTCATACGCCTTTTGTGGATGGCTTTATTGCCAAAAACTACCCTGGGCAAGAAGAAGAAATGTTTGAGAAACTTTCTAAAACACAACCCATCGGGCGAATGGCAAAACCCAAAGAAATTGCCGCGCTGGCCCTTTATTTGTGTTCTGACGAAGCGGGTTTCATTACCGGCTGTGATTACTTAATCGACGGTGGTTTTGTAAAATTGAATAATTAATAAGAAAAACTGGGAAGAGTGGCGTGGAAAATGAGGGATATACCAACCGATAAAAAACAATTGAAGAGCAAAAAATGGTTATTGATTTGTTGGAAATCGGTGTGTTTACTCATCATCACGCTGTCGACACAGGCGCAGGACGTAAACCTATCGCAAGCTGATTCGTTGTTTTTGAGCGGCCGACAGGCAGAGGCAAAGGTACTGTACGAAAAACACCTTTCGCAGGTCGTCAACACGACCACTATTCCCATTCCGATTTATTATAAATTGGCTTTCATCAGCGAAAAGCAAAATGACTATGCACGGGCACTTTATTATCTAAGCATGATTTATAATAAACAACCCCGTCAAAACATCTTAAACAAAATCAACGAAATTGCCGCCAATCACAACCTGACGGGTTATGAGGTGGATGATTTTAGTTTTGTTTTCCTTTTCTTTCGCAAGTACTCCCTTTATTTTAATTTATTTTTATTGATTGTGGCCATTTACGCATTTTGGGCGTTAAACCAAAAGAGAGTCAGGGGTGAGTCCATCCGAAGTCGCCATAAATTTGTGGTGATTGCTTATTTAATTGCTCTACTTTTGCTGCTCAATCTCCCTGATTCTTACCAGATTGCCATCATCAACAAAGGTCAAACTTATCTGCGGGATGCCCCCTCCTCGGCGGCTCCGGTCACATTGTCGATTGCCCAGGGGAACAAAGTAACGGTCATCGGAGAAACCGACGAGTGGCTCCGTATTTGGTGGGACCAACAGCCGCTTTACGTTCGAAAATTAGACGTTTGGAGGGTACGTTGAAGGATTTTTATGCACAAATTTTTGTATATTCTGAGATAAACCTATATTATTGCAACTAAACAAACAAATCAGCAAATTCCATGAAGAGATTGACGCAAGCTTTACCCGTTTTTTTCGCCCTGTTCACGGTAGGCGTTATGGTTGGCTGTAAAGACGAAGGTCCACACACAAATCCAGAGGTTAAATTTGAAGCGACGTTGACCGGTGCTAATGAGGTTCCTCCTGTTACAACCAGTGCTACAGGAAGGATGGAAGGGATTTACAACAAAGAAACCAAAACCCTTACTTATACCATTACGTATTCTGGCCTTACCCCAACGGCTGGTCACTTCCATAGCGGAAACAGTTGGGAAACTGGAGGAGTAATCCATACGTTTAGCGCAGTAACCACATCACCGATTTCTGGTAGATGGGAGGGATTAAACCAACAGCAGGAAAATTTGCTTTTCTCAGGTCTATTTTACGCAAATCTTCACACGGCTGTTAATAGAGGTGGAGAAATTCGCGGTCAGGTAAATATGTCTGACTTTGTAGCCTGGAAAGCAGCCCGCCAATAACATTTCTGCAAAGACTTTTCAAAAAAAGCTGCCTTTCGGCAGCTTTTTTTATTTCGTCACATTACCAGCATACCAAAAAATAAGCGGGGCATTTGCCCCGCTTACCCTATTACTTATTTCTGAGTAACAGATTAGTTACCAGCAACTTGTGCACGAATGATATTCAAAGCGGCACCTGCCTTAAACCACTCGATTTGTTGGTCGTTGTAAGTATGATTGACCACTACTTCGTCTTCGGTTCCATCAGCATGGTTGAATACCAACGTTAACGATTTTCCTGGAGCAAATTCTGTCAATCCAACAATATCAACGCTGTCGTCTTCCTGAATTTTGTCGTAATCAGCCTTATCCGCAAATGTTAAGGCCAACATTCCTTGTTTTTTCAGGTTGGTTTCGTGAATACGGGCAAACGATTTTACCAGTACCGCACGTACTCCCAAGTGGCGAGGCTCCATGGCCGCGTGCTCACGTGACGAGCCTTCACCGTAGTTTTCATCACCGACCACAATCGAACCGATACCCGCGGCTTTGTAAGCGCGCTGGGTAGCCGGTACTGGGCCATACTCGCCCGTCAATTGGTTTTTAACGTTATCCGTTTTCTCATTAAAGAAGTTTACGGCACCAATCAAAAGGTTATTTGAAATATTGTCTAAGTGACCACGGTACTTCAACCACGGACCCGCCATCGAAATGTGGTCGGTAGTACACTTTCCTTTGGCCTTAATCAACACTTTCAAGCCTTTGAGGTCGGTACCTTCCCACGCTGCAAACGGGTCAAGCAATTGAAGACGATTCGACGTTGGAGAAACTGCAACTGAAATACCGCTACCGTCTTCGGCAGGGGCTTGGTAGCCAGCATCTTCTACGTCAAAACCACGTGGTGGCAGTTCGTCTCCGCTTGGATCGTCGAGTCTTACTTCTTCTCCCAATTCGTTGATGAGGGTATCAGTCAGGGGGTTAAATGTCAAATCACCCGCAATGGCCAAGGCCGTCACCAATTCAGGCGAGCCTACAAATGCCAGGGTATTGGGGTTTCCGTCGGCCCGTTTGGCAAAGTTACGGTTGAACGAGTGAACGATGGTGTTGCGTTCTTGCTTTTCAGCACCCACCCGCGCCCACATCCCAATGCAGGGACCGCAGGCATTGGCAAATACTTTACCGCCAATTTCGTCAAAAGTGGCCAAGAAGCCATCTCTTTCTACCGTGTAGCGCACTTGCTCAGAGCCGGGAGTGATGGTAAATTCAGCTTTGGTTTTAAGGTGTTTGGCCGCCACCTGACGCGCCAAAGAAGCCGAACGAGCAATGTCTTCGTAAGAAGAGTTGGTGCATGAACCAATCAAACCTACCTCAATTTTGGTCGGCCAACCATTGGCCAAAGCCGCTTCTTTCATTTTTGAAATTGGCGTTGCCAAGTCAGGCGTAAAGGGCCCGTTCAAATGCGGCTCTAGTTCGCTGAGGTTGATTTCAATAACTTGGTCAAAATATTTTTCGGGCTCATCGTATACCCCCGCATCAGCCGTAAGGTGTTCTTTTACCGTGTTGGCAATGTCGGCTACTGCATCACGACCCGTTGAACGCAAGTAGCGCTCCATCGACTCATCGTAAGCAAAGGTGGAAGTTGTGGCTCCGATTTCAGCACCCATGTTACAGATCGTTCCTTTGCCGGTACATGACATCGAAGTAGCCCCTTCACCAAAGTATTCCACAATAGCACCCGTTCCACCTTTTACAGTAAGAATACCCGCTACTTTCAGGATTACGTCTTTTGGCGACGTCCAGCCGCTCAATTTACCCGTTAGTTTTACCCCGATCAATTTAGGGAATTTAAGCTCCCACGGCAAGCCCGCCATTACGTCGCAGGCATCTGCGCCACCCACTCCGATGGCAATCATTCCCAATCCACCCGCGTTTACGGTGTGTGAGTCGGTTCCGATCATCATACCACCCGGAAAAGCGTAGTTTTCAAGCACCACTTGGTGAATGATACCCGCTCCAGGTTTCCAGAAGCCAATGCCGTATTTATTGGAAACAGAAGAAAGGAAATCGTATACTTCCTGATTTTCAACCACTGCTTTACTTAAATCTTCCGACGAACCTACCTGGGCCGTAATTAAGTGGTCACAGTGTACGGTTGAAGGGACCGCTACTTTAGGACGACCCGCCTGCATGAACTGCAACAACGCCATTTGAGCCGTTGCATCCTGCATAGCTACGCGGTCGGGACCAAAATCAACGTATGATTTTCCACGCTCATAAACGGTGGTTGCGTCTCCTTGCGTAAGGTGAGCATACAGAATTTTTTCTGTATACGTAAGCGGACGGCCTACCACTTTACGAGCAGCCTCTACTCGTTCTCCGAGCTTAGCATAGAGGCTTTGCATCATATCTAAATCAAATAATGCCATAGTATATGAAATTGATGAGTTAATTTACAGGCATAAAACTACAAACTGTAAAGCAAAATACCCTAAAAATCTTGCTAAATAGTTGTAGAAAACCTTCTACAACCTAAGGAAGCACCTTAGATTCAGGTTTTACTTGTTTTGCAATCGTTGTTCTACCCTGCTGTCTATTATAACCAACATCAATCCACATGCAATCGTTTTTTATTGGCAAATTCTCACAAACTTTCGCTCATTGGTTTCGCCTTCTTTGCCCACGATTATCCCCAGTATCAATTCTTTAGTAGTTAATTTTACCACCCGCGTTTTCTTTTCCCAAGCCACCCCGCCAAGAACTTGCTCCCCCAACGAAATCTCTTTTCCATCAAACTTAAAATCTGTCATTAATCGGGCGGGAAATGCTGGTGCTACACCGTTGGTTCCCGAAAGATTATTTGTCACTTTTAGCTGACCGTCGCTGGTAAATTCCAATAAATACGAATTTTCGGGGGCTTTTTTCCAAGAAGAATCGGCAATAACGGGACAACAGCCCCCAAAATAACGAAACTCCGTCATCGTCCATTTACCAGTTAAAATCGGCTGATCAGAAATACATCCCGCCGCCTCTGGGGCCAGTAAGGCATCTGAAGTGGACTGACAACGAATACCAATCAAAGCCACCAGTCCGAACAAAATTATTTTTTTCATTGTGTCAACGCATTCTGCTTGTAATAGTACAGACAGCTAAAAAAAGCTGCCAAAACCATGACGCTGACATCAAGCCAAAGGTTGGAATGGTGTATTTATTCTACCAACCACTTATTTTGTACATTGTATTTTGCTTCCAATACAATCTTATAAAACTTTGAAGGAATTTTTGTTACATCTATCAGGGCTTTTTCGTTGACGACGGGCACTTCGTCCATGAGCAAATAGCGATCTTTTTTACCCTGCTCAAATTCATTAGTGGTGGTTAGCCATATTTTTACGGTTCCTTCCTTTTCTAGCGCTTTCCACGTCAAGTCCAACTGATTTCCCTCTTTTTTCAAGGTTGAATTTACGAGCGACAGTTTGCCCGTTAGCGCGGTTCCATCCACTTCAAATGCCTGTATTTTAGGAATCGAAACGCCCAAATGCCGAGCAATAGATGGCATAATATCCACCACAGCAGGCAGCGTTTCGGCTCCCGTTTTTCCCTGAAAATACGCATTGAGGTCTTTGGCATTGGTCACAATCCAAGTGCTCCGCTCCCGGTCCGACTGCCCTCCGTGGTTTTTGCCGCTTGCGGCGTCGCGTCCGTGGTCGGTGGTAATAAACAGTTGCCATTCTTCCCCAAAATTTTGCTCACGGTACTGAATGGCCTTCCACAAGCGCCCCATCTGGTTGTCCATCAGACGAACGGCGTTGGTAAAACGGTCGCTGTCACCGAATTTATGCCCCATGTCGTCGGTATATTCCAAGTAAACCCACGAAAGGTCAGGAGCTTCGGTTTGGAGGTATCGGGCGGCTTCGTCAACCACCTTTTCGTCAATTTGATGGATGTATTCGGCTTCTTTATCGTGCGGAAAATGAAGCGTATCCAATTCAAACCCGTCAAAGAAATAATCTAATTGTAGTTGGTTGGTTTGCGGCAACCCTTCCCCAATCAGTTTTGTACGATTGTCGAGCCACGTTGAAAAAACGGCCGTTTTCTTGTGAGGATACTGCGCTTCAAAAAACCGAAAAATAGTCCAATAATGATAATTAGGGTCTTTGATGTTATTGTCCCACACGTTGTGTTTGTTTACCCACGTTCCCGTCAACAAACTATTGTACCCCACCGCCGAGATGGTGGGAGTTTGAGAATAGGTATTTTTTTTGCCGCCCACGTATGCTCGCGTGTAGCCTCCCGTTTGGGCAATGGCCGTCAGATTTGGCAATTTTAACTTTTCAATCACATCCGCCGCAATTCCGTCGACAATGACAAAGAGCGCTTTTTTCTTCTCTGTTTGGGCTTGAGTAGGCTGCAAAAAACAACCCCCAAATAAGGCAAAAAACAACGAGGCTAAAACAATTCTCATACCTCTGATTCAGAAAGGGTTATGGTTGGTTCGACCGTCGAATTTTCGGTTGATTCGGTTTTGGTTTCGGCAAAAAGTTTCGCTTTCATTACTTCTTCCAACGTTACATGGAAGAACTTTTTGTGAATATCAAACGACTCTTCTTCTCCCTTTTCAGCGCATTTTACATAATGCCCATCTTCCAACAACTCGTACGAATTGACGTTGTCACGAAGATTGTAGTCCAAAATATTGATGGCCTGTTGCTTCACGCGGGGATTAACAAAGGCAAACATGGATTCAATCCGGCGGTCAAAGGAGCGCACCATGACGTCGGCACTGCCTCCGTATATTTTGGGATTGCCGTTATTGTGAAAATAGAAAATCCGGGTGTGTTCCAGAAAATCACCCACAATAGAACGCACCGTAATGTTTTCACTCAACCCTTGCCGCCCAGGACGAAGACAACAAATACCCCGTACAATCAGCCGAATGGGTACCCCCGCCTGTGATGCCTTGTAGAGTTCCTCAATAGTTGTTTTATCTTCCAAAGAGTTAATTTTAAAGCAAATACCGCTCACCAGACCGTTGGCCGCATTGGTAGCTTCTTGCTGAATCAACTTGATGATTTGCTTGCGCATGTCGCGCGGAGCGGTGAGTAAATATTGGTAATCATTGGGTAATGAATGCCCCGTAATGACGTTGAAAAACTCGGTAATGTCGCGGTTGTAGACTTCATCGCAGGTCAGAAGGCCAATATCCGTGTATAGCTTGGCCGTTTCTTCGTTATAATTTCCACTGGCCAAGTGTGAATAACTGATGACGCCCTGCTCTTCGGCCCGCACAATCTGAAGTAGTTTGGTGTGGGTTTTGAAACGGCTAATGCCGTAAATAACAAAGCACCCCGCTTTTTGCAGGCGTTGGGCTTCCCGCATGTTATTTTCTTCGTCGAAGCGGGCTTTTACCTCAAAAAGCACCGAGACGTGCTTGCCGTTTTCGGCGGCTTTAAGCAATGCCTCTGTGATGCGTGATTTTTTGGCCAAACGATAAATGGTCAATTTAATCGCCAACACTTTGGGGTCGTCAGCGGCTTCTTCCAAAAGCTCCAGTACGGGCTCAAAATTATTGTAAGGGTGATGCAGAAGTATATCCCCTTCTTTGATGGTTTCAAAAATATCCTCCATCTCTTCGCGAGTTACCCCCAAAGGCGGTACGGGTGCGGGAGGGGTAGGAACCAACTCCGCAAACTCTGGGTGTTTGATTATTTGCCACAAACAAGTAAAATCCAAGAGATGTCGGCAGGTAAAAACGTTATAATCGTCTATTTCCCAACGTTTTTTCAATAAATTGAGCAGCCATTCGGAGATATTTGGCTCCACTTCCATACGTACCACTCGCCCCAACCGACGCGTTTTGAGCTTTTGCTTTACTTCGTCCAAAAAGTCGGTTTCAACGTCGTCGTTGTCATCAATGGAAAAATCACCATTTCGCACGATTCTGAACAAATGCATGTCCAAAATCTCGACATTGCGGTACAGTTTGCGCAACTCATGCCGCATGATTTCTTCAATGGGAATAAATACCGTTTCCCCGTTTTTCCGTTCAATTGTATACAAACGTTTCAGATTGGCAGGAATCTGAACAAACGAAATTTTACGATTTTCTTCATCTTCCTTCACCGATTCGGTGGCGCGAGTGACGACGGCGAAAATCAGGGTTTTGGCCAGCAGAATGGGGAAAGTATGCGTATAGTCAAACAACATGGGCGTAAGCATGGGATAAATCGTACGGTCAAAGTACTTCCCAACTTCTTCCTGCTCAGGCACTTCTAAATCATCCCAGCGACCAATTTTTAATTTTTGTTCTTCAAAAAGGGGCAATAAATCATTCTCAAAAACCTCGTCCTGTTCCTGCGTAAACTTGTGAATGGCGGAAAATAGTGCTTTCCGAAACGGAATTTCCCGTAATCCCGAATAATCCACCCGCTCTTTTCCGTAGTCAAGATAATTGTACAAACTCCCCACCCTAATGGTAAAAAATTCATCAAGGTTTGAATCTGAAATCGCCAGAAATTTCATCCGCTCAAATACCGTCCGACGAGCACTGCGCGCCTGGTCCAATACCCGGTAATTGAATTGTAGCCAGCTAAGGTCGCGGCTGATAAAATTACTTTGCTCAATGGTCTGACTAAGGCGTTCGGCCGAGCGGGCAAAGCGGTCTCCGTCGTAAGGTGCTTCCCCTTCCTTCACTTCTTTACGGTCGCGAATAAAAGAAAATAAAGAAGAAAAACCACTTTTGCGATTATCGTTAGAATGCTGAGAACTAGGCATAAGAAATTCGGAATTTAAAACAATCTTTTAACTGAGATAACCAATGGAATATATATTTATTCAAATGCGTAAACGTGGTGATTATTGTTCAGAAAGAGCGTTTTCTGCAAAAACAGCTCTCTTTTCATTTATCCCATTGGTCACGTAAAGAAATAAGGTCAAAGGTACTTTATAAAACAATTGAGCCACTCGTCCCGGGGGCAGAGTGGCTCAATTTAATGGTTTGTTAACACTAACAATTAGACGTCCACTCTCGCATATTTAGCATTACGTTCAATAAACTCACGACGGGGGGCAACTTCGTCGCCCATCAACATCGAGAACAGGTGGTCTGCTTCGGCCGCCGAATCAATGCTTACCTGCTTCAAACTGCGGCGCGTAGGATCCATGGTCGTTTCCCAGAGCTGCTCAGGGTTCATTTCTCCCAAACCTTTATAGCGCTGAATGTAAACACTGTCTTCTTTGCCACCCGCAATTTCCATCACCGCTTGTTCGCGTTGGGTTTCAGTCCAGCAGTAGCGCTCTTCTTTGCCCTTCTTCACCAAATACAACGGCGGCTGTGCAATATACACGTACCCGTTGTCAATGAGGTCTTTCATGTATCGGAAGAAGAACGTCAAAATCAACGTACGGATGTGGCTTCCGTCCACGTCAGCATCGGTCATGATGATCACTTTGTGGTAGCGGAGCTTGTCCATATTGAGGGCGCGCTCGTCGCCATCTTTTCCAAACACAACTCCCAAAGCGGTAATCATGTTTTTGATTTCGTCGTTTTCGTAGATTTTGTATTCCTGCGCTTTTTCTACGTTCAGGATTTTACCGCGAAGCGGCAAGATGGCCTGAAAAGCACGGTTACGTCCTTGTTTAGCCGAGCCACCCGCCGAGTCCCCTTCCACGAGGTACAATTCGCAGCCCGCAGGGTCTGTTTCGGAGCAGTCAGCCAGTTTTCCAGGTAAGCCTGTGCCTCCCAATACCGTTTTGCGTTGCACCATTTCACGGGCTTTGCGGGCGGCAATACGGGCTTTGGCGGCGAGGATTACTTTATCAACGATGGTACGTGCCTCTTTGGGGTTTTCCTGCAAGAAGTTGTCGAGCATTTCGCTCACCACTTGGCTTACCGCCCCCGCCACGTCGGAGTTACCCAACTTGGTTTTGGTTTGCCCTTCAAACTGCGGTTCTTGCACCTTTACCGAGATGACCGCCGTCAGACCTTCGCGGAAGTCATCGCCGCTGATTTCAATTTTCTCTTTGGCCAGTATTCCCGACTTTTCGGCGTAGTTTTTCAGCGTCCTTGTCAGCGCCATACGGAAACCCGATACGTGAGTACCGCCTTCGATGGTGTTGATGTTGTTGACGTAAGAAACCACGTTTTCGGAATACGACGTGTTATAAATCATCGCCACCTCTACTGGTACCACCCCTTTTTCATTCTCCATATAAATGGGAGTCGGGATGAGGTGATCGCGGGTGTTGTCCAAGTAAGTTACGAACTCAACCAAACCACCCTGTGAATGAAACTCTTCGTAGCGAGGCTGACCACTTTCGTCAAGGTCTCTCAAATCAGTGAGTGTCAGCGTGATTCCTTTGTTCAGGAAAGAAAGTTCGCGAATACGGTTAGCAACGGTTTCGTACTTGTACTCAGATGCCGTAAAAATGCTGTCATCAGGGAGGAAGTGAACAAAGGTCCCAGTGTCGTCGGCTGAGCCAATGGCACGAACAGGATATAGGGGCTTGCCGATGCTATACTCTTGCTCAAATATTTTTCCCTCACGATGTACTTCAACACGCAGGTATTTTGAAAGGGCATTAACACAAGATACCCCTACCCCGTGCAATCCACCAGAAACTTTGTAGGTATCCTTGTCAAATTTCCCCCCCGCATGAAGTACAGTCATAACCACTTCAAGGGCCGACTTTTTCTCCTTGGTATGCATTCCCGTCGGGATTCCCCGTCCGTTGTCCTTTACCGTTACGGAATTGTCGGTATTAATTACTACCTCAATCCGATCACAATACCCCGCCAGCGCTTCGTCAATGGAGTTGTCTACAACCTCCCAAATAAGGTGGTGAAGGCCTTTTACGCCGATGTCACCAATGTACATTGCGGGACGCTTCCGCACCGCCTCCAGACCCTCAAGAACTTGAATGTTTTCGGCTGAATAATTACTTTTGTCTACTTGTTCCGGAATTTCAATCGTTTCGTTTGCCATATTTTGGAATTAGTAACGAATAGGGTGCTCCCACTGTAAATATTTCAATTTTTTAACGCGTAAAGATACAAGAATCTGGGCAAAAATCCTAAATTTTACTGGTTTAAGGCAACCTATACGTTTGAACTGACTGGTGGTTAATTCCGAACAATAAATAGGGACCCACGGCACGTATAGAGCGCACCTCTCCTTCGATGTTTAAACCTGATTTTTCCTGATTTGCATAACGAAAATCGTGATTACCTGCGTTTAGAAATACCTGCCCTTTACTGGCGTCAATTTTTCCCAAACGAACGCGGGTCCGATCCAAATTGCCGCCCAAAATTACGTCTAGCTTACCGTTTTTGTCGATGTCTACCACCTCAATACCGTACACAGGAGCGAATTGGGCCTCAATTGGCAGAGGGTTGAAAACGAATTGGCCACGCTCGTTCCACAGGACTCCCGTGCGTAATTCCTGCGCACCAGATTGGCGCGACGACTTCAACAAATCATCGCCCAACATTTCAGGCAGGGTGGCATTGGCGTACGTCACGTAACTAGAATATTTCTTTTTGAGAGCGGGGATTTGGTCCAACAATTCATCACGCCCCGCATAAGGGTATTCTTTTCCGTTCTCGGTAACCGCTACCAACGGCAACATTCCGCCATTTCCTGAAAAATCGTTAAAGTACAATTTTAGTTGGTCGCCCGAAGTAACGTGGTATTGGGTATTGAGGCCCATGTTACCAATCACAAAATCATCATCCCCGTCGTTGTCTAAATCCGCTTTTGTGAGTGCATAAGACAGCTGAGAAGTAAGCGATTTCGTCGCTTCTTTGGCTTCATTCCATTTTCCGTTTAGATTGAGATACACCGTGGGTTTCATCCATTCACCCACAAGGAGTAGATCAGGTTTTTTGTCACCATTTACATCGGAAAAAGCCGCTCCCGTTACTAATGATGAATGTGAAAAAGTACGCACCGCCGAAAAATTCCCTTTGCCGTCATTTTGCATTAAAACCGACTTCTGTGCCTCCGGATACCTTCCGGGTGTGCAATGCGCCCCGATGAATAAATCTTGGTCGCCATCGGCGTCAATATCTGCCGCTACCACGACCGATGCATTGATGCGTAACTTGCTAAAATCATCTGATAATCTAGAACCATCGGATGGTTTGGACGATTTTAATCCGTCTGACGGTTTAGAACCGTCGGACGAGTTTGTTCGTACAAATTTTCCTTTTTGATTAAAATACAAACGAGGTTGCAAGAGCGAATCCACGGGCGTTAAGGCGTAGCCGGCACTGACTACCGCCAAATCTAAATCGGAATCGCCGTCGGCGTCAAAAAAAACCGCACTCGCATCCTCAAACACAGCATCTTTTTGAAAATCTACCTGTAATGAGTTGACAAAGCCCGCATTCGTTTGGACAAACAATCCTCCTGCCTGCCCACGTCCGCCACCGATGTATACATCTTCACGGCCATCGCCGTTTATGTCGCCTTTGGCCATGCAGGGCCCCACCCCCGAAAGCATTTGAGGCAGCAACGTCTGAATTTTAAAATCATTGACCAAGGGAATGGAATGGGTAAAAAGAGAGGACGAAACTGGCGTGAGCAGTGGCCGCTGAGCAGTGAAAGCTGAAAGGCCAGCAGTGGTCAAAATTGCGTCGGCATAATCCGTAATAAGGCGTTGGTTAGTTTTAGGGGCTTTGACCAAAAATGATTTTCCATCGGCCCAAGTGACGGTCAGTGAGTCAATCTCTGTGGTTTTTCCCAGCCCAAAATGCAGCGGCACGTACATCGACGACTGAAACCCCCGAACGGGCTGAAACTCCTGCGTCTGCGCCAAATTTTTGGAATACACGCGTACTTTCGCGCCGATTTTCAAGGCTTCGTTGGGGGCTTTAAGTAGCACTTGAAGGTAGTTTTGCGGGCTTTTCTGCTGTCCGTTGTTTTGGTAAATAAAGGCTTTTTCGCTCACATTATTTGTCACCAAATCCAAGTCCCCATCGTTGTCCAAATCAGCATAAACCGCCCCGTTTGATTGACTTGGCTGCTCAAACCCCCACTCTTTGATTTTATTGTCAAAGCCCCCCTCCCACGTTCCTTGCTCCGTAAAGCCTTTATTTTTGAAGATATAATTAGGCTCGTTGATAGGCGGCATTTTGGCGATTACGTCCATCGTTTCAGGATTTTTACCTGTTTGGCTGATTTCCGTCTGTACGTCTGCGGAGTATTTCAAAAACTCCATGTTGGTATAATCCCGGGCGTATCCATTGGTAATAAAAAGGTCATTGAATCCGTCATTGTCAAAATCGGCAAACAGCGCTGACCAACTCCAATCCGTATTGGAAATCCCCGCCAATTGCCCGATTTCAGAAAATCCTGCTCCTCCCCCCAACTGAGGGCCTGTATTCAACTGCAACATGTTCCGCATCGTCTGCTGGTGAAAGCCCGCCCGAATAAGGGACTGGTATTTATCGTAATTATCATCTCCCGCCGTGAGTTTGATGCGTTCGTTTTGGGCGGGCAACATATCCAACGTCACCATGTCCATCCATCCGTCGTTGTTGACATCGGCGGCATCCGTGCCCATCGAATAGAGAGAGGTGTGTCCCATTGCTTCCCGAATGGATTCTTTAAAGCCTTTTCCCTGCTGGTTAATGTATAAATAATCGTTTTCGTTGTAGTCGTTCGATACGTATAAATCCAGCCAGCCGTCGTTGTTTAAATCCGTCACATTCAGCCCTAAACCAAAGCTTAATACGTTGTTAATCAGGCCCATTTCGCGTGACACATCCACGAATTTTCCCGCGTCATTTCTCATCAATTTACTCCCGTAACGGGTATCGGTTTGCTCCCGGTATTGCGCAATCAAATTGCTAAACCCCGCGTATTCTTGCACCGAATGGTTCAGCAAAAAGCAGTCTAAATCTCCGTCTTTGTCGTAATCAAAAAATGCGGTCTGCGTGGTGTAGGAGGGGTCGTCGAGGCCATATTCAGCCGCTTTTTCAACAAACCTAACCCCATTTTCGACTTTGCCTTGGTTGATATACAATAGATTACGACGCAAATTCGGGTCTTCGGCTCCAGAGCGCGAAACGTAAATATCCAGCCAGCCGTCGTTGTTTATATCAACAACCGACACGCCCGTTTTCCAGCCGCTGTGTTTGATTCCTGCGGCTTCGGTGATGTCTTCAAAAGTGATACTTTCGCCTTTTTTCGTCGTATTCAGGTACAATTTATCGGCTACCATATTTCCCGTAAAATACAGGTCAACAAGGCCGTCGTTGTTGAAGTCACCCGCCGCCACTCCCCCACCATTATAGAAATAACCGTAGCCTAGTACATTGTTATCGGCGTCTTCTTCCACAAAATTATTGAAGGTCACCCCCGTATCGTCGGCGTCTAAGCGGGTAAACAGGGTATCAGAATCGGGGCGGCATGATGCCAAAATCGACCCAAGGGCAAGCGTAAAAAAGCATTTAAAAGCAGACATCTACGTAAATTTCAAGTAGTTACGAAAGTTAAAAAAACAAACCTTGGGAGATATTTTATCGGTGTTTGTAACGAATTTTAGCTTATTCAAACAGTTTCAGTAAATCAAATTCTTTAGCTGAAAGACCTTTGCTCAATTTCAATAAATGTAAATCGATAGCGTCAGGCTCTCTATTTTTTAGTTTTTGATTCACAAATTTTTTCAGGTACAAGGTCAAGCGATTGTCAGGGTTATAAGGTTCTCCCGAGCCCAGGTTTTCGGGCCATGTTTCGGCCTGTTCTAGATAAAGTTGTGCTTCTTTGTATTTTTTTCGGTTGGACAATTCGGCGGCGTACCGAATATTGGCCTCACGAAACAACGCATGAGCTCCCGAAGCGCCCTCGTTGGGCAGGATATTCAAAGATTGCATCAGCTCAATGCATTCTTTATAGCGCTCTGATTTCAGGAGTAACCGCGCCCGCTGTTGCCCCAAAATATACACTTCGTGGTCGGGCAGTGGGGTTTCAGATTTGCCAAGCCTTTGAGACTTAGAAAGTCGTGATTCATTGACATCGAGGGCTTTTTTTAACTGCCCGTTTTCGGCATAAAAATCCGCGAGGGCTTTTACGGTTCGCCAATTGTTTGGAGCCAATTCATAGGCTTTTTCGAGAGCGGTTTTTACTTGGGCTTTGTCTTTTTTCAATACCTCTGCTTTGTACAAATAATACGAAAAAAAATCAGGTAGCGGGTTATATATTTCGATTGCCCTAAAGTCACTTACATCGTGCATACCACGCACTGAAGCCATTGCGAGATGCTGATAGTAGCGTAATTTCCCGTGTTGTTTTTTCGTCAAACCCCATTTTAAAACTTCCACCGTTTCGTTACGAAAAGGGAAAACACCTTCAGGAGAGGCCAAAAGCACGGCTTCCAGGGCTTGCGCCGATTCCGCTTTTCGGTTCAATTTATCCAACAAATACGCCTTCCATAGATTCACCATTGGATTGGAAATCGACGATTCCAGTACCTCCAGACTTTCTGGGTACAGCCCCAGTTTTTCATAACTGATAGCCATTTCCAAGTAGGTTTCAGAAGGCAATTCACTCCGTATCATTCCCAGAAACTGCTGTTTATCTTCCGGTTTCTGCGTCATCCGGGCTATTTCAAACCGAACGAGATGATTCAGCGGGTCGTTTTGCAAAATCTCTTTTGCTTTTTGTAAAGCCGCCTCATTTGATTTCAACAGGCGTAACACAATAATTTCGAGGGCTTTAGCGTCCCAGTGGTCAGCTTGGCGTTCCTGCGCCTGCTTTAAAAGCGCCAACGCCTTGACATAATTTTTTTCTCTGACCGCCATTTTTGCCAAATGATACAGCGCCGCAGCGCGATAAGTCGGGTCGAGGGAAGCCGTAGCGAAACGGTCTTTGGCCGCCGTCCACATTTCTCCAATACCTTCGTAGGCCAAGCCGGCAATAAAATTGGCTTTGGCATCATAGGCATTATCACCTAGCACAAAATCAGCAACTATACCTGCACGGGTGGATCCTCTGACATAAGCCACTTCTGCCTGTAAGACCTGTGCAGGCTTAAAAGAAGGGCTTTTTTCCAGTAATGTATTAATTATTGAATCCGCTTCTATGTACTTGCGTTGATTCATCAAATCTTTGGCGTGGAGATACATGCCATAATCTGATTTCCAATCAATTTTTTTTGCAAATCCTAAAAACCGTTGGGTATTTGTCGACCTTCCATCGGCCAGAATCTCCACCCCGACCTGAATCCTGAGCGAGGCGAAATCACCTGTCCACTTTACCGAATCACGCACCATTTCGAGCGGTTTTAAAGACAGTTTTTTTGCAAAAACAAGCGTATTCCTTTCCAGCACTTTCAACGTATCCTGCACCGTCGAAACCGCGCAATAATCCAGTTTGAGCCAACCATCCTGCACGCGCAGATTCATTGCTCCCTGCGGCGTGGCGTGGGTCAGGCCACGGGTATTTTTGACGGGAAACCAGTATTCCGTCCAACTGTCATGCGTGTAGGGCATGAATGACACGTGCTTAAAAGGACTGTACATACTGCCTTCGGAAGCCTGATTGAACAACCGCCCCGATTGTAATTCCACATACTGCCCGTCGGTATCGGTCAGGAGTTTTTCCCAGATCATACCTTGGCGGGAAAGGCCCCAAATCCATATTTTTTTGCCCAATTTCTCGTGATAGGGCGAATATCGGGCAAAACCCATGTTGTCGTTGTGCCAAAAACCGCCGAAAAAGTCGGTGTTTTTTCCCAACACATGATAGGATTTATAAGAGCCGAAGTTGTTTTGTTCGTAAAAATTCAGGTTCCTGCCCAACGAATCCTTGGGCCACGTGCCCGCCTCACCGTTGTGGCCGATGTAATTTGTACCCGGAAACACAAATTCAAGATTGCCAGCGGCTTTGAAACCCGCATTCATCCAGTGATAATAGCTTGTTTCTAAAGGCGTTGCATTATACCAATGCGATTTAGTAGTAAAGTACGCTTTGTCTTTCGGCAGATTGACCTCCACCATCCAGCGCGTTCGGGCTGACCAATCCCACGCCCCCAAAAAGCAACTAACGCTCCCATCGTCATTGGTGCGGGTAAAATAATCGACGGGTGCCGAGACAGTAGGTGCGTGACCAATGTCGCCGAAGTTGATTTCTATCCCACCCGATGTCCAAGCCCCGCGCATGGCCACGTCGCGGAATTTGACAACGTGGTTGAAATAGATAAAAGGGTAGTTGGTTGATTTCTCATACGCCCCCCAAATCTTCCCGCCGATTTCGGGGGTGATGTATACTTTGATGTAGTCGTTTTCGAGTTCAATAAACTTCCATTCTTTCATCACGGGTTGAGTGGTGTAGCCGTCATACCTAAAATAAGGGTACACCCGCCCTGGCTGGGGCACGGGGTCAGGGTCCGAAAACGGATAGGTGGTGAGGGTTTGGGTTGTTTCGCGGACCACCGCATTTTGGGCCGTTGAAACTTGGACCAGTCCCAAAAGCAGGCCGATAAACAACCCATGTTTTAGGGATAAAAAATGAACCAGACGCATTGGTTTGTATGAGGTTATTGGATAATGCAAGATAAAATTTTGGCTTGGTTTATGCCGTTTTTTTGAGTAAAATTGTCAAAAAAAGAACATCCTATGGTTGTTATTGCCACCAAACGACGTCCCAAAATTCGAAAAATTCCCGCCCACTTGGTCTACGAGGAGCTTGACGGGCAAGCCTTACCTTATCGTGGTTATTTAGAGGTATTATCAGGGAAAAAAACATTCGAAGAAATTATGGGCAGCAGTTCATTGCAGGCAGTACTTGTTTCTATTATCAATTGGTTTGTTAATAATAACATCAATCGAAAAAAATATTTAGTAGCCTCCAATGAGTCTGGGTTGCATGTAAATTCAGGGAGTAATCTAGCCAACGATATTGCCGTTTTTGAAAAAGAAAAAATTACGTTGACCGATAAATACTTTGACGTAGCCCCCAAAATTGTCGTTGAGGTCGACATTAAAATAGCTCTGGAAGGAACTGGCCTCACGAGTGACCTAGAGTACATGTTGAACAAATCGCAGAAAATGCTTGATTTTGGTGTCGAAAAAGTCATTTGGATCACCACTCAAACCAAGAAGATTTTTGTCATTACTCCCAATGCGCCTTGGTATTTAGTCAATTACGATGAAAACATTCCGTTATTGGATGACTGCGTCCTGAATCTTGCCCAACTGCTTCGGGACGAAGAAATTGAGTATTAAACCAAAAACGGGCGATTTCTCGCCCGTTTCGGTCATTTATCTTCAAAAGTATCATTAAGGTTTATCCCACCACAAACGGGTCGTTGATTTATCTGCGCCACCCAATTTGGATACGCCAGAATCAACGCCAGCCTTGTTGGTGCTGATTTCGCCCGCAACAAACGGTGCTCTGCGCACAATACTGCCCACTGGTACATCAGGGTCATCTGAATTTACCCGAGGATAGAGTTTAGGGAATCCTGAACGACGGTATTCGGCCCAGGCTTCAAAGCCATAAGGGAACAATGCCAACCATTTTTGCGTCAATATTTGCTCACGTTGCTTGGCGGCCGTGGCTTCCCATTTTACGGGAATGTCGGTCATGCCGGGGCTTTTTACCACATCATTTAAGGCAACGGGCGTAGAGGTACCAGCGGTGTAAGCGGCAATCGCAGCCGCGTCGGTGATGCCCCACTGAGTCATAGAAAGCGCAATTCCTTTTTCATATAAGTCTTTAGCTGTTCCGCCCATGCTCCAGCCATTCAAAGCACCTTCGGCGCGGAGGAAGTGAGCTTCGGAAGCAAACATAATACCCCAAGGTTGTGTAAAACGCGCGGCATCCTGAAATGCAGGCGCTACGTTTGAATTGGCTCCCGGCGCATTTTCGGGCAAGCCCAATTGCACCTGCGAGTATCCATTACGCAATCCTTTGTAGGTATCGCCCGACACTGGACTGAAAAACTTGCTGATGCGAGGGTCTTTGTAGCCTTTGAGCGTACTTTCCATGGCAGCACTCATTCGGAACTCATTCCATGCCGTGATACCACCGAGCGGGTTGGGTGAGTTTGCAGTTACTTTGATGAAAGCATCATCGGCGTTTGTTTCCAATGTACCAGCAGCAACAGCAGCTTCTGCCTCCGTTTTGGCCAAGGCAGGGTCTACTTTTGACATACGAATGGCCAAACGCAAACGCATGGTGTTGGCAAACTTAATCCAACGATCCACGTTGCCGCCATACATTTGGTCATTGTTCCCCAAAATGGTTTTGCCTTTGGATTTTTGCAGTTCAGTCACCGCCGCTTTGAGCGTGGCCAGGAAGTCTTTATAGATAAACTCCTGACTATCATACTCTACAACTTTTTCGCCGCTACCCACTTTTGAGTACGGAATCGCGCCCCAATAATCGGTCATGGGCAAATACATCTGTACTTTCCAGATGGAAGCCATCGCAAAAATGGCCGCATCTTCGGCCTGCCCGCCGGGCTTGGTGGCATCCAACACCACCAAAAGCGGCGGAATCTGCTGTCCATAAAAGTTATTCCAAGCACCATTCAGCCAGTTGCCCACCATCACGTTGCGGTCAGAAGGGAAATTGATGGCTACGTTGGCATAATATTGCGCGTGCAAATCGGCGAATAAACTTTCCATCAACTGAAAAGGTCCACGGTCGCCAAATACGCCGCGCCACTGTGCTGCCGCAAAGGCATTTCCTACGGCCGACTTATCAATGGAAGTCAGCTTTGTTTTATCGGTATTGAGTGTTTCAAACTTATCAGTACAGGCATAAAACCCAACCGAAGCCGTCAGCAGCATACCAACCGGAATGACAAGTTTTTTGAAAATTTTCATTTTGTCTCTATTTGTAATGTTAAACAATGTTTGATCCCCAAAATTAAACGTCAATGGATTAGAAAGAGAGGTTCAAATTGACACCAAATGTACGCGTTGACGGCATCGAGAAAGATTCCAAACCAACCGTGGTATTTTGGGCGCCAGCGGTGAGTTCGGGGTCAAAACCTTTTGCTTTGTTTAGGAAGAAAAATAGGTTACGACCCACCAACGAAAGCGAAGCTCCTTGGAAAGGTGTTTTCTGCAACAAACCCGATGGTAAGTTATAGCTCAGGGCTACTTCTCTCAAACGAATGTTGGATGCACTGTACGTAAATACCTCACCAGCAGGGGTGTTACGCCCACCTACTTTCAACCAATAACGCTCGGCAGTGGTGGCAATATTGTTAGCAGAACCGTCAGCTTTCACACCGGGAAAAGTGTAGCTCTCGCGTCCGGCGAGGGTTTCTTCGGTTACCCCGTCGGCATAAATAACAGCATTGGTGAAGGACGTTACCACGCCGCCCATGCGGGCGCTAATGAGGAAGTTAAGCGCCAGATTTTTGTAGGTAATCCGGTTGCTCAAACCACCCGTCCAATCAGGGCGTGAGTTTCCTAAATACACGGTTGTACCGGCCGTAATTTGCGGCAAACCATCGGTACCCACAATCACCTGTCCTGACGCATTCCGAACGTATCCACGGCTGAATACCTGACCTAATGGCTGGCCTTCAATCGCGCGGATGTTGTTCATAAAGTCATTGGTCAAGTTCAATTCCTTCAATTCAGGCGTTAATTCCACCAATTTGTTGACGTTTTTCGCGTAATTCAAATCAATGTCCCAACGAAAATCTCCCGCCTGTACGGGCGTAGCGTTGAGGGTAAGTTCCACTCCTTTGTTGTTAACCAAACCAGCGTTGATAAACTCCGACGACCAACCTGAGGCTGGTGGAATGGCCACTTGGAACAATTGGTTTTTAGAATCACTGTTGTACCAACCCAAATCAAACCCGAAACGGTTGTTGAGGAATTTCATCTGCAAACCAAACTCAAGCGCGGTGGTCAACTCAGGCTTCAAATTGGGGAATGGTTTGATTCCGTCGCGAGTGATAAATCCATTGGGACCGCCCGGCAAAAACGAATAGGTTTGGTTCAACAGGTACGGACGGGCGTCGTTACCCGTTTGGGCAAAAGAGCCCCGCACTTTTGCAAACGAAATGGCTTCCGGCATCGTAATCATATTGGACAGAATGGCCGAGAATCCAACTCCGGGGAAGAAATATGATTGGCTTTCTTTAGGTAACGTCGAAGACCAGTCGTTACGGGCCGTAAGGGTTACGGTAAGGGCATTTTTAAACGTTACGTCGGCCGTGGCAAAGATACCCTGCTTTTCGGTTTCGTTGATGCCGCGCGTGGTTTGGGTATTGCGGGCATTGGTGGTGATGAACAAGTTCTCGCGGTTCAAGCCACCGTTGGATGTGTTCTGGTCCAATTGCTTACGGCGCTGAATACTTCCCCCCACTGTGGCATTGACGGCAATGAAATCCGAGAATTTCTTGTCGTACATCGCAAACAAATCATAGTTCTGCTCACTCACTTCGCGCCAGTTGGTTTGGTAGTCGCCGTTGTCGGCAATGGTATAGGTGTTGTTGTACCATTTTCCTTCAAACTTATCAACGTAGCGGTCTATCCCACCCCGCGCCATGATTTTGAGAGCCGATGTTAACTTATAGGTCAACGAAGTAAAGCCCGTGATACGGTCGCGATTATCGGCCGCAATGACGCGGTTTTTAATCCAGTAAGGGTTTTGTCCACCGTTTGAGCCCGGATTCCAGAAGTTCTGACGAAGGTTACCCGTTACAGGGTCAATGTACTCAAATTGTTGGGCTTGCTCCAACGAAATGTTGCGCGGCATCCGCAAAACATGGCGCTGCAAGTTGGCAAAGGCCTCTCCCGTTTGTTGGCGATTATCGATTTTTTCGCTCAAGTAGGTGATTTTGGTATCCAATGAAAGCCGCTCTCCAATTTGATTGGAGATACGCAGGTTGAGGTTGTTGCGCTTCAACTTGTTGTTGTCAACAATACCCGTTGCTCCTACGTTGGTGTAAGAAAAATAGGTTTGGGTCTTTTCACTTCCTCCCGAAAACGCGATGGAGTTTGAGATTTGAGAACCCGTCGAATAGAAATCCTTATAACTTCCAGGGTTAGCGTTCATGTTGTACGTTTTGGAAGCGTTGGCCGGGTCAGGTCCCCACAGGGCCACCGATTGTCCTGTCATTTTGGGTCCCCAGCTAAATTCACTGGCGCGGTTGTAAACACCCGCGCTTCCCTGTCCGTATTCATCCTGAAACTTTTGCAAAACCATGGCCTGCTCTGCTTGGAAAGAGCTGTTGATGGTTACGCCAAATCCTTTGCGAACGGCTCCTTTTTTGGTGCTAATAATCAAGGCACCGTTGGCAGCGCGACTACCATAAAGGGCCGTGGCCGAGGCTCCGCTCAGTACGTTAATAGACTCAATGTCATCGGGGTTAACGCTCGAAAGGCCATCGCCTCCGTCGCGACCACCGTTGGCATTGCCCGGACTGAAGTTTGAGTTGTCCATCGGCACCCCGTCAATCACAATCAGGGCTTGGTTGTTACCAGTGATTGAACGGTCGCCGCGCAAAACAACACGAGAAGAACCACCTACGCCCGAAGAAGAACGAACGATGTCAAGGTTGGCGACTCTACCCGCCAGAGAGTTGGCCACGTTTAATTCACGGGCTTTGGAGATATTGGCTACCTGCACCGTTTGGGTGGCATAGCTCAATACTTTCTGATCTTTGGAGATACCCAATGCCGTCACCACCACTTCGCTGAGGGTGCGGGCATCGGTTTCCATTTGAACGTTAATGACTGTTGCCGCCCCCAATTCCACTTCTTTGGTCAAATAACCAACAGATGAAAACACCAGTGTTCCAGAAGCAGGAACCGACAATTTAAAGGCACCCTCACCGTCGGAATTTGTTCCGCGATTGGTGCCTTTGAGAAGAACATTCACGCCGGGCAGGGCTTGCCCAGTTTCGTCTTTGATAGTACCTGACAGGGTTCTGTCCTGCGCTATCAATTGCCCTATACCGACCAATGCCGATAAAAGGCTCATAAATAGAGCTTTACGCATACAATAGATTGGATTAGTTTAATTACTCAAACGCAAATTATAGGTAATTTTCAAATTTCCATTAAGTTATATGCACTATTTATTAATTTTTTTTAATATGTCATTTATACACTTAAAATTTGGACATATCAAATGCTTGCAACTAGGTTTTATTGCGACAACAACTTTTTATAAAATATTGTTTTGCCAAGCCTGCTTCAAGCACCGCAGCCAATTTTGGTGAAAGATGTTTTTTAAATCATCCTCTCCGTATCCTCGTTGACGGAGCAAATCTTGGTACAATTGCAGGTCGGCGATGGTATCTAAATCATAAGGCGATTGCTCTCGACCAAACATTCCGTCCAGATCTGTTCCGAATGCAACGTGCAGGCTATTGCCCGTCAGTTGGCAGATATGATCCCAATGGTCTACGAGTTTTGACATGGTCACCCCAAACGCTTTTGGATCTGATTGTCGCTGCACAAAACCCGGGGCCATCATCCAAGCATCCAACGCACCACCAATGACCGCACCTCGCTCAGCCAGTCGCAAAATTTGCTCATCAGTAAGCTGTCGCTGATGCGGCACCAATGCCCGGCAATTATGATGGCTTGCCCAAACAGGGCCTTTAAAAAGGGCTAAAGCTTCATCAAACCCCTTATCGGTGAGGTGGGTGGCATCCAGAATCATTCCCAGGGCATCCATTTCTCGCAGCAAATCTTTGCCCGCCGCGGTCAGTCCGTCGGTCGTACCCGTGCCCGACGCATAACGACCAGAGCCGTACCAAGCTGGGCCAATGGCTCTTAGGCCATAACCGTATGCTTTTTCCAGATACGAAAGGTTTATGAGCGAATCGGCCCCTTCCAACGAAAGAATAAATCCCACGGGCTTTTTATCGTTGGGCACGTCGGTATTTTCCCAAAGTGCAATGTGCGTATCTAGCTCCGTGGCGTTGGTTATCTGAACCATTTCTCCTAAATCAACCATGGCCTGATACCACGCCACCTGCGCCTGGGTCATGGCCCAGGCTTGCGCGGGCGAATACCATCCGTCAAAGGCGCTTCCGCGTTGGGTAACCCGCGCCAATTGGGTAGCCACCACCAAGCCCACGTTGCCCTTTCTCAAGTCAGGCAGCGAAACCGTACCTTTGCCCCGGTCGCGTTTGTCCGAAAGATTTTTTTCAATTTCGCGCTCCCGAAGTTCCTGTACCGTACAGGTATAATCGCGGTTCCATTCAACGGCATTCATCGCCATGTCTAAGTGGGCATCAACAATCAGCATAAATGGGTAGTGAGTATTAAGTGTTTAGTAAAGTTTAAAACCTTTATTATTAAGCATTTGCAACGATTCAATCAAGCAGCCCCACTGATTTTGAATGGAGGATGGCTTCGTCGGTATGTTTAAAAAGACAGGTATGTATGCTTTTATCCTGAATCGAATCTAGGACAGTTCTCGTAAAATCTTCCTTTTCGGGGCTTATGTTTCTGATGTAGAGGGCAATGATTCTTTCGGGATATTTATTGGCCAACAGCGCATAAATCTCGGGGTCTTTTTGCGAATTATCTCCCAACAACACAAATCTTTGTTTGGGAAAAGCCTCAAAAATCCGCACTACCCGCATCAATTTGCCTTGGTGCTTCGTGGCCCCCGTTTGCAGCAACTCGTACCATCTTTTTATTTTATTGAGCAAAAAAGCTCCTTTTGGCAATCCATTGTGTTTGAAAAATTCATTCAAATCATCGTACAGGTTCCATTCACTGCTGGATACGTAGAAAAAAGGGTTAGGCAAATCCGGCTCAGTGTGCGCAAATGCGAGGAGTTTATAAAATCGTACTACATCGGCAAATGTTTTACGGCTGCGGGGGTTTTTGGTAAACATTACCCTTAATTTTTTTCCCGTGTCGGCCGAGTGTGAAACCAGTACCGTATCGTCAATGTCGGATATAAATCCGTATTGTGTGGAGTGTGGCACGAAAATTTTACCTTCACCCGTGGTCGTGGGTTGCCCTTGTTCGTTGAGTAGGTGTACTTTTAAAAGATGCCATCCAGCGTCTACATTGGCCGTCGATTGCCATTCAAATTTAAAAAAACCGTCTTTTTCGGTGGTAGTATAAAACTTTTGTTCGCCCCATTCTAGTTGCACTCGGGCCCCTGGAACGGGTGTAACAAAAAATAATTTTATCAAATGGAGTACATTCTTTAAAACATTGGTAGTGTACCGACGTCGAACTACTTTTTTACCAGCCAGCACATGACCATACAAAATCATATTTTCTTGGTGGCCATATCCGTGATAAACCTTCACTGATACGACAGAATTGTTTACTTTGTGTTCCATCTTCAGCAATTTACTAAATTATAGTCGTTAATCGCAACTTTTATCCGCCCATGACAACCCCCGAAAGCCACAAAATATTTTTTATCCTCAACCCCGGTTCAGGGCGTAACACCAGAGATTGGGCGCAGGAAATAACAAACTATTTTGCCCCTCTGAATCACACGATTGAATTGTATAAACTCCCCAAAAGTGCCAACGTAGCCAAAATAAAGGATAAAATTGAGCAGTTTTCTCCCCATCGGGTAGTGGCGGTTGGGGGAGATGGCACAATCAAATTGGCGGCCGAATGTATTTTACACACCAACATCTCATTGGGCATTTTGCCCGCAGGCTCCGCCAATGGACTGGCATACGAATTGGGAATCACCGACAATCCCGCTCAGGCATTGGATGTGTTGATTACGGGAATCACCAAAACAATTCACACCACGGTCATTAACGGGGAGCTGTGCCTTCACCTAAGTGACATTGGCCTGAACGCCTACGCCATGAAAAAGTTTAAACTTCAGAAAGTACGCGGAATGTGGGGGTATTTGATTGCTTCCCTGAAGGTTTTGTGGCAAAACCCAAAGATGGAAGTTGAACTCCAGATTGACCAAAAAGCTATTAAAATGAAAGCCGCCATGATTGTCATTGCCAACGCGACCAAATACGGTACGGGGGCGCTTATCAACCCAGTCGGCACGTTGGAAGATGAATTATTTGAAGTGGTTGTGATTAAAAAACTAGCGGTACGAGAGCTGTTTAAGATGGTCTTTTTTCACGCTTCTTATAACTCAGAAACCGTAGAAATTTTTCAAACGGACGCACTGAGAATGAAGTCCGCCAAAAAAGTCCACTTTCAGGTAGATGGAGAATATTTGGGTAAGGTAAACGAGGTAAAAGCCATTCTTATTCCGAGCGCTTTTAAGATGATTGTGCCAGCACCCGCCGTTGTTTGAGAGCAAACAAAAAGGGCGGAGGCAAGCGGAACACCGATGCCCCCCGCCCCTATGGCATTAATCTTCGGGAAAGGGGATGAAAACAAATCCCGCAAAGTCCCCCTGAATGACGAACAAACAGCAATATTCGTCGGGGTTGCGGTAGTTTTCTTTAAACATTTCTACCGCTTCGGGACCGACTAATCCTCGCTGCGTAAACTCATCCAGAAAAGAGGCCCGGTACGACCATTCGTTATCCAGTTCGTTTTGGGCAATCAATAAAACTCCTAAATCTAGGTTGTTTTGTACCGCCACAAAAATGGGATTTTCCGAAAATCCTCTTTTTCGAATCTGGTACGAAGCCTCTTTTAATTGGTCGGATATTTTAACAAAATCCTGCGATATCAATCCCAAAAGCCGTCGGTTGACTTCTGGCGAATTGGCATCGTCCATCAACGCGTTTTCGTTACTGTTGTTAATCATAATTTTTCAGGAGTGAGGAGCGAGAAGTGAGAAGGGAATTATTCTCACTCCTCGCTCCTCATTTTACATTCTTGCGGCCAGCAACAGACTTAAATCTTTGTGGCGCATGTTGAATTTTTTGGCAATAATCGGATTGGTGAGCATACCACCGTGGCAGTAAACACCCTTGCTAAACCAACGATTTGCGTACATCATTTGTTCAATACCACCCGTATTTCCTGCCCGTAGCAGCATGGGCAAGAACACATTACTCAATGCCATGCTCGCCGTATGTGCCACCCGCGACGCGATGTTGGGAACGCAATAGTGAATCACATCGTGAACCCGGTAAATGGGGTCTTTGTGGGTCGTAATGCGCGAAGTTTCGATGCAGCCGCCCTGGTCAATGGATACGTCAATGATGACCGAATTGGGCTTCATTCTTGACACCATCTCTTCCGTAACGATGCTTGGGCTGTAGCCATCGTTGGGGCGCAGCGCGCCAATCACCACATCGGCCCGCTGAATGGCCTCCGCCAGCGTATCTGTCTCAATGATTGAGGTATAAATATTTTGACCAATGGCGTATTTGAGGCGCTGAAGGCGGTAAATGTGCTGGTCAAAAATCTTAATTTCTGCCCCCAAAGCCAAGGCAGTACGGGCGGCGTATTCGGCCACAGTTCCTGCCCCGATAACGACCACCTTGGTGGGTGGTACGCCCGTAATTCCGCCCATAATAATTCCGCGTCCGTTGTTGGCACTGCTGAGGTATTCGGCCGCAATCAGCATGACAGTACTCCCCACAATCTCGCTCAACGACCGAATGACGGGCAATCCGCCTACTTTATCTTCGATGTATTCATAACTGATACCCGTGATGTGCTTTTCGTTCAAAAATTCAAAATACGAACGTTCGCGCGTGGGCAAATTGAGGGCCGAAATAATCTTTTGACCGTTTTTAAGGTGCGCAAATTCTTGCTCAACCAAGGGCTCAATTTTCAAAATCAAGTCTGATGTATAGACTTCTTGCGGCGAATACGCAATCTGGGCGCCCGCTTCACTGTACTCGTGGTCGGGAAATTGAGCGCCTTCTCCCGCTCCTTTTTCTACCACTACCTGATGCCCGTTGCGCACCAAAATAGCAACCGCTTCGGGCGTTAGGGCAATCCGGTTTTCCTGCAATGACACCTCCTTTGGCAGTCCGATCAACAAACTTTGTTGACCCACTTTGACGGGTGCCAGTGCTTCCTGTGGGTAAAGAGCGGTTTGTTGAGCCAATTCTCCAAAACCTGTCATTTCTGTAAAAAGTGTTTAATCGTTCGTGTCAGTGTTGTTATCGGTAACTATTATTTCCCGCTTCCCGTTCACGGTTTCTTTGATGGAAATGGTAACAAATCGGTCGGGGAGCAAATCGGCAATTTTATCGGGCCATTCAATCAAACACAAATTACCCGAATCGAGGTATTCTTCCACTCCAATGTCGTAGGCTTCGGCGGTGTTTTTTAACCGATAACAGTCGAAATGATAAATAGCCTCCCCGCTCGTGGTAAGGTATTCGTTTACGATGGAAA
This sequence comes from Runella salmonicolor, assembly GCF_024158025.1. Taxonomy (NCBI): domain Bacteria; kingdom Pseudomonadati; phylum Bacteroidota; class Cytophagia; order Cytophagales; family Spirosomataceae; genus Runella; species Runella salmonicolor. The sequence goes on from NZ_JAMZEL010000011.1 coordinate 43,531, forward strand.
AAGTGGGACTTTGTACGGTATTTACAATCCCTAAATGCTGGCAAATAGCTTTGATGAGCGTGGTTTTTCCCGCCCCCATTTGGCCTTCAAACAACCACACTGGGCTTGTCTGGCAGGCTTGAATGAGCCGCTGCGCCACTTGGCTTATGCCCTGTAAATCAAACGGTTCTATCTGAAGCATACGATGATACGACTCGGTTATTTTGACAATCGAAGGCTAAATAACACCTTTCGTTTTCAACTCTTTGGACAGTTCTTGCATCAACAATCGATGCGCTTCTGGATTGGGGTGCCCATCGTGTTGCAATTGGTATTTTTTGGACGGATAAGGAAACAGATTTCTAAAATCAATGACCTTAATACCCCGCTCTTTCAGTAACCCAAGCATGGGGGAATCTATTCTCAGCGCATCTGGGTACAAAACCACATAAAAATCGTCATTTTTAAACTGTTTTTTGTATTCTTCCTGCGATTTTTTGATGAGATTGGCGGTAAGTTCATAATCTTTTGGACGATACGCAAACGGAAAATCCATGGCAAAATGCTGACGGACTTTGCTTTTGAAGACCATCATCCCAAAGCGGTATTTGAGCGGATGGACAAAACGATACACCCCGTTGGTTTGCATCGAAGATTCATCCACGTCTGGAAAATAGCCATCGTACATGCCAATCCAGCCCGCCGACGGAATGGCCCGATTGACGTGGTCTTCAATGTAGGTATAAACGGCAAAACCCTGTTTTTGAGTCACCTGTTTGGTCACGTCTTGGTGCTGCAAACGAGCGAGCATGTGGCGCGGTGAGTACCCAAAAAAACCGTAGTTGTACGCCTGAAAAGCCGAGTTGTTTTTCTGAAAATAATAGGGCATGGTTTCGTTGTCAGCTACTGCGTCGCCGTAGGTGAACGAACATCCAAAAAATAACGCATACCGATTACGTTGGGCGTTGAGGCTATCGGCAAAGGGAGTAATGCGCCGCGAAAACGAGTCTACGTGCATCAACACATCAATCACTGGCTTGCCATTCAGCGTTTTGACCCATTTAAAATTGTGGTTTGGGATGGGTTTTCGACCCAAAAACTCATCAAACGCGTAGCTCGAATCATACGCAGGGCCCGCATATTGGGGCTGGTTGGCAGCGGGGGCTTTTTGGCCCGAATCATGAATCCACCCCACGACGGTTTCTATCCCGTAAATGACAAAAAATACACTCGTCAATGACAACAAAATATTTTGAACCACGGGGGGACTTTGCCGAATCAACAAATAAAGACTGACCAATCCAACAGCCCACGCCACCACCCGAAAACCAATGAGCCTTAAATCATAATCAAACCAAATACCGTCGCCGTTGCCCACAAAAAACTCAATGGCAATGACCGAAAGAATCAATAAGATAACAATGGATATGAAATAGCCGAGTCGGGCAAAGAGCGTGGTATTCTTCTGAAAAAAACGCATTCGTCGAAAGCTGTTCTAGTTTTGAGAGGCCAAAGGTAAAACTTTTTGCCCAATTTATCAGGAATTCCCCCAACACACACCGCTTGCTATGACCAACATTTGTGGACCCAATCAGGAAGAAGCTCTTACCCGACTCCTTAAAAAAAGACAGCGCCGATACAGTAACTTTTGAAAGATTTACCCTTCATTTTTGGAGAATGCTTTCGTTATTTGCAAATCTGTTTTAGACCACCTTACGTTACTCAAAACTTGTGATTATGTCTACTCCTTTAAATGTTGGTTTAATTGGCTTCGGGCTATCGGGGCGTTATTTTCACGCGCCGTTTTTGAAAGTCAACCCTCATTTCAAATTGACCAAAGTGGTGACGCGCAACGCCGCATCAGTGCACGAATTCGACCCCTCCATTGAGGTCATCAGCAGCACCGAAGCCCTTTTGGCCGACGATTCCATCGACCTTGTGTTTGTCTGTACCCCCAATGACCTCCATTTTCCCTACGCCAAGGCCGCTTTGGAAGCGGGCAAACACGTAGTCATTGAAAAACCATTCACCAACACAACCACCGAAGCCGACGAACTGATTGCGCTGGCCGAACAAAAAAAGTTGGTGGTAACAGCCTACCAAAACCGCCGTTGGGATGCTGATTTTCTGACCATCCAAAAACTGCTCAACGACGGGACGTTGGGAGAAGTGATTGAATTTGAAGGACATTTTGACCGTTTTCGCCCCGAGGTAGCCCAAGGAACATGGAAAGAAGTAGCCGCTGCAGGGGCAGGAACGTTATACAATTTAGGGCCTCATTTAATCGACCAAGCATTGGTGTTGTTTGGCACTCCCCAAAAAGTAACCGCCACTATCAAAATCGTTCGCCCAGGTGGAGAAACCGACGATTATTTTGACATCCGGATGGATTATACCGACAAAAGCGTCATTCTTAAAGCAAGTTTAATGGTTTTTGAAAATAACTTACGTTATATCATTCACGGAACGAAGGGAAGCTTTATCAAATACGGGCTTGACATTCAAGAAGATACGTTGCGAAAAAACACCCTACCCAACACCGAAAACTGGGGAGAAGAACCCGAAAACCAGTGGGGAACGCTATACACTGAAGCAGGAAAAGCAACGGTTCAAACGCTACCCGGCCACTACACCCCTTTTTATGACAACATCTACGAAGCCATTGCCGAAGGCAAAGAGCTGATTGTGAAGCCGCAACACGCGCGCAATACCACCCGCGTGATGGAGTTGGCGATTGAAAGCAGTCGATTGGGAAAAACGATGGATTTTGAGGGATAAATAAGTAGTGGGGGCAGGTTGTAGGAGTGTGGTGCAGGTTGTGAGCAACCTGCACCACTGTTTCATTAGCCGTTGTCTGAAAACTCAGGATAGAGCATCATGCCGCCGTCTACGTAGAGGGTTTCTCCTGTGATGTAATCAGAATCGTCGGAAGCCAGCCAAATGGCGGCCTTGGCCACGTCTTCGGGTTGACCAATCCGACGGTACGGAATCAGTTTCATTAACGCTTGCCTATTTTCTTCCGACGACCACACGCTTTTGTTGATGGGCGTCTGAATAGCCCCTGGACTGATGGCGTTGACGCGGATTTTGAGCGGTGCAAGCTCTTGCGCAATGGATTTCATAAACATCAACACTCCCCCTTTTGAGGCGGCGTAGTTGATGTGGCCCGCCCAAGGAATCATGTCATGTACCGAACTCATGCAGATGATTTTGCCAATGGCTCGCATGGTAGTTTTCCCTTCGGCTTGGGCTACAAAATGTCGGGCGGCTTCGCGGGCACACAAAAACTGGCCCGTCAGGTTGATGTTTAAGACGTTGTTCCATTGGTCGAGGGTCATATTTAGGAAAGGAGCATCGTCCTGAATCCCGCTGTTGGCCACTAAAATATCCACTTGGCCAAACGCCTCAATGGCCTTTTCAAACATTTTGAGCACGTCGGCTTCTTTGCCCACGTTGGCTTTGACCGCGATGGCATCGCCGCCTTCGGCTTTTATTTGTTTGACAACCTCCAAGGCTTTTGCTCTACTGCTGTTGTAATTGACAATCACGTTGGCACCTTCTTTTCCGAAGGCAACGGCAATGGCACGGCCAATTCCCGAACTAGAGCCAGTAATAATGGCGGTTTGATGAGCTAATTTCATGCGAATAATGGAGAAGAAATTGAGTTGTTTGTCAATTTTAATCAATTTTGAGAAAAAGTCATGCCACCGCAGTCATTTGTTTTTTTGAAGGAATGAGAAAAACTTATCTTTTGTACGGGCTTGGATTGGGTCTCCTGCTGATTGTGCTCAAACTCATCGAGTACCAGTTTTTGGTGCGAATGCACATTTTTGAAATATACGGTGGGTTGATTGCGGTTCTATTCATGGGAATCGGGGTTTGGGCGGGGCTTAAATTCACCCGCAAAGCCCCCGCTCCCATCATTGTTCAGGCACCGCCCGTATTTGACGAAAATAAAATCAAGGAATTGGGAATCAGCAAACGGGAGTTGGAAGTGCTGGAATTGATTACGCAGGGATTGTCCAATCAGGAAATTGCGGATAAACTGTTTGTTTCGCTCAACACCGTCAAAACACATTCAGCGAGGTTGTTTGAAAAGTTGGATGTAAACAGCCGCACCAAAGCCATCAACCGCGCCAAAGAATTGGGGATATTATAAGGTAAACTAAAGAATGATTTAAGGCCATTTCTAAAAAATCACCCAAAAGGATGACCGTCCGTTCTTGGCTTCAACCTTACTTTTGCACAGGGTTTCACCCTTTTAACATTCACCTTTTCAAAACTACCAATTATGCAAAAGACAATTATTCGGTTCGGTCTTATTTCGGGAGCGGTTTCTTCTGTTTTACTGGTTTTATTAACCACTATTGGCCGAGCCATTGGGTTTGAAACCTTCGCGGATTACGGCGTTTGGTTTGGATTTACGTCCATGATTCTTTCATTAACGTTGGTTTATTTCGGCATCAAATCGTACCGCGACCAACACAGGGAAGGCCGAATTACGTTTGGGAAGGCATTTCAAATCGGCATTTCGGTGACGGTCATTTCCTGCGTTTGTTACGCTTTGACGTGGTTGATTTTTTATTTCAATTTCTTCCCTACTTTTATGGAGGATTTTGGAGCCTATCATCTCCAAAAAATGAAAGAAGACGGTAAAAGCGCGGCTGAAATCGCCCAACAAGCCGCCGAAATTGCCAAGGCCAACGCCCAATATCAAAATCCGTTTTACAATTTTGCCGTCACCTTCATGGAGCCGTTTCCAGTAGGTTTGCTCATGACGCTGGTATCGGCATTGGTGCTGAAAAAGAAGTAAATAAAGATACTTTTACATTGCGTTCTGAGTCTAAAGTTTTTCGGTTTAAAATTTTTCGGTTCTGCGGTTTTACGGTTTGAAATTCTGTGGTTTTTCTGTTTGAAATTTCTCGATTCTACGGTTTTGCGGTTTAAAATTCTGCGGTTTTACGGTTTGAAATTTTACGGTTCTGCGGTTTTTCAGTTTAAAATTCTGCGGTTTTACGGTTTGAAATTTTACGGTTTTACGGTTTTGCGGTTTAAAATTCTGCGGTTTTACGGTTTGAAATTTTGCGGTTTTTCAGTTTAAAATTCTACGGTTTTACGGTTTGAAACTTTACGGTTCTGCGGTTTTTCAGTTTAAAATTCTACGGTTTTACGGTTTGGAATTTTACGGTTCTTCGGTTTTTCTGTTTAAAATTTTACGGTTAAAACCCTACGTTTCCATCACGCTTTCTGGCCCGATTTCATCAATTGAGCGACAACCCGCCAATGCCATTGTCAAATCAAAATCTGCGAGATAATTAGCCAAAACTTGCTGTACGCCTTCGCTACCTCCCAAAGCCAGCCCATACACGTAAGGCCGCCCCAAACAAACGGCAGTAGCGCCGAGCGCCAAAGCCTTAAAAATATCGGCCCCGCCGCGCACGCCACTGTCCAACAATAAAGGAATACGCCCTTGGACTACTTCAGCGATGCGCGGCAACATATCCATCGTGCCCACTGCACCGTCCACTTGGCGACCGCCGTGGTTGGAAATAACCAAACCGTTGATGCCATGATCCAAGGCTTTGAGGGCGTCGTCGGGATGAAGAATTCCTTTGAGCAAAATGGGCAGTTTAGTAATCTCGCGCAGATAGGCCAGGTTTTCCCACGTCAGTGAAGGGCGCGTATAAATATCAATAAATTTTTTGACCGCCTTGCGAGGATTGCCCGATTTGGCATTTTCTAAAAAGCTCCCCGGATAATGTCGGATAACGTTCCACAAGGTACGTATGGCGTCGTACGTTATCTTGGGTTTGGGCGCAGGCGTGGGGTCTGGTTCTTCCAACAATCGACGAAAAACGGGGTCGGAAGTATATTGGGCAATGCCCATTCCACGCAGAAAAGGCAGATACGCCAACTCCAAATCTTGGGTACGCCAGCCCAGAAGGGTGGTATCCAAAGTAACCACAATTGCTTCACAACCAGCACTTTCGGCACGACTAACAAAACTCGCCACCAATTCGTCCGACTTGCTCCAATACAACTGAAACCACCGCGTTTGGTCGCCCATTGCCGCCGCGCAGACTTCCATTGGTACCGATGCCTGATTGGAAAAAATGTAAGGTATGTGCATGGCGGCGGCGGCTTTGGCTACGGCCAAATCGGCCTCAGGATGCGCCATTTCCAGCACACCAATGGGAGCCAAAAATAAGGGATAAGGATGTTTTTTGCCGAATAATTCAATGCTCGTATCCCGCGCCGACACGTCGCGCAACATACGTGGGATGATGCGCCACCGCTCAAACGCTCGACGATTTTGGCGCATGGTATCACCCTGGCCCGCTCCCCCCACAATATACGCCGCTGCCTGCGGCGACAAGGCTTTTATCGCTTTGTTTTCCAACCCCTGAGCGTCAACGGGAATGGAAGACACGATTCCTGAGGCTCCTTCAAGGTATATTTTTTTTTGGCGTTCAAAGGCGTTCATAAGGTAGGGTCAATCAGTTGGTATTTTAGGTTTAGGAAAACAAAAAAGGTAATCGGCATTGCACCGATTACCCCCAAATTTGAGATAGAACTATCAATAAGGTATACCCGCTTTTTTGTATATAAAGTGCATCAACCACGCGGGGCCAATCATCAGAAATTGTAAATCTTTAAAAAAAGAAGGCTTTTTTCCTTCCACTTTATGCCCCCAAAATTGACCAATCCAAGCAACCACAAAAATGCCCAACGAAACCTGCCACAGCGTCCAGCCTTGATTTTCAACTTGTTGGGCCAGAAAAAGGCACAAACTCGTAAACAGAATCAACCCCACCGCCAAGGTAACGGATAAACGTATGTAATAAATCGTCACCAGTGCCAGTACGAGCATTGCTACATTGAGCGGTAGATTTTCGGCAATCAAAACGGGCAGTTTAATACTGTAAAGTAATCCTACCACGCTAAAAAAAATGGCAGGCACACAAATCCAGTGTACCAGTTTATTGGTAGGATTCTGATGGCTTTCGCCGTATTCATTCAGCCAAGCATCAATGGTTCTCATAATTGTAAAAGGGTTGGTTTGACAAAGCGAAATCACAAACAAATCTCCTTAAAATTATATAATTAACCACAAAATGACAAACTGAAGTCTTAACCAACCCTTGTCAATGTTTGAGTTATTCGTCTTCTTCCTCCTCTTCGGCCCCAACTAGCGCGTACTCATAATCTCCGTCAATGGCGTATTCTTCGCAGAGCGCGTCCAAATCTGCCAAGAAATCTTCGTACACATCCGTCAGAATTTCAAAGTTGGTGATTTCGAGGTACTCTACCCCTTCCTCATCTTCGATGGTTTCGTAGTCAAAATAAAACTCATCTTCCTCCGTGACGTACTCCTGACAAAGGGCTTCTAGCTGAACCGCAAAATCTTCGGGGTCTTCGACTTGAATGTAGAAATCTGTCAGGTAGGTCCGGTCTTCATCGTAGAAATTGGACTCCTCGCTGTCGTCAGAAATACCCTCGCTGTAATCCAAATTTTCTACGGCTTTGACAATCCATGAATCGTGTCCGTTGTAGTCTTCGTGCATGACATAATCGTACGGAATGTAGCAATAACCACCGTCGCCCCATCTTTCGCCCCACGAATTACGAACGATAAACATTTTGTCGGGGTCAGAATAACCCACACAAAGCATGGCGTGCCAACCGTGCGTTTCCCGAACCTCGTCAGAAGCTCTGGGCATGATTACGCGGCCTTTGTTGCGATTTGCACTATCAAAAGATTTAAAGGTATTGAGCGCAAACGCAATCGGATACCCTTCGGCCAGGGTTTGCCGCCAGAGGTTTAGATCAGTTTTGATAAATTCGGCTTCTACAATCCGGAAATTAGAACCGTGATTGTAGGAATCTTCATCTGGTTCTTCCGTGATTCTATCTTCATCGTTGGGCCAATAATCTTCTGAACAAGCACCGTACTCTTTTAGTCCTTCGATGGCATTGACCATCATCGAGCCATTGTCTTCGTCTTGTTCCCCCGCAAAATACCGGGCATTGTAGTAAATAAACAAGCGACTTACGTCCGAAGAATCTCCGAGGGTACGCTTGGCCAAATACTCGTATGCTCCCGCAAAGGAGTTGGCCACGCAACTGTTCCCCACCTGCATTTCGACCGAAGTCATAAATTTTCGCAAGTCGACTTTGGGCGGGAGATTAATGTTTTTTTTGATTTTTTTTTGGGTTACATCGTCTGGCATTTTGCCAATACGATAACCACCTATTCGGTCAGCCATTGCAATAATAAGTTAAAGGTTTAGGAAACAGGGTTTTTCATATTGCGAATAAAATAAAAAGAGCTGAATCTTGCGAATCAGCCCCCAAATAACCAACAAAAAGGTATATTTTCTTCACTTATTTAGCCTCAATGAATGATGATTAATCGTTTTTTAATCTCCTCATTGCCAACTTTTACCCGTATCCAATACAAACCAGGAGTAGCCTCTGCTTGATAATACCCCGCACGCCCCTGCAAAGGCCATGAACGGCCCGTGGCGTCAAGCATTTCTACAAAAGGCTGCTGGCTCTGCGACGGTAGCGTCAAGTGAAACTTGCCATTTGTCGGATTGGGATAAACATTTACTGACTCAGTCAACGTAGGCTCCATACCCAGCGGCTGTAAAATCGTAACTCCCAACGTTTGGGAAGTATTACGACAGCCGTCTTTGGTTACTCTTACGGCGTAGTTTCCGCTTTCTCCCGCTTCATACACCGCGCTGGTTTCTCCCATGATTTCTATTCCATCCTTCAACCATTGATAGGTTAATCCCGCCCCTTCGTTGGCTTTCAAGCGGGCCTTCTGCGGGGCATAAATCGGCCCAGTCATTTCGGGCGTAACGGTGGCTTCTACGGCAGGTTTTATTTCAATAATGGGCGATAAAGAAGAAACCCCACAAACCGTATCCCGCACCAAAACGCGGTAGGTTCCCGTCGCGGTGGCATCAAAAGTAGACTGGAGGGCAGCGGGTAGAATTTGCCCGTTGCGCTGCCATTGGTAGGATAAAAAATGGAGCGAATCGGGATTTGCAGTCAAAGGTAGCTTTTGTCCTTCGCAGAGGGTCGATGCCGTTGATTGAAGCGTGGCGGTAAGGTTCTCGTAACAGGGCCGCGTGATTTTAGTGACGGAGGTGATGTGCGAAAAGTTATCCCAATTTCCCATCGTCGCGTCAGGATTCAGGGTAACCAACAGTTGGGAAATCAGGTATTCGCCTTTCTGGTCGTTGGAGGGATACGTGCCCGCCAGCATTCGAGCCTGTCGGGTGGAGTCTTGTACGGGTAGCTTAACTGGCAATGCCCAAATCAAACGCCCAGTCGATGAAAATTTTGAAATGCGGTATTTGTTAACTACGTCTAAACCAGCCAATTTCAAGAAACTGGCTGCATTTTCATTCTTTGCAGAAATGGTCTCGGTCAAAAGCAGCGTTCCGTCACGGTCAAAACTTAAAATGGCATAGGAGGTAGGCCGTTCTACCGTCCAAGCGAGTTCTCCTTCGGGATTGACCGCGTAGACTTTCTGAGACGTGGTAAAATAAATCCATCCCTGATTATTTTCCACAAAATGAATAATTTTATCGGAGAAAATCGGACTTCCACTCGGCGTCAGCAGAAACAATTTGTAATCGTTGTAATAGTGCGAATATCCCAAGATTCTGCCGTTGGAATAAACCTTTAATTTGTTCAAATAGGCAGGGCCCAAAAACCGCCACTGCGGCAGACCAGTACTATCAAATTTGATGAGTTCAGGAATGGCGTAGTTTTTACGAAAAAGCAAAAAACCGTGGTCGGGCGTACTTTGAAAGGCTACATTATTGAGGTTGTAGAAAGGCGGTAATTTTAGGGAAAGCGTCTCGGCTTTTTTTCCTTCTTTATCAAATTTTAGCAGATTTCCTGTCGAATCTTTTACCGTCAACACTACGTAGCGAGATTGTGCATCCTGACCCACAATTTTGGTTGTGTAAACACTTGAATCGGCCAAAACAGTCCATTTTTCGCGCCCAGTACTATCTACCAACACGAGATTTTTGGTGGTAGCCAAAAGGAGAGAAAAGTCTGTTTTAGAACGAATCTCTTTCTTAGCAATGTAAGCCGCAGTCTTATCATTCCCCAAAAAAGGCTCATCAGATGCCGTGGGTTTATAGGTGGAATCCTGCCAACGAAACAACTCTGAGCGCATCGCATATTTCCAGGTAACTTGCCTATTCTTGCCCACGCTTATGATGCTATCGGGGACAAAAGCCCCATTTTCATGCAACGAAATCAGGAATCCTCCGTTGGAAGTAGGCGTTAGTGCTCCGACTTTCAAGGGGTTTTCAGCACGTTTAAAAACGGCTTTTACATCGCTGTTGGGGTCATAAACGGTTGAGGTATAATAAACTTTATTGGTTTGAGACTCAGTAATATTCCCAGTTTCTACAAAATACCCATTGATAAAAGGCTGATAATCATAGTTATTGTTTAGTAAGTAGCGACTATCCTTTTTTAAAGTACTATCCACAAAAATGGTCCGATTTAAGACCGTTGTGCTGCATTTCAGGACACACTGTCGATACGGAAAACTAAACAGGATTGAACCGTTGGGCGTTTGATGACTGAAAGGCCATCCAATGGCTAGCTCACCATTTAACGAGGAGCCTACCGATTTCTCCCACTGAGTACGGTAGCCTAACTGGGCTTGGCTAGGTAGCCAAACGGCGGTTATAAAAATTAAAATAAATACTTTTTTCATAGCTATTTTCAAACTTTAGGTACGTCTAATCAGTGTGGGATAATGAATATACTTATAACGGTTATATCGCTACAATTTACATAAATCAGGGTTTGACATTACAACGATTTAAGTGATTGTTCTCATTGTCTAATAAAAATGGCCCTCCGAATATTTTATCCGAAGGGCCACGGCCAAACTAGGTATAAAAACCGAGCTTTTTGGGCACTTATGGCTTACTTTGCTGTCCAACCACCATCTACGGTAAGCATCGAGCCAACCATGTAGGTGGCAGCATCGCTGGCCAGAAATATTGCAGCCCCTTGAATCTCCCGCAGCAATCCCCAACGCCCCAGCGCGGTTGCACCCACAATAAACTTTTTAGACTCTTCGGTATCGGCAATGGGCAAGTTCATTTCGGTCAAAAAAGGCCCTGGACAAATGGCATTTACGTTGATATTGAAAGGCGCCAACTCCAACGCAAGCGCCCGGGTCATTTGCACCACCGCGCCTTTGCTCGACGTATAAGGTGTACGGTTGGCCAAGCCCACAATTCCCAACGTACTGGCCATATTGATAATGCTGCCACGCTTGTTTTGTTTCATGTACGGAACCACCGCCCGGCAGCACAACCACGTACCGTTGACGTTGACATCCATTACTTTTTTAAAATCTTCGGGTGTTACTTCGTCAATGGCGCCCCTAATATTGATACCGGCGCTGTTGATTAAAATATCAATACGGCCAAAGGCGTCCATCGCCGCTTTGGCCATTGCTTCGGTTTGGGTCAAATCGGTCGTATCGGCGCTGAAAGAGAGGGCTTTGACCCCAAATTCTTCGCTAATTTCCCGTGCTGTTTGAGCGCCTTCTTCTGCATTTCGGTTAACAATCATCACGTTGGCTCCCGCCGAGGCGAGTCCAGCGGCCATCGCTTGTCCTAGTCCTTTCGAACCTCCAGTAATGATGGCGGCTTTTCCTGTCAAGTCAAATTGTTTGATTCCGGGGAATGTTTCTCTATCCATTTGGGTGCAATTCAGGGGTAATTTTTTGGTTATTTAAGGCCTAATTTTTCTTTACTGTATTTCAAACTTTCCAATATATTATTTTCTTCTACCGCTAGCCGTTCCTCGGGCGTTAGTTGTGATACCCTCGGCAGTGCCGAAGCATACTTGTTTTTTTTGACCATCTGAAGCGTTTGGGCAAATTCAGCCCCCGTAATACCCTCGAACGTGGCCCAATAATCCGAATTCAAACACGGAATCATCAGCGGGTCGCGGGTAATCATTTCTAAACTGAACGTAACATTGGGGTTGTGTTGCTGGCAAATACCCACCAGTTTGGGCAAATCCAATATTCCTTTCCCCAAGGGCACTTCTGACAATAAAAATCCTTCGGCGTATTCTTCCACGGCCATGTCTTTGATGTGCGTACTGACAAGATATGGGGCGAGCGTCTGCACTACCTCGGTGGGGTCTTCCAATAAGGCAATGTTATTGCCAAAATCTAAGGTTGCGCCAATCCATTCGCTGTTGATTTGCTTCAATGCCGCTACCAGTTCCTTCGCCCGCCAATCTTTGTGGTTTTCGACCGCTAGTTTGACTTTGTATTTGCGGAGAATCGGCTCGGCCAATTGTAGAGAAACCAACGAGCTTTTCTTAAAATCTTGAAAGGCCGCCGCCGAATGAAACACCTCATATCGCCGCCCACCCGAACAGACCGTGCGGAGGATTTGTGCACCCGCCTCCCGGGCATTCTTCACTTCATTCTCAAACGCAGCTACATCTTCTGGCTTTTTGGGCAAACCAATGGAGCCTTCTACGTAAAGTCCTAATTTCTCCCTTCTGTCGCGGACCTTTTGGGCAAAATCAAGACTCCAATCTTTCACCACTACCTGTATGCCCCCTGCGCCAATTTGATGACAATGTTCCAGTAAATCAACCGCATTTTGAAATCCTGGGTATTTAGCACTTTGAACTTTAGAGTTCCATCGGCTCGCGTACGAATGTACCACAATACCCATACGGGTAGAGGCCATAGGCAAAGAAAATTCAGGCAACGAAAGCGCCGTGAAACCCAAAGCAGTCTTTTGTATAAATTGGCGTCTTTTCATTCAGTGGATTCAGATTTAGGATGAGCATGAAACATTACGTATTCAATGGCTCTCATGGGAGTCACGTTATATTTGACCTTTGAATTGATAGCGTTGTGAAAGTCTTTAAATTTATCTTCATTGGTAATCTCCCCTAATTTTTTGAGATACCCTAAATACAAATCAACATTGTCTACACCATAATGCTTCTTTGTTTCTTTCAAATAAGCGTAAATATTACTGTCCCAAATTGCGTATTTATCAGGATTGATAAAGTGCAAAAGTTTAGAGGTACCAACCAAGGAATTATTTACACAAGCTTTTATTTCAACTATCTCGCTGCTATTAAGCAAATTACCTCGTTTTACTTTGTTCAATGACTCTAACACTTTATCAATATGTGCAAATTCAAAGGTTAAAATAGTAGGCATCCAACCATAGACAAAGTGAGCAGCAATCACTAAATTGTCTATTGTGATTTCTTCTACCCCAGCAAAATACTGTACGAAAAAAGGATAAGCATTTTTGTAAGATTCACGTCTCTTCTTTCCTTGTTCATCTTCTTTGTTTGGGGACTCTGAAATAGATTTAAAGCTTTCTTCAAGCCTTTCTAAGCTTAGATTCTTAAGTATTTCCAAATTTTTATCCATTCTGATAGGGCTATTTCGCTTTCTGTTCGGTTGCTTGACTCACATACTGATTCAATTCTTTGGCCGTCCAAGGCACTACTCTTCCCTGCGAAGTATGTCTGGTTTTACCGACAATCCCCTTGCTTACCGGGCCCGCATTGTTGCCCCATTCGTTGCGGATATACATCAATATTGCCATAATAGCCCCGTCGTCCATTGTAGAATGAGAAGGCATAACAGGCAGAATGTCAGGAACATCGTACAGCTTTCCTGCCACATCAAGTGGGCCTTCCATGCCGTGCAATACAATGAGCGCCAGCCGTTTTTCATCCCCCAACACCCACGAAGACTCTACCAAGGGCGGACCAAAACGGCTAAGTCCTGCCCCGTCACTGCCGTGGCAACCCGCGCAGGTAGTGAGATAATGTTGACGCCCCAGCGCAAACTGTTGCTGCTGTTCATCATTCAATAAACTCTGCTGAACTTGGCTCGCCTGGGCTACGTGGCCGGGCCATTCAAACAACGCCGAAGCGGTTTGTAGTCGCGTTTTTTGGAGAGGCTCCCAGTCGGTACGGGCAAACAACGTAGGTGCTGACGAAAGCCGAATGGGCTTAAGTTTGCGGTTTTTACCCTGAATAGACATGGCGGTAAGCATCGTTTTTTGCTGCCAACCAAACGACGCTTTGTCGACATCCAGCATCGCTAACAGCGCCGACATCTCCTTGGCATCCCGTTTACGAACAACGGCCGTCGTCAGCATTTCTAGAAATATTTCTTTCTCTGGTTGCGACGTTTGCCATTGAGGTGATTTCAACAATGATGCTAGAAAGTTAAATTCACGGTTGTATAAACTACTCATGACCGCATCGCGCATCAGCGGAAAAGTGATATTTTTCGTTAAAATTCTCGCCAACAAGGGTTGAGCTGCTTCGGGTTCAAGAACGTACGCAGAAAGGGCCATTTGAAGTACCTGTTCGGGGGCGGCATTCTCCTCTATCTGCCCCATAATTTGCTGTAATTTCACACGCACTGTCGCGTCTTTCTTCGCAAAAGGCTCCAATAGACGAAGCGCATTGGCGCTAACCAAAGGATTTTTATCCACCAATAATATAAAAAGTAAGTCGGCGGAAGTGGAATGAAGGCCTTCGAGCGTCCATAAAGCATGAAAACGAGCCAAGTGGTTGGCGCCGTTTAGCACCAAATCCGTCAATAACGGAATGCTTTGTTTATCATTTCGCTCAACGAGCAAACGTTGCGCCATGTCTCGTTGCCACCCTTCGGTATGCGACAGGGCCGCTACCAACTCCGCCGAAGATGCCTTCGATAACTTACGCGGCTTGGTGGGTTTCCAGTCGGCTGGAACGATCCGCCAAATACGCCCCCGATTGATGGGTTGCATCAATTTTCGGGTGAGGGTTTGCTCTTTTAAATAGGGAGTTACGTAGGCCCCGTGCTGAATGAGTCCACGGTACATATCAGCCACGTACAAGGCCCCGTCGGGTCCAGTCGTCAAAGCTACGGGGCGAAAGCGTTCGTCGGTCGAAGCCAGAAATTCTTTGCCCGGGTGCGGGTCTCGGGCCGATACCATAAAGCCCGTTTTGTCTACCACATTGCGTTTGATGAGATTTCCCGCAGGCTCACACACAAATACATTTCCGTTGTATTCTTTGGGAAAAACACCGCCCCTGAGCACCAACGGGGAGCACGCTGCCGTAAACTCTAGCAATCTTCCCGTAGCATCCAATGTTCCAGGAATATACCCCCGATTGACGGCGGGATTGGGCCGTATGGGATAAATCCGACGGTCAATCGTAAACCCGTGGTCAATACCCGTAGTAGGTGTGTGGTTTTTATTGCGTGAAAGGTAATTGGGCGGCACCAAATCTCCGTGCAACTGCGACCAGTTGTAGTTATAATAAAGACGCCCTTCATCATCGTGGCTCATGCCCCATTGTCCCCGAAATTCGGTACTATCGCGCCGCCATTTGCCATCCTCAAGCCGATACCGTAAACGCGATTTGGCGTTGTAAATCCAGTTGTCCGTGTTGAGCATCAGCCCATTGTCTGTATGTTCGGGCAAGCCATTGCGGGCGTAGGTAGAATCAAGGAGTATTTTGGATTCGGCTTTTAGGTTTCCATCCAAGTCTTGCGCCAACCACAGGGAATTATTGGCGGCCACAAGCGCACCGCCTTTGACCAACGCGATGGCCCGGGGCATCACCAATCCATCCAAAAAAACGGTACTGTGGTCCATTGTTCCGTCGCCGTTTTTATCTTCGAGCACCGAAATCCGTCCCACGGGTTTTTCCTCACCTTCTCCGTCGATGGTGGGCATAAACCCCCTCATTTCGACTACCCAAAGCCGTCCGTCTTCATCAAAAGTAACCACCACGGGTGCCTGAATCATTGGTTCGGCAGCCACTAATTGTATTTTAAAACCCGGTTCAAGCTGGAAGGTCAGTTTCTCTTCGGCAGGCGTTTTGGCGGGAGAAGGCCCGTCCTTTTGTTGGGTCGACAACAGGGCAAATATGCTCATACCCCCTGCCAATCCGACGCAAATGCTCCCTCTTGAATACGTCCAGAATTTCCTGTATAATTTAGCTTTGAGGTTAAAACGAGTCATTAGAAAGGTGTTTTTTGGTAGCTGACCTTGCTATTGACTTTACAAGAATAAATTGAACAATTTTTACTGAATCAATTTTAAGAAGTAAGGGGAGAGTCAAAAACCCTACTTACATTTCCCCATATAAAACAAATAAAAAAAGCCGATTCTTTCGAATCGGCTCCCTACAGAAATCATGTAGTTATTATTACCAACGTTTCTTGAAATCGTTGTCACGGCCACCACCGCCACCGCCATAGCCGCCACGGCTTCCGCCGCCACTGCCACCACGATTGCCGCCGCCGCCAAAACCGCCACCGCCACCAGTGCGTGGACGATCTTCACGGGGACGTGCTTCGTTTACAACGAGCACTTTACCCATAAAATCAAATTCATTCAACTGTGAAATGGCTTGCTTAGCCTCGTCGTCATTAGGCATTTCGACAAAAGCGAAACCCCGGCTCTTACCCGTAAACTTGTCCATGATAATGCGGGCAGAAGATACCTCGCCAAATTCCTCGAATAATTCGCGTAATTCGTCATCGTTCGCCTTGAACGGGACGTTTGCTACATAAATGTTCATTTGTTTGATCAGTAAAAACGTTTGGTGCGCTACGGACGGCCTTCGATCTAAACTCCGTCCGACAGATGACAAGTACGCAGCAATGCGGTCGAGAGAAACAGAGAAACTTCCAATAGCGAGACAAAGGTAAAAACTAATTTTCTCATTTTTTATATCCCTTCCAAGGATTTTACAGAAATTTCTCAGAAAAGCGCAACCCCTAAGTGATTTTTTCCGTACATACTTTTTGTAAGGCTGAGGGAGCTTGGACTTACAGGGCATGTTTGCCTTTATTATTTGAGGAACGCACACGCGCAAGTCGGGGACAGC
This sequence comes from Runella salmonicolor, assembly GCF_024158025.1. Lineage (NCBI taxonomy): Bacteria > Pseudomonadati > Bacteroidota > Cytophagia > Cytophagales > Spirosomataceae > Runella > Runella salmonicolor. The sequence goes on from NZ_JAMZEL010000011.1 coordinate 60,457, forward strand.
AACTGCCGTCCTCGACTTTTTTTGTTTTTAAGGGGAATAAACAAAGGATTTTCAGCCGTTATTTATTGATTTAAAACCCGCAAACCCGCGTTTTTAAACTCCTCTATTTTGTCTTCTTCCTGCTCATCAGTCACCAATACATCCACCAATTGAAGGGGCGCAAAGGTCAGGTATCGGTTTCGGCCCAACTTAGAAGAATCACACAACAAGTAAGTTACATGGGCATTGGCAGCCATAGCTTTGGTCATTTCAGCCTCTTTTTCGCTTCCAGCACTCAGGCCGTTTTCTGTTGAAATGCCATCTACTCCCAGAAAGGCTTTGTTGGCACGGTACCGTTGAATGTGTTCGGTGGCAATGATTCCATGAACAGCCTGACGCTCATTATCCAATTCACCACCAATCAAATTGATGGAAACTTCCGTATTCATCAGCTCGTACACCACAGGCAGGGAATTGGTAATGACCTTTATTTTTTTGTTTTTGATGAACGGGCAAAGCCGAAAAACGGTACTGCCACAATCCATAAAAATCACGTCTCCGTCGTTGATTTCAGCCGCTGCCAAACGACAGATATGCTCCTTTTTTTCGGCATTGACTCCTGATTTTTGCGCAAAACTGACGGGTGGGTTCACCAGACTCAATTTCATGGCTCCGCCGTGGGTGCGGTAAATGAGACCATCGGCCGCCATTTGCCCCAAATCGCGCCTTATCGTAATCTCCGAAGTATCAATCAATTGCGCCAATTCCTTGACTTCTGCCTCCCCTTTTTCTTCAACGATTTTTAAAATGATTTGCTTTCTGCTTTGATAACTCATCTCAACTCATTTATTTTGCTCAAAAATAATCAAATCCATTCAAAAACAATCAAATTAACAGCCATGAATAACCCAAATGTTAAAATCATTGAAGAAAAACTGCTTTCAGACAATTGGTATACCCTCAAAAAAATCACCTTTGATTACCGAAATCCTGCGGGGCAATGGGCCCAACAATCACGTGAAGCCTACGACCGGGGCAACGGCGCTGTGATTCTTCTTTACAACCGGGAAAGCCAAACCGTGATTCTTACCCAACAATTCAGAATGCCAACCTACGTCAACGGCAACGCTACGGGAATGTTAATTGAGGCTTGTGCGGGATTGCTCGACAAAGATAACGCCGAAGATTGTATTAGAAGAGAGACCGAAGAAGAAACGGGCTACCGAATTACGCAGGTAAAGAAAATTTTTGAAGCCTACATGTCGCCCGGTTCCGTGACCGAAATTCTTTACTTTTTCGTGGCCGAATATCACAAAGACATGAAAGTCAACGAGGGCGGCGGAGCCGAACATGAGCAGGAAAACATACAGGTGCTAGAGCTTCCCTTCCAACAGGCGCTCCAAATGATAGAAACGGGCGAAATCAAAGACGGAAAAACGATTATGCTGCTTCAATACGCCCATATTCACGGGCTTTTGTAAAATTCATTGCGGCCGATGGTAGAGCGCCAAACCTGCAATGGGCGTTTCCATGATGTGCCCCACCACAATGCCTTTTTCGGCAGCAGCCCGGCGCAGAATATCGCTGTAATAAAAAGCAACAGAGCCCACAAAATGAGCTTTATATTTTTGATAATCAGGAAGTTTGCAGACGTATTTGGTCAAAAATTCAATAAACGCATCATACACCAATTTGTACGCAAACGGATGGCTGCGGTTGTCGAACAAAAACTTAGAAAAAGTAGCAAAGTAGCGATTGGGAAACGACTTTTTATAGGCATTTTCCAACACGATTTCACGATTTAGCCCGTAGCGCTTGGCAAATTTTTCTGCTAAGTCTTCGGGCATTTCTTTCTGTAAAAACGCCGTCACGAGGGTTTTGCCCAAATAACCGCCGCTGCCTTCGTCGCCGAGCCAAAAACCCAGCGAGGGGATTTTATCGGCTATGTCGCGCCCATCGTACAAACAGTTGTTGGAGCCCGTACCCAAGATACAGGCAATGCCCGCTTCGTGTCCACAAAGCCCACGCGCCGCACCGAGCATATCACTATCGACTTCGATGGTTTGGGCCGTCGGGAAAACGGCCTGTAATCCGCGTCGTACAATGGCACAGGGTTCTTCCCCTGCGCATCCCGTGCCGTAAAAATGAATTTCGGTTACTTCGCCTTCGACCGCAGGCAGTAAGTTTTGGGTCAATTCGGCCGCAATGGATTCAGATGTTTGGTAATATGGGCTCAGACCTATCGTTTTTGCCTGTTGAATTCCTCCTTGTGGGTTGATGATGCGCCAATCGGTTTTGGTCGCGCCGCTGTCTGCTATTAAAATCATAATTTTTCTATCACTCCCTTTTTTTCGCTGCCATTTTTTGTCATTCCGTAGGAATCTATTTCAATCGGTGTTTTTTTTGGTAGAAACCAATAGTCTTCTTCGTAAAATTATACTGAATAAAGCAAACGATTTGGAACACGGATGACACTGATATTCTAACACGGATTTTCACGGATAAATGAAAAATCTTCGGCAGAAATGGTTTTCATTTTACCTTGCTTCTATTTGTTTCAACTCCTCAAATCCCTGCTTAATATTCTTCCACGTTTTTTTTGTGAAGGCGTAAGTTGTGCCTCAAGCGGGGATTCCTGCTTCACTTTCACAAATTTAAGATTACGAACCAACTGTATAAAAAATTCGTATTGTTGGTCAGGCACTTGAATGGTTATTTGACGCATAGCCGTAAGTGTTTCGACAAAGTTAGGTAATTTCGCCTTTTCGTTAGTGATGTATGAACACCGTATTGAACAAAAAAGTCCGTTTTGAGGAATTAAACCTGATTGATTACCAGCAGGCCTGGGACTATCAGGAGAAGCTTTTGGCCGAAAATGTAGCCATCAAAGCCCACAATCGGAATGCCCCCACCGACCAACAACGCAGCACCACCAATCACCTGCTTTTCTGTCAGCATCCGCATGTCTACACGTTGGGCAAAAGCGGACATCCCGACAATTTATTGGTTGATGCAACACAATTAGCTGAAATAGAGGCCACTTACTATAAAATCAATCGTGGTGGTGATATTACTTACCACGGCCCGGGCCAATTGGTCGGCTATCCGATTCTGGACTTAGAGAATTTCTTCACCGACATTCACCGCTACATGCGTACGCTGGAAGAAGCCATCATCTTGACCTGCGCCGACTACGGTCTTTCGGCAGGGCGCATCGACGGACTGACGGGCGTGTGGCTGGATTTTGAAACCCTACAAAACCCGCGCAAGATATGCGCCATGGGCGTAAAATGCAGCCGTTGGGTCACGATGCACGGTTTTGCGTTTAATGTCAACACCGATTTATCGTATTTTGGGCACATCGTCCCCTGCGGTATCACCGACAAAGCCGTCACCTCTCTTCAACAAGAACTCGGCCGCGAACTCCCGATGGCGGAAGTAGAAGAAAAGGTAAAAGAGCATTTGGCGGAGTTGTTTGGGATGGAGTGGGTATAATGGGTGCCGTTTTGGGAATTCTTTAGCCATAAAAAATTGGGCGGAGACAACACTGCCAAGGGCTGAATTTCTTAATTTTACTGAAAATACATTTTCACCCATGATTTCGACTATCCTGCAACAGAAAATAGTAGACTATCTCAAACCCTACAAGCCAACTCGGGTGGGTATTTTTGGGTCGTACGCCCGCAACCAGCAACGGCAGGAAAGCGATTTGGATATTTTGGTCAATTTTGAAAAAACGGTCAATTTATTAGATATTGTTGGCATTGAGATGGATTTAACAGACATTCTTGGTATCAAAGTAGATCTAGTTTCCGAGAAATCCATCCTGCCTGCCATGCGACCTTATATTGAAAAAGATTTACACATTCTCCTGTGAAGAAAGAGCCACATATCTACGTTGGACATATTTTACAGTGCATTACATCCATTCTTGAATATACATCGGGGATGAATGAAGATGACTTTTTACGCAACAAACTCGTTCAAGACGCGGTATTGAGAAACTTTGAGGTAATTGGTGAAGCCTCAAAGCAAATTGATACCCCCTTTCGTGAGCAATACACTCAAATCCCTTGGCGAAAAATGGCAGGTCTGCGCGACAAACTTATTCACGATTATATGGGTGTAGATTTATGGGCGGTATGGGAGGTCGTAGCCACTATTTTACCACAACAGGCAATTGATTTCAAAAATATAGTGAATGATTTGGAAAAGAATAATTTTTAACCGTTGTGTATTTAATCCATAGTTTTTGCAATGCCTGATTTTCTTCAACTATTATGGATATTTACTAAGCATAACTTTAACAAACAAAATTGGGCAGTGACATCACCTCTATTTTCTTTCGATATATGCCAAAATAGCCCCAATATCTTCTTTTGATAAACTGGGGAATGGGGTCATTGATGCTTTATTAAATTTCAGATACAAATCATTGGCATATTTATCCCCACTTGCCAATACTTTTTGCGGATTTTGCACCCATTTCAGTATCCATTCCTCACTGCGTCTTTGAGTAATTCCTTTAAGGCCAGGCCCCACTACCATTTCATCACTCGAACTGTGACAGGAAATGCAGTTTTTATCAAAAAGTTCTTTTCCGTATAATTGAATCGGGGTCATGATTGTTAAATCATCATATTGCTTATTACTATAGTCTATCACAGCACAATAAAGTTGTTGACTTCCAGCATTATCATTTTCTATGTACTCATAGGATGAAAAAATCATCAAAAATATAGCAAGTATTGTTAGGATTATACACCACCTAAGCAAGCTAACAATGATGATTATCTGATTTTTATCCATTTTAGCCGTTGTGGGTGTTTTTCACCCACAATTTTTACAATGCCTGAATTTCTCTAATGATTATGGGTATTTTCTAATCATAACTTTATCAAAAAAGCTTGGCGGTGAAAACACCTCCAAGGGCATAAAAGTCTCTTTCTCGCCCTACCCCAAAGCAACATTATAAAATTTTATTTACTTCCCCAACTATTACCTTTGCAGTTCATTTGAGTACCTGTCCATGATTCACGAGATTCTTAAACAATACTGGGGATACAACCAATTTCGCCCTTTACAGGAAGAAATCATTCAGTCTGTGCTGGCCAAGCGCGATACCTTGGCCCTGCTGCCTACGGGCGGCGGCAAGTCGCTGTGTTTTCAGATTCCCGCCTTAGCCATGGAGGGCGTTTGCATTGTGGTTACCCCGTTGATTGCCCTCATGAAAGACCAAGTGGAGCAACTGCGGCGGCGGCACATCATGGCAGCCGCCATTTATTCAGGCATGAACTGGCACGAAATCGACATTGTGCTCGACAACTGCATCCACGGCACCACCAAGTTTTTATATGTTTCGCCTGAGCGGCTCCGGGCCGATATTTTTTTGGCGCGGGCCAAGATGATGAAAATCAACCTGCTCGCCATCGACGAAGCGCACTGTATTTCGCAATGGGGCTACGATTTCCGTCCTTCCTACCTGCAAATTGCCGACTTCCACGCCCTGATTCCGGGCGTGCCCATCATCGCCCTCACTGCCTCGGCCACTGAACCCGTAAAGTTGGATATTTGCGAAAAGCTACAAATGCGCGAGCCTGCCGTTTTTCAGGCAACGTTTGCGCGCTCCAATCTGTCGTATTCGGCTTTTTTTGAAGAAAACAAAGACGCTCGCCTCGTCCGGATTTTGCAGAATGTACCCGGTTCGGCCATTATTTACGTGCGCAACCGCCGTCGCACCAAAGAAGTGGCGGATTGGCTGAACCGACAAGGTATTCGGGCGGAGTTTTACCACGCGGGCATCCCCACCAATCAGCGCGGCGAAATACAGGAAGCTTGGATTCGCAACCGCGTGCGGGTCATGGTGGCCACCAATGCCTTTGGCATGGGCATCGACAAACCCGACGTGCGGGTGGTGATTCACATTGACCTGCCCGACAACCTCGAAGCCTACTACCAAGAAGCGGGGCGCGCGGGACGCGATGGCCTAAAAGCCTACGCCGTGGCGCTGTATTCGCCCAAAGACCTGAACGAGCTTGTGCGCAATGTGGAGCAAAAATACCCGCCTATCGAGCTAGTTCGGCGGGTGTATCAGGCGTTGGCTAATTTTTACCGCGTGCCCGTGGGTGGCGGAGAACTGGAGTATTTTGACTTTGATTTACAGGCTTTTACAGGGACGTTTGGCTTGCCTGCTTCCGAAACCCACTACGTCATCAAATTGCTGGAAGAAGAAGGTTTTTTGCAATTGAGCGACGCCTACAATAGCTCGTCCAAGATTCACATTGTGGTCGACAATCGCGCGCTGTACGACCTTCAACTCAAGTATCCGCAGTACGATAGTTTCATCAAATTGCTGCTGCGAATGTACGGCGGCGAAATTTTCACGCAGTTTGTCAACATTTCCGAAACCATTATCGCACAAAAACACTACATCATGGAACCCGACGTGGTGAAGATGTTGCAGAGCTTGCATGATTTGGGCGTTTTGGTGTACGAAAAGCAGCGCGACAAGCCACAATTAAGCTTCCTCACGCCCCGCTACGACGCCGACATGCTGCCCATCAATGCCTTGGCGATTCAGGAAAAACACCGGGCCGACCTTGAGCGTATCGAGGCCGTTGCCAATTATGTGCAACATTCCACCCGCTGCCGCACGCAGTTGTTGCAACAGTATTTTGGAGAACACACCGACGAACGTTGCGGAATTTGTGATAATTGTTTGGCCAAAAAGAAAAAAACGCCCGCCAATCCCGAAAACGGCAAGCTCAAAGCGGAGATTTTACGGTTACTAAATTTAAGCCCGCTTACGCCCCAACAGTTGGTGGCGTCGTTCGGCATTAAAAACGAACAGGCGGCCATTGACACCATTCGGGAACTATTAGAGGATGAAGTGGTTGTCTATGAAGGAGAAGGCACTTTGCGACTGCGTCAGTAGCGAATATTCACGCAAAGGCGCAGAGAAACCTCCTTACACCTTAATTATTTTTTACAAGAAATAAGTACCATACCCAAATGAACATAGGCGATAAAGTCAGATTAGTCCATTCCAAAGAGGAAGGCATCATTACGCGTTTTTTGCAAAACGATGTGGTGGAGATTGAAATTGAAGAAGGGTTCCGTTTACCAGTCCTCAAACGAGAGCTGGCCGTGGTGTCGGCGGTAGAAGGGCAGTTTTTTCGCGGACAAAAAGTCAGTCCGACTGTCGAAAAGTCATCCGAATCACGACCGACGGGCATCAAGGCTGAAAAAGGTATTTTTATGGCGTTTGTGCCGCTCAACGACCGAGAAATTGCATTGCATCTGGTCAACAATACCGACTGGGACCTTCCCTACGCACTTACGATGCCCACCGAGCGCCACCAACGCGGTCTTTCGGGCGGGGTGATGAAAGCCAAAACCAGCGTAAAAGTGCAAGATTTGTTAATCAAGGACTTTGACGAGTGGGGCACGTTTGTGTTCAATTGCCTGTATTACACCGTTGGTTTTGCCCCCGAGCGTGCGCCGTTTAGCAAGCGGGTGAAGTTTCGGGCCAACACGTTTTTTAAAAATAAACGCAAAGCTCCGCTCCTCGACAAAGACGCGTATCTGTATCAACTCGACAGCGATGAAAAGGAAAAATCTGACCAACCGCTGAACGCGCAGGCGCTGAAAGAAAAGATGTTTGAGAAAAATGAGCCTGATACACCGCTTCCGACAAAAGTAGAACGCCCAGCGGCGGTCATTGATTTGCACATCGAAAAGCTTACCCGCGATTTTATGACGCTGAGCAACTCACAAATGGTTGAAATTCAGCTAAAAACTTTTGAACAACAACTCGAAAAAGCCATCGCCAGCGGCATGGATGAGATTACGTTCATCCACGGCGTAGGCAATGGAGTACTCCGCACTGAGCTGCACCGCCGCATGAGCAAACACAAAAACGTGAAATTTTTTGAGGATGCCCAAAAAGAAAAGTTTGGGTACGGCGCCACCAAAGTGAAGATTAAATAACATTTTATAAAATGATGTAGAAGGCTTGCTGAGATATTCAGCAAGCCTTGCTGTACTACCAAACCTATGATGAAAATTAATGTGCGGCCACTAAATTCTGGGCTGTAAGCGGAATACCCAAGGTCGTTACTTCTTTTCGGAAGGTCTTGGTTGCGGTATGTTCGCGGTCGCAGACCACGATGCTGTATTTTCCCGCGGGCAATTGACTCAAATCAAAACGAACCAGTTTTTGGTATTCATACTTGCCCATTTTTTGACTGGCGAGCACCGTCCCCGAATGGTCGACCATGATGATTCTCACGGTACTAGCTAAGTCTTTATTGACGTGGACCTTTATAATGGAGGTTCCTTCCACCGACGTTGTGAGGGTCTGAAAGGTGGGTGTTTCAATACCAGCCCACTTGGGTGATTCCTGGGCCTGAACAATGGCCGACACACCTAAAACAAGCGAAGTTGCAATTATTTGGCAGAGCGTTTTCATAGCAGGGTAAGTTAATTTTTGAAAAAAAAGAACCCTTTAAATTGTAAAATATCCTAATTCGCTACCAACTTATTCGCCCAAGTAAGGATATTTATCGCTACAAGACTTGTTGAGAATTACGAACAACTTTAAGCGACGGTCAATGCCGTTTAGCGACGAAAAAGCGTCGTTCAGCGATAATTGAAGCGTTTCGTTGATGTTTCATTGTTTTTTCATTAAATTCCCTTTCATATCCGTTGATTTTGCCCTGATTTATTCAGCCCTCCAAACGCTTAAGGCGATAGATTCCCATGAATTTATTAGAAGACAATCCGAGTCACCCTTGGCAAAATTGGTTACTGAGGCACGCATCTTTCTGGATCATTTTTAATGCCATCATCTCCATTGGGGTCGGTTATAATCATAATTTCCCATTGATGCTAAGTATTCAAAATACCTTGGTGTGGATGCCTTATCAAATAGCCGTCGCCTATTTGTTGTTGTATGGTATTATTCCTTGGTTTTTCAAAAAGCGCTACAAAACTGCGCTTATCCTTCTGATTATCTGGCTTTTGCTGGGACTTTTGGGTAATTTCCTCTTTCGCTATTTTGTCTTTATTCCTTTCCGAACCCGTGCCATGCCCGTTCCCGAACATTCAACCTACCGTGTAGCCTTCACCGTTAATAGTTATATGCTGACCAACGCGATTGCTTTTGTGGCGGCGATCCCTAAAATACTGCGCTACCAGTACCAAAAGGAACGCGCCAACCAACAACTCACCCGCGAAACCCGCACCATTGAACTGCAACTCCTCAAATCGCAGGTGCACCCGCATTTTTTATTCAATACGCTCAATAACCTCTATTCGCTCACGCAAAAACAGTCGAGCAAAGCCCCCGAAATTGTGCTCAAACTCTCGGGACTACTCCACTATATGCTTTATGAATGCAACGCTCCCGAAGTGCCTCTGACCAAAGAAATTGCGGTTGTCCAAGACTATATCGCACTCGAACGCCTGCGCTACGGACCAAGGCTGACCATCAAGACCCAGTTTTTGGGTGATTTAGCCGACCAGAAAATTGCGCCCTTGCTGTTGATTCCTTTTGTAGAAAATGCTTTTAAACACGGAGCCGCCGAACAGGTAAGTCAAGCCTACATTGACCTCCATCTGATTGTCAAAGAGAAGTTCCTGTTTTTTGAACTTGTAAACAGTAAGAATGAATACCTTAATGAGCCTCACAACAACAATATTGGGGGTATCGGCCTGAAAAACGTCAAAAAAAGATTAGATTTAATTTACCGACAGCGGTACGAGCTAAAAGTGGATTCTCAAAGTGAAAAATTTATTGTGTGGCTCAGGATAGCCCTTACCTGAACTATTGTCACATTCTTACCCATCAAGGTTTATGCAAAAGTTATTTCAACAAAGCCGCCTCTTTCGACATGGCCTTTTTTGGGGTAGTATTTTTACCTTTATTTTGTTGCTTCAACTCATCTCCCCAGGTAGCGACGAGTACGCTTGGCAAGAAATTTTTAATGGCTTACTTTTTTCCCAACTCCCCGTTTTTCTCCTCTATACTTACATTTTCCTCTATGTAGTTTTACCTTTTTTTACCAATCGAAAATTTGTTACGGGCGTAGCGATGCTCATTGCGTTAATTTATTTGACGGCCTTGTTTACCCTGATTTTTAGAGAACTTTATCAAAGCACCATTCACCCCCTCTTGGTTGGGCAGCCTACCCGACCTTTTTGTAGCTGTATTTTTGAAGAATCGGCCTTTCGGCAGCAGCTGGCTTACTATTTTGTTTTCGTCGGGATGTTTGCCGGCGGGCTCAAAATACTCCAACATTGGCGACGGATGCAGGCCGAAAGCGAACGCCTTGCCACCGAAAAAATAACGGCCGAACTACAATTGCTAAAAACCCAAATTAACCCCGATTTTCTGTTCAACACCCTGAGTCATCTCCACACACTGACGCTCCAAAAGTCGAAAAAATCGCCCGAAGTGGTGCTGCATCTTTCCCATTTTCTGAGCTACCTCCTCTACGATAGCCAAAAGGAGGAAGTGTTGCTCCAAAAAGAAATTGAGATGATTCATAACTACGTGTATTTGGCCAAAACCCACGCGCAAAACAACTTAGAAGTCTCGCTCAACTTCGCGGGCGAAATCGACGAAAAATACATCCCCCCCCTGCTGTTGTTGCCTTTCGTGGAAAACGCCTTCAAAGAAGATACTTCGCTGGAACAGGCTTGGGTAAGTATTGATTTATGGGTAACGGAAGGGTGGTTGAAGTTTAAAATTATCCACGGCATACCGCCCCATGCCACACCCGAACCCGCGTTTCAAAACGTCATCAAACGACTTGACTCGCTTTATCCAGCGCACTATACCCTAAAAATACTGCCCGAAGAAGAATTGTTTTTGGTAAAGCTCGAAATCTGCCTCCACAAACACACTCACCCTAAATTCCCTTACTACGATGAAAATGAATTGCCTGTTGGTCGATGATGAACCCGAGGCCTTAGCGGTACTCGAATCATACGTCAGATTGGTCGAAAATTTGGAACTGGTGGGTAAATGCGAAAACGCAATCCACGCTTTTAGCCTGTTGCAGGACAAACAAATTGATGTACTGTTTCTGGACATCAAAATGCCTCAACTACTCGGAACCGACTTTGTGCGCAGTCTGCGGCATCCCCCCAAAATCATCTTCACTACCGCCTACCGCGAGTACGCCGTAGATGGCTTTGACTTGGACGTCACGGATTATCTGCTCAAACCCATTTCTTTCGACCGTTTTTTAAAGGCCGTGGCCAAACTGACAAAGTCTGACAACAACGGCGGCATCGACCCCGAAAAAATGGCATATCAGCCCAATAAAGACGCTTTTTTATACTTTCGCGCCGACCGAAAAATGATAAAAGTATTCACCAACGACATTTTGTACGTAGAAAGCCTGAAAGATTACGTCAAAATCACTACCACCAATTCCAATTCATTGGTTGTAAAACAGGCCATCAGTTCGTTGGAAGAAATACTACCCGAAAGCCATTTCGTCAGGATTCACCGCTCTTATCTGGTCGCCATCGACAAAATAAAAACCTATACTTCCTCCCATATCGAGATTGGCGGTACCGAGCTGCCCATCGGGAGGCTGTTTCAGAAGGGAGTGGAACGGGCCTTAAAAATAGTTTGATACCACACCAACCCAGCATTTTCTGCCGATTGGTCGTTCCAGTTCCCCAAAAATTGCCAAAGTCGTCGGAAATGCAGTTTGTCTTTCTGCCAAATTGTCACTTTTAAGCCCCAAATTTGGGCTGGCACGCTCATTGTGTAATGATGACCGTACAGATTGAAAAAGTAAACATTCAATCTCCTATTCATTCACAACAGCGGCCAACCGCTTAATAATTAACAAAGACATGGGAAAAATAATTGGAATTGACTTAGGTACTACCAACTCTTGCGTGGCTGTTATGGAAGGTAACGAACCCGTCGTAATCGCAAACAGCGAGGGCGCGCGTACCACCCCTTCTGTAGTCGCTTTTATGGACAATGGTAACGGCGAACGTAAAGTAGGTGCTCCTGCCAAGCGTCAAGCCATTACCAATCCTAACAACACCATTTCGTCAATCAAACGATTCATGGGAAAACGCTTCAACGAAGTAAGCAACGAAATGAAAACCGTAGCCTACACCGTTGAGCAGGGTGCCAACAACACTCCCCGCGTTCGTATCGGTGAAAACCTCTATACTCCGCAGCAAATCTCGGCGCACATTTTGACAAAAATGAAGCAAACCGCCGAAGATTATCTCGGACAAACCGTAACCGAAGCCGTAATTACCGTACCTGCGTACTTCAACGACGCCGAACGTCAGGCGACCAAAGAAGCGGGTATCATTGCGGGTCTGGATGTAAAACGTATCATCAACGAGCCTACCGCCGCTGCCTTGGCTTACGGCCTCGACAAGCAAGGAAAAGACGTTAAAATTGCCGTATTTGACTTAGGTGGTGGTACGTTTGACGTATCTATCCTCGAACTCGGCGATGGCGTATTTGAAGTAAAATCAACCGACGGTGACACGCACCTTGGCGGTGATGACTTTGACCAAGTAATCATCGACTGGCTAGCCGACGAATTCAAGAAAGACGAAGGCATCGACCTGCGTCAGGACGCCATGGCGCTCCAACGCTTGAAAGAAGCCGCCGAGAAAGCCAAAATCGAACTTTCAAGCTCGACCCAATCAGAAATCAACTTACCTTATATCTTCCCCGTCAACGGAATTCCTAAGCACTTGGTGCGCTCGTTGACCAAAGCTAAGTTTGAACAATTGGCCGACCGTCTGTTCCAGCGCATGATGGAACCCTGCAAGCGCGCATTGAGCAATTCAGGATTGAAGATTTCGGAAATTGACGAGGTAATCTTAGTGGGTGGCTCGACCCGTATTCCTCGGGTGCAGGAAGAAGTAGAAAAATTCTTCGGCAGAAAACCATCCAAGAGCGTTAACCCCGACGAAGCCGTGGCGATTGGTGCCGCGATTCAGGGTGGTGTATTGACGGGTGAAGTAAAAGACGTATTGTTGCTCGACGTGATTCCGTTGTCGTTGGGTATCGAAACCCTCGGCGGTGTATTCACCAAACTTATCGAAGCCAACACGACGATTCCTTCTAAGAAATCAGAAACGTTCTCGACGGCATCCGACAACCAACCTTCGGTGGAGTTGCACGTGTTGCAAGGAGAGCGCCCGATGGCGACCCAAAACCGTACCCTCGGACGTTTCCACTTAGACGGTATTCCACCAGCACCGCGCGGCGTACCACAAATTGAAGTGACTTTCGACGTAGACGCCAACGGTATTCTGAACGTAACCGCCAAAGACAAAGGCACGGGCAAAGAGCAGAAGATTCGCATCGAAGCTTCCAGCGGTTTGTCAGACGCCGACATCCAGCGTATGCGTGAAGAAGCCAAAGCCAACGAAGCCGCCGACAAAGCCGCCCGTGAAGAAATCGAGAAAGTAAACGCCGCCGACTCGATGATTTTCAGCACTGAAAAACAATTGAAGGAGTACGGTGACAAACTTTCGGCAGGCAACAAATCGGCCATCGAAGGAGCGCTTGAAGAACTTCGCACCGCACACAGCACCCGCAACGTAGCCGCCATCGATGCCGCCATGACCAAAATCACGGAAGCATGGAACGCTGCCTCGCAAGAAATCTACGCCGCTGGCGCAGAGGGCGCAGGTGCCCAGCCAGGAGCGCAAGACCCTAACGCGGGTCAGGCATCCAACGCAAACGGCAAAGAAGAAGGCGAGTTTGTGAACTTTGAAGAAGTGAAGTAATTCTTAGGAATTAGAAATATAAATAACAGCCCTGCCGCGAGGTGGGGCTGTTATTTTTTTGTTATTGTGCTATCTTATTTCAAATTGAGCGGCTTGCCCCCCCGTTGTTCGGAGTGTTCCGAAGGCCACTCCGAACCCAAAATAAACAAAGTGTTTGCAACACGGTGAATGTCAAACCTCTTGATTCAAAGCCTTCAAACATCATAGTAGCCTTTTGTCTTCACAGCCCACTATTTTAGAAGTATTTTGCTATCTTGTGATACCCATTCACAGAGAGAAAAAGCAATGACCGAAATCGACAAATTGAAATATGCCCTTCAGCAATTTGCCAGCCTGAGTGCCGAAGATTTTGAACTGTCGGCCGCGTATTGGAAACATAAAACGTACAAAAAAGGCGAGTTTTACAACGTTCACCGCAACATCTGTAAAGATTTAGGGTTTGTCACCTCGGGGACTTTCCGTTCTTATACCGTCAACGAAGAAACGGGCGAGGAGAAAAACGTTTTTTTGTACTCTTCCCATGGCTTCTTGGTCACTTTTAAGAGTTTTATCAATCAAATTCCTTGCGATTACCACACCCAAGCCCTGACCGACGCCACAATCGTTTATATCAATATCATTGATTTATTATCGCTTTATCGACAATCGCACCAATGGGAAACCTTCGGAAGGCTTTTGGCGCAGGAAGCTTTCAATGTAACCATGACTCGACTGGAGGGATTTTTGTTCAAATCGCCCGAACAACGCTACCTCGATTTGATACACGACCACCCAGATATTTTCAACAACGTGCCCTTGTACCATATTTCTTCTTATTTGGGCATCCAAGGCCCTTCGTTAAGCCGTATCCGAAAAAGACTTTCTCGCAAATAGTTCGATTTTAACTTGGGTTAAAATTATTGCCGTGGGTGAGTGGCACCTTTGTATCATCAAAACAAACCACTTACGACAATGAAATCGACAAAAACAATCGTACTTATTCACGGACTATTTGTAAACAATACAAGCTGGGCGCAATGGAAAAAGTATTTTGAATCGCAAGGCTATAAAGTATATACGCCTGCCAACCCTGGCCACGAAGGTACACCTGCCCAACTTCGCAGCAATATCCACCCCGACCTCACCCAAACAGGATTTGAAGATGTGGTGATGAACATCATAAAATTGATTGACACATTACCCGAAAAACCAATCGTCGTTGGGCACTCATTGGCTGGCTTGGTCGTTCAAAAATTGATCGAAATGGACAAAGCCGTTGCAGGTGTAAGTATCGACGGAGCGCCTCCAAAAAACGTATTGGCACCTTGGGCCACCGTCAAAATCGTACTGCCCGTGGTCAATTTCTTCAAGGGCAACGAGGCTTTTTTGGGAAGCAGAGAGTGGTACCACCGCGCTTTTTTCAATAACTACACCAAGGAAGAAAGTGATTTGCTGTTTGATCAAATTGCCGTACCCGAAAGCAGAAAAATTGCGCGTGACACGCTTCTTACGTCGTTTGCCAAAATTGATTTCAAAAAGCCCCACAATCCCTTGTTGTTTATTGGAGGAGAAAAAGACAATATCTTTTCATCATCCTTTACAAAGCGAATTGCAGGTTCGTACAAGGATAGCAACAGTACCACCGATTTTAAGGAGTTTGCAGGGAGAAGCCACTTTATTGCGGGCGAAAAAGGCTGGGAAGAAGTAGCCGAATATGTATTGAACTGGATAAAAAAAGTAAATGCATAAGCTGATTTTCAATGACGAAAACATCCCCAAGCAAGGTTGAAAATACACTTTGCTTGGGGATGTTTTTCTACCGCACCACTGGCAGCCAAACCGTTGTGCGGTATCTTCCAAAGGCCACACCGAACTCAAAACAATCATAGTGTTTGCAACACGGTAAGTGCCAAACTTCTTGAATCAAAGCCTTCAAACATCTCAGTGGCCTTGTGTCTCCACAGGCCACTATTTCAAATGCACATTCTCTTATGAAAGTCGGGAGCAAGATGACAGTCATTAGACTTTACAAAGTACTGCTCCTCACCCAAATACTGGAAGATAAAAACCATCGTGTACACATTTTATTGCTGGAATCTGGCCACAAAAATATCAGATTGCCCTACCGAGGTTTTAGACGTTGCGCCAAAGGCGGCAGTTCCACTGAAACTTCCCGTAACATGAAGATTCTCATTGGCATCTATCGTAATATCATCTCCATTATCCGGAAATATTCCGCCCACAGTTTGTATCCATCTCAAAGCGCCTGCACTGCTGTATTTAGCCACAAATATATCATTACTCCCAGCTGTGGTTTTAGACGTTGCGCCAAAAGTGGCGGTTTGTTGAAAATAGCCCGTAACGTAAACATTACCGCTGGCATCCAAAGCAATGCCCTGACCATCGTCTTCATCGGTCCCGCCTGCCGTTTGTACCCATTGAAAAGTGCCTAAACTGCTGTATTTGGCCACAAATATATCATAGCTACCTTCGGAGGTTTTAGACGTAGCGCCAAAGGTGGCGGTTCCTTGAAAATTCCCCGTTATATAGGCACTTCCGCTGGCATCTACTGCAATGTCCTCAGCAAAGTCTGAACTCGTTGGACCTCCCCCTGCCGTTTGTACCCAGAGCCACACCAAACCGACGGGGTCAAATTTGGCAACAAAAATATCAAAACCCCCTGCCGAAGTTTTTGACGTAGTGCCAAAGGTGACAGTTCCAGCAAAATACCCCGTAATATAGATACTTCCAGTCGTGTGTATAGCAATCCCACGACTGTAATCGTTATTTGTTCCGCCCGCCGTTTGTACCCATAGTAATATTCCCTCACTGTTGTATTTAGCCACAAAAATATCAGTCCCTCCAGCCGAGGTTTTAGACGTTGCACCAAAAGCGGCAGTTCCCTCGAAGCTTCCCGTTGTGTAGACATTTCCACTGGCATCTAATACAATCCCACGACTATAATCGCTATTAATTCCACCCGCTGTTTGTACCCATTGCAAAACGCCAGCGCTGTTGTATTTAGCCACAAAAATATCATCATCCCCAGCCGAGGTTTTAGACGTTTCCCCAAAGGATGCCTTTCCGAAAAAATATCCCGTAACGTAGACATTGCCGAATGCATCGACCGCAATCCCATTGGCGTAGTCCGAACCCGTTCCACCTGCCGTTTGTACCCACAGAAATGTGCCTTCACTGTTGTATTTAGCCACAAAAAAATCAAAGCTCCCAGCCGAAGTTTTTGACGTAGTGCCAAAGGTGGCAGTTCCCTGAAAATATCCTGTTACGTAGATATTGCCGCTGGCATCTACCCCAATCCCACGACCAACGTCCCCACCTGTCCCGCCCGCCGTGGCAATAGCCGCACTATTAGGCGTTGAGTCATTGGGACTTTGGTAGGTACATACCCATTTGCTGCCGTTGTACACCCGAAGGCAAAGAAAAGTCAGGTCGTAGGCCATATCACCCGTTTGAGGGCTCGGCAAGGCCAAGATGGCATCGTAGTTCAGACGGGGGTAACTGCCACTCGGAGCAGGTGTGATACCCGAGGGAAGGATGGTTACGTTTTGGGCGAATGATTTGGTAAACAACGCACAAACCAATACGAACGAAAGTAGATGCTTTGTCATAGTAGGGGCGGTTAAAAATATCCAAGTATGACACAAAATGCTTAATAAATATAATAAATCAAAGAATTTAAATTTGTTATTACCCCCGATTTTTATTTTACGGATACCCTTTAGGTTTAGTTTTATCTTACTTTGCAACGAAATAGAAACGCGTGTTCGGCGTGGTCTCCAATAACTTATCTAAGACGGCAAATCCCTTACGACAGCGGCTAAGTGAATGATATAGACAACATCATTGCAAGATGAAGACAGATAAGACATACAGGCTTTGGACTTTTCAGGGAATAAAAGCAGTGGAGGAACTCAAAAACAAAGGCATACTTGAAGCAAATTGGGATAGTTATTGGGAAGCAGATTCCTTCACAAAGGCGTATAGATGGATGGCTAACCAAATGTCACTGAGAGGAATAACTTGTACGAATGCACCCATTTGGGCATGGCATTCCTGTAAGAAATATGAAAATGCCCCAAAATTGGTAGATGCAAGATGTTTACTGAGTGATATAGCAATAGAAAATGGAATACAAACGATTGAGTTTGAGTGCCCCGTTGAATTAGTGTTGTTATCCAGTTATGGTAGGTGGAATGTGATGCTGCACGATAATTTCATTCCCAGAAAAGAAGACCCTGCCATTGACATGAAAACAGAGGTGCTACTATTTGAAACAAGCAGAAAAAAATTTAGAAAATATGACGACATCCAAGCTACGTTGCCCTATTTGAAGCTAGAATGGGTGAAAGACATAAGAGACCTGAATTTAAAACCCAATGACCGTACTTATAATCCAGAAGAAGAAGTATGAGATACCCATCCGTTGTTTGTTGTCTTCCATATGATGAAGGGATGTACCCTGAACTGCGTCAGGGTCTTAATTTTGGAGTTTCAGCTTCTTTTCTCCCCACCTACCGTACCACTGGCAGCCAAACCGTCATTTCGGAAGGACCTCTGTTGGCCCATGCGTAGTAGGGAATCAGTCGTAAGGGCAACGTTTTTTTACTTTTTGATAGGGGTCGATAGAGTTGGTTTTGCCATTTTTGTTCGTTGATTACCACGGCATTTCCCTCCAAACCCATAACCGAACTATTGCCGATGGTCACTGAAATGGGTTGAAAGGCCATGTTTGCAGGCAAAGCAATATCAAATACCCTTGTGTTGGCGGGCATATCATTGGATTCGGCACAATACACAATGGGGCCTCGTTTTACGGCTATTTGATTACGGTTTTCTTCCACCAACGGGTTGGATTCCAGCAGTTCAACGGGCATTTCCAAGGCCCATTGAATAACATCTCCTTTTTTCCACGAACGCTGAAGCGTTACGTATCCCTTTTCAACGGTAAAATCAGTTGCTTTCCCGTTAATCATCAATTTGGCTTCCGCACACCAACCCGGCAAACGCAATTTGATTTGGAATGGGGCGGCAGGTGCTTGTTTTACCGTCATTTTCACATTGCCATCCCAGGGATAATTGCTTTCTTGTTGTAAATGCAACGGCTGTCGGTTTTTGAGAGATGTATGTAATTGACTGCTGCCAAACAGGTTACACCAAACGGCATTGTCGCTCAGACTGTAGGCGTAGTCGCTCACTTCCGTAATGGTACGTACGGTATTGGGCGGGCAACAATTGGAAATGCGAATGTACGGAAGGCGGCCCCCCATCCAACGGAGTTGGTACGGAAAATCGTTGGAGGCACTCAACGGATTTGTATAAAAAAAGGCATCTCCCGAAAGGCTAATGCCCGACAATACGCTGTTGTACAACGCCAATTCCACGACATCGATGTACTTGGCGTCGCCCGTGAGCGTAAACATCCGTCGGTTGAAAAGCACATTGCCGATGTTGGCGCAAGTTTCGTTGTGGGCGCTGACGTTGGGCAGTTGATAGTCACGCCCAAACGCCTGATGCGTTTTTTGGACATCGTTAGGCTTATAAGAAGTCCCGTAGGGAGATACTCCGTCAAAAAGCGCACCACAGGCCCCCGTCACGTACATTTTTCGTTGGGTGAGATTATCCCAAATCAGATTCAGCGAGCGCATCAGCGAATCTTCACCAGTTTCGGCATACACGTCTGCCACTCCAGCGTAAAGATACGTGCCGCGCACGGCGTGCCCCATGGCCACGGTTTGCTGCCGAAACGGAATACGGTCTTGGTTGTCGTCGGTCCCTTCGGTCGTGCCTTTGATGTTGATGAGGTAAGTAACCAAATCAAGGTATTTTTTTTCACGCGTAGTGCGGTACAACTCCGTCAGCCCCATATAATGCGCCGGGCAGAGCGCGTTGCGGGCTTGTTCGGGCGTGGCCACTTTGTAAAAACCAATCAAAAAATCGGCGGATTTCTTGGCAATGTCGAGCAACGTATTTTTACCCGTCGCGCGGTGATGAACGCAGGCCGCGGTCATGAGGTGGCCGAAGTTGTAGGCTTCAAAACTGAGTTTATCTTCAAACAGCTTGGTCTTCCCTGTTTTCTTTTGCTCAATGATGGCTTTGGTATAAATGTACCCGTCTGCGCGCTGGGCTTGGGCCATGATGTCAATGGCCTTGTCCATGATGGCGTCCCATGCAGGGTCTTTGGTGGCCGCATAGAGGCTGGCCACGGCTTCAAAAGTTTTGTAAAAATCACCGTCATGAAACGACGGCCCTTTAAAATTACCCTCCGCTACCCCAGCGGCGATTTCAAAATTACGGAACGAATGACTGATATTGGGGTCTGTGTAGACCTTCCACAGGTGCGGAACCATCGTTTCTTTACATACCCGAAAGCGGTCGGCCCAAAAACCACCCGTCCACTGAACGTCTGACATTCCCGGCGAATAAAGTTTTGCGAAGGGGCTTTTGGCGGTGTTGATTAACCCTTCGTTTTGGGCAAAAAGTGTAGCCGAACAAGTGGCCCATAAGAATACAAAAAGGTGCTTTTTCATGGGGATACATCTGGAAGGTGAATAACCCGACCGTTGATGTACAAAAGCATTCTGGGCGGTAAATCTCCCGCTACGGCTGGGTAATTCTTGGTCATAAGAACAACGAAGGCGGAAAAGTCACAAATTCCATCTGGACAGCGATGACACAGCCCTAGGTGAAGGTTTCCTTTTGTATCTTTGGGCAACCCTTAACATTTTACTTCATCATGAACGCTCTTTTTACGAAAAAACAATTACTATCGGCCTTATGGGTAATATCCTCTTTTGCTGCTTTTTCGCAGTCAGGTGCGGTTGCCGACACCACCAAAGCCCAGCCCAAAACGATTGGAATTTTACTTTTCCATAACTTCGAAACCTTGGATGTATTTGGACCCGTGGAGGTCTTCGGGCGGTTGAAAGATTTATATAAAATCGAGTTTTATTCTTTAGAAGGCGGAATCATTTCAAGCACACAAAACGTAAAAATTGTCACGGAAAAGCTTCCTGAAAACGAAAAATTGGACATTTTCCTCATTCCCGGCGGACAAGGAACGCGCAAAGAAGTAGAGCACGAAGCACTGCTCACAAAAATCAAAGCCCTTTCCTCCACCGCCGTTTACACCCTGACGGTTTGTACTGGCTCGGCGTTGCTGGCCAAAACGGGGCAACTGAACGGAATAGCCGCCACCTCCAATAAACGCGCCTACGACTGGGCCACGTCGCAGGGGCCAAAGGTCAATTGGGTAAAAAAAGCCCGCTGGACCGTCGACGGCAAGTTTTACACATCTGCGGGCATATCGGCTGGCATGGACATGACGCTAGGCTTTATCAGCGATAGGCACGGCCTTGACTTGGCCCGAAAAATAGCCTACGAAATTGAATATACATGGCAGGAAAACAAAGAGGTGGACGAATTCTATTTACAGGATTTGAAAACCAAATAAGATAATGAGGGTTGACAGTGGCCTGTTACGGCTATTGGGCAGTATTTCAGGAAAACACCCTCAACCTTAGACTTTTTCATGCTTCTACGCGCACTATTGTTGCTTTTTATGTTTTTCTACCTCAGTGGTCGTACAGATTCGTGGGGGCAAAAAGTGAATAAATTCCCTAAAAAGACCGACCCTCTCCACGTTAAGGTAGAGCTATTTGATCAATTGATGCGCGGCAACCACTGGAATGAAGGGGCCATTATGCAGCACGTTATCTTCCCGCCAGCGGGCTTGGAACGCCCGATTGTGGGTTCACAGGCCGATTGTCTAGACCCTACCTCCGAAATGCTGGCGGCCTATTCGCACAAATACGCGCTCACCAAAGACCCCAAAGACCGCGACATTGCCAATCAGATTTTTGAGGCTGTGCTCAAACTTGAGAAAGTAACGGGCGTGCCCGGATTGGTGGCGCGGAGCTTTAACCAAACCGACGAGCCGCTGTGGCACGAAGAGGTTTTGTGGTACCACGAATGGCATCAGTCCACTTCCCTGCCCGGTTATCGTTGGCTTGGAGATTTGAGTTCGGATAAATTTACTTCAATCTGTTATGGGGTTGGCACCTTCTGGGAACTCTGCGCCGATGATGCTTACAAACAAAAAGCGGCGGGATTGCTCGACCGGTTCATGGGGCGCGTCGTTGACAACAATTTTAAACTTACCGACCTAGATGGCAAAATGACGATGTGGGGCAATTTTTGCCCTGACCTACCGCACCAGCCGCTCAATTCGTTGAAGATGCTGATGGGCCTCAAAGTAGCGCACCGCCTCACTGGCAAAGAACGCTACAATGCTGCCTATCACATGCTTATCGACCGTTACCACTACGACGACGAACAGTTAAAAGCCAAAATGCTCTTTCCAGCAGAATGGCGAAACGTGGGCGACGATTACCACGCGGCCCGCTCCCTGTACATGCTTATGCGCTACGAAAAAGACCGAAACCTTTTAAACAAGTACCGCATGAGTCTAAACCGCCACTGGGAAGATTGGAAAACGATTGACTTCGATTGGGAAAGCAACATCTGGTTTATCATGGTCTATCAGGCCCTCACGGGCGAAGAAATCATGACCGAAGAGCGCAAGAAGGCCATCAAAGATATGTGGGGATTTGAGCGCCAAACGCGGGAGTTCAAGATTCCGATGAAGGGTGGCGGCACAAAAATGGTAAAATCGGAAGAAGAGGGCACCGCCGCCGCCATGATTCGCAACTACTGGTTTGGCCGGTATTATGGTTTAATTGACCCAAAATGGTAAAGAAATCAAAGATGAAAAAATACATTTACGCGCTGTGCTTCAGTTTCGCGATTGCGCAATCAGCCTTGGCCCAACCTACCCCACCCAAAGGGATGGTGTATGTACCCGCTGGCGCTTTTATCATGGGTAGCCACTACGGCGACCCCGACGAGCGTCCACAGCAAATGGCCATGACCAACGCCTTCTTTATTGATAAATACGAAGTAAGCAATGCCGAATTTGCCCAATTTGACCCCGAATTCAAATTTCCAGCGGGTAGAGAAAACAACGCGGTAATCGTAACATGGCACCAAGCAACTGCCTACGCCAAATGGGCAAAAAAACGCCTCCCTACCGAAAAAGAATGGGAAAAAGCCGCGCGGGGTACCGACGGACGTGTTTTCCCGTGGGGTAATTATTACGATGAATCCTTTGTGGTTTGGGACCAAAAAACATCGAGAGGCGGCTCAATTGCCAAGCCAGAAAGCCCTTACGGCTGCTTTGACATGGCCGGCAGTGTGTGGGAGTGGACCGCCGACTGGTACAAACCTTATCCCGGCAATGACGCCCCGATGGAGCAGTACGGCGAAACCTATAAAGTAATGCGTGGCGGTTCTAATTTCAACGACCAAGCCCTGACCCGTACCACGCATCGGTATTATTTACATCCCAAAAAAAACAGCCGGTACAATGTAGGGTTTCGCTGCGTTATGGATGTTGAATAGATAGCTTTTTTTTAATAAAAAGACCTCACTAAAAGTCATACTTTTATTTCTTCACTCTCCGTTTATGCAACGGAGGCTAAATTTATTGCGTAAATATCCGCAAAAGTCAGCCCATGGGTCATACGGCATTTTAGGCGAACAACCGTTTGATAACTATTTCCTGTTTTTCTTGGCTTTTCTTTTTAGAAATAGTTCCTTTGGCAAAAGTTATATACCAATTGATACACGCCCCGATTGGTATATAATTTCCACACCATTTACAACAAGTACCTGTTAATCTTGTAGTTAACAGACAGCTATCAAAACATCATTGGGCGTACACCATTTCCAAATGACTCAACGTCAGTACTTTCCACATCTGGACTTATTGAGGGTAGTTTTTGTTTTTATCGTCTTGCTGCACCACTGGATGGCCGAAAACCCCTTTGCTTTTTTACCCTTCGGCAGCACCATCGCGTTTGTGCTTTCTGGTTTTTTGTTGACAGGTCCTTTGTTAAAAGGCAAAGAAAGCAAGACATCATATTGGTATACTACAAGCCGCTTTTTGGCACGACGATTATTGCGAACGCTGCCCGTCTATGTATTGGTTCTGTTGATTTATGTCATTGTAAATCGTTATCATTTTCGTGAGTACATTATCAATTTTCTTACGTTTACGCAAAACTACGTCATTGCTTACCACAAAGACCCCATCACCAATCCCATAGACTACATTCAAACGTGGTCATTGGCAGTTCAGGAACAATTCTACATTTTTCTTCCACTGTTTATTTACCTGATACCCAATCGTTTTCACAAGCTTTTTTTTATTTTTTTGTCCATTGCGGGGTTGGCCATCCGACTTTGGTATTTTTCATTGGAGCTTCCTTTTACCTATAACCACTACACGACCGAATGTTGCATTGATTGTTTTGGCATTGGGGCGCTAATCTCGTATTATCATTATAAGCACCCCCACCAACTAAAGAAGCTATTGGCCAATAAAGCCCTTTTAGGCATATTAATTTTTCTTTATTTGTGCAGTATGCCAGGCTATTATAACATTTCGAAAAATGCGCTAGATTTTAATTATTACTCACTTTACAATAACCTTTATCGAATTACCGAACGAACGTTTGTTTCACTGTTTTCCGTCTGGTTTATTGCGTGGGGCATTTATTATCCCTCCAAAACGTTAACAAAAATAAGTATACATCCCCTTATTAATTATACTGGCAAAATCAGCTACGGGATTTATATTTATCATTTTTTGGCCGCTTCGGCCCTCTTAAAAGGGCTTCATGCTTTTGGATTAACCCCCAACCGATTTGAGTGGTGGGTCGTTTGTTTAAATTTTTTAGCCACTTTTGCCGTGGCGGCTCTCTCTTTTGAATATATTGAAAAACCCATTTTAAAACTAAAAGATATGTACTTTGGCGAAAAAGCCAAGCAACCCAAAAAAGAGGAATTGGCGGCCTGAACTTCTACGTAGAAATCAACCCTAAAACCATGCAAAGTGCTTTTGATTCCTTAAAACAACTTACGCTTTCGATTCAGCCGCTTTCGGACGAGGAATGGGATGCTTTTTCTAAACTTTGGAAACCTTTTTCGGCCAAACGCAAAGAGGTGATTACGTCGGCTGGCGAGAAGGAAAAGTATTTGTATTTTGTGGTTGAAGGCGTACAGCGGGTTTATTATTTTGACGAACAACACCGCGAAGCAACGCTGGTTTTTACCTATGCGCCGTCGTTTGGCGGGGTACTCGATGCGCTGATGTTACAACAACCGTCGCGTTATTCTTACGAAACCCTCACCGCTTCCGTCTTTTTACGGGCTTCTTATCACGACTTGCAGACGTTAATGAAATCGCAACATTCCTTTGAACTCCTTATCAGACAGGGCATTACGGGGGCACTTACGGGAGTATTGGAGCGACTCGTTGAATTGCAATGCTTCAGTACCGAAGAACGTTTCCGGCGACTTTTGCAACGCAGTCCTCATATTTTACAATTGGTTCCGCACAAGTATCTGGCCAATTATCTGGGCATGGATGCCACCAATTTTAGCAAACTTATGAACAAAGTGAAAATGGATTAAATCTTGGTAAATACCAATAATTGTATGGGCAAAACGCCCCAATTTTGTGACCATAAAAATAACAGCCATGGAAACACTCCCCAAAGAACAATTATTGAACAGCCTCGAACACCTCGTGGATGGCCACTTACAGCAGGCTATCCGGCATTTTCAAAACATGACCGCGCACGATTTGCTCCAGCCCGCCTCCAATGGTGGCTGGAGCATCGCGCAGTGTCTTGACCACCTCAATAGTTACGGGCATTATTATCTACCAAAAATTCAGCAAGGGATTGCAAAAAACGTTCATTTATCGCCCAAAGACACCTTCAAAAGTTCTTGGCTTGGGGCTTATTTCATCAAAATGATGGACCCCGAAACGGGCAAAAAGAAATACAAAGCGTTTAAAGGGCACATTCCAGCACCCGACTTAGATGCTTATGCGGTAGTGGCCGAATTCATTCAGCAACAGGAAAATTTACTGATTTATCTAAAAGAAGCTCGTTCAGTAGACCTGAACTCCATTCGAATTCCCATTTCCATTGCGCGTTTTATCACGCTAAAGCTGGGTGATGTATTCCAGTTTATCATCGCCCATGATGAGCGCCATATCAGGCAAGCCATGAGGAACGTGTCTACACAAACGTCGGTGAAGTTTTGAATTTACAAACGTCGGCGAGGTTCTGAATTTACAAACGTCGGCGAGGTTCAGAACCTCGCCGACGTTAACAACGCCTCACTGACCTTATATATCATTAAAATTCAATCACTAAATGCTCCATTTCCTTTTCGTCAATTTGGAGTTGGTGAAATCGTTGAAAATCTAATATACCTCCAAACCATTCCAATACCTCTTCTCGTTGCAATTTAGTAGGTTTCAGTAACAATATGCTGTGATAGGATGAATGAGGATATTCTCTAAAATCAGCCACAAAATTATGCTTTTGGGGATTATGATGAATATACCACACTAAACGTGTAAAATAATCTTCTGTATCAACCGGTATCCGCAGAAAAGGTTCTTCAAAAAGCCCGCCTGTGCGTTTATATGCTTTATTAATGGCTTGTGAATAGCCATTAAACAGTTTGGCAAATTGGTTGCTAATATGAAATGAAGCTGTTTTCTGAACGTCGGCGAGGTTTTGAACCTCGCCGACGTTTTTTATTAGGTTTTGAACCTCGCCGACGTTTTGTAAGATTTCAGTTTCACTTCGCGTTTGTATCAAAAAGTGAAAATGATTTTTTAAAAGACAATAGGCAAATGTTTTAGCAATCGGTTCGATTTGATAAGCGTATCTGCTGAGAAAATAGGCATAATTACGTTCTTCCTTAAATATCTTTTCTCCGTTAATACCCCGATTATAAATATGATAATACGTATCAGGCTCTAGTTTTGGAGTGTTTGCTTTCATGCCTTTTATGACGATTTTTGATTATTTTCGTCACAAAACAAACGTCAGCGAGATTTTGAACCTACAAACGTCGGCGAGGTTTAAAACCTCGCCGACGTTAACATACCGACGTTAACAACTAAAATTTCATCGTCAACGCAATCCGTTTCCGCGACAAGTCTACTTCCACCACTTTGACCGTGACGTGCTGCTGTAATTTGACCACCTCATTGGGGTCTTTGATGAAACGATTTGCCATTTGGGAGACGTGAACCAAACCGTCTTGCTTGACGCCAATATCCACAAATGCCCCAAAAGCAGTAATGTTGGTTACGATACCCGGCAAAATCATTCCTTCGTGCAAGTCTTCGGGTTTGCGCACGCGGCTGTCAAACTCAAATGCGGTGATGGCTTCGCGCGGGTCGCGGGAGGGTTTTTCCAATTCTTTGAGAATGTCCTGCAATGTCAGCAAACCGACGGTTTCGCCTACGTATTTCTGCGGGTTGATTTGACGACGAAGCTCGGGCTTCTTCATCAATTCGGCCACGTTGGTGCCCAAATCTTTGGCCATTTTTTCCACTACTGGGTAGCTTTCGGGGTGAACAGCACTGTTGTCCAACGGATTAGCAGCATTTTCGATACGCAAAAACCCAGCGCACTGTTCAAAAGCTTTCCCACCCAAACGCGGCACTTTCATCAACTGCTGACGGGATTTAAAATCACCATTTTGAGCGCGATATTCCACAATATTTTTCGCTAAAGACGCACCCAAACCCGAAACGTATTGCAACAAGTGCTTGCTGGCGGTGTTGAGGTTGACCCCAACGGAGTTTACGCAACTTTCTACCACGGTATCCAGCGCTGTTTTGAGCATTCCTTGATCCACATCGTGCTGGTATTGGCCCACACCGATGGATTTGGGGTCGATTTTCACCAATTCAGCCAAGGGGTCCATCAAACGGCGACCAATGGAAATGGCCCCGCGAACGGTGACGTCTTTGGCAGGAAATTCCTCCCGCGCAACGTCGGAGGCGGAATAGATGGAAGCGCCTTGCTCCGAAACCATAAATAACCCTACGGTTTTCTCGGATGATTGGGCAGCGATGATTCTTTTAATAAAATCTTCGGTTTCGCGGCCAGCGGTGCCATTTCCGATGGCGATGGCGTCTATTTGGTATTTTTGGAGGTAACTTTTAACGGTGGCTTCCGCTTCCATCGCTTTGTCGAACGGATAAATAACGGTATCAGCCAACAGATTTCCCTGCGAATCCAAGCATACAACTTTGCAGCCCGTGCGGTATCCGGGGTCAATGGCCAACACCCGTTTCTGGCCCAAAGGCGACGCCAACAGCAATTGACGCAGGTTTTCGGTGAAGACCTGAATGGCGTAGCGGTCGGCTTTTTCTTTTGAGTTATTGGCAAATTCGGTTTCGATGCCGGGCTTCAAAAGACGTTTGTAAGCGTCCGAAACTGTGAGTTCAAGTTGGTCTTTGCAGGCGGGCAACCCTTTGATAAACAGGCGGTCGAGCAGGTCGATGGCCATTTCTTCATCGGGCGAAATATCTACGCTCAAAAAACCCTCTTCTTCGCCGCGACGCAGCGCCAACAATCGGTGCGACGGAATCTTGTTGAGCGGCTCGCTGAAATCGAAATAATCACGGTACTTTGCCCCTTCTTCCTGCTTGTTTTTCTTTACTTTGGACGAAACTTGCGCCGTACGTTCAAAAGCATAACGGATTTTATTTCGGGCATCCACATTTTCAGACATCCACTCGGCCATAATATCCCGCGCGCCCTGCAAGGCATCGTCGATGGTGGGGACTTTATCGTTCAAAAACTGCTCGGCTTTGCGTTCAGGATTGGCTTCTTTTCCCGCAAAAATCACTTGTGCCAAAGGTTCAAGGCCTTTTTCAATGGCCATCGAAGCGCGGGTTTTACGCTTTTGTTTGTAAGGCAAATAAATATCCTCCAACGTTTGCAAAACGTAGGTTTCTTCGAGACGTTTGCGCAGTTCGGGCGTGAGTTTCCCCTGCTCTTCGATGCTCTTCAACATGGCCTCTCGGCGCTTCAAAACCTCCTGAAATTTCTGATATTGCTCTTTAATGGCGTTGATTTGGACTTCGTCAAGTTGTCCGGTCATTTCTTTACGGTAACGCGCAATGAACGGGACCGTGGCTCCTTCATCAAATAATGTAATCGTGTTGTGGGCCTGACGCTCACTGACTCCTACAATAGGAGCAATAAATTGGGATGCTGTCATTGAATTAGTTCGTATTTATGACGGTAAATCGCATTCAAACGCTACCAGTACTCCTTTTTTGGGGTTGCAAATAAGCAAACAGGAAACGATTGTGGCAAACATTTTTTCAGTAAAAAAGGGCAATTTGCGTTTTAAACAGATACTATTGCCAGAACAAACTCATCCCTAACACTTTAGGCGAGTGATGATTTCGAGTTGAGTGCCGCATGACTGGCATTATTTTTTGTAGTAAATAATTTACACTCACTATCTCCCGTTTATGGTTTTTTGTGAAAAAACAATCTTAGTACCCAGCAAAATATTCAGCACGAATCCTATTCATTCCTCAATATGCACTTAGACATCACCCAACCACACCTCCTCGAAGACTATCTAAAAAGCAAAAACTGGCTCAAACAACACGAGCAAGTATTGATTTTAGAAAAACCCGGCGAAGGAAACATGAATTATACCTTGCGGGTACGCACCCACGACCGTACGTTCATCATAAAACAGTCGCGGCCGTACGTGGAAAAATATCCACAAATCGCCGCACCTGCCAACCGCGCTGTGACGGAGGGACGGTTTTACGAAAAGATTCAACCCTTTGCCAGTATCAACGAATTGATGCCTCAATTGATTGGCATAGATATCGATGCCAATATTCTGGTATTGGAAGACTTAGGCACTGCAAGCGACTATACTTTTTTGTACCAGCCCAGCCAACACCTCACCATGACCGAAGCGGAAGCCTTGGCGCATTACCTCGCCATGCTCCACCGCCTCACTTGGCAAGAAACGATTGATGCGTCTTTTGCCAACCGTGAGATGCGGGTGCTGAACCACGAACACATTTTTAATTATCCACTGATAGAAAACAACGGCTTCGACCTTGACACCATCTCTAGCGGGCTACAAATGATTTCGATGGGCTACAAAATCGACACAAAATTGAAACAAAAAGTCAGGGAATTGGGCATGATGTACCTCTCAGACGGACGCTGTTTGTTGCACGGAGATTTTTACCCAGGTAGCTGGCTCAAAACCACGTATGGCCTCAAAGTCATCGACCCCGAATTTTGTTTTTATGGATGCCCTGAATTTGATTTGGGCGTGATGACCGCCCACCTCATGATGGCCAAACAACCCGAAGAAACCATCCGCAAGGTGTATCAGGCCTACGGAGAAATCAAAAACCCGCAATTGGTCGACCAATTTACGGGCGTTGAAATCATGCGTCGACTCATCGGATTGGCGCAGTTGCCGCTGTCTTTGAGTTTGTTGGACAAAGAAGAATTGCTCGAAACGGCCTACGATTTAATCATGCGTTCATAAAAAAGGCTAATACCCCGGCACCACCGTACCAAGTTCTTTGGCGGCCAAGTCGTTGATATTTTTGTAAAATTTATACTGACGTTGGACTTCCATAATTTGGGCAAATTCTTCGTCAGAGTTACCAGTTATTTTTCCCATCTGATTTAACAAATCCTTCATCTTAGTGGCCGAATATGCCATTTTAAGGCGAAGGATTTTTTTAAAGGCGATTTCGTGGAGCAGCTCTTCGTCGGTCGGGACTACAATATCGTGCTTTTCCCAATTCTCGCTCAAATGGTGCTTACTGGTGCATAAATCAATCGAAAAACGCTGAATATCAGGGTCGATGTGCGAAAGAAAATAATCAGTAGAAGGAATTTCTCCCAAACCAAACCGCTGACGGAAGATATTCAGGACCAAGTCAAACAGCTGATTTTCAAATGATATTTCCCCAATCTCGTGCAGTAAATACCGACACAGCGAAATGCCCGTCTCCAGTTCCGTTTGGCCGTGCAAAATCAGCAATTTCACAAATGCCTGTTCCTGAAAATACAGTCTTTGCTTGAACAAATCCGTAGGCGGCTCATGCCTAGACGCTACATCGGGCACGGCATTGGGGACAGAGTCTTCCACCAAAATTCCGAATTCTTCTTCGATAAAATTATCCGAAAAGTGGATATCCGCAGGCTCCTGCGGCCGTTCTCTAAAGCGGTCTTTCGGCTTGGACTGTAGGGGCTTTTCGGCAGCTTTATCTTCCCGCCGGCGCAGGTGTTTATTGCCTTCCGAAATGAGCGTTTGCTCGTCCATTTTCATCAAATCGGCGGTGCGTTTGAAGAAAATCTGGCGCTTTATCGGGTCCGAAATTTTGGTAATACTCGTCACAATTTCATTGATGGCTTCGGCGCGCTTAAAGGGATTATCGCCCGCATCCTTCAAAAGCATTTCGGTTTTGAAAGTAATAAAGTCTTTCGTAGCCTGCTGAACGTGCTTTTTGAAGCCCTCCGCTCCCACCTTATACACGTAGCTGTCGGGGTCTTCGCCATCGGGCAAGGTCACGAGGCTCACGTTTAGCCCTTCTTCGAGCACCATATCAAGTCCGCGCAGGGCCGCTTTGATACCGGCTGCATCGCCATCGTAAAGAATCGTAATATTATTGGTAAAACGCGCAATCAGCTTGATTTGCTCTTCCGTCAGCGACGTACCCGAGGAAGCCGCCACGTTTTGAATACCCGCCTGGTGCAGCGAAATTACATCGGTGTAGCCTTCTACCAAATAGCAAACGTCTTCCAGCCGGATGGCGTTTTTGGCTTGATAGATGCCGTACAGGATTTTGCTTTTGTGATAAACGTCGGTTTCGGGAGAGTTGATGTATTTGGGTTGGCTCTTGTCGGCCGACAGAATCCGTGCGCCAAAGGCAATCACCTTGCCTGAAACATTATGAATCGGAAAAATCACCCGTCCCCTAAAACGGTCGTAGTAGCGCGTAGCACGGTTAGCTTGGGGGTCGCCTTCTTTATGCAGGGCCAAGCCCGCCTTTTCGAGCAATTCAGGATTATAGCCTTTTTTGGCGGCCTCTTTGGTCAGCCCGTCCCAGTCGGTAAGACTATAGCCAAGCCCGAACGACTTGATAGTGGGGTCGTTGAAACCCCGATTCCGAAAATAGCTTAAGCCGATAGACTGCCCTTCTTCGTGCTCCATGAGCAGATTTTGGTAGTATTTTTGGGCAAAATTCAGGACGATGTAGAGACTGTCGCGTTCATTTTGGCGCAGCACTTCCTCGGGGGTTTGCTGTTCTTCCTCGACCTCAATATTGTATTTTTGGGCCAAATGCCGCAAGGCTTCGCCGTAGCTTATACCCTCAATGTCCATCACAAACTTGATGGAATCACCCGCGGCTCCGCAACCAAAGCACTTATAAATCTGACGAACGGGATTAACGTTAAACGAAGGTGATTTTTCGTTGTGAAACGGACAACAGGCAGTGTAGTTGGACCCTCTTTTTTTCAAAGACACAAAATCCCCCACCACTTCCACAATGTCGGCAGCTTGTTTGATTCGCTCGGTTATTTCGTTACTAATTCGCATGGGGCAAAGTTACGGGATTTAGGGGTGTTTTTGCCATTGATTTTTGGCATAAACAACCCTTAAAATAAAAATCTCAACCCTTACCAACCTTTTAATTGAGGATTGCGTCTTTGAACTAACAACGGCTTAGCCTCCAAATTGAACCATTTATTTACATTTTTCAACGGTTCAACCCATTTCATTGGAAAGCTGTTTTGCACCCTGTTAGTTTTACACAAAAATTCATACAGCTATGACAACTTCAATTAAAAAACAAATCGCGGGCATCCTCTTTATCTTAAGTGGATTAACCCTTCTTTCTTTGCTCGTTCTGTCTTAACAGAGCGACAAGAGGAACGCGGCCAAGTTTGATAAACAAAAGCGCTGATTGACACGAATTTTACAAAACGGGTCAACCAGCGCTTTTTGTAGTTATAAGTCCTTCAATTATATTTTGGCATTGGCCACGGTTTTTGACCACACACGCCATACGTTTTTGTACATGATGTTGGCAATGTCGCTTTCGGAATAGCCTCGTTTGAGCAATACATATATCAGGTTGGGATACTGCGATACATCTTTCAGGCCCGTTGGCAGGCTGTCGCCCACGCCGTCAAAGTCAGAGCCGATGCCGACGTGCTGTGTGCTGCCCGTTAGTTTCACCACGTGGTCGATGTGATTGGCTACGGTTTCAACGTCGGCAAACAACACAGGATTTTCTTTTTGGAATTGCTTCAACAAGTCTTGCGCGGCGGGGTCGGTGAATTTCAAACCTTTGTCTTTCAGTATTTTCATAAATTTCCCCTGCAAAACTTCCGCTTGTTGACGGTAGTTTTCATCCAAAAAACTGGAACCAAAATTGATTTGAATCACGCCGCCTTTTTTACCCAACAGCTTTATCATATCATCAGACATGTTCCGCTTAAATGTCGGTGTAAAATAACGACACGACGAGTGCGACGCAATCACGGGAACGGTTGAAAGCTCCACGGCCTGATAAAAAGCGTCGTCGGAAATATGCGATACATCAACCATGATGCCAACGCGGTTCATTTCTTTTACGACCTCCCTGCCATAGGCACTTAAACCCTTGTGGGTGAAGGTACTGTCGTAGGAAGAATCACAAATCAGGTTGTCTTTTCCGTGCGTGAGCGTCACGTAGCTGATACCCTGCTGGCGAAAATACGCCACGTCGGAGAGTTTTTCCAACGGGGCGCCGTTTTCCATTCCCATCGGAAACGAAATGATGCCTTTCTTGAAATTAGCATCCACTTGTTGGGGGGTTGTAGCCACGGCAAACTTGTCGGGATGCGCCTTGGCGATGCCCTTCACCATCGTGATGAGTGTATCGGCCAACTGCTTGGCACCACCCGTTTGCTGGTACGACGACGGAATATAAACCGACATAAACGGTGCCGAAAGTCCGCCTTTTTTGGCGCGCTCGTAGTCAAAATCGCCCTCGGTAGTGCTGATGGGAATACCTAAATATTGGCGCTCGAGCCGAAAGTTTTTGATTTTGAGCCGATACGGCAAATCGACATGGCCATCGGTGAGGATGTATTTGTGGGCAATTTTATCGGCCAATTGGCGCAATTCTTCGTCCGATTTTTGTGCCTTAGAATTGAAAGCAAACACTGAAAAAGCGAGAAGAAAAGTTAGGAATAGCTTCATTACGATTTGTTTGTTTTTTGTTTGTGATGGATAGTTAAAGACCTTGTTGTAATTTTATTTGGAGGACGAATTCAATGGTTACTTCAAAATCTTCAGCTATTTCTTCAATGGTCAGTTTACCTCGGCGTAGAGATTTACTTATCCCTTCTATTTTACCTTCTATTTTACCCTCTAATCTGCCTTTTGATTCTCCTTCTGCAACTGCCGTGTCAATGACATTTTTTAAATCTCGATAGTATTTTAAACTAGCCTCATAACCAGCTTGTTCTTCGGGGGTAAATTTGGCAATTTCAGCTGCTTCAAACAGCTTTCCAAAAACCTTTTCTTTTGTCATTTTATTTTCTTGGCTTTCTGCCCAATAAAAACATCCGTTGTAATAAATTCGTTTAAGTTACTTTATTTCCAGTAAATCCAGATAGTTTTTCAAATCTAAGGCACGTTTCTTTACCACTTCCATGCGATCGTTGATGGCCATGGGTTGATACATGGTGCCCTGCATGGTGGCATAAACGGATGTTTGCATCTTAAACTCTAAATCACGGTACTCAATCCACTTGCGTTGGGCAGCGAGCAGGGCGGCTTTCTGAGTTGCGTTCAGTTGGCTCGTCAGGGCTTTATAGTGTTTGTTGAGTTCGGCGTCCCATTTTTTGTAGGCGGCATCCAAACAACCCACCATGCCCTGCGTGGAAGGATTTTTGTCCATGCAGTTGTCTAACGCGACATCAATCGGGTGTTTTTCAGGCTCTTCCTGCGAAAATACGAAAAGTGGCAGTGCAATAAACGCGGGCAATAAAAAGGCAAACGGTCTCATTGAATAGGAAAAAGGTTTTGTACTAACCACAAATTAACAAAACTTGGCCTTGATTACATAACTTTGCCTGACCACCGAACGCACATTGTTTGGCATTTAAGTTTCGTTTTAAACTTTTTCTCCATGACCACCGACGATTTTGTCAGGCAGCAGCGAAGTCAAAGCATCAAAGCAAAAGCCACCGAGCTAGGTTTTGATTTTTGCGGCATATCGACGGCCACTTTTTTGGAAGAAGAAGCCCCTCGGCTAGAGCATTGGCTCAATCAACACCGCCACGGACAAATGCACTACATGGCCAACCATTTTGACAAACGCCTCGACCCGCGCAAACTGGTCGAGGGTGCCAAGTCGGTTATTTCGGTATTGCTCAATTATTACCCCGAACAGCGCCTCCCCGAAGGAGAAAATGACCTAAAACTCTCCAAATACGCCTACGGAAACGATTATCATTTTGTACTAAAAGACAAAATGAAGGAGTTGGTGGCGCAGTTGCAGGAAGAAATTGGCGAAATCAACGGGCGTATTTTTGTGGATTCAGCTCCCGTAATGGACAAAGTTTGGGCGGCCAAAAGTGGTTTAGGTTGGGTAGGGAAACACTCAAATTTACTCAACCGCGACATGGGCAGTTTTTTTTTCATCGGTGAAATCATCTGTGACCTTGATTTGTGGCCCGACGGGCCCGTTCGGGATTATTGCGGCACTTGCACGCGTTGCGTAGATGCCTGCCCTACCGACGCCATCGTGGAGCCGTACGTGGTCGACGGCAGCCGTTGCATTAGTTACTTTACGATTGAACTCAAAGAGGCTATCCCCTCAGAAGCAAAAGGGACATTTGAGAACTGGATTTTTGGTTGTGATATTTGTCAAGATGTGTGTCCGTGGAATCGTTTTTCCAAACCGCACCAAACACCCGAGTTCAATCTGCATCCCGAGTTGGCCGAATTTACCAACCGCGATTGGGAAGAAATCACGCAGGAAGTATTTCAGGAAATCTTCCGCCGCTCCGCCGTTAAACGCACGAAATTGGAAGGAATACAACGAAATGTGGCGTTTGTACGGGGAGAATGAGTGCTATTATTGGTCATTATCTACGATTTTACGGCCAGAGGCCTACCAATAGCCATCACGGCTCGGGCCGCCCCGTCGCGAGACGCGAGCGACTGCGACCATTCTACTCCAACTCCGTCAATTCCAGCATTTTGGATTTACGGGTCAGCAAATGAATGATACCCCACGCAATCAGGTAAGTACAACCGCAAATGGTAAAGATGATATTGTACCCGCCCGCGAGGTTTCCGGCGGCTTTGTAGGTGTCCAACAGACTGCCGATTAGCATCGGAAAAAGAATCCCCCCCAACGCGCCCGCCATCCCGCCAATGCCCACAATGGAACTCACGGCTTGCTTGGGAAACATGTCGGACGGTAATGTAAATACGTTGGTCGCCCATGCCTGATGCAACGCCACCGCAAAGCTAATCAACCCAACCGCTACCCACACATTGGGCGCAAACTGAATAAAAATGACGGACAATTCAAGAACCGCAATCACCAAAATGACCATTTTTCGGGCTTTGATGACGGGCCAACCCCGCTTGATGAGTTGCGACGAAAACCAACCGCCGCTGATGCTTCCCACGGTGGTAGCGGTATAAATAAGCATCAATTCCAAACTCGGTTTTTTGAGGTCAAGGTTAAAAGTGGAGGCAAAATAAGACGGCAACCAAAACAGAAAAAACCAATAAATCGGGTCAATTAATCCCTTTCCAGTAATGTACGCCCACGTTTGGGGAAAAGAAAACAACTTCATCCAATTGACACTCGCTTTCTCGCTACTGTGCTGTTCTTCCTTTTCTTGACCGTTGACGATGTATTCGTACTCTTCCGTGGTCAGGCGTTTTTGTTTGGCTGGAATATCGTAATAGATAAGCCAAAAAATCAACCACACAAAACCGAGCGCCCCCGTAATCCAAAAAACTTCCTGCCAGCCGTAGGTCGTCAAAATCCAGGGTACAAGAATCAGGGCTACCACCACGCCCACGCTAGTACCTGCATTGAAAAGCCCAGTAGCCAACGCGCGTTCTTTTTTGGGAAACCATTCAGCCACCGTTTTCACCGCCGCTGGATAGTTTCCGCCTTCACCTAAGCCTAGACCCACCCGGGCCACGCCGAAACCGAAGGCACTGCGGGCTAGCGCGTGCAGCATTCCGGCCACACTCCAAAAAACTATGGTGATGGAGTAGCCATGCTTGGTCCCGATTTTATCAATCAACCAGCCCAATGCCAACAAACCAATGGCATACGCCGCCGTAAACGCCATGATGATACGCGCGTAGTCTGTTTCTGACCACGCAAATTCTTTTTCTAAAATAGGCTTCAACAACCCAATAATCTGCCGGTCTAAGTAGTTGATTGTGGTGGCGGTGAAGAGCAAAACCACAATCAACCAACGGTAGTTTTTTATTTTAGGGGCGCTCATCGGCGAGGGAGTTGTTTAATAAATTGTGAAAAATGTTGTTTGAGCTTTTGCCAATCTTTTTCTTGAATCAACTTTTTATCCAACAATTGCCCCCCCATTCCTACTCCGTCGGCACCCGCTTTTAAAAACTCAGCGATATTGTCCAAGCTCACGCCTCCCGTGGGCAGTAATTTGAGTTGATTCAGCGGTGCTTTCAATTCTTTGATGTAAGACGGCCCCATTTGCGTAGCCGGAAACACCTTCACCATGCTCGCGCCTAAACTCCATGCTTTAAAAATCTCGGAAGGTGTAAACGCCCCGGGAAAAATGGGTATCTCTTTTTTGACGCAGGCCTTGACTACTTTTTTATCCAGAATAGGCGTCACAATAAACTGTGCGCCTGCCTCCAGAGCCTTCTTCAAATCATCTTTTGTACACACCGTTCCTGCACCGATGTTCAGGCCATATTGTTCATTTTCAACGGCATACTCAATAATTTTCTCGGCATCGGGAGTGTTCATCGTGATTTCGATGGTGGTCAAACCCGCTTCCCGATACAGTGGCAGAATTTGCTTTACTTCTTCCAACGACAGTCCTCGAACGATACCAACGATGGGCGCTTTGTTAAATAGTTCCCACGAAAATGCAGTTTTACTCATAAAAATTAACAGTGAATTTGTGAATAGTGATTGTAATCAAGGCAAGGCAAACGCCACGTATTTGCCGCCAGGTTTTAAGTCATACCGGGTGCCTCCCGCCGCGATGGCAATGTATTGTTTTCCCTTGACCTGATACGTAATCGGCGTGGCAAAGCCACCCGCTGGTAGTTTATATTCCCACACCACTTTTCCCGTTTTTGTATCAAAAGCCCGCAGTTTTTCGTCGTAAGTGGCCGCGATAAAAAGCAGACCACCCGCCGTTACGAGGGGGCCGCCGTGGTTTTCGGTGCCCGTGGTCGGAATGCCTTTTTTTGCCAATTCGGGGTATTCTCCCAACGGAACTTTCCAAAGATATTCCCCCGTGTTCAAATCCACGGCATTCAGCGTGCCCCAAGGCGGTTTGATGGCTGGGTAATTGTCGGCATCCCTAAACTGACGAAATCCCTTATTTTGGTACAAAGGCGTATACGGAAAATCCCGCCCCGTTTTGGTCTCAACCGTCGTTACCCGATGTATATCATCGGACTTCGTAGGGGTTTCTGTTTTTAGTAAAAAGTGAACAATGGCTTCCCGGTCGGGCTTAGCAAGGTGCTGAAAAGACGGCATTCTGCTCCGACCCGTTTCGAGGAGTGTATTGATTTGTTGACGGGTAAGTTTTTTACCCACATCCTGCAAATTAGGATACGCCTGCGTAGTCGCAAGGGCGGTATTTTTGGCATCCATTGCATGACAAACGGCACAGTTAGTGGTAAACAATTTCTCGCCTTTGGTCAATGCTTCCGTGGTTTTTGGGGGATTGGTGGCCTGCATTTTCAACAACCAAAGCATATTATTGGCATTAACGTACATTATTCCGTTGGGGTCAACCGCACTGCCTCCCCACTCAGCGCCACCCCCGATGCCGTAATAAAGGGTTTCGGTCGTGCTCGGTGGAAGGTTTTTCAATCCTCCTCTACTTTTTTCAAAAACCGATTGCGCATACGACGCTGATGCTGGAGAAATGTTGGTCAAATCTGCTTTGGTAAATGTCTGATTGGCAAAGGGCGCAGGTTTTACGGGCACAGGTTGGGTCGGCCAAGGGGCTTCGCCGGGCAGCGCCGCAACTTTGGGCACGGGCACTTCTTTGATGGGAAAAAGCGGCTTGCCAGTGTCGCGGTCAAAAACAAAAATAAGGCCGTCTTTTGTGGCCTGCGCTACGGCATCCACTTTTAGGGAGCGACCGTCGGGGCCTTTGTGCATCACCGTAATCAGATTGGGCGGACAGGGAATATCGCGATCCCACAAATCATGGTGAACCGTTTGAAAATGCCAGAGGCGTTTGCCCGTTTCGGCATTGAGGGCAATAACGCAGTTGGCAAACAGATTGGTGCCTTTGCGCGCGCCGCCGTAAAAATCAACCGAAGGCGAACCCGTTCCCAAAAACACCGTGCCGCGTTTGTCGTCCAAAACCATACCTGCCCAGCAGTTGGCCCCGCCGAGTTTCTTATACGAATCTTTCGACCAAGTTTCATAGCCATATTCTCCCGGCAGCGGAATGGTGCGGAATACCCACGCCAATTTGCCAGTGCGCACATCAAACGCCCGAATATTGCCAGGGAGTGCGTCGCCGCCTTCCGAAACCGACGAACCCATGATGAGCAAATTTTTGAAAATGACACCGGGCGTTGTGGAACGAATGTTGAAATTATTAACGTCGTAGCCCAGTGTTTGCTGGTCGCCGAGCCCAGCGTGGAGGTCAACCAAGCCATTTTCACCGAAATCAGTTATCAACTCTCCCGTCAAAGCATTGACCGCCATGAGCTTAGCTCCGACGGAATACAGGATTCTTTTATCAGCACCATCTTCCCAGTATACTACCCCTCTGACGGGATGAAAATTGGGCTTTACTTCTGGATTGGAAAAAGGGTCATATTTCCACAATTCTTTGCCCGTAGCGGCATCAGCAGCAAACAATTTTAAGCGCGGAGTAGTCCCATAAAGAATACCATTGACCACAATGGGCTGACACTGAATGTCGTTGCCTTTGCCGTCGGGATTGTTGTTCTCGCCCGTATCGTACGACCATGTCAGTTGCAATTTATTGACATTATCCGCATTTATTTGGGTCAACTCCGCGTACCTACTTCCCGCGCTGTTGCCTCCGTATTTGGGCCAGTCGGTATTGCTATCGGTTGTTAGCTGAAACGCAGCTCCGCAAATCAATAAGGCAAAAAAACCGCCCAAAGCGTGTTTCCAATACTTCATATTTGTCTTTTTTCTTCCTTAAAATTCTACGGTTGTTAGGCGTTTTTTTAACACATGAGGTGCTCAAAGTGTTACACTGAGTTTCACAAAGACTGATTTGTTGGTAATCTTACACTACCTACACTCGAAACAAATCGGGCGTTCTAACGGGCAATAAACATATAATTAATTTTCCACTTTACTTCCTCCTGCGGCTTCACCGACAGCTTGATGTAAGGCTCTGGGCAAGAAGTGGTATGACAGGCCCAGTATACCAATTTTTCCAGAGGTTTATCTCCCTTAATTTGTACACTGGCACCCGTTTTCAGGTTTTGAATCAGGATGTCGTAATCTTCGGGCGTAGCGTCAAATCCCTTTACGCCGCTGCTAAATACATTCTCGCCCGGCGGCACTTCTTTGGTGAAAACGAGCATCCGATTTTCTGCTTTCACCACTGTACCAAACCCTTTGCCTTCGGCGCTGATTTCATACGGAAAAAGGGTTTGCATATTTGGGCCTGTTGGCTCATTGTCAATCATGAAGAAATTATGATTGTAGGTTTGAGTTTCGATGGGTTTTGTACCCGTATTTTTCAGGCTGTGTTCCAAAACCAATTCTGCCTTTCCTTTGGTGAGTTTTACGGTCTTACGATATAGATACCCGTAGCCCGCGGCATCAGTCAACTCATGCGTAAATTCCACTTTGTCTTTAAAGGTTTTCACCGTCCATTTTCCGCCATTTTTGAGGGTATAGGGCGTCAAAAAAGAGTAGGGTTTAGCATCGGGTTTGATGAGCGTTCCTACGCCGATTTTCAGAAATTCTCCGCCAACGGGTGCTTCGTTCATCCCTACGGCCACAAATTCTTCCACGGGGCCTGCAATGGCATCGTGCAGTTTGGGGTCGTAAGGGGCGGGATTCCAAATACCAAAATAACTGTGGCCCTTGTACTCTAGCCGAGGCATCACACCCGACCAATCAAAGCGGGTTCCCTGATAATACCCTCGCTGGGCATCGGGCAGGTATAGTTCGGCCTCAATCAGGCCATTGGAAATTTTGGCCGTGGGAAAATCTGCGGAGGCAATAAAACCTGTCCATCCGATTACCAACAGCATCAGGGGTAAAAATGTATGTTTCATATCAACTACCAATTATGAATAGAACCGTCGGGAGCCTTTAAAATAGGGTGTGGAAACTTGGTTTTTTCTTTTATTTCCATCACAAAGGTAGCTTTTTTGGGGTCAAACTTCACGCCCAAACCGGGGCTGTCGTTGAGGTACAGTTTACCATTTTTGAAGTTAATAAAATCTTCGTTGAAATACGGCGGACGTTCGGGTTCGCCCCCGCCGAGTTCCATCAAGCAACGCATGGGGCTACTCGCCCCCAACACGTGCACGAGGGCAGCCGTGGACAAAGGCCCCGTAAAATGCGGAATCATACCCACATAATGCGTTTCGCATATTGCGGCCAATTTCTTAAATTCACTGATACCACCCGTGTTGGGCAGGGTAAAGCGGGTGTAGTCAATCTGCCGATTTTCAATCAGTTCATTGGTATCCCAACGGTCCCCAAATTGTTCTCCCACCGCAATCGGCACTTTGGTCATGGCGCGTACGGTTTTATACACCCCAGGATTTTCAGAACGCACGATGTCTTCGACAAAATAGGGTTCGAGGTTTTCCAATGCCGTACAAATCTTAAGGCCGTCGGTCATGTCAAAACGGGTATGCAGGTCAATGGCCCACTTACCGCCCCCACCCACGGCTGCGTCGATTCGCTTGCAGAAGTCAATGGTTTTTTTGACATTTTCGTAAAAATCAAAAGGCTCGGTGCCATTTCCACCCGTAGGACCGATGCGGTACGAGCGTAAGCCTGCCGCGATGCAGTCTTGCGCTCGGCCTTCTTCCGTTGTGGCTTTGGAGGCACGAAAACCCGTAGCGTAACATTCGATGTAATCGCGGGTAGCACCGCCCAATAGTTCATAAACGGGCACGTTCAGGGCCTTGCCTTTGATGTCCCAAAGGGCCATTTCCAACGCGCCTAGTCCGTGGAGTTTTTCGCGGCCGGGTGGATAAAACATGCCACGATAAAGATACTGCCAGAGGTGCTCAATACGGAACGGGTCTTCGCCAATCAGCATTTGAGCGCATTGCTCAATCATATCTTTGGAGCCGCCTTCGCCAATGCCAATGATACCGCCGTCGGTTTCTATTTCAACAATGCCACGGGCTTGATTAAAAAGGGGTTTGTTGTAGCCGGGCGCTGCATAATAGCGAATCTTGGTAATTTTTAGCTTGGAAGCGGCCTCTGCTTCGTACAATGGCAATCCAATCGCCAGCGCAGTTGAGCCTAACACCGCCGTTTTTATAAAGTTTCTTCGTTGCATGTAGTAGCAAGGTTTGGATGGAAGATAAAAAAGGGCAAACGTAGTAACCCCTGCCCCTACGGTCGGATGATGGTTCCGTCAAACTTCCTTACCTGCCAGTTAGATTTGGTGGTGATGGGGTATTTGGCGGCTTCTTTTTCGTTGATATCCACCCCGATACCCGGCACTTCGTTGACCGACATGTACCCGTCTTTCATGGTTGGGCAACCCGAAAAAACCGACAGCGTTTTTTCGTTGAAAGAGACGGCCTCCTGAATTCCAAAATTCCAAACCGCCAAATCAATGTGAGCGTGTGCCGAGTGTCCCACGGGCGACACGTCTCCGGGGCCGTGCCAAGCCGTTTTGATATTGAACCATTCGCCCAGCCTC
Organism: Runella salmonicolor; assembly: GCF_024158025.1. Lineage (NCBI taxonomy): Bacteria > Pseudomonadati > Bacteroidota > Cytophagia > Cytophagales > Spirosomataceae > Runella > Runella salmonicolor. Next base: position 103,317 of record NZ_JAMZEL010000011.1, read on the forward strand.
GCTACCTTCATGGCAGGCGTAATTCCCCCGATTTGGGAAACGTGGATGCGAATGTAGTCAAACCACTGGTTAACCATTGGTTCCACAAATTCATTGATATTATTAAATAACTCACCCATCGCAATCGGCACCGAAGTACTGGCCCTCAGTTGCTTAAACCACTTCATATTTTCGGGAGAAAAGGGGTCTTCAATAAAAAATGGGCGATAATCTTCCAATTTTTTAATCATGTTGATGGCATCCATCGGCTGCACCCGCTCGTGTATATCGTGCAGCAGTTCAATGTCGTCGCCGCAGCCCTTCCGCACGGTTTCAAACAATTTAGGGATAGATTTCAGGTACGTGCGCTCATTCATATAGTTGTCGGTTTCTCCGCCAAAACCTGCCGCTTTAAAATCGGGTTTTTGTTCGGTACTACCCACGGCGCCGTAGCCGCCCTGCTGGATTCGGATGTACTTAAAACCGCGCTCCATGATGCTTTTTACGCTCTCTACCGTGGCCTCAGGAGTGTTACCGTTGGCGTGTGTATAGCACGGAATAGCAAAACGAACTTTACCACCGAGCAATTGATAAAGCGGCATTCCCGCGCGTTTGCCTTTGATGTCCCAAAGGGCTTGGTCCAAACCACTAAGGGCGTTGTTCAGCACGGGGCCGTTGCGCCAATACGAACTCACATAAGCGGCCTGCCACATATCTTCAATGTTGTCGACGTCTTTCCCTACACAAAACTCATTGAGGTAGGTGTTGATGGCCACAATCACGGTAGCCGCGCGCTGGGTAAAGGTAGCACACCCCAAACCATAGAGGCCCGGCTCCGAAGTTTCGACTTTTACTACAATGAGATTGGAGCCTTGGGGGGCCGTAGCGATGGCCCTTACGCTCGTGATTTTGACGGGTTTCATCGCTTTGGCGTACGACGGCGTACCTTTTTCTTCCCGTGCTTGGGCGTTGGATACACCACCGAACAGTCCAAGGAGTCCGGCAGAGCCACCGAGGCCCAGTATTTTCATGGTTTCCCGGCGGTTTACATCTATTTTGTTCATTTTCAGCGTGCTAAAGGTTTATGAAAATAAAAGTCTTTTATCGTACTATTTTACTTTCAGCCTTTATTGACCCAGGGGATAAAAAGTAAATAGCCGCAAGACAAGGTCCTGCGGCTATAATTCTTAACCTAAACTAAATCGTATGAGAATCTTTTATCTATGAATACCTGCAAATGTCTACTTCATACTATTTGCAGTAGAAAGTCATTGTTGATTGATGGGACAAAGCTCCTGAAAAAAATCATGCGGCAAATCACCCTAATTGCGCCATTTTTAACCCATTATTTTCAGGGCAAAAGTAGTTTTCGGAGCTTGATGTATCTGCATTTTGGCTGTTAGGCTTTCTTTATGTTTTTTCCCCTCCCTAACAATAGGGGTAACCGTAAATGAGGGATATGACGATAGAATATTTCATTTTTTGGTCAGCAAGCGTCTTTCCCCAAAGGTGCAATTCTGCTCCATGCTTAAAATATTCGCCTTTTTTGGGCAAAATCCAATTTCATATTTAGATAACATCGCCACTGATAAACCCCTATAAATGGGTGATTTTTAACAAAATTGAATTGGAGAACTTTGTTGTCAGCAATCGTAAAAGGTTGCTCACAACAGATTTAAAAAACCAAATTTTCCATTCATTTATGAAAAAAAATTTATTGTTCCTGATGCTTGGGGTTTTCCTGAGTGTCATCCACGGCCATGCTCAAAATCGCACCGTTTCGGGCAAAGTGACCGCCGCCTCCGACGCAACCCCACTACCGGGCGTTAACGTCGTTATCAAAGGCTCTGCCACAGGCAGCACCACCAACTCCGACGGGACCTTCCAAATCCAGGTTCCCAACAACGCCACGCTGGTATTCAGCTTTATCGGTTATTCCTCCAAAGAAGTGGCCGTTGGGGCCCAGACCACCATTAACGTTATTCTGAGCGACGATGTCAAGCAATTGACCGAAGTGGTGGTAACGGCCGTCGGGATTGAGCGTAGCAACAAATCTCTGGGCTATTCGGTGGAGCGCCTCTCGGCCGACAAGTTGGTGCAGAAATCAGAACCTGATGTGTTGAAAGCCATGCAGGGCAAGATTCCAGGGGTCAACATCAACGGCTCAGGAGGGGCAGCGGGGAGCTCGTCCCGGATTACCATTCGGGGAGCCAACTCTTTTTTTGGAAGTAACCAACCCCTTTTTGTGGTGGATGGCATTCCGTACAACAATGACCTGAACGAAAGCGGCAATTTCCGTGACAACGGTGCGGCCTTTTCTAGCCGCATCGCCGACCTTGACCCTAACAACATCGCCTCTATGACGGTCTTGAAAGGAGCCGCCGCTGCTGCCCTCTACGGAACCCGCGCCGCCAACGGGGTGATTGTAATCACGACCAAATCGGGCACCAACAAGCTGTCAAAGAAAGGATTGGAAATTACGTACAATACGTCCTACTCGGCCGAGAAAATCGCGAGCTATCCTGATTTCCAAAACAAATATGGCTCGGGTTCGCAGCAGGTCTACGCCAACGCCAACGGAACTTGGGGGCCAGCATTCGGCCTAGGCCGCACCTACAACGCGGCGGGCGGTTGGGCCAATTCTACCGCCCCCGTCGACTCCATCCCGATTTGGGTTGGCTACAACACCTACGCCACCAACTACCCTGCACTGGCCGCGCAATACGGCCTGCGCCCCGGCGGAAACGTGGCGTATCAAGCATATCCCGACAACGTGAAAAATTTCTTCCGCACGGGGAGTGTCTACGAAAACTCGGTCAGTATCACGGGTGGCGGCCCCAAAGCCAGCATCACATCGGTGATTTCGCGTACCGACCAGCAGAGCTTTTTCCCGGGGTCGGGTTTTGAACGAACCAACATCAGCGTGGGCGGAAATTCCACCCTCGACAACGGCTTTATCGTCGGAGCCAACTTAGCTTATACCAACACCCTTCAGAACAGCCCGCTTTTTGGGGGTGACGGAACCTCTCCCCTAGCGCGGATGTTTCAACAACCCCGCAACTGGCCACTCGACCAGCTGCCCTACGAAGACCCGTTTGGCAATGGCGTCTTTTTCTTCCCGTTTGGGCAGGCCGACAACCCGTATTGGTCGGTTAATAACAGCATTTTTACGAGCAAAGTAAACCGTATTGCCCTGAATGGCAGCATTTTGTACGACATTACCAATTGGTTGAACGTGACCTACAAAGGAGGTTTCAACAGCTACAACGACAACCGTTTTCAGCGTATTTCGGCGGGTTCGCTGTCGGGTGCTCAGGGAGTGGGAAGTATGCAGTTTGACGCCATTGAATTTCAAGAACAAGACCACAACCTGCTGTTTAATCTCACGCAAAACCTAACCTCGGACATTAATCTGAGAGCCATTGTGGGCGCCAACTACAACCAACGCGGCAACGACCAAACGAGCGTAAACGGGTTAGGCATTGTCACCCGAGGCATTGATTTGATAACCAACGTCAGTACCGTAACGCCCAATACTGGAAATACGGGCATCAGCAAGCGCCGGATGTACGCGGCCTTTACCGACATGACTTTGGGGTACAAAAATTACTTATTCTTAAACCTCACGGGCCGCAACGACTGGTCGTCTACCCTGCCGGCCTCCAACCGCAGTTATTTTTACTATTCTGGCAGTGCTTCCTTCATTTTGACCGAGGCGTTTAATATAAAATCGAAAGCCTTGACCAGCGCCAAACTGCGATTGGGTTACGCCAAAGTAGGCCGCGATGCCGACCCTTACCAAACGCTCAATACGTTCAGAATCAATTTTGGAGAAAGCTCTGGACAAACGGGCTCCACCCGCTACAACGATTATCCTTTCAACGGTCAGCCGGGTGCGTCGGTGGCTTCTTCGGCCTTTGACCCCAACCTAAAACCTGAATTTACGAAAGAGATTGAACTCGGAACCAACCTTGAGTTTTTTGGCGGTAGGGCCGTGATTGACTTTACGTACTACAATCGTCTCAGTACCGATATTATCGCCCGTCGTTCGTTGCCGCAGTCGTCGGGTTATACTTCTTTTGTGACCAACTTCGGCTCGATTCGCAACTCAGGCATCGAAGCGGGGATTACCTTGGTTCCAATTCAACTCGCCAATAGTTTTAAATGGGATATTTTCGCCGCTTACACCCAAAATAAAAACATCGTAGAATCACTGGCCGACGGCGTCGAAGAAGTGACATTGCGCAATATTTTTACCAACAACCCGATTCCCGTGGTTCGCCCCGGCGAGTGGTTTGGGGTATTGCGGGGAACGGCCGTGGCCCGCGACGAAAAAGGTAACGCCCTCATCAATCCCAATACGGGCCTGACCATTCCTGACATCCAACAGAAAATCATCGCCAATCCCAATCCCAAATTTATTTTGGCAGTAACCAACACGCTGAAATACAAAGGATTTACCCTCAGCGGTGTGGTCGATTATCGCCACGGCGGCGACCTGTACTCGTGGACAAACCAGTTTTTGTTGGGTCGTGGAGTAACACAAGACACCGAAGACCGCGAAGTGCCTAAAGTAGTGGCGGGCGTTTTGGGCGATGCCAATACCCTCAAACCACTGCTCGGCGGCGACGGACAACCCATCCCCAACAACATTCAGGTGATGGAAAACAACCTGTGGTTTCAGGCGGCGGGCGGTGCCTTGGCCATCAACGGCCCCAACGAATTTTCGGTATGGGATGCATCCGTGGTCCGCTTACGCGAAATCACCTTGGGATATTCTTTGCCAAAAACGTTGTTGACCAAAACGCCATTTGGCGCCGTAAGCCTCACATTGAGCGGCCGCAACCTGTGGTATTTTGCGCCCCACTTCCCCAAACACGCCAACTTTGACCCTGAAGTCAACACGTTTGGAAACACCAATACCCAAGGAATTGACTTTTTCTCGGCTCCGTCCGTGCGTCGTTTCGGGGTCAATTTGAGCGTTACATTCTAAACGGAATACAGAAAATGGAAAATGCAATCGTAAATCCAAAATTCTGTAAAACGGACCAAGGTAAATGACTACATCACTTAATTCTGCAACACAATGAACCGAATAAATAATTATATAAAATATGCCATGCTGACGGTGGCCATGCTGCTCCTGAACGCCTGTAATCTCGACATCAACACCGACCCCAACAACCCTTCGGCAGTCTCGACGGCCCAGTTGCTGACCAATGCACAATTGGACATCGTCAATTCGATTGGGTCAGGGCCTCCCGGATTGTCCAACCCTGCGGGCGTTTTTGTGCATCAGGTAACCCAACGCAGTACCAATGACCAATATGCCATCACTGGGCAGGATTTTTCGGGAACGCAGGCCTGGGCCAACCTCTACCGCGCCATCCAGAACCTAAATGTATTATCTGACCAAGCCACTGCCAATCAACAATTTACCTACGCTGGGGTGGCCCAGATCATGAAAGCGCTGGCGTTTAGTTACATGGTCGATGTATGGGGTGATGTGCCGTTTACGGAAGCCAGTACAGCGGCCAAAATTCAATTTCCGAAGTTTGATAAGGGGCAGGATATTTATCCGCAGCTCTTTACCCTGATTGATGAAGGAATTGCCAACCTCGCCAAAGCGTCGGCACTTAGCCCTCGTACCGATGATTTGATTTACGCGGGCAATTTGGTGCGTTGGCGGCAGTTTGCCAAAACTTTAAAACTAAAACTGTATAACCAAATTCGGTTGGTCCAAAATGTAAGTGCGCCTGTCAATGCGCTGATTGCAGAAGACGACTTAATGAAACCCGGCGGGAATTTTTCGCTGAACTACGGCACCTCAAGCGCCCCCGACAACCGTCACCCTGCGTTTAGGGAAGATTACAACATCACCACCACGGGGCGTGACAATTACATCAGCCCGTATTTTCACGAAATCTTGCTCGGAACGAGTACGCTCAACCCCATTTTGACGGGCATTCAAGACCCCCGGATTCCGTATTATTATTTCAATCAGCTTTCGGCGGCGCGTCCCAACGCCCAAAACGCGGTGGAATATCGCAACGGCAACTTTGTTTCTATTTACTTTTCGTCGCAAGGGCCCAACCAAGGATTTGACCAATCTTCTTCCATCGCAATCATTGGGCTTTACTACTGTGGAGGGCGTTTTGACGACGGAAATGGCGTAAGCGCCGCTGGGGTAAGCGGAGCTTCCGCGCGCGGCGACGGGCCCCAACGTATCTTGCCGTATCACTCGCACCTATTTACCCGGGCCGAGTTGGCCCAAACGGGGGTAAGTACTGGAAATGCCAAACAGCTTTTCAGCGACGCCATCAACGCGGCATTTGCCGAAGTCAACGCTGCCGCCGCCCGGGGCGGAGCGCCTGCCATCACAGCGGCCGCCATCAAAGAATACGTAGATGCGGTGTTGGTGAAGTACGACGCGGCTAACGACAGCGGTAAATTGGAGCTTATCATGACCGAAAAGTGGATTTCCAATTTTGGTTTTGCGCTTGAATCGTACAACGATATTCGTCGGACGGGTTTTCCAAAAATTTATGACCCCAACACCGACGGCATCGCCTTTACCAACGTCAACCGGGGATATCCGCAATCGTACCCCTACCCCACTCCCGGAGAGCTGCAACTGAACCCCAATGCCCCCGCACAACGCGTGGTTGCCAACGATAAAGTGTTCTGGCAAAAGTAGTTGTCTCTTGAAGAGTAACTCCTCATTTGTTAATCAATAATGAAAAAAAACATGAAAAATAGCGTAAAAATATCCTTTGTTGGCGCATTACTGGCCGTCGCTTTTTTGGGCTGCGAGCAGAAAAGCCCTATTCCTGAAATTAAAAACGGTGCCCATTTCGTGGCATTGCCCGACCCACTACCCACGGCCGTTACCGCCGCCAATGTCAACACTATTACCGTACCATTGACAGGTGTGACTTCGGCTTCTATGAGTTTTACCACCAAAAGCCAAAACGCAGTTGAAATTGAGAAAGTGGATGCGTACGTCAGCCACGTCAGAGGAACCGTCGTTACGCCAGCGGCTACGACAAGCGCCCCCCACGGAGTAATGGTAAAATCCATCACGGCACTCAACGGAAAAGAGCAAATCTCAGTCAGCGAGTTACTGACCAAGACGGGATTTGCGACCGCCAATTTGCGCGCCAACGACCGTATTCGGGTGCGTTTTGTGGCCACGATGAAAGATGGCCGGGTATTTTCATGGCAAAATTCAGGGCCGGGAATCACCGTCAACCCACTCGGCAGCACCTTTACGCCACTGCTTGATGTGTTGTTACAATAACACAAAATCAAAATAAACTTGGCGGCCCGTGGATTTGCGGGCCGCTTTTTTTATGTCCTGATTTATTGATACACCAAAATTATGCACATACCAACCTGTTGATATACAAATATTTACCAGCAAAAACATATTCATTCCATTCAATAAATGAACGATTTTAAGTAGGCAGTTGTAATATATACAATTACAATTAATGTATTTACAGATATGAGCTTACTTGAAAATTTGCAGTGGCGCTACGCCACTAAGAAAATGACGGGAGAGAAAATTCCGCAGGAAAAAATTGACTATATACTGGAAGCTATACGCCTGTCGCCCTCCTCGTCGGGTTTGCAACCTTACGAGATTTTGGTCATTACAAATCAGGAATTGAAAGAAAAAATACGGCCCATCGCCTTTGACCAAAGCCAAATCACGGATGCTTCGCATCTGTTGGTTTTTGCCGCTTGGGATAAATATACCGAGCAACGCATCAATAATTTCTTTGCTTTTTCAAACGCCGAAAGAGGCCTGCCCGACAGCGCCACCGATGCCTACCGCACGCGGTTGATTACGATGACCACGACCCAAACACCCGAACAAAATTTTGCGCATACCGCCAAGCAATCAGCCATTGCCTTGAGCATTGCGATGCTGGCAGCGGCCGAACAAAAAGTAGATGCCACCCCGATGGAAGGTTTCAATGCAGCAGCGCTGGATGAGCTTTTGGGCTTGAAAGACAAGGGATTAAAAAGCACCGCCATCCTAGCTTTAGGCTACCGCGATGAAGCAAACGACTGGTTGGCAAAACTCAAAAAAGTAAGAACTCCTAGCGAGTTGCTGTACACCCACTTGAACTAATAAACTCTTTACGGGTTTATAGTCAACACTTTACCTGTGTTTTTTAAGTAGTACTTATGCTCTCTGTTTCGCCGCAGAGAGCATTTTTTGTATTCATGAGGCAACACCCTGAACTGACGAAAGAAATCCCACACATCGGTGTAAAAAACGGGTATTACTTAAACTGCCGCCCTTTAATTATTCCTCTTCTAAAGCTTCCAACACATCCATCAATTCCCCGAATTCTTTGTAGCCCGGACGAATTTCGTCGCTTCCGCGCAGGGCAATGCCCGCAATGTTTACGTCATCAAGGAGAAAATCTGCATTGTCGACGGTGACTCCGAAGCCTAATAAAATGGAAAAACGAGCGGCCAAGGTGTTCAAAAATGAGGGCCAGTCGCCATCTAAAGCGGTGTCTGAACTTGATTCGAGCAAAAAATACGTCGCGTAGGCCGTGTAATTGGTCATGATTTCTTCAATCGTATCGGCATCCTGATCGGCTTCTATGCGGAGGATAAGGGGCTTACTTGTTTCACTTTTGAGCCAAGGCAACAATTCGGCATGGCTCACTTGAATGGCATCGGGTTGGTACTGAATCAACCTTTCCAGCAAGGTCTCGGCCTCAAGGGAGTCGGTTTCGGCCACAATTTGAACCCCCGATACCCAAGAACGAATATCTTGAAAACGCTTTAAGTCAACGTAGGTATCACTTGTTTCATCAATCGAAAATCCAAGCATCTCAACCCCCATCCCCGCACAATAGCGGGCGTCGGACAGGTTGGTAACATTACTAATTTTTACAATGGTTTTTAACATACTTCCATAAAATTGAGGAACAAATATACGGCTGAAAATGAGAAATCACTGCGGGAAATGCCCCACAGTGATTTCTCTACGAATTTACTTACGCCCGCAATTACCTTCTCCTTACTTCTTTTTAACTTTTTGGATGGTAAACGGAATGCACAAATCTTCGGGACAGCAATTGACACCCAGCTCAATGATGATCGGGCAACAGCCATTGGCAGGGCAGGTCTGATTGGAGGCCGTGAATGTATACGTTCCTAATTCGGTCAATAATACGGTGTTGCCAGCGGCAATCGGGGCTGTTCCTCCGTCTTTAAACCATTGCACATTGGTTAAAAACGCTGGGACATTGACCTCCACTTTTTCAGTTGGGCACAGCTTGAACGGAACCGTAAAACACTGACTTTCGATGTCATCCTCTCCTAGTTTGCCATCTCCTGGGGTGGAGTCAATGTCTTCCTCATTGGTCTTGCTGATTTCTGCCGTGTTAAAATGAACCCCTTCCTGAACGGCTTTTACTTTGTACGTCAGCGTGACGGTGTCGCCATCGGCTCCTGTATTGGCCGCTATACTGCCAATCGTCCACGTTATCACATTTCCATTGATGGTTGCACCGCCCCGGCTCGCCACAAGACTACCCGCTACAAACTGTACCGTCGTGGCAATGCTATCGGCCACTTCCACGCCCGTGGCCGCCGTGTTGGATTGATTGAAAACCTTAATCGTATACGTCAGCGTATCGCCGAGCTGGGCTATCTTGGTATTGATGGACTTCCTAAGCGACAAATCTACTTCAACGGTACAGTTTTGCGCGTTGACGGTGGCGGCTACCCGCCCAGTACTGATGGCGGCTGGACAACTAGCATCGGTGCTGCGGGCCTGTGCGTAGTAGACGGTGTCGCCCGTGATGCTTCCCGCTGGTTTATAGTTGAGGCCTGTAAAGACCGCCACACCGCCGGAGGAAGCTGTAAACCACTCGACCGTGGCCAAACCAACGACAGTTGCTTTGATGGTCGGGAAGGTATCGCCAATACAAGCCGTTAAACTTGGGGTAATTAATACGGGTAATGGTGGAGTACAGTTACAATTGGGGCCCGTAATCAGGGTGTCGAATTTACACACCGCACTCAAGCTATCGGTGATTTTCAGCGTAGCTCCCGACGGAATACCCGTAACGGTGTAAGGATTATTGCCCGTCAATACGCCTTTGTCAACTTTTACCGTACCCATTTTATTCGTTACATTGAAATTCAGGCTGTAGGTTTGCACGTCGGGCGAACAAACAGGCGCCGACGTCAACGTGACGCTTGATTTGATACAAGGAACCACCAAGCCTGCATCAATCGTCAGATTATTGGTTGCTAAGCTATCGGCGGGTGTCGTTGGATTAAAGACGGGAGCCAGCTTAATGACCTGGCTCAAGCCCGTAGCGGGGTCAAAGTCAGAGTCTTTCGTATCGTCGCTTGGAGTATTTTGTTTGGTTGTAATAACACAGGTATCTGGTAAACTCGTTGGGTCGATTTCGACGATGTAGTCGCCTGCGGGCAGATTGCTGAACAAATACAATCCGTCATTGTCGGTGGTTTTTGTTTGCAATACAGCTCCTGTTTTGGTGCCTCCCGAAGCTGCGTACAAGTTTACTTTTACGCCTGCCACGCCTGTTTCAGCGGGCAAGTCCTGCAAGCCGTTGTCGTTGGTATCTTTCCAAATCAAATCACCAATGCTACCCACTGGCTTGTCGCAGGCGGGGGCCGTGACTTCCACAGAATCTATACAAACTCCGTTGGTCACAATCAATCGCACACCTGCGACCGTCAGCGGTATGTTGGCCACTGAGTCTCCAGTTACGGCAATGGCCGCACCTGAGGCGATATTTTTGGCCGTCACAACCGCACCCGAAGGCGATTTAGTAAACTTGATGGTGTAGGCCGTACCGTTTTGACGACAAGCAGGAAAACCACTGTTGACTACAACAGCGGCCTCTTTCACCAAAGCTTTCACTGTGACAGTGGTATCTTTGAAACAATCGTTGTCTGCGTTAAACACCCGAATGGTCCATGTCGAATCGGCTGTGTGACTTATGTTATTTTTCAACACCATCGGCAGTGCTCCTACCGCCGTGGCTGCCACATAGGCTGGACCTGTATAGGTATTGCCTTTACTGATACCGTATTTATCTCCATTGGTGGCCGTCAATTCGATTTTGCCGGGTAGGATGCAAGTAGGGTCGGTGGCTACTACTGTGCGCGTGGGGGGTGTACATACGGGAGCACTTCCACAATCTGTTATTGAACAATCGACGGTGTAGACAACCGCTGTCGCTTGATTGTTGGCATTCACTACATCAAAGGCATTCCCAGCGGTATTTTGATCACAAAACTTCATGTTTGTACCGTTAAAACCACCACTGACCGAAATGGTACTCGTGCCGTTTAAGACCACTATTCGTCCATTCGTTCCCGTTACTTGTTTGTTGATTGTCAGGTTACCATCTTCAATGATGAGCGTACCTTCGTTCAATTTACCTGGCCCGTTAAAATTCACATTCCCCTTCACTTTCATACATCCACTATTGATGTATTCTTTTCCCGGGCCTTTATCTCCGACAATAAACTCACACGCAACTGAGCCAAAGTTACCACAAATTGTTTCGGCCAACCCTTCATTCAAAAAAGCCCCATGATTATAGAAGTAACGGCCAATCGTAATCTTGCCGCTAGCGTCATTATAAAAACGAAAGGCTTCTTCATTCTCTAAGTTGGACACCGTAAAAATGCCGTAATTCTCAAAAGTATTGCCATTGCCAATCTTAAACAAAGACGTGACAGTGGCAGTCATTATCGACGTCGGAGTGTCGTTATAGAGTTGAAAAGTACCTTGATTGTTGATAGCAGAAGTTGCCGTCCAGGTCATAGTACTGCTGTTGGTAATAATTACTCCTGAGCCAAACCCCTGTGAGTCGGTGTTAAGCGTGGCCCCCGCCTGATTATTAACCTCCATTGTGCCACCACCGTTGATATTATAGCTACCATTCATGTTGAACGTACCATAATTGTTGATGACGAGGTTTCCACTAACGTTAAATCCAAAGGCTTGCGTCCATGATACCCCTGGCGATATACATATCGTATTGACCCCCGACCCATTGAAATTGATGTTTAATCCAGTGGGTGCGTTTCCAGTAATACATAGCGTTTCTCCGCCATTTAAGGTAAAGTTGGTACTTCCTGAACCATTATATGTGTAGGTACACGTACCAGGGCATTGGGCATGAAGACTTAAAAAGGTACTAAAAAATAATAAAAGGGTAAACGGTATTTTCATGATTTTAGGCTTTTGCATATTCCATAAAAACATACCAACTATCCTGCCAAAAAAAGACAAAAAGCTGACAATAAATATGCCCATTAATGCCAAAAATCAATAAATAGGAACATAAAAACCTAAATATCAGGATTTTATATTCCAATAAGTCCAGAAAATTTAAGTACAAAAAAAGGTATATATTTTTTCAAAAATATATACCCAATAAGTTTATCCCTACCTAAACCGTTTCTTTCAATAAGTTATTAATTAGTTATCAGAATCCATGCCAAATAGCATTTTCATCAACTCTGTTTTGAAATGACCACTGGCATTGTAAATAAGTTATTACTACGTTTTTTCTCTTTATAAATCCTCGAAGGGTCTATTTCTATCTCTAAAAAGTATTGGCCACTTTTCAATCCTTTGGGCAATTGAATGTATTGCCCTTCATACATCATCCCGTAGGTATCGTAGCCCCCAACGCTAATTCCCTGCTTTTTAGATTTGCAGTCTACGTAATTACCCATTCCATAGTTGGGGAGGTTCTTTTGTCCAAAATTCACCAAGTCTACTTGGCACAAGCCATCATTATTACAAATTCCTGAATCAAATAAGCAATAACTCACTTTTCGGCTTTTACCAATCACCACTTTTTTATCGATAAGTCCCTTTTTTTGCTTTTTAATCAATCTAAACTCCACCCATCCATCAACATGAAAGTGATTATGACCGGGCTGGTCGTCGAAGTAATTGGTGCCCGCTTCGTAGTCATACCATTCGATTTTATCCCCCTTTTTTTTATATACCCGCTGGTACAATTTTTGCCTTGGAAAAGCCCCATCGGCGCATTTTGAAGCCGAATCCACGAGGGTATTGCCACAGTACCATTCTCCTTTGCCAATCGTTTCGAGGGGGCCGTCGCCGATATTGGCAATTGATGCCGCAAAACGCAATTGACCCGGATAGTAGGGGTCATCTTTGGGGTATTCTTTCCATTGTGTCTGCGTAAATGTAGGAAGAATGACAAAATCAGGTAAAAGTTCGCACGATGCGCCCTCATCCCCACAAGTACATCCCGCTCCATTTTCGATACTACATGGCCCTTTTGCTAAGCTGGGCATGGGATTTGGGGAAAACTCAAGGGTAAAGAAATTCAGGCTTCCTCTTAGCCCCGTCTTCAAATCTGAAATGAGTAGTTTCCAAGTACCATTGGGATTGGTTTGATTGTTCAGAAATTCAAAACGTCCGTTGGGCGTATATTCTCCCTCAAAAGGCGCTTTCCCATCCTGAATATACCCAGAAAAACCATTGGCTCGAAAGCAGGTTCCGTTGTAATTGCCCCCCACATCTCCCCCGTTCCTATTACTCAGCCAAATACTTGCCCCAGAGGGATTAATAAGTTCAATTTTAAGGTCGGATACTCGACCGTGGGTAATGTCAAAGCAAACTTTTGTCAAACCAAAATTAGTATCTATTTGCGGGGGCAGTCCCTTAATTTGGACAGCAAACGTATCTGCAAGCTCTTTGCCGTTAAAATCAGCTATACGGCCTCCCTGTGCATAAAAACTCTGTGCAAAAGTGTCATTAACCAATGTCACCCAAAGAATCAACGTACCAACAATATGTACAATAACAAATCTCATTCGTCGGAAATACTTTAAAGAAAGGCCACGCAGGAATCTAAACGCGTGGCATAGTCACAACAAATAAAGTTCAATAAGATGTTTCAAAACTTATTTGGAAGCACTCCCAAGAAATATCAAATTGAATTCTTAGTCGCCCATAAAAAAAACCTTAAATGCCTTCACCCACCGACACTTCGGCCCGTAGCGTAGATTTGGCTCGACCTCTAAACACGCCCGTGACGGGGGCAATCAGCGCTGGGTCGGCAGAGGCCGCTAAATGTATGTGATTATTAATCACCGCGTTGCCTTCTGTTGGGTCAAATCCCCTCCACCCAGCTCCGGGCAAAAAGACTTCGGCCCAAGCGTGCAAATCATGCTCTTGGAGGGCATTGCCGTACAAATAACCACTGACAAAACGAGCGGCAATGCCCAACGCGCGGCAACAAGCCACAAATAGCTGCGCAAAATCGCGGCAAGTGCCTTTGCGACCGATGAGCGTGTGCTCTGGCAACATCGGAGGGCCCACCTCACGACGCTCGTACACAAAATTTTGAGAAATATCGCGACACAATGCGGTCAAAAAAGCAACGGTCTTCCAACGTTCGGAAGCCGCCGTTTGACGCGCATATTGCTCCACATACGTAGTAACGCCTTCCCGCACCAGATACGGTTGAAGCAGTTTTTTGAGTGGCTCGGGGTATTGAAAAGGAATTTGCTCGGTTTCGAATGGAAACAGCACAAAGCCAAACAAATTAAAATCATCGGAGCGTACTGCCATCTCGACCGACACGTTCAACCAAGAAGTAGCTTCCCGAAAATAGGCTATCCGCTGATGATTTCCTTCGGCGTCGATGTTTTGAACCAACATGGAGGGGACCGGGTCAATCGTCATCGTATAACTGACGATTTGTTGGTGCGGATACGCTTTGGGATAAAGATAAAACGTATGTGGTTCTAAAATTACCGATTCAGAATACGTGTAAAATAGCCGATGACTGACGTTCAGAATCATAGGGTTGAGCCTTTCTTTCTCAATATACTTAAAACACAACGGCAGGGAAAATCCCTGCCGCTACTTTAGACTTTTTCACGTAGTTTTTCAAAAACTGGGTCCATCCAGTCGTTGGGTAAACGCTGGACGGAATTTTGGAGCAACATACTCCATTGCAAAGACAGGTGGGCCAAATCATCTTTCTGAAAACGATGCTCCGTAACGTGAAAACTATCACGCTCGTACATCACCACGTCAATCGGATAATCTACGTCGTTGGCACTTACCCGGGTTGAATCAAAGGATAAAAAACCCACTTTTAGCGCCTCTGCCAAAGAAGAACCATACTTCAAACTCCTGAAAAGCAACGGCTTACCATAATTGGAATTGCCAATCACAAAGAAAGGAGAGGTTTCACCCACCTCCACCCAATTGCCTTCGGGATAGAGTAAGTACAGCATGTGCTCACCATCATCTTCTAATTGTCCGCCCACAATCGCGTGTAAATTGAACCTCAACCCAGCCGCATCCAGTGCTTCTTTGTCTTCGTGCGCCACCCGACGAACCTGCTGCCCAAAGGCATTTACGGCCTTGTATAGTTTATTAAAACTATGGTCCTGTTCTTCCAGAACTTCCCGAAAATACGTCACCGCTTTGTCACGTACCGAACGCAACCCCGACGTCATGATAAACATCGAGTGGTGCTCCAACTGGTGAACGGAGATTTTTTTATTGGTACTGACCTCGGTGCCCGAAGTGAGCCGAGTGTCGGCAATCGCCACCAAGCCTGATGCGACTTTAATACCAAGACAATACGTCATAATCTTATCAATAAAAAAGTAAATTCAAATGCACTTATCTTGGCAACAATGGATATTTGTACCAAAAATCATTGACTGAATACAGAAAGAGGAATGAAACGCTTCCTTACTGTTCAACAGGTTTTATATCAAAATAGGTTTCAAAAATACTTTTACTTACTTCATTCCCTCTGATTTGGAACTGATCAAGGTATTGGTGTAAGCCCAATTTAAAAATATCTTCCACTTCCGTAAATTCTATTTCTGAACGGAGCTTGCCCATCATTTTTTCGGCTTGATTGCTGAAACGGTTGGTAATTGGTGTTCCTGATATTTCGTACAAAGATAACTCGGCTTGACGAATACAATGCGCCATTGCCCGCGGAAAAAGTTTGTCCAAAATCAAAAACTCTACGATATGCGTTGGGGTAAGCGTCTGGTACTGTTGACGATACATATTGTAGGCGCTTACTGATTTAAGCACGGCCGTCCACAAAACCAGCTCCAATGTACTACCCGTAACGTCAGAATCAGGCAATAATGTAAAGTAAGAAACATCCAAAAAGCGTGAAGTTTTGTCGGCGCGCTCCATAAAACGCCCCAATCGACCAAAATGCCAAGCCTCGTTTCGCGTGATGGTGGCATCTACTACGCCGTAGTAAAGTTGGGTTCCATTGCGCACCTGCGTATAAAAATTCTGCATGTGGTTGAGGTCCCATTCTGACTGAGGCTTTACATCTTTAATCCACAGGTAAAGTTCATTCAGGTTTTCCCACATTTCTTTCGAAATACACTCCCGGATGGTCCGACCGTTTTCACGGGCCAATAATAAGCAACTATAAATCGAGTTGGGGTTTCGCTTATCAAACGTCATAAAATTAATGACATTCTCACGGGTAGGTTCGTCGTAGTGTTGATAAAAAAGGTAATTGTCGGCAGTTGCAATCAAAAGAGGCTCCCATTGTTCGTTCACATTGGGAGGTAAATCAAATGCCAAATTAAAATTGACTCCTATGAAGCGTGCATAATTTTCGGCTCGCTCGATGTAGCGATTCATCCAATAAATGGAATCGGCAACGCGGCTTAACATGGCCATATCAGTAAGGTGGGGGTTGGTTTATTGACAATCGCTAAACTAATGCAATAATCCGATATTTGGCAACTTTTGGCTGGAAATGTTAAGGCTGAAGCGATAACGGAAGGGCAAAAAAACGTTTTAATACCCAATAAGGCATTAAAAATCAACTAATTAATACTAAAACAACACGTCGAAGAAACCCAACTTACGGCTTCTTCGACGTGGAATATTTATTTTGTCGAAAACTTATAAACCGTCTTGGTTTTGTAAACTTCTCCAGGGCGTAACACTACGCTTGGGAACGATGCTTGGTTGGGAGAATCAGGGAAATGCTCGGTTTCGAGGCAAAAACCAGAGCGTTTTGTGTAGGTAACGCCGTTTTTACCCGTAATAGAGCCATTCAGGAAATTACCAGTATAAAACTGCACGCCCGGCTCGGTAGTAAATGCTTCCAATACCCGACCCGACGTAGGCTCGTATACCGTGGCGGTCAGGGCAAGCGAATCTGCCCCCTTATTGATTACCCAGCAATGGTCATAGCCACCGCCGAATTTGATTTGCTCATCTTTCGGGTCGTCGATACGCGCACCGATTTCGGTCAGTTGCAGAAAATCAAAGGGTGTACCTTTCACGTCCTGCAATTGTCCCGTTGGAATCAGGGTTTTGTCAACGGGCACAAATTTATCGGCATTCAACTGTACCTGATGCCCCAAAACGTCACGCTTCCCGCCCGTCAGGTTAAAATAGGTATGGTTGGTCAGGTTGACAATGGTAGGTTTGTCGGTAGTGGCCTTGTACTCAATTTCTAGTGCGTTGTCTTCGGTCAATCGGTAGGTTACTTCCGCCGAGAGAGCTCCCGGAAAACCTTCATCGCCATCGGGGCTGGTGTGGGTCAGTTTCAACGTTTTGGTATCTTCCAAAATCTCGGCTTTCCAGAGTACTTTGTCAAATCCGACTTTGCCACCGTGCAGGCTGTTAGGGCCATTGTTGGCCGCCAAAGTGTAAGTTTTTCCGTCAAGGGTAAATTTGGCATTGCCGATGCGGTTGCCATAACGCCCCACCAATGCCCCAAAAAAAGGACTGGCTTTTAAGTATCCGCTCAGGGAGTCATACCCCAAGACCATGTCTTCAAAGACGCCATTTTTGTCGGCGGCAGTCCAATGGGTAATCAACCCTCCGTAATTTGTAATTTTAACTTCTGTACCTTTTGAATTACGAAGCGTAAAATGGTCGGCCGTTTGGCCATCGGGCAATTGCCCAAAAGTAGTTTTTGTAATCGTGCTCATAGTATCAACAGAGGTGGTTTCGGCTTTCTGATTGGAGCCACCACAGGATAAAAATAAATACGCAATTGTGCAGAATGACAACAGGGAAACAGCAAGTGGACGCATAGAAATCGGATTTAGTAGAACCCTACAAAAAGCATCTGGGCTTTTCTTTCCTACTCACAAAAACCTTAAGTTCTTCGGTAAAACAGAAAAGCCCTCGACTCACTTTTTTATGCTTCGGCGTTTACGTTCCGCTTTTGGGGCGTGGAGAGCCCGCAGGACGAGGCTTGTTACTTCGTTGTTTAAACGGTTTTTTCTTACGTGGAGGGCTCGAATTTACTTCACTCCCGCCCGAGTGGTAGCTCGGCCCTGCGCCCAAAGCTGCTGGCAACGACATTTTAGGGATTTCTTTCCCAATCATTCGCTCAATGGCCACAAACTTCCGTTGGTCTTTGTCATTGATAAATGTAATCGCGGTACCCGTCGTTTCGGCCCTTGCGGTGCGTCCAATTCGGTGAATATAATCTTCGGGGTCGTGCGGTACGTTATAGTTTACCACCAAACTGATTCCCTCCACATCAATTCCGCGCGACAGAATATCGGTTCCAATCAAAATCGGCAGGGCTTTGTTTTTGAATTCCCGCAAAATCCCTTCCCGTTCTTTTTGGTCCAAATCAGAATGGAATGCTTTGGCTGTCAGCCTATTACGTCGCAACTCTTCATCCAATTTTTTAACATTCTCTTTGGTGGAAGCGAATATAATTACGCTACCAAACTGTCCTTCTTTGAGGATATTTTTGAGCAATGCTATTTTTTGTTCATCGTAAACCAAATACGCAAGCTGCAAAATTCCTTCGGCGGGTTTGGCCACGGCGATACTGATCTGCTCAGGTTTGTTCAAAATCGTATTGGCCAACGTTCTGATTTTTGGCGGCATCGTGGCCGAAAACAGCAATGTTTGCCTTTTCTGGGGTAAATAACTGATAATCCGAATAATATCATCGTAGAAACCCATGTCCAACATGCGGTCTGCTTCGTCCAAAATAAGGTGTTGGAGGTTGCCGAAGTTAATTTCACCCATTTGCAACAATGCAATCAAACGCCCGGGCGTAGCAATAATCACTTCACTGCCTTCGGCCAATGCCTTGCGCTGCTGACTCCAAGCCGCCCCGTCTCCTCCTCCATAAATTGCAATGGAACTTACGCCCGTAAAGTACCCCAACCCCTCAATTTGCTGGTCAATCTGAATCGCCAACTCCCGCGTAGGTGCGAGGATGAGCGTATTGAGGTGACGGTTATTGGGAGTAGCATCAATGATTTTATTCAAAACAGGTAACAAATAAGCCGCCGTTTTGCCAGTGCCTGTTTGGGCGCAGGCAATCAAATCTTTATTATTTAAAATGGCCGGAATCGCTTGGGCTTGAATAGGAGTTGGCTGGTTAAACCCCATAGAATGCAGTCCATCTAAAAGTTCTTCGTCAAAATCAAAATCGTCAAAAGTCAAGTGGTGAAGCGTTAGAGGTGAAAGAATAAGGAAAATAACACTGGGAAATTAATGCCATTCCGAAGTTTACAAACGATTAACCTCTAAACCAAAAAATGACTCCCAAAAGATAGGTAACATAATTATACAACATATAAAACGTGTACGGGTTGGCGGCGAAGTTAGTGCTTATTCTTTAGTAAGGCTTTGTTTTTCGCGAATCTAACATAATTCTTCCATTTTTTAAAATCGAATTTTAACTAAACCATCACTTTCTTGTGCCACCTCATGTTTATTAAATAAAATAAATATTATCCCAAAACAAAAGTAATTTTTACATAATATAGGTTTATATTGCTACCAATTTGGGATACAAACACCCTCACTATAATCGTAAACACACCTTTCAGATAGCCCGTTTTATATTTGTTAATTCAACAACGTTATGGAAATTCTCTTAGGACTTAGGCCCTCCCACAACTGGATGGCACAAGTAGCTGAGCAATTTGGCACAGAACCACAATCACCTAATGAGTTTAGTTATGAAAAAGATGATTTATTATTTAAATTAAATTCCCTCATTATTGAACCCGACAAAGTAGCCGTTATTTTGGGCGAAATACGTTGGGCGACTCCCCTCAATACGTTGAAAAAATCAATTGATACCAACGATTATTGGATTTTAAGTTTTGTCCTTTCTGAAGCTCCTCACACGTACTCTTTAATCCATAACAACACAACGCACCAAATAAAGGCGCTTAAATCAACGCTTTTTTACAGTTCCAAAATGACCGTAGATACGATTTGGCCCACTGGCAAACGTTCTCGGTTTATCACCATCGGATTCCACCGGGATTGGATTTGTGAAAAACTCGGCGTAGATGCAACCACCTCGTCCAACTCGCCTTTTGTGACAATGTTGCAGTCCGAAAACGGCGTTTACTTTCAGGGAATTTCGCTTTTTGAACGAATTGTTTCATTTGATAACCTCTTTAGTGATGCCCGTTCTTTGAACTGGGCGCTTTCGGTAGAAGCACAATGCTATGAACTAATCGTTGATTTTATCAGTCAAATCGCCACCATAAAATCCGACCTTTCCAACAACAAATTCAGCCAGTGCGACATTAAGCATGTGATGGAAGTGGAAAACCGCCATTTTATTGCCACTGAAATGCTCCCTCCCCTTGAGTTTTTAGCGAGAGAAGCCAACATGAGTTTATCCAAATTCAAGAAATGTTTTAGGCAGATTTATGGCTCAGCCCCCTATGAATACCACCTTAACCTTAAACTAGACATTGCCAAAAAACTGCTTTTACAAAACAAATGGACCGTGGCAGAAATCGCGACCCAATTGGGGTATTCGAGCATTGCGAGCTTCAATAAGGTTTTCAAAAAGAAGTACAATATGAGCCCCACCGCGATTGTCAATGAGCATTTAAATCAACTGGTTTATCGGATCAAATCTTCTGATGAGAATCTGCCAGAGTAAGCACCATTCAAGCGCGTATTAAAAATAGGTGGGGATTTCGGTTCAGTAGCACAAAAGTTAAAATAGTATCTTATTTAGGCAAGAAGAGGGAAGATTTACCCAAAAAAGTAGCCTAAATTTGTAGTATCTTAACCCTTTTATCCTATGCTTTTGCCGACGCCTCCCCGCCACCCCAAGCTGTCGCTTTTTCTGGCACTGCTTGTTCTTTTAAACTTTCCTTCCCAATCCTCGCGAGCGCAGGGGCGTTTGGAAGATTATCAACGCTCCGAAACCCTCAAAAACCGCCTCAAAGACAAAGTCTACAACGCCCCCGCATTGGTCAACTGGTCGGCGAGCAGTCAATGGGCATGGTATTCTGTGCAAACCGTTCGCGGAAAAGAATTCATGGCCGTTAACCCCACCAACAAAACCC
The DNA here is from genome assembly GCF_024158025.1 of Runella salmonicolor. Classification (NCBI taxonomy): domain Bacteria; kingdom Pseudomonadati; phylum Bacteroidota; class Cytophagia; order Cytophagales; family Spirosomataceae; genus Runella; species Runella salmonicolor. The sequence continues at coordinate 124,674 of NZ_JAMZEL010000011.1, forward strand.
GTCAAACGGCCTTTGACCACGCACAATTGGCCCAGAAACTCTCTGAGGCAACCAACAAAAAAATAACCCCCTACGCCCTTCCTTTTGGTACATTTACGTACAGTAAAGACGACAAAGAAATCGAATTTAGCACCGAGGGATTTGTGTGGAATTACGGCCTCACGTCCAACATATTGCGCAAAAAAGAACCCGTTCGCTCCGAAGAACGGCGGTATTGGGGCGCGGGTGCCAACGACCAAAACGACAAACCCGTTTTCTCACCCGACAGCACCCGAACGGCTTACATCAAGAATTACAACTTGTACGTTCGTTTTGAGAAAACCAAAAAAGAGACCCAACTCAGTTTCGACGGCTCCGAAGGCGACTATTATTCGGGCTACGTTCAGTGGTCACCCGATTCCAAAAAACTGATTTCATTTAAGGTTAGACCCAACCAAAAACACCTGATTTACTTCGTGCGCTCGTCGCCCGAAGACCAACTCCAACCCAAACTCGAAAGCCGCGAATATCTCAAACCCGGTGATGCCTTGCCAGTGCGCCGCCCTCAGTTATTTTTGGTCGACGAGCAGAAACAACTCCCCGTTGATGATGCGCTGTTTAACCACCAATACGGTTTGTCGCGCTCGGAATGGCGCAAAGACAGCCGCGCATTTACGTTCGAGTACAACCAACGCGGCCATCAAGTGTACAGGGTGTTGGAAATAAATGCCGCTACGGGCGCGGTTCGGGCGGTGATTGAGGAGCAAAGCAAAACCTTCATCGATTACAGCGGCAAACGCTATCGTTACGACGCAGCCGATGGAAAAGAAATCATCTGGGCCTCTGAGCGCGACGGCTGGAACCACCTTTATCTGTACGACGGTCTGACCGGAAAAGTTAAAAAACAAATCACCAAAGGCGAATGGGTGGTACGCAATGTGGTCAACGTCGACGAAGAAAAAAGGAGCATAACCTTTGCCGCAAGCGGCATGAACCCCCAACAAGACCCGTACTTTGTGCAGTACTATCGCGTCAATTTTGACGGCACTGGCCTGACCGCCCTGACTTCTGACAACGCCAATCATACGGGATATTTTTCGCCCGACAAAAAGTATTTTGTTGATACCTACTCACGCGTTGATATGCCGCAACTGACCATGCTTCGCTCCGCTGCGGACGGCTCAGTCGTCATGGAATTGGAAAAAGCCGATATTTCGGAATGGCAAAAAGCGGGTTGGAAAGCCCCAGAAGTATTTACGGCCAAAGGGCGCGACGGCAAAACTGACATTTGGGGGATTATCGTTCGCCCTACCAATTTTGACCCCACAAAAAAATACCCCGTCATTGAAAATATCTACGCGGGGCCGCACAGTTCGTTTACGCCAAAATCGTTTATGACCTACAACCGTTCGATGTTTGAACTGGCCGAATTGGGCTTTATCGTGGTGCAACTCGACGGCATGGGTACGTCCAACCGTTCCAAAGCTTTTCACGATGTATGTTGGCAAAATCTAAAAGACGCGGGCTTTCCTGACCGGATGTTATGGATGCAAGAAGCCGCCAAAAAATATCCCTCACTCGACCTTAGTCGCGTAGGAATCTACGGCACCTCAGCGGGTGGGCAAAGCTCCACGGGGGGACTTTTATTTTATCCTGATTTTTACAAAGTGGGCGTTTCTTCCTGCGGTTGCCACGACAACCGAATGGATAAAATCTGGTGGAACGAACAATGGATGGGCTACCCCATCGGGCCGCATTATGCCGACTGCTCCAATGTGACCCACGCCGAAAAACTACAAGGAAAACTGTTGCTGATTCTGGGTGAAGTAGACGACAACGTTGACCCTGCATCGACCATGCAGTTGGTGAATGCGCTCATCAAAGCCAACAAAGATTTTGATTTTTTGATGGTACCCAACATGGCCCACTCCACCGGCGGCGAGTACGGTGAGCGCAAGCGGCGCGATTTTTTCGTACGGCATTTGCTGGGAATTGAGCCCCCCGCATGGACCTTGCCGATTACGGTCAATGAAGGTACGAAATAAATCAGGAAAGACACTCAACTGAAAAAAGCGGCGGCATCCCGTTTCAGCCGTCGCTTTTTCCGTTTCATCAATTTCATGGTTGGTTGTGCGCACGGAGAAGGGCAATTTTGCCCTGAACAAAAACAACAGCCAATCATGAAAACATTGCTCTACGCCGCTCTGGCGCTGCTTTCGTCCTGCATTCCTCCCCACGCACACGTACATCCTGATTCGAACAGCCCCCAAAAAGGGATTGTTTCGGGCCGCGTCGTTGACACCAACGGTAAACCTTTGGCCAACGCCGATATAGTGGTCAACAACGCCCAATTTTACAACAATAACATCTTGGGTAAAACCGATGCCAACGGGCATTATAGCCTATCGGTCAATGCTGGCTCGTGGTACGTTCGGGGTACGGTGACTGTCCGTTTTGACAACAAAACCTACGTCCTTGATTTATTTCCCGAAACCACGGGGGCGTTTGCGGGCACCGAAGGCGCTATTCGTAACCTGCGTTGGAAATTGACGGGAGAAAAACCAAAAGAATTTGGTATGTCGGGGCACTATGGCGGGTCATTGGATGTGTACGGTGCCATCGGAGAATTCTTCGACACCGACAACGTCGAATTTACTTTTAAACCCGTCGGAACGCTCATTGACGGCAGCGCGGGTAAAACCCTGACGGTAAAAACGGGCGAAGAAAATGCACAGGACATTCCCCTCGGAAAATATACCGTTACGGCCCGTTATCTGCCCACCAATCAATCTATGCTCCTCCGTCAGCGCAATGCCAATCAGTCCTACAAAAACTCGGTCACGGCTAGTTTTGACCCTGCTTACCCAGGCGCTACGGGCAGTTATCAGCTTACCTTGGAGGTGAAGCTACCCTAGCCAAATCTATCATTACAAAAGAAAAGCAGCACGGCCTTCCTATTTGCCCTTTTTGTGCGGATGAGAACGAGAATATCATTATTTTTGAACACTGCAAAAACAGTTTTTTTCAGAATGATAAAATCGGCTTCCTAATGATAAACATGGTAAAATTAAAAACGGCAGTCCTCTTTTGGTTCGTCATTTTCGTTACGAACACCGTCAAAAGCCAACCCAAGGGCGATTATCCGATTCAACCCGTGCCGTTTACGGCCGTAAAGGTCAATGATCAGTTTTGGGCACCGCGCATCAAACGCAACCACGACGTCACGATTCCGATTGCCCTAGAGCAGTGCTACAATACAGGACGGGTCAACAATTTTTTGTTTGCCGCCAAAATCAAATCGGGCAAGTTTTGCACCGAATACCCTTTTGACGATACCGATATTTACAAAATCTTGGAAGGAGCCAGTTTTTCGTTGCAAACATTCCCCGATAAACATTTGGAAGCCCGCCTTGACACGCTCATCGAATACGTGGGCAAAGCACAGGAGCCCGACGGTTATTTATATACCAATCGAACCATCGACCCACTGCACACGCACCCTTGGTCGGGCCTGAAACGCTGGGAAAAAGAGTCTGATTTGAGTCATGAGTTATACAACAGCGGGCATTTGATTGAGGCCGCGGTGGCCCATTTTCAGGCCACAGGCAAAAAAACATTGTTAAACATTGCCATCAAAAACGCGGATTTGCTCTGTCGTGAATTTGGCCCTGGTAAGTTGGACCACGCGCCTGGTCACCAAATCATCGAAATGGCGCTGGTGAAACTCTACCGCACCACAAACCAGAAAAAGTACCTTGATTTGGCCAAATTTTTTCTGGACGTGCGGGGCAAAGGCAAAGAATACAGCCAAGACCATAAAAAGGTGACGGAACAAACGGAGGCCGTTGGGCACGCCGTTCGCGCCACCTATATGTACGCTGGCATGGCCGACGTAGCCGCCATCACGGGCGACAAAGCCTACCTCAACGCCATTGACAAAATCTGGGAAGACATCATCGACGACAAATTTTACCTCACGGGGGGCATCGGCGCGGCGGGTGGCCACGAAGGATTTGGCGCACCGTACGAATTACCGAATATGTCGGCCTACAACGAAACCTGTGCCTCCATTGGCAATATTTATTGGAATTACCGCCTTTTTCTGCTCCACGGCGATGCCCGTTTTTACGATGTGCTAGAGCGCACGCTGTATAACGGCATGGTGTCGGGGGTATCGCTCAGCGGCGACCGCTTTTTTTATCCCAATCCGCTCGAATCCTTGGGACAACATTCACGGAGTGCGTGGTTTGGTTGCGCCTGTTGCCCGAGCAACGTGTGTCGGTTTATCCCGTCGGTTCCGGGTTATGTTTATGCCCAACAAAATGACCGCGTTTTTGCCAATTTGTTCATGAGCAGTAACGCCGAAATCATGCTCAACGGAACCGCAGTCCAAATTACCCAAACGACCAATTATCCGTGGAACGGCACGGTTGATTTCACTTTGAACCCCGCCAAACGTAAAAACTTCGAGATGGCCATTCGGATACCCGGCTGGGCGCAAAACCAACCACTACCGAGCGACTTATATTCTTTTACGAAGAAAGATGATACTCCTTTTACCTTGATGGTCAACGGCAAACCCGCCGCGTACCAACTCGAAAATGGATACGCTGTTATCAAAAGTGAATGGAAAAAAGGGGACGTTATCCAACTGACTTTACCGATGCCCATTAGGCAAGTAGCCGCCAATAAAAAAGTGGTTGCTGACCAAGACAAAATTGCGCTTCAACGCGGCCCGATTGTGTATTGTGCCGAATGGCCCGAACATTCGGAAGGTCGGGTGCTCAACTTGGTGGTCAACCCCGAAACCGCTTTCACGGCCAGTTATCGGCCAGATTTTCTGGACGGTGTCACGGTGATTAAAGCGGAAGTTGAACAATCCAAACGGACAATGGACAATCAAATCAACGTCTCCAAGGCTACTTTTGAAGCCATTCCTTATTACGCATGGGCCAACCGTGGGCCGGGTGAAATGGCTGTTTGGTTTGGCACAAAACCTTCCGCTTCGCGCCCCCTTCCCGCTCCTACTATTGCCTCCAGAAGTAAGCTGTCGGCCTCGCACGTGACCAAAACCCTCATCGCGCTCAACGACCAAGCCGAGCCCAAAAACTCCAACGACCACTACAATATTTACTACCACTGGTGGCCCATGAAAGATACGCTTCAATGGGTCCAATACACGTTTGATAAACCCGAAACCATTTCATCCACCAACGTTTATTGGTTTGACGACGGCCCGTGGGGTGGGTGCCGCGTGCCTGCTTCGTGGCGTTTACTATACCAAAACGAATCAGGAGAATGGAAACCCGTTCAACCCAAAGGCCCGTTTGGGATAGCAAAAGACCAATACAATGAGCTTTACTTTGAACCCGTAACGGCCAAAGCGTTGAAAATGGAAGTGATGCTGCCTAAGGAGTTTGCCGGAGGGATTATTGAATGGTCTGTAAAGTAATATGCGGGATTTTTTGCACTTTTCCCCATAAAAATATTATTTTGCTGCCTTACACAACCTATGATGAATATTCTCGACACCACCAGTACACATACGCGCGACGCGTACGTGACAGATTGGCGTAACACCTATCACCTGCATCTTACTGACTATGAGCGCTCCAGAGCTTCGTTTGTAGCTGGTTTATTGCCCGAATTCGCCACCAAATTCGACGTTTTTCAGGTGTTAAACATCCTGCAAAAAAAACTCGGCGCCGAGACGATGATGCGGGCGCTCAACCCAAACGAAACAATTTTATCCCCATTGGCCACCCAAAAAGATAGCCAATGGCTCAAAAAATCCAACATGGTCGGCGTCAATGTGCGGACAATTGGTAGCTTTTGGAACGTCGTCGGCTATGCGCTTACCCTGCCCAAGTTCCACGATTCTATTCACCTTTTACCCATTTGGGAGCCGGGCGTGGTGGGAAGTTTGTACGGAAAAGTGAGCTGGAACATCAACCAAGAATTTTACAGTTGGCCGCTTCAACAGGCCATTCCATGGTTGGACTCCGTGGAAAAACAACTGAAAGCGGTCGTTAATTTACTGCACGCGCTGGGCAAAACGGTGGGCTTGGACGTGATTCCTCACACCGACCGTTTTTCGGAAATTGCGCTGATTCATCCCCGCCTTTTTGAGTGGGTGCGTCGCGAGGGTGGCCGACTGACCGACCATTCGGAGCATGTTTGGCAACAAGTAGAAGAAGTGATTTGGCAACACCTCCACAACTGCGGCACCGCCGACGGCAGTGGATTGCATTTTGATAAATCCATCCTTTTCGACCCTAGCATTCCCTTGCTAACGGATAAGCGACGGCAGGAAATTATTTTTGGTTTTGACCAACAGCAACGATTGCACCGACGCATTGAGTTGATGAAGGATTTGCTTGCCCACGGCTTCGAAACCCTGCCCATGACCATGGCGCCACCCTACCGGGGGCTGCATATCAATCCAGAAGTTTTTGTGCTTGACGAGCGCGGAACGCAGTGGTTTCAATACGATTTTGACCATCCTGAAGGTATGTCGAGGGTATTTGGACCGCTGACGCGCTACCGCTTTTATCATTCCAAAAATGACAATCAGCACTGGGAACTGGATTTCGAGCGCCCAAATATGGACGCGTGGAATTACTTTTCAAGAAAATACTTTGAATGCCAGCAGGAATTCAATTTTGATTTTATGCGCGGCGACATGGCTCACGTACAAATGCGCCCCGATGGTGTTCCTGCCCACCCCGATGCTTTTTACGACCCGCTGAGTGCCGTTAAAAAATACATTCAACGACGCGGAACACCCCACTTTGCGTTTTACGCCGAGACCTTCATCGCTCCTCCCAACGTGATGGGCTATGGTGATGAGTTTGACCATTTGGAAGCCATCCACGCCGACGCTACGCTCGGGGATTTGCAGGCGGCGACCATCGACTCCCCCGAATTCCGGGAGCGTTTTACCTTGTACGACCAATTGCTCCGCAGTCGCACTTTTGCCCCTAGTTTTACGATTATCACGGCCGACAAAGACGACCCGCGTTTTGATGAATTTTACCGAACGGGCAACCTCCTTCGCTATTTTGTTGGAATATTCCTCACCGATATGCCAAGTTATTACAGCCTTGGGTTTGAGGTGCGAAACCTTCACTTAACGCGGGGGAAAAACGAAGAATATACCAAACTGTACGTTTTTCAAATCCACGACGATGCCGAAACCGACAAAGTAACCCACGGACCGTTTGAATGGGGTGAAAACATGGCGCAGTTCCGTGAAATCAACGACTTACGTATTTTTGCAGAAATGATTTGGAAACAAATCGCCAACCAACAAATCAAGTGGATTTTACCACCCGATGCCACAAAAACACTTATCGCATGGACCCAAGCCACCGCTCCTATGTATATTTTTGTTGCTAATTTTGACAGTCAATCGGGCGCATCTTTAGAAAACATCAACCTTACTGATTACGATTTGGTGTTTCAAACTATTACCGCACCAGAAGACCAAATTGCACCCGTTAGTGGGCAAGTGTATAAAATCAGGAAGTAGATTCCAACCAAAAAAGGCCGAGTTGCGTCTTTTTATCGACCCTGCGTTGAACAATCAGGCAGGACCATAAACAACCAAAAAAACGCTTTTAGCCATGATTAAAATCCCCTTTTTTGCCGTGCTATTGCTCCTGTGTGTGAGCTGTGCGAAAACGAGCGTTACGATTGAAGATGAATTGCAAGCCGCCAAAAACGTAACCAATGCTCGCGTAAATTTCAATAAACTGTCTGGGAAATGGACGTTTACGGAATACCTGAAAGACAAAACGATCCCCGCCGACGGCGAAGCCTCTATCGAATTTGCCGCTTCAGAGACCACTGATAAATTGCAAGTGAACGGACGAGCCTTTGTAAATTTTTACAATACTATATTTACTTTTAACGAAGCTAAATCTAGCATTGAGTTCGTAGCGCCCGTCAGTACGACCAAAATGGCTGGCACGCCCGAAATGATGAAAGCCGAGTATAATTTCCTTAATAATCTGAAAAACGTGACCAAATTTTCGGTCGACGGCACTTCGCTTAAACTTTACGTGGGAGAGCCTGTTTCTGAAATTATGTATTTTAAACGCTAAAATACATTTCTATTTTTAGACACTGGCTTGGGGGATTGGTACTCCAAGCCAGTGTTTTTTTATGAATTCAATCTTAAAAATGGAGATTATTTCTTTCTGTACTTACGCCAAATACCCAACAGCGTTTGATTGGCATCTTCGGAAATTCTTAATCCCAGAACCCCACCGCCTAGTACCACCAGAATCACGAATGATTTGACCGCGATGCCGACAAATATCATCCCGAGGCTATCATTTGGAATGGAAATCACCTGGGTGATTCCGTACGTAACCGCCAGTAAAGCAACCGTTTTGACGGTAGCTGGGGTGAAAGGCTGAAGCCCAAAACGGGAGTAAATAAACCAGAATTTAATGGCGTTGTAGAGCGTGAGCGACACCAACATGGCCAAGGCGGCTCCGTTGAACCCATAAATGGGAATCAATAAGGCGTTGGCAATCACGAGCAAAACGGTCTGAAAAATGTAAAATGCGAGGTCGTAACGATAATACTTTGAACCAATCAGAATTTCAGAGTTGAGCCCCGTGGCCATATCAATCACCCTACCCAGCCCAACAAAAAGCACCACCCATTTCCCCTGCTCATACACCTCCGATTTAGGAATAATTTTGAAAATACTGTCGATATTGCACCAAATCCCTAAAAACAATAACCCACCGATAATCAACAGATTAAGCGAAGATTTTTTGTAAATCTCGTCGATGTGTTCCATATCATTGCGACTCCACGACTCGTTTAGCAGCGGCGTACTGATAGACGACAGGGCGTTTCTTGGAATGGCGATGACAAGGGCAATTTTGGCCGCAATGTCAAAAATTGCGGTGTTGGTCATCCCGTTGGAGTAGGCTGGGAGGAAAAATTTTTCAATGTTGACCGCCAGATTGACACTTATCCCACCCATTAAGACCCACAAGCCATACTGCCACATTTCGTTGAAAATAGGCTTGCGCAAAAAGCTAAAATCGACTTTCCAGTACAACCTGCCCAGCCATTGTAAATAGCCCAACAACGCAAAAACGGCCAACAAATGCACGAGTACCAACGCCATAATAAGCTGATCGAAAGTAATCCAGTGCATTCCGTAGCCCACCGCCAAGGCCGAGTTTGTTAGCTTAACGCCCAATTCGCGAATGATAGCAGGAACCACAATCCGCAGATGTACGCGCGCGTAGGCTTCCAAAACGGTCATGTAGACCAAACAAATGGTCAGTGGAAGTAAATAATAATAATATTGAACCAACAGTGGGGAACCATCTTGATAAATCCAGCGAAACAAATCACGCCCAAAAACATACAACACACTGAAAATCAAGCACCCCGCCAGCGGCGCAACCATCAAAAAAGCAAAAAAGCCGTTGTGTTGTTTGGCTTCGTCCTTAAACCGATTGAAAAAGCGTACTGCAATCAGCGGAATGCCCAACTGGGTAAACGAAGCGAAAACCAACGGAAAACTCGTAATGGCACTGTAAAGCCCCATCTGATCTGTCGACAAAAAGGCATTGTACAAGTACAGTACATTGACGGTTCCGATGATTACGCCAAAATACGTGACAATTGAATTTTTAAGACTTTGGCGAATGATAACTCCCATGAATATATGTTATGATTTTATCGCAATACGACCCGTGTAGTCAATTCGATTGAGCAAAATAGGCGTTTTTTGTTCGGCAAAGTATTGATCTACCGCCTTGCGGGCACCCTGCCAGTGTCCGTAGTCATCAATGATTAGCACTCCCCCCGTCACGAGTTTGGGAAACAAATGAACCAGTTCGTGGTACGTGGATTCATACCAGTCGGTATCCAAACGCAACAAGGCAATCGAAGACGGTATTGTTTCCGGAATTGTCTGTTCTACTTTACCCTGTACAAAATGTATTTTAGAAAAAGGGTAATTGGTCTGTTTCATGTTGGTTTGGACATCGTTCAAATCTGCATCACATTTATCAATACTTTGCCAAGTCTTCTCCGCTAGAGCACCCGTCATACTTACATCATCGTTTGTTGGCTCACTCATGCCTTCAAAAGTGTCGTACAGGTATAAATTTCGTGAAGTATCTTTGCCTTCCAACAATGTAAGGGCACTCATCATGGAGCTCCCTCCTCTCCAAACCCCACATTCAACAATATCGCCGCTGATTTTATTTTTGGAAATATAATTGACCGCTTGATTCAGGGCATAAAGTCGTTGAACGGAAGTCATTGTAAATGGGCGACATTGATTCATCAAACGACCAAAATCTTTGTCATTTTCAATGTCAATGTTGGCAAAACGGTACGTTCCTGCCTTCACAACTTCGTACCCCATTTTTTCAATGAGCGAAAGAATGATTTTTTTCATCTAAATAATTTTGGGCAAAAATACTTTACTTATTAAATCTTGGCATTTCTATTTAAGCGATTTAGCTTTTTATTTTTTTCGGTAAACCGCCACCACCGTGGGGCCTTGCGTAAATACGGGCAAGCGTTTTACCAAAAAACGAGTGGTAAGGTGCAGAAAATTTGCCACGGCTGAATCTCCAAATTGTTTTTTGAGCCAAAGCAAATACGCCGTACTTTTATTGACAGAAACCGAAGGCTGAACGGCCACCTCAATCAACTCTAAATCAAACAATTGTGCAACATAACGCAGAGAATCTGGCGCCCATAACAACATGTGGTGCGGCGGCACATTGAGGGTATGATACGGGTCTTCTTTGAAAATATAACAATCATTGTTGGGAACGCCAATGGCCAAAAGCCCGCCTTTTTTCAAACACGCGATGGAATCTTTCAAAAAATCTCCGACTTCATTGACGTGCTCAAACAACTGAAAAGCGCATACCATATCGTAGGCCCCTGCTTGTTTTTGGGCATGGGCCGTAATCGTTTCATCCACAATGTTGAGGTCGTGGGTTTTACCATATTCTACGGCATCGGGATTAAAATCCAAACCCGTTGCCTGCGCTTTTTTCTCTTTTAATTTTGCTAAAAAATAGCCCCTCCCGCACCCAATTTCTAGTACTTTTTGTTCAGATTGAATCAGACCATTCACTTTTTCGTGTTCCCATTTCCAAACCGAATAATAGCCCTTGTAGACCCGTGCCAAATCGGCATAAAATTGCCCATCACCCGCCAAATTGAATGGGTAGTAAAAACGAAGCCCAGAGGTCTTGCAACGGTAAATATCCACCGTTTTTAAGCCCTTAAAATAGCCGCTTACATCAACGCCAAACTGGGTTTTATACTGGCTGATAATCTGTTTTGGTAAAAGTCGGCTTTCGAGGGCAACCTCAGTACTGCCAGTGAGGGGTGAAATAACGGTCATTTTATAATTTAATCCAGTTGGTTATTTTCTAAAACGTATCGCAATTGAGTATTTATGGACAAGGAATGCTAGTCCGAACAAAATTCCCTAAATCATCAATCGTTACTCTCCAGCAAGAACCATTGGGGGATTTAAGGATAATGCCTCGGTCTGGATTTTCTACATATACATCGCCACTCGTTATTTGTAATTTTGATTTTGGATTCTGAGTACCCACCCCTAAATTACCGTTTGCGTCTATGCGCATTCTCTCCAACGAAAAATCTCCTAAATTTCCAGTCATAAACTTAATGACACCATTGGGGCTAGAAGGGCTTCCAGTTCTCAAAATCAGACCGTTATCTCTAGAATATAGTTGCCCAAATCCAGCGAATGGGCTTGGGACTGAGGGATTAGAATATTCACGAGCAAAATGTTCTAAAACAGTAGGATTGGTATTACTTCCCGCAGAAAGGCTAATACCGACCCATGACGAAGGGTCTAATGAATTATTTCGAAGTTGCAGGAAAGTTCTTTTGTCACTTGTTGGAGTACGCGTAGCAGTATAACTATTCCCCTCCATGTAAAAATACCCTGGCTCTGTAATGGTAGATTGAGATAGACTTGGTTGTACACCGCAAGGAAGCTGATTATAAAGCCCCACCACCTCTGCATCGGATAAAACACGATTGTATATAACAACATCGTCTATTTTTGCCGCTAAGAACTGTCCACCTTGGGCTCTTCTTCCAATGGTCATTACTGTATTTGTTCCATAATTTGGTAGAAGCCCCTGTGTAGAAGATTCGCAAATAAATGCTCCATCAACGTATAATCTAATTTTTTGATTATCTCGTGTAGCTACTATATGATACCATTTATTTAATTCAGGCAAAACACCTGCTGCACAGAAAGTTGTCAATGGAGTTGGACTCACCAAATAAGTACCTATTGTCCAACCAATTGCGTTGAAAGCTCCATTACTGATATCAATAGATTGGTCACCACCTGCCCCACCAATGGAAATCGCATAATGATATTGATTACCAGCTGGATTTTTTATCGGATAAGCCCATAAAGCAAGAGTATAAGTCGTATTTTTAAAATTATCCCCCTTTATTTCTATATAGTTATCTATCCCATTAAAGCTATATGCACTATTAGCTTTTCCATATCTATCTTCAGTAAGTGTTGCCCCTCTTACTAATCCATCGTTATTTCCAATACCATCTTTTGCATTCCCGTCAAATGAGTAACAAGCTATAATGCCCTGCCGTATGTTCTGAGCAAATGTCTGTTTAACAGCACAACAAAGAATACATAAAACTACCCTGTACCACATAGAAGAATTTCATTTAGTTTATTTATTCTGTGTCGTATTTCATATTCTATTTTCATCTTAATGCTGGCCTGTTCACCCATTTTTTGAGCCAAAGCCGAATCATCCAACAAAAGGCACATATAATCAGCCATTTTCAAATAATCTCCTTCTTCCACTAAAAAACCAGTTATTTCATGGTCAACAGCCTCTTTTATACCCGCATGACGCGTACTTATAATTGGTAATCCTGCCGCCGAAGCCTCCAAAATCGTATTTGGCGTACCTTCTGAATCCCCATTTTCGGGATTAGTAATGGAATGTTGGACAAAAATCCTTGCTTTGCGGTGCCATTCTGCCACTTCTTCGGGTGATTTTATCCCTGCAAATTCAACAGCATGTTTCATACCCAACGTTTCCACCAGTGCTTTTGATGACTCAAAAAGTTCGCCTCCGCCAATCATCACCAGTCGGGCATCAGGATGTTTTTCGAGTACCTTATCAAAAGCCTGCAACGTCAGGTGCGGCGCTTTTTTTCCCGTAAAACGTCCCACCGACAGTACTATTTTTTCGGCCTGCTGTGGATTGGCTCCGTAAAACTTTTCAGTTTCAACACCATAGGGGTTATTGATAATTTTGGCGGCAGGAGCACCCATTCCCATCAATTGAGCCGCCATATCTTTCGACACTACAATAATTTTATCCGCAATTTCGAAAAGACTTCGATAGTCTTTTTTGTACTTTTCAATGGTCGGACGATGGGAAGCGTCGAAGCCGTGAAAATGAACCACCAAACGCGTATTTGTCTTCTTACAGGCTTCCATTACACCCAAACCCGTAATTCCATATTCTGCCAGTAAAACATCAGGTTGTTCTTTTTGCAAGTACTTTGTCAAAAAATAAGTATAAAAAGGGGGGTACAGCCCCGAAAACACGCGTTTAATTCCTATCCGAATCAACTCCCCTGCGGGAATAGAAATGATGTTTTCCCCTTCCTTTGTAATGTAAGGTCGCCAGCCACCCGTCAAGGTAATTTCTGGTTTTAGGTACGATAAATGATTGTGAATGAATGTTTCGGAGTAACTATTCCGATTGGGATAAGCAATGCACAATTTCATCGTTATTTCTTCGCCTTGGCCACGACCAAATACGTACATCCGTCGGTGTCGGTGGCTTGTTGAGAACTGATTTTATCGAATAATACAATCAAAAACTGCATCGGAATTGTCAGCAAAGGGCGTAGGAATTTGGGTATTTTGAACAACAATCCATCCTGAAACAACTGCAATCCCATGGCCGCCCGCCCAATGATACCTCGAAAGGCAATCACCTCAAAACCATTGCGCTCCACGATTTTACGCAATCCCGTCGACGTCCAACGCCAATAATCCGTGGGGTCAGGATGATACATCCAGTACCCGTGCGTGGTGAGCAGCAGCAGCCCGTTGGGTTTAAGAATCCGCTGCGCTTCGCGGAGGTAGCCTTCGGGGTCGTCTACGTGCTCAAGCACTTGCGTCGAGAGCACCACATCCAACTGATTATCAGGGTATTGAATTACGCTATCGTTGCCCACAATAATATCTGCGTGGGGATTCCACGCCAAGTCAATGCCTAGATAGTCAATATTTTTATCCGAAAAAAGAGAAACATAAGGCTTGGTTCCGCAGCCATAATCCGCCAGTTTAATCGGGCCTTGGGCGGTTTTTTGCCGAACATATTGATTTCTTCCCCACTCCACCAACTGTCGTAGTTTTTTGAGGTAATACCAACGCGGATGCCCAAACGGGGGCTTAATACGATAATGCTCGTCGGGGTTGTCGGGAAGTGCTTCGGCGCGAATAGGTTGCGACATAAAAGAAGTACGATTGTCGAATATAAGAATTAAGAAAGCAGCTTTGCTCTTTTCACCAAAATCTCCGCAATTCGCTCGGCAGCGTGGCCGTCCCAAAGCGGCGGAATAACACCTTTCTTGGCCCGACCTTCGAGGGTTTCAATTACCTTTTCGTGCACAGTCACGGGGTTCAAATCGGCCAACAATTGATTGGTTCCGAGTTCGACCGTCACGGGGCGCTCCGTACTATCGCGGAAGGTCAGGCAAGGCACCTGCAAATAGGTCGTTTCTTCCTGAATACCGCCCGAATCGGTGATGACCAAAGCAGCGTTTTCCATCAAATTTAAAAACTCCAAATAGCCCTGCGGCTCGGTCAAAATCAGGCCCTCAATCGTGTCTAATTTTGCTTTTAAGCCAAATTTCTCAATGTTATTTTTGGTCCGGGGGTGAATCGGAAACAGTACTTTTTTGTACGGCGTCGTGTTTTCAATAATCTGCAAAATACTCGTCAGCCCTTCGGCGGTATCGACATTGGCGGGGCGGTGCATGGTCATAAGCACAAAATCATCTTTGGCTACGCCCAATGAAGGCATAATGTCCAGAAGGCCAGCTTTCTGACGATAATACACCAGCGAGTCAATCATGCAATTGCCCACCATAAATACTTTTTCGTCGGGCACGCCTTCGTGTTTGAGGTTGTCAATTCCTGATTGCTCGGTTACAAACAGATAATCCGAAATACTGTCGGTCAAAATACGGTTGATTTCTTCGGGCATCCGGCGGTCGCCGCTCCGCAATCCCGCTTCAACGTGCGCGATTGGAATGTGCATTTTGGTGGCTACCAACGCACAGGCAATGGTGGAGGTAACGTCGCCCACCACCAACACCAAGTCAGGCTGCTCAGCTTCTACCACCTTTTCAAACTCCAACATGATTTTGGCCGTTTGTTGGGTGTGCGAGCCGCCGCCGATTCCCAGAAAATAATCGGGCTTGGGCAATTCGAGTTGGTTAAAAAATACGTCCGACATCTTGGCGTCGTAATGCTGCCCCGTATGAACGATTTTTGATTCAACCTCGCTTTTTCGCTGAAAAGCACGATGCAGCGGCGCTACTTTCATAAAATTAGGCCGTGCGCCTACAATGTTAAGAATCTTCATTTCTTGGTTACGAATTCAAATACGTTACGATACCCTTCGATAACGGTTTGTATATTTATTTCCTCTTTAATAATCTCTAATGAACGTTGGCCAAAGGCCCGAACCCGCTCAGGATTTGCCAACAACAAGTCCAAAACTCGTGCCAAATCAGCGGCGTTGCCGTTGCTGAAATAATAACCGTTGGTTCCTTCGCGTACCAAGCGTTTTTCGGTGCCGTCGGCCACCGAGCACACCACCGGTTTGGCAAAACACATGGCATCGTTGATAGACAGGCCGCCCATACCGCCCAGCACATACACCGCTGACTCGTGCAAATATTGCCCCAAATCTACTGAATTGTATACTCCTCCCACAAAACGCACAGCTTCTGCCAGTCCTGCCTCTGCCGCCTGTATTTTCAGTTTTTCCAGCTCTGGCCCAAAGCCTACCACCACCAACTCAATGTCGGGATAGGTCGGTTGTAGTTTTTTTACGGCTTCGATAATCAAATCCACGCGTTTCCACTGCACCAAGCGCCCCACGTGAATCAGGCGGTGGGGATTGGTCGGCAAGATAGAAGGTCGTTTCTTAACCGTTTCAAACGCCGCCAATAGTTCGTCGGTATCGGGGGAGTTGGAAATGACAAATATCTTCTCTGATGGCACACCGTAGCTACCAATGATTTCGTGGGCTTCGTCGATGTAGTTGATGTGGGCATCGGCCAAAGGCAAATTCAAACGGCGCAGTAAGGAAGCAATCCAAAAAAGAATATAGCCAATCCAAGTTTTGTTAGAATCCTGAAAATTTTCGGAAAGAAACTGAGGAGAGAAATAGAACTCTTTGACCCGCCCCCAAATGGCGTAGTTGAAGGGAATATCCCGAGCGATGAGCTTGGCCCCCAACCCCCGCAACCGCCAATAAAAGAACGGATTCAGGGTGAGGTAGAGAAAATACGGCCAAGTAGTAATCACCACAATATCAGGACGAAAGGCTTTGAGCGTGGGCAATAAATCCTTAAAAAAAGGTTTGCCATACCAAGCACGGTATTCTTCCAACTCAACCACCCGAAACAGCGCATTGTCGGTTTCCTCCTTCACGGCCGCCCCCGTTGCTTTCCCTTTTTGGGCGGGTTTTATCATCAAAATCTCGTACCCCGTTCCCGCCACAATCTTGTTCAGGATGAGCTTAAAGTAGTGGGGCAAAGCGGGCATTACAAAACAAACACGCATCTCGTTCTGAATTAGAATAACGCCGACGAGCTAGGTTAAAAAAATCCCGTCGGCGTTATTTTGGAGGCGCAAATGTACAAATTTCTAGTTAGGCTTCAGCGTCCAAGTTCGGTCGGCTACTTGCTTAATTTTATCTTTGGAAAAATATACGGGGAAATAACCGTCTTTGGCCCATAATTCAAACAAATCGGCATAATGCGGATCGTCGGGGTTGGCCGATTGACCGGGGCTGTTGATTCCCAAGGTTTTGTCCCAGTTTTCGGTATCTACCAAAATCCGAAACGAAGCGCCATGCTCCTGATTGAGGTTATTGCCCGTGTTGCCCACCACTTCGCCGTAGCCGCCGCGCGGCAAAGGGCCGAGGTTAATTTTGGCACGTTGCTCCTCACCCACCCACTCGCTGAGCGCGTGCGTGAGCTTGATGTGTTTGTTTTTGGCTTGTCCGTACTGCCATTGGTTCATGTCATTGCCCAACCGTGCAGTGAGTGCTTGAATCGCTTTATCTAAACTATTCACCAACAACTCATTACGCGCTTGAATGGGATCTATACCAAACTCAGGACGGGGCGTAATGACCCAATCTACGAGCCGTTTGGTGGGCAACGTTTTAAAATAGGTCTGAATATTTTGGGGAACGGTCAGTTGATAAACGGCCTTTTTTAATTCCGTTTCCCATTGTACGTAAATGGCCGCCGCCGTCGAATTGGGCTTTAGTTGATAATCCCACGCCTGCAAAAGCGCTTGGGATTTCGCCACTTCGTTGCTTTCTTTGGCCGCATTGGTATTGAGCGCATTGATTAAAACAGGCACCAGCGTTCGGGCCGTTCCAGAGAGATAATCGGTTTGCAAGGTCGCGAAATCCTGCAACGACATACGCTTCCCAGCGTTCAGCACTTCTTCGATGCGATGCGCCCGCACGGGGTTGGCCCACGTCCAGCCAATGGCGTTGCGGTTGGGAAAATCAACGGGTGTCATGTTGTTGTTGGCCGTGACCACGTAGCCTTCGGTGGGGTCTTTTTTGTTGGGCAACAGCTGAATGGGTAAATAACCCGCCCACTCGTAACGGCCATCACCGGGCACGGGCACAAGCCCCGTCCAGTTTTTGCGAATGGGCGAAATCCCCACTGCCTGCCAGCCGATGTGGCCGTTTTTGTCGGCATAAATCATGTTTTCGCCCGGAATACGGCTAAAACTGCACGCCGTCCGAAACTCTTCCCAAGTACGCGCTTGGTTCATGCGCAAACTCGCCAAATAGGGTGCACAACCCACCTCCAGCCAACCCGCCCGAACGGCGTACAGTTTGTTTTTGGCCCCCTCTTCAAACACCACCGGCCCGTGGCGGGTGTACTTGAGCGTTATCACCTCAGGCGAACCGTTGGCTACTTTAATCGTGTCTTTCAGAATTTTAAGGTTTTCCCATTTCCCTTGGTATTTGTACTGATTCGGATTTTGGGGATTGGTTTCGTAGACGTACAGGTCTTCGTTGTCGGTTTCAAAAATGGTCAATCCCCACGAAGCCACTTCGTTATGGCCAATCGACACGCCTGGCAAGGAGGGTTCGCCCGCCCCCACGACGTTCCAGCCTGGGGCGTGCAAATGTACCCAATACCGCAACGACGGCACCGATTGCGCCCGGTGCGGGTCATTGGCCAGCATCGGATAGCCGCTTTGGGCGCGGTGGCCGCTGATAATCCAGTTGTTGGAGCCAACGTTGGCTTTTTCTTCTTCGTACCAACTGTCAAAATCAAACGCAGGCGTGTGACTCGCTTTTTTATCGTCTTTAACAAATTTCAACGGCGCACGAAAGGCTTCGTACAATTCGAGAATGGGTTGGAAAAGGTCTTCGTCCTGCACGAGTCTATCCAAAGTCAAATCGGGTTCGTTGGCGGTTTTGGCGGGGTGAAACCACTGCAAATCACGCAGCTTTTCGGCACCCACCAACTGCACAATTCGGGCATTGTTGAGTTCGTCTTTGACGTTGCTCAGCAACCCCTGATGCCGACTGATGACGATTTCGGGCGTCCAGTAGTCGGGCAGGGTGTTTAGGACTTTAAATTCAAACGGAAGTTTTTCGGGCGTTTGGCGCATCTCACGAATGTAGGCGTTGATTCCCTCCACAAAAGCATTGATGATGAGCGCACTGCGGGGATGGTAATGTGCCAACTCAGCCGTAAGATTGCCCCTAAATTTAAACAATCGACTGCCCATGTCGCGTTTCAATTCTTTTTTTCCGAGGAGTTCGGCCACCGTTCCTGTGGCTTGTCGCCGCCAGATTTCGAGTTGAAACAGGCGGTCGGAAGCGGCCACGTAGCCCTGCGCCATAAACAGGTCATGGTCGTTTTGGGCGTAAATGTGGGAGATTCCCCAGCCGTCGCGGATAACCTCGACGGGTTGTTGGAGACCTTTGATGGTGAGGGTTTGGGCGCAGGAAGCCGTGCAACGCACAAACAACCCCACCGCAAGCAGCAGTATAAATGGTTTCAAGGGATAGAGTTAGGTTAATGAAACCTAATGTTAGTAAAATTTGGAAGATTTCTCAAGAAAAAGCGACGAAACAGTTTTGGTGAGTGACTATTTGGGCAGAATGTGTTCTAAAGAGCATATTGTCACTAAATTTATTTCAATATGAGAGGACTTAACCGCGTAACTTTAATTGGGAACCTTGGAAATGTACCTGAATATCAGGTCTTAGAAGGTGGCGTAAGCGTAGCTAAGTTTTCGCTGGCAACCAACGAAACTTTCAAAGACAAAAATGGGAAAACACGTACGGAAACCGAATGGCACAGCATCGTTTTGTGGCGTAGTTTGGCCGAGTTGGCACGTGATTATCTACAAAAAGGGAGTTTGGTCTACATTGAAGGAAAAATCAAAACACGTAATTATGAAAATAAAGACGGCAGCAAAAGGTACGTCACCGAGATCATTGCCGAGCAGTTGATTATGTTGGATAAACGATCAGAATCCGATGAGTAATCCCACCCAACTCCCTACTGACTGGCGATTTGAATTGACAGAACACGAAGGCAAATCCGTGATTTTGATTAAGTTTGAATACCAGCCTGAGTACAACCGCCTCGTTCGCAGCATAACAGGTACACGCTGGAGCCGTACTCAAAAAGCTTGGTATGTAATCGATACGCCCATGTACCGCCAACGATTTGGCCTCAAAACCGAACCGGTGGGCAAAGAAGTGCTATTACACATTCACCCAATAAATCAACCCGCTTTATATACTTTCATCGAAACCTTAAAGTTGAAGGCATACAGCCAAAGTACCATTACTACGTATCGAAACGAGTTTGCTCAATTGTTGTATGCCCTTAAAGACAAGCCCGTTGAAGATTTGGATATCGCTCGGCTCCGAAGTTATTTTTTGTATTGCCTTGAAACCCTGAAACTCTCAGAAAACACCCTACATAGTCGCATCAACGCTGTAAAGTTTTATTATGAGCAGGTACTGCATCGAGAGAAATTCTTTTTTGAAATACCTCGCCCCAAAAAACCCTCTATTTTGCCCAAAGTTATCAATGCACAGGACATAAAAAAGCTTTTTACCGTTACGACAAACCTCAAACACAACACCATGCTCAAACTCTGCTATGGTATGGGACTGCGTGTAAGCGAAATTGTTAACCTCAAAATTACCGACATAGACAGTAAAAACGGACAGGTTTTAATAGCGCGAGCCAAGGGTAAAAAAGATCGTTATGTAAATCTGCCAGAAAGTATTCTGCTCCAACTGCGGGAGTATTATAAAGCTTATAAACCCAAAAAATATCTCTTTGAGGGACAATACGGTGACCAATATAGTAAGCGCAGTGCCCAGCAGGTGTTTAAAGCTGCACTCAAGAAAGCAGCTATCAACAAAGACGTGGGTATTCACGGCCTAAGGCACAGCTTTGCGACCCATTTGCTGGAGGCGGGGACAGATGTAAAGTTTATCCAAGAGTTACTGGGTCACAACGACATCAAGACCACGCTCATCTACACACATGTAAGTCAAAAAGATATTAAGAAGATCAAAAGTCCATTGGATAGCCTCTAAAAGAGGCGGGTATTTAAACAATACAAAACACGCAATGCGTATCTTGTATTGTTTAAATAATGGATGGTTACAATATGCGCGATGCGCATATTGTATTGTCCAAAGCTTACGCCTAGAGAAAAATGCAAAAAAATTACACATAATATGTTGAATATCAGTACATTAAAAATACAAGTCTCAAAGTTTGCATTTAATAACGGAAGCTTTTACTTTGCAGTTAAAATGCATAAAACATGCGTCAATTAGCGAGTTATAGCCAATGGTAAAAAACACAGACAACATTCATAATTTGCAACTTTGATGAATAATAAACCAAAAATAAAGACAAGTTTCACTACAAGAATCAAGACAAGATTTATTAAATTGGCAAAGGAAAATTCAAGTGTAAATGAAATAGCTACAGGGGCGGCATTGGGAGCTTTTACAGGTGTTTTCCCATCATTTGGTTTTGGATTTTTAACGGTACTTCTATTACATAGGTTTTTTAAATTCAATATTTTTGCAGCAGCAACAGGTAGTTTAATTTCTAATCCTCTAACAAGTCCACTGTTTATGCTGTTAAGTTTTGAAACTGGAGAGTTGCTACTTAACACAGATGTTCGTTTTGACATGCATAATTGGTCTGCAAATTTAAAAGAAGCTGGCTATTCGATTTTTATAGGTGCAATAGCAGTAAGTAGTTTCTGTAGCTTTGCAACATATTTTATTACAAAATATATTGTAATTTATATTAGAAATAGGCAGAGCAATAGTTCTGAGAATTATTGACCAATAGGAAAAGACTAGAAAGAGTAAAACACACATTTAAAAAAAATAAAAATGAAACTACTAGTAACGACCGATTTTTCGGTAAATTCAAAAGGAGCAATTAGGTTTGCTCAAATGCTAGCAAAGCAATCAAATGAAATAGAAGCAACATTCTACCACACTGTACATTTTTTAAAGCCAACTAAATGGAGTGATATTTTCTATAAAACATTTAAACAAGAAGAAATAGAAAGACTTACTGCTGAGCTTAAAAAGTTTGTTTATTCAACAATTGGAGAAGATAAAAATAAGTTTGCCAATATTAAGTTTGTTATTGACTCTGCTATCTCAACCGAGAAAGACATTATAAGATATGCCGAAAAAAACAAAATGGATTTTATTTGTATCGCAACACAAGGTGCTGGTGTATTGAGAAAGATAATGGGTACTCATACATCCTACATTGTAAATAATTCTAAAACTCCCGTTTTGGTTATTCCTAGTCATTATCGTGCTAAAGTATTAAAAAAAGTAACTTACTTATCAGATTTTGAAAACCTAAAGAAAGAAATAGATAAGGTTTCCAAATTTTCGGGTACTGTAAAATGCGGTTTAGATGTATTGCATTACTCATCTATTATTTTTGACAAAAATAAATTTGAACGCAATAAAAGTTTATTTAGTACAGAGGAATATAAAAACATTAAACTAAACATTGTAAAAAATAATCTGGAATTATCTCTTGTAGACAGAATCTCTCAGTTTATTTCTAAATCGAAACCTGAACTTTTAATCATGTTTACAAAAAGAGAAAAGAGTTTTTTTGAGACAATTTTTCTGCCGAGTAAATCTGCTGAACTTACCTATACCACTAAAATACCAGTATTGATATATTCCAAATGAAATCGGCTAAAGGTAACTTTGTTGTAAATATTTTTCGAAAAGCAAAGATTAGCTTTTTAAAAATATACTATGCAAGAGGGAGTGCTCATGAAATTGCATTAGGAGCAGCAATTGGAGCGTTTTGGGGTGTATTCCCAACCTTTGGGTTAAGTACAGTTTTATCTCTACTATTATACAAAATCTTTCGTTTTAACATAGTAGCCGCAATATCAGGTGCATTTATTTCTAATCCTTTAACAAGTCCTTTTTTATTGATGATAAGCTATAAAGTTGGAAGCTATTTTATTAAAACTGATATTCAATTTGATTATGACAATTGGTATAAAAATTTACCCCAAATGGGATATGTTTTAATTATTGGTTCTACCATAGTTAGTTCAGTAATGGGATTATTTGTTTATTATATCACTAAATATACTGTTGAGCGCAGGCGTAACCTAAAAGCTAACAACCCAATTCAAAAGACAAAATGAATCATCACATATTATCTGTTCATGAAACCCAACAATTGCTTAACACAAGCAAAAATGGTTTGCATCAATCTGATGCCGAAGAACGGTTGCTTGAAAATGGAAGGAATGAATTAGTTGAAAAAAAGAAAAACCCTTTTTGGATTCTTATGTTAAATCAATTTAAAGATTTAATGATAGTGATTCTTCTCGTTGCAGCCGGAATATCAATCGCAATCGGAGATGTCAAGGATGCAGTACTGATAATAAGCATCGTATTAATGAATGCACTCATTGGTTTTATTCAAGAATACAAAGCTGAAAAGGCAATGGCTGCATTAAAAAAGATGTCTGCTTTAAACTCTTTGGTTCGAAGGAATGGTAAGCTTATTGAAATAGCAACATCGGAATTAGTAATTGGTGATATTGTTGTTTTAGAGACTGGCGACATTGTTCCTGCAGACATTCGACTTACTGAAACACATTCGCTTAAATTAGAAGAATCTTCTCTTACTGGCGAATCTTATGCCATAGATAAACAAACCCATCAACTCCATTTGGAAAACCTACCCATTGGCGACAGAAGTAATATGGCATTCAAAAGCACCATCGTTTCTTATGGACGAGGCGAAGGCATTGTAGTCGCAACGGGAATGAATACCGAAATAGGACGTATTGCTGCACTCTTACAGGAAAAAGAAAATCTAACTCCTCTTCAAATTAAGCTAGCAAATTTCACTAAAAGATTATCTTTAATTATATTGATTATTTGTGCTATAGTGTATGTTTTGGGTTTACTAAGAGGCGAGGATTCTATAAAGATGCTGTTCATAACAATTTCTGTAGCGGTTGCAGCAATACCCGAAGCATTACCAGCTATTATCACAATCTCATTGGCCATCGGTGCTAAACGATTGGTAAAAAAGAATGCACTCATTCGCAGACTTCCTTCGGTTGAAACTTTAGGTTCAATTACCTATATCTGTTCAGATAAAACAGGTACAATTACCCAAAATAAAATGACGGTTACTGACATCTGGCAACCAAATGAAATAGTATCCTATCAAAACTTCAAAGAAGAAGAGTTGTTATTGTTTGCAATGGAACTAAACCATGATGTTTCTGTAGATGAATTGAATAAATTTAATGGAGATCCAACAGAAATTGCTTTAGTAACATACACCCGAAAACAAAAGCACTACAACGAATCATGGCGAGAAAATAAACGAGTTAATGAATTACCCTTTGACTCTGAAAGAAAACGAATGACAACCGTTTACGAATACAATGGTAAATATATAGCTATTACAAAAGGTGCTGTAGAATCGGTATTAAAATGTTGTACAACACAAGACGATACCGAAATTTTAAAAGTCGTTAATACATTTGCACAACAAGGTAAACGAGTTTTGTCTTACGCTTATTCAATATTGGATAAATTACCTGAAAAAAGTACCATCCAAAACACAGAACAGAATCTTAACTTCATTGGCATAGTTGCTATGATAGACCCTCCGAGAGAGGAAGCCAAACAAGCAATTGCCGATTGCCATTCAGCAGGCATTACACCAGTAATGATAACAGGTGATCATCCTATAACAGCTCACGCAATTGCATTAGAAACGGGTATTATTTACAAAAAAACAGATAAAGTAATTACGGGTGCAGTATTAGAGAGCTATTCTGATGAAGAGTTTGAAAAGGAAGTTGAATACATAAAAGTTTATGCCCGAGTATCGCCTGAGCAAAAATTAGAAATTGTAAAAATGTTACAAAAGAAAAATAATTTTGTAGCGATGACGGGAGACGGTGTAAATGATGCTCCTGCTTTGCGAAGAGCTGATATTGGTGTTGCTATGGGTATTACAGGAACTGATGTAAGCAAAGAAGCTGCCCAAATGATTTTACTGGATGATAATTTTGCTACCATCATTAAGGCAGTAAAAGAAGGTAGGAGAATTTATGATAACATCAGAAAATTTATAAAATATACACTTACGAGTAAGGGTGGTTTAATTTCTATTATCCTTTTAGCACCACTTGTCGGAATGCCCATTCCACTTATACCAATACAAATTTTATGGATTAACTTGGTAACAGATGGACTACCAGGATTAGCCTATGCAGCTGAACCTGCTGAAGAAAACATTTTACAACGACCACCTCGAAGGACAGATGAAACCATATTCACAAAGAGTTTAGGTTTCCATATTTTTTGGGTAGGTTTATTAATGGCAACCATTTGTTTATCTATACAAGCATGGGCGATTCATATTGGGAACGATAAGTGGCCAACTATGGTCTTTACAGTATTATGTATAAGCCAAATGGGGCAAGCCATGGCTATTAGAAGCGACATAAAATCACTATTTCAACAGGGAGTTTTTACCAATAAACAACTGGTTGGTGCTGTTCTACTAACCTTTGCTTTGCAAATGGCAGTAATTTATGTTCCTTTCTTACAGGACATTTTCATTACAAAATCTTTGACCGTTATTGAACTATTAATCTGTATAGGACTATCAAGTATTGTTTTCTGGATAGTAGAAGTAGAAAAATGGATTAAACGGAGAAGTCTAAACATCTCAAGGTCTAAGAAATAATCATGACACTAAAACTCAATACTGACAATGGTTTGCAAGGATGGTGGACAAGAACCACTGGCTATAACACGGGTTTGGCAAAAGTGGCGGTTCAGTGCTCCGCAGACACATTTGTGGTTAATCAAAGTTTGGTTCTCCGCATCAACATTTGTGGTGATAATCGCCACCTTCGCCAAGCCCGAAAACGTTGGTGGCAAGCGTAAAAACCACATACTTAATCAAGCAAGAATGACAATGAAAAGAAATTATCTATATTTAGTTAGCATATTTTTTGTACTTTTTTCCAATGACATTTTGGGACAACAGAACTTGTTCAACATCCCATCTGGAGATATAACGAACTCCAAAAAAATATTCTATCAACATCAACTTAATCTTTATTCTGATAAATTAGAATCCAAGGCTCATTTAGTTTATGGACTTGGGAAAGGTTGGGATGCTGGTATTAATTTAGTTGGCAAAGGATTTTATTTTTCCCCTGAATGGAGGGCTTTACTTAACGATGACCCAAATAAAGGTGCTTTATATCCAATTTTAATGGGGACTCTCCAAAAACAATTCAAAATAAATGAACACTTCGCCATTAATGTTGGTGGACAAGGTGGTTATAATTTAAGTAATAAACTTGCCAATAAAGAAATAAACTATTATCTGTACGGCATTGGGATATACTATTTTATGAAAGGTAAAAGTAGAATTGTTGGTGGACTATATCAAACTAATCGAATGTTTGTCGGAAACGGTAGCACTTTTGGTGCACAACTTGGCTATGAAATTAATCTTTCAAAACGTTGGTACTTGATGGGGGACTGGATAAGTGGAAACAATGATTCATCTGTTGGTGTATTTGGCGGAATGTATAATTTAACCAAACGAGTACAACTGTGTGCAGGCTTATTAGTTCCAAATCCTAATACACCAAAACCTATGGGAATTGTTTTGGAATTAAATTTGTTAGGTTGGGACGCATTTTAAAGTCAAATCAAACGCCAGCCACCAACAAGGTATTGCCAAAAGCGGGGCTAAAGTACTTCTATGAAACATTTGTGCAAGGTTCAACAGCAGTAATTCTATTGAACTTTTGTGCTAAAACTCCCCGCCTTCGGCAATACCCGAACCGCCGTTGGCTGTCATTGTAAAACGACACCGTAAAGAAATAAATTAACGACAAAAATGGACAACAAACAAATAGAAGAAATTTACAATCAAACTTTTGGTGGTTTGACACTTTTTTACAGGGACACAACACTTTCAGAAAATTTGATTTCAAAATATCAAGTTGGACAGATTTTGACTGAACGAGGATTTACTGATATGACATACAAAGGTGGCGGACTTTCGACAAATTTTCGCTACTTAATAGCTTCGGCAAACGGAAAGGACTTATCAGCATTTAATCCAAATTCTGCACAGTTCGGACACATTGTTTTATCGTCGAACGCATTTTTTAAAGTCTTGGACATTTATAAAATTGGCGACAAGACACAAGTTTTCCTTTTAGAAATTCCAGCAAATGCAATTGACTTTTTTGCAAGTGCTACTTCTAACATTGAAGAAGATATAATCAAAAAAGCAAGAGATAGTTTTGACAACAAAATAGATACAGACCCAATTCCCGAACTTCAATCAGAAGAATGGAAACAAAGAACAGAGTTTCCAATTGGTATGTCGGACAAAGGAGAATTGTTTTATCAATCAGAAAATAAAAACCAAGTTTCGTCTGACAATATAAATCAAAAGCAAGACAAAATTGAAACTAAAACTCATATCGAACAAGAAAAACCTTGGTGGAAATTTTGGTAACGAATGGAAATGATTAAAAACAACGAACAGCCAATAACTAAGGTTTCGTTTTGTGCGAAGCACATGAAATGAAACCGCTGTTGAACGGAACCTTCGGTGGCGGTGAGTGCTCACCAAACCCTTTTCTTTTGTTATGGAGTTATCGTCGAGCTGGCAACTATTTTCAGAGCAGGTTTTAGACCTGCTTTGTGCTTTTAAGGCTGTTTATGCACCATTTTTATGTTTTTTTTTGATGTTAGAGCATAAATTCCCCTACCCATCCCGTTAGCTAACGGGATCACTGCTTTCACTTTGGCAAACGCCCATGTATTCAGCAGGGAGACCACGTCCATCGAAAGTAGCTATGGTGACCAAATTCCCTTCGCCACAACAATGACATTTTCTAAGCAGCGTTTTAGGTGCGGATGCCTCTGCCGGCTTTAGCTTAAAATGCTCCCGCAACTTCTTGAACTTTGCACGCTTCCACGTACTGCTCAAAAACCCAAAATGCCGTATTCTGACAAAGCGTTTGGGTAGTATATGTTGAGCAAAACGACAGGTAAACTCCTGATGGCTCAATGTCATGCTTTTTTTGAGGCCATTTTGACGGTAATCTTTGTAGGAAAAACTAACGTTTTCTGCATCCACCTGCTCTATGCGATGGTTGCTAATAGTAACCTTCTGCGCATAAGGCCCGCATCGGCGGGCCAAATTAGCCCTAAATTGGGCTTTTGTGCTTTCTAACTCACTTCTTCAATACCCATACGTTAACCCAGCCAATCCTAACTGTCTGACATCTCCGATAAGACAAAAGACGCTACTTCTCCATTATTCCCTAAAAACACTAAATTTTTATTGTTTATCAATAAAAATTTATTACGTTTGCAGCATAAAACAATCTCTTAAAATCATCATGAAAAGAATTTCAGCCGTATTTCTTCAGGCAGTCATCGTGCTTATCGGCATTGTGGCACTTGTCATTTTGCTTTGGTTCCCTTCTACTGAGGGAAGAGCCGCAAACTTAGACTTGTTCAGCATTTATTCTGACCCGTTTATCTTGTATGGATACGCAACGTCAATCGCTTTTTTTGTTGCACTGTACAAGACGTTCAAATTACTCGGATACATCGGACAAAATAAAGTTTTCTCTTCAAACGCCGTTAAGACTTTAAAGAGTATTAAGTATTGTGCTATCGTAGTGGGTGTTTTAATTGTGTTAGCAGGACTATACATAAGGCTATTTCACCATAAAGAAGACGACCCTGCGGGTTTTCTTGCCATTTGTATCGTCGCTACTTTTGTTTCGGTCGTCTTTACAACTGCTGCGGCAATATTTGAAAAACTCTTGCAAAGTGCCATAGATATGAAATCTGAAAATGACTTAACAATTTAAGCTATGCCCATTATTGTAAACTTAGACGTGATGATGGCAAAGCGAAAAATTTCGTTGAATGAGCTTTCTGAAAGAGTTGATTTGACATTATCTAACCTTTCTATCTTAAAGACAGGGAAGGCAAAAGCAATACGCTTTAGCACCTTGGAGGCAATTTGTAAAGCATTAGACTGCCAACCAAGTGATATTTTGGAATATGTAAATGACGAAACAAACCGCTAAGGTATGACTATAAAGAAAATTCATTATATATCAGGACTGACAATCACGCTTTTTGTAGGGCTTCATTTGTTTAATCATTCGTTGAGCGTTTGGGGCGCTGAAAAGCACATTGAAATGATGAATACTTTGCGATTATTTTATCGTAACCTCTTAGTTGAAACAATTTTATTACTTGCCGTATTTGCTCAAATTGTTTCAGGCCTGAAGCTCTTCAAAACGAACCGAAAAACAGCCGTTTCTTATTTTGAAAAACTTCAAATTTGGACGGGGCTTTACCTGGCCTTTTTTTTCATCATTCATTTAAGCGCCGTTTTGGGTGGGCGGCACGTTCTGCAACTTGACACAAATTTTTATTTTGGAGTAGCGGGCCTG
The DNA here is from genome assembly GCF_024158025.1 of Runella salmonicolor. Taxonomy (NCBI): domain Bacteria; kingdom Pseudomonadati; phylum Bacteroidota; class Cytophagia; order Cytophagales; family Spirosomataceae; genus Runella; species Runella salmonicolor. The sequence goes on from NZ_JAMZEL010000011.1 coordinate 154,069, forward strand.
AATGCATTTCCTTTCAACCTCTTTTTTGTTCCGTATTATGGACTGGCAATTCTTTCCTTTTTTGGACATGTTGCTGCGATTCATAACAAAAAAATGAAAAAATCTGTTTTGGGTTTGACCCCAAACCAACAATCTGCCCTCATCTTGGCTTTGGGTTTCATTGTGACAATGTTCATATTTTATGGACTAACGAACCATTTTAACGGCGTAACAATCCCCAAAGAATACGAAGTGCTTATTGGGAAAAGCCTCTAATCGTAGTTGGACAGTATCATTGAATGATGACAAAACGTCCGTAGAAACATACTGAAATAAACCTAAAGAATGCAAACTTGTAAGCTCGTTTTTCCACACCAATTATTTCAGTTTAATCCCCTATTTTCCATTGAAGGTGATATTTATCTGATAGAGGAATTTTTATTTTTTCAGCAGTACAACTTTCATAAGCAAAAAATAGCTTTCCACCGCGCAACCATGAAATATTACGAAAATTACCTGCTCCAAAAGGGATTTTCTGTAAAATATGTTCAGGCTACCCAGCAAGAAGCAGACGTTAGGCTCTTGCTCACTCATTTGCACAGCCTAGGCGTCAATTCTTTAGTCATTATTGACCCTGTTGACGAGTGGCTATTAAAAAGAACTAGAATCAGTTGCGAAAAGCTAAAGATGAATCTTAAGATACTGGAATCCCCCATGTTTCTGAATACATCTCAAGAATTAGCGCCTTTTTTCAACCCCAATAAAAAGAAATTTTTTCAAACTGAATTTTATAAACAGGAACGAATCAAAAGAAAAATTTTAATCGACTCATCAGAAGGACCCGTCGGTGGTCAATGGACTTTTGACGTAGAAAATCGAAAAAAATATCCAAAGGGTAAGTCGGTGATAAAGGTGGAGTTCCCGCCAATAAACAATTATACCCAGGAAGCTCATAGCTATACTCATCAATACTTTCCTGACAATATTGGTAGCCTAAATGATAGCGTAACTTACCCCATTGGATACGAAGCAAGTGCGCAATGGCTAAATCAATTTCTTGAACATCGTATGGCCGAGTTTGGTGAGTACGAAGATGCCATTTTGCGCAAAGAAATGCTGCTCAACCATAGTTTGTTGACACCCATGCTCAACGTCGGTATGCTTACACCTGACCAGATTGTAAATCAGGCCTTAGATTATAGTCGTGACAACAGTGTTCCTATCAACTCGCTTGAAGGGTTCATTCGCCAAATAATTGGTTGGCGGGAGTTCATCAGAGGAGTTTATATTACGAAGGGAAATGAAGAACGAACTAAAAACCATTGGGGCTTCACCAGAAAAATCCCACAAAGTTTTTATGATGGTAGCACTGGAATTGTCCCCGTGGATGACACCATTAAAAAGATTCTAAAAACAGGATACTGCCATCATATTGAGCGACTTATGGTACTCGGAAACTTTATGTTACTTTGTGAGTTTGACCCCGACGAGGTATACCGCTGGTTTATGGAGCTATTTATCGACGCCTATGACTGGGTGATGGTGCCCAATGTGTACGGCATGAGTCAATTTGCCGATGGAGGATTAATGGCCACCAAGCCCTATATAAGCGGCAGTAATTATTTGATGAAAATGAGTGACTATCCCAAGGGTGACTGGCAGGCCACTTGGGATGCTTTATTTTGGCGATTTTTAGACAATCACCGTACTTTTTTCCTCAAAAACCCAAGGTTGAGTATGCTGGTTAAGACCTTTGATAAGTGGGAAGAAAGTAAGAAGGAATCAATCCATCAAAACGCAAGTGACTATCTTGCAGGCTTGGCTTAAATACCGCACTCAAGACCATATTCACCTTAGGTTCCTAGAATTGATCCCGTAACTTTTTGGACACATAATCCAGAAAATAACTGGTCATTTTTTTAGTCTCAGCACGCCCCGGCTATTTTTCGACCGACAAGCTCGCCGTAATCTGTTTTACCAACGCCTCGTTTATTTTCGCGTAACTTTCCTGCGTCCAGCCTGCCACGTGGGGGGTCAGTATTACCCGCGACGAATTACAGAGGTAGTCAAACGATTTTTGTTGTTCGGGCGTCAAGGTGCTTAATTTTTCATTTTCAAGCACATCCAAACAAGCCCCCCTGATTTTGCCGCTTTCCAACCCTTTGACGATGGTTTCCATGTTGACAATTTCGCCCCGCGCGATGTTGAGCAAAAAAAATGGGCGCGCTACGTTTGCCACAAAATCATCATTGATCATGAGTCGGGTTTCGGCGGTAAGTGGTACGTGCAGGCTGATGACATCGGCTTGTTCCATCATTTCTTCCAACGACGATTCTTGCGCATATTTATCGCCATAGTTGACCAAATATTTATCGTAGGCCAACACTCGGCAACCAAACCCGCTCAATCGTCGGGCGGTGGCACTGCCGTTGAACCCGTAGCCAATGAGGCCCACGGTTTTTCCCATTAGCTCAATTCCGCGATTTCCTTCACGGTCCCAAATTCCCTGCCGCACCTCGCGGTCCGCTTTGACGATATTGGCAAACAACCCCAACAACATCCCGACTACGTGCTCGGCTACGGCGTCGCGGTTTCCTTCGTTGGCCGCAAAAACCTGAACATTCCGTTGTTGAACAGCCTCCAAGTCAATCAAATCCAACCCCGCTCCCGCCCGAGCCACAAAACGCAAGAGCGGAGCATGTTGCAATACTTCTTCATCAATAACGGTTTTACTCCGAATAATAAGCCCCTCATATTCACCAATGTGGCTTAAAATTTGGGGACGTTTAAAAGTAGGTTCATAACGATACAACAAGCCCGCTTGGTCCAACATCGGGAACAAGGAGGGATGCATCTCGTCAACTATTAAAATCTTCACGACAGTGTCAGTTAGTAATCGGCACAAAAATAGTGCGGTTTATTCGTAAATTGCAGCGTCATTACTAAAACGATTTTATTGATTTTTGGGGTTGACGTGGCAAAAACGGCAAATATTTATCCGCTGAATCAGCCCGTTCCTCTCAAATCTAATTTTTTGATGCATCATGAGCGAATCAAACCTTGATAAACCTGTCATTGGCATAACCATGGGTGACTACAACGGCGTAGGACCTGAAGTCATTCTGAAAGCACTGTATAACAACCAATTAAACCGCATTTGTGTCCCTGTCATTTATGGCTCCATGCGCCTTCTGAACCGCTACCGCAACCAGATGGACATGAAGGACTGGAACTTGTTTGGCCTCCAAAAAATTGAGCAGGTAAACCCAAAAGTCACCAACGTCATCACCTGTTGGCCTAATACCGACGAGGATATTCAGCCCGGAAAAGTAACACCCGAAGCAGGAAAAGGGGCTTTTGAAAGCCTCAAACGGGCCATGGAAGACCTAAAAGCGGGTAAATTAGACGCGCTGGTAACGGCCCCTATCAATAAAAACAACATCCAAAACGACGAGTTTAAATTTCCGGGTCATACCGAATACTTAGCCGAAGCCTTTAACATCAAAGAGCCGCTCATGTTTATGGTGAGCGAGGTGCTACGCGTTGGGGTCGTAACGGGCCACGTGCCGCTGTCTGAAGTAGCGAGCCAAATCACCAAAGAAAAAATTGTCGTTAAACTTCAGGCCATGCTCAAGTCGCTGCGTGGCGATTTTGGCATCCGTAAACCTCGGATTGCGGTGCTAGGCCTGAACCCTCACGCGGGCGAAAATGGGCTTTTGGGTTCGGAAGAAGAAGAAATCATTACCCCCGCGCTAAAAGAACTGCGCAACAAAGGGCAGCTCATTTACGGGCCGTACCCCGCCGATGGTTTTTTTGCCGCCCAAACCTACCGCAAGTTTGATGCGGTGTTGGCGATGTACCACGACCAAGGGCTTTCACCGTTCAAAACCATTGCATTCAGCGAAGGGGTGAATTTTACGGCGGGTTTACCCATCGTTCGCACGTCGCCCGACCACGGCACTGCTTACGACATCGCGGGCAAAAACCAAGCCGACGAAACCTCCATGCGCCAAGCCATTTATACCGCCTGTGACGTAGTGAAGCACCGAAAAGAACAAGCCGAACTCGAAAAAAATGCGTTAAAAAAGAACCCTGTCGTTGAAAAAATGACGTCGCAGGAGGAGAAGTAAGAAGTTTTGCAACTTCTTACTTCTCCTCCTGCGATTGAAAAATTATAAAAATTTACTTCTTAATTACCGACAGCGCGGGCAGCCCCCTACTCGCTTCTGTCTACTCGCTCTTAAAATTATGCTGAAATCAATGACCGGCTACGGAAAAGCCACCTTCGAATCAGAAAGCATTTCGGTTACGGCCGAAGTGAAGTCCCTGAATTCCAAATTCTTAGATATTTACTGCCGTATTCCGCGTAATTATTCAGAGCGAGAAATCGAAATTCGAAACCTCATCACCCAAGCCCTCGAACGCGGCAAAGTAGAGTTTAATCTCACCGTTACACCCGTAGGACAGGGCGGCTCGGGCACCATCGTCAACCGTGCCCTGGTGAAAGCCTACTACCGCGATTTGCACCAAACCGCCGAGGATTTAGGGTTTGCGCCCGTTCCCACCGACGTGCTCCGCATGGCGCTCATGATGCCCAATACTTATCTGACCGACGCCACCACCGAAGACCAACAAGTGGCGGATTTGGCGTTGATTCAAAAAACGGTACACGAAGCCCTCAGAAAATGCACTGAATTTAGAATCCAAGAAGGCGTTGCACTCAACAAAGCCTTCAAAGATGCCATTCAGAGAATCACTGATATACTTGTCGAAATTGAGGAATTAGACAAATTTCGCATCCCGGGTGTTCGTGAACGGCTCCGCAAAAACGTCCGTGATTTACTCGGCGATGAATCTTTTGACCAAAATCGCTTTGAGCAAGAGCTCGTGTATTACATCGAAAAATTTGATATTTCCGAAGAAAAAGTTCGTCTCAAAAACCACCTTACGTATTTTATCGAAACCCTCCAAAGCAAAGAGAGCAACGGCAAAAAACTCAATTTTATTTCACAAGAAATCGGCCGTGAGGTCAACACCATCGGCTCCAAAGCCAACGACTCTGCCATTCAGCACTTGGTGGTGCAGATGAAAGATGAATTGGAGAAAATAAAGGAACAAACGGCCAATATTATTTAAGCAATCCGTTGTAAGGAGTGAGTATTTGTGCCCAACTCACTCCTTACTTTTTAGCCTCTTTTTGACCACGTCGGCGGGGTATTTGAGCGCTAGTTCACGAATTTCATAACTAAAGGCTTCAAACGTTTCGCGCCACAACTGGGCTTCTTCGGGCGTATACGAATAAAATCCGTGGGCATTTGCCACCCCCTTACCACCCGCTTTCACGATGTCGTCAATCAACGCAGGCACTTCGGTACTTGTACTTAGGGTGGGAAACAAATCTTTCAGCACCGTATGATAGGCGGGTACGCCCGTCAAATCCATCCAACGAAAAGGCCCAGCCAAGGTCATCCAATACCCCCCGTTGTTGCGACAGGCACGGTCTACATCTTCGACCGTGGCGTAGCCATTTTCGACCAGATTAAACGCTTCCCGATACAGCGCATACATGAGGCGATTGGTAATAAAACCCCGAATATCTTTACGTACAAGCGTGGGTTCTTTGCCCCAAGCATGAGAAAGTTCGTACAGCCACTCGCCCTTGGTCACGTCGCTGAGGTCTCCGCAAATCACCTCCAAAAAGCGCGTTGTATGGGAGGGTTCTGCCCAATGCAACCCCAAAAAACGCTCAGGACGACGTACTTCTTTTTGTAAAATACTGATGGGAATGGCCGACGTATTGCTCGTAATCACGGCCTCCGTCGTCACCACAGCCTCTATTTTTTCGTACACGGATTTCTTGATGTCAAGATTTTCTAGCGTACATTCAATCACCAGTTGACAATCGACAAGCGCACCGTAGTCTTCGGAAATCAACAGTGCTTCAAAAAAATGGTCGGGGGTTTGCGTGGTTAGTCCCTCTTCCAACGATTTTTTGAGGTGTTCATGGATGCGTGGGTGTGCCGTGGGTACATCCAGCGGGAGCGGCGCCACGGCCACCACTCGGTGCCCCGCCAATAACAAACAAGTTGTGATGCTGCAGCCCATCAAGCCGAGTCCAACGACGCCGATAGAAAGTTGGGAAGGGTTCATACGTTTTTTTTAATTCCAATAAAATTAAACCTTAAAAATCTTCAATATAGGTGGTAATCTGCTAAAGATAAAAGAGTTTGGCCGCAAATAAACAATCCCTTTGGCAAAGCATGACGTCAAATTTGTCATGCTTTCACCAAAGGGATGAGGAGGTATTTGACAGTAATTTATTTTTGGTTCAAACTTTCTTCCGAACCTGCTGATGCTGGAACTGGAGTTGAACAATCACCAATGACTGCCAGAAAGCTATTCCCAGTGGCTGAAAAACCAGGGGATAGTGTCACTGAATTGGTGGCCTGATACACCACCTTCGCGCCCGAAATCTGATTGGTCGCCGTAATCTTACCCGCCACTTTCAACACTGTGCCTGAGGTAATGGGCTCCGTCACGGTCAGACTATTGGGTCCGCTGCTACCCGCACTTTGACTTTCGTACACGCCCATGTCGGCAATACCGATACCAATCGGAAAAGGACGTGCATTACCGTCCAAATCTACATTTGGTGCACCAGCATTGCTGCCCGAGTTGATGGCTGGAGAACAAACCTGCAAATGATAATCACCCAACACACCCATAGGGGCCAGTCCTGTAGGATTGGGGTTGACAAACAACGGATTCAGGCTCAGGTTGCCCGTACCGGTATAGCCTCCCTCCACAATACTGTTGGTGATGTTGCTGCCAGCGGTGGATTGCAGCGGCGTATTGCCCCACAAAATACTGTTCTGAATCGTCGTTGTCGCATTGGAGTTATAAACGCCACCCACGTTATTGCTTCCATCTTTGTTGGAAGCAATCGTGCAATTCATCAACCTAGGTTGGCTTTGGTTGACGTACAGTCCTCCCCCCAACCCTTTGTTGATGGCAAACAATACGTTTTCAAAATACGGTTGGCTTCCACCCAACACATACACCCCACCACCAAAGGTAGCTTCATTGCCAAAAATAACACTCTGGATGATGTGAAGATGGGAGCTGTCGCGTAGGTGCATCCCACCACCGCCAGTAGCTCGGTTGTCAGTGATGGTACAATTGATAATGAGTCCTTTACTTTTTTCAATCGCCAAAATACCTCCTCCTGAGGCCTGAATACTAGGGTCGTCCAAGTTATTGGTCTGGTTGCCTGCGAAAAATTCAGCAAAACCTCTTACGACTCGGAATCCGTCGAGTTGGGTGGTGTCGTTGGTAGACTTAAACAAAACGACGTGGTACGTATTGTCATCTGGAACGCTGGTCCCAATCTCGCCACTGAGGATGGTCAGGTTGGTTTTCCAGTTGCGTTCTTCAAGGAGGGTTTCTGTACCAACAAATCCGCCGAATACTTTCACGCCTGATGGAATAGAGAAAACATCTTTGCGCAATGTGCCAGGCTTGTAAGTACCCTGCGCCACCCAAACCTGCACCATGCTTGCCGAAGCATGTAAGGCGGCGGCGGCGGTCAGTCCTTGTTGCAAGGAGGCGAAGGCTTTGCTCCAACTACTGCCGTCCTGAGCAGGAGCGTTGTTGGCCACGTTGACATAAATTATGCTGGTAGAACTGGGTAAAACCGTCACAATAAACTCCGTTGACTTGCCACTTTGACAAGTTACACTGAGACGGGTTTGTTCGCAACGGGCATAATAAGCGGTAGTTTGCAAGGGACTGACTGGCATCGAAACGGGAGCATCGTCGGCGACTTGGTACCAACGCAGCGTGAAACTCGGCCCAGTACATCCAGTGGCTGTCAAGTTTATTGAACTGCCCGCATTAATGGTATCGCCCTCCGCCACTAGGGGCACCGCAGGATGCAAAATGTAAATCTTAACCGTGTCCAATCCCCCTTGACATACATTAGCCCCTGGGTCGTTGCTCATGGCGCCAAAACTGAGGCTATCCAGTAGCTTTCCCGTGGCATTGAGCACAAATTTAGCGAAGGGCTGTGTATCAGGGGTGATAAAGGTCCCAAAGGCGACGTTCTTCTGCCAAACCATGTTGGTGGCTACCCCAGAAAGCGTCGCGTTCAACACAATTGTATCCGTATTGCAAATGGCTTGGTCAGGCCCCGCGTTGACTATCGACGCGGGGTCGTAAGTAATGATGACCGAATCGACAGCGGCTTTGCAGATGCCTGCGGGGTCGTCGGTGGTTAATTTCAGCTTCACACTTCCCGCCGTGATTTCGCCGGGGGTTGGCGTATAGGTGGCGTTGAGCGTGGTATTGTTGGGGGTGAAAGTCCCCGCACCGCCGCTCCATGTCGCCACCGTAGCCGTCCCGCCCTTGCTACCAGCTAAAGTAACCGTCGGGCTGCTTGAACAAACCCTTTGTTCAGGCCCTGCTTCAACCGTAGGCCCGTGTATAATATAAATTTTGACCGTATCCAATCCCCCCTGACACACATTGGCCCCCGGGTCGTTGGTCATAGCGCCAAAAGTGAGGCTGTCCAGCATCTTTCCCGCTGCATTGAGCACAAATTTTGCATTAGGCTGTGTATCAGGCCCTATGAACGTGCCAAAGGCAGCATTTTTCTGCCAAACCATGTTGGTAGCTACCCCCGAAAGCGTCGCACTCAGATAAATCGTGTCCGAATTGCAGACGGTTTGGTCGGGCCCCGCATCGACAATGGCCGCTGGGTCGTATTTGATAACAACCGAATCGACAGCGGCTTTGCAGATGCCTGCGGGGTCGTCGGTGGTTAATTTCAGTTTCACACTTCCCGCCGCGATTTCGCCGGGGGTTGGCGTGTAGGTGGCGTTGAGCGTAGTATTGTTGGGAAGAAATGTACCCGCACCGCCGCTCCATGTCGCCACCGTGGCCGTACCGCCCTTGCTACCCGCTAAAGTAACCGTTGGACTGCTTGCACAAACCCTCTGTTCAGGCCCTGCCTCAACCGTAGGACCGTGTATAATATAAATTTTGACCGTATCCAATCCCCCCTGACACACGTTGCCCCCGGGGTCGTTGCTCATAGCTCCGAAACTCAGGCTATCTAGCATTTTTCCCGCCGCATTGAGCACAAACTTGGCTTGAGGCTGTGTATCAGGGCCTATGAACGTGCCAAATGCCGCATTTTTCTGCCAAACCATGTTGGTAGCTACCCCCGAAAGCGTCGCGTTGAGATAAATCGTATCCGAATCGCAGACGGTTTGGTCGGGTCCCGCATCGACTATCGACGCGGGGTCAACGGTTACCGTGCCTTTAATGGTATCGGAAAAGCAACCATTTGCATTCTTGAGTTGCAGATTAAACGCCATAGATGGTAAAGTTGCACCACCTATGAGATTAACCGTAATCGAAGAAGGCGCTGCTGCTAAAGCTACATCGTTGACCGAAGTAATCCCCGGGCCAGAAATTGAATAGCTTATGGGGCTGCCAGTAGTAGCCGTGTAAGGAATGGTGAACGACTTTGTTCCCTGACAAATATTAGGAATAGTACCCGTAGTGAGGGTGATAGGGGTTGTACAATTTACCTGCGCAAGCGCAAGATCGGCTTGCAAAAGCCCGTGGCCTGTACGGAAATCAAAGCCCGTTTGGAAGCCCGCAATGTCGGGGTCGTCCATGTCGATGGTCGAGTTCTCCATCACGGTTTTGATTTGATCAGGCGTAAGCGGTGATTGTCCATTGCGCGACTGAATCATCAAGGCCGCTACTGCCGCAGCATGGGGTGCCGAGGCCGAAGTCCCGAAAAAATTACGAAATGTATCCGTATCTTGGTTGCTATCACCACCAAAGAAAGAGTTATTTCCTCCATCGGGGCCCGTAATTTCAGGTTTTGAGTAAACAATGGGTGCTGGTAAACGATTTCCAGCATCATCAAACAAGATGGGTGTACCGCCAAGAGATGAAAACGATTCAATGACTGGTGGGTTGACCCCATACGCTGGGGTGCGAAACCAAGGTACAGCACCAACCGATATAGCTCCTGGAGTATTGGGATGACCTACGAGGGTAGAGGCATTAATACCCGGCACAGCAGTGTTGCCAAAAGTAAGCGGCAGTCCATTGGTATAAATGACAATGCGCAAATTTTGAGGCGCTGGACCCGCGGTATGTCGAATCGCGATATTTCTTGTACCTCCGCTGAGATTTAATTGTATTATCTCTATCGGATCCCCTCCAAGATTATTGGTGGTTGCGGAACCCGATATACTTGTACCATCAGAATTGTACAAATACATATCCATGTTAGTCTGCGCTCCTGCTCCCCCGCTTACCGAAGGGAAAGGCTCATCCCATTGAAGGGTTATCGTATAGCGGGCGGCAGCTAATCCCGTTAGTTGCAACAAATACACGTCTGGATCTCCGGGAGCGGCAAAGTTATGGGCAGGAACATTTCCCGCAGTTACCCCCGCCGGAAACGTAAAAGAACCCGCTCGAAAGGAATTGGCATAAGCCGCTCTGGCGTGATTGCCTGCGAGTGAAAAATACGCAACTCCGGCCGCTTTGACGGTGTTGACGGCTTGGGCAATGAAGCCATTTTGAAAAAACGGCTCGGCAAAGTAAAAAACATCATCGACGATGACCTTGCAGGTCGCATCTTTTAGGGCAATGATGTTGTTGGCAAAACCGGCCTGTCCGCCTACAAAAGCAGTAGCAAATGCTTTGGTGGCCCCCGGGGCCACATCGTGTACTATTTCTATCATGGCCCTCCCTTCATCAATGGAACCGCTGGGGCCTTCTTGCAATAATTCAACGGGGGTTGTAAAGCCGTTGGGATTACCGGGACCAGGCAATTCGCCATTGGTAACCCCTGCGGCGGCGCCTCCCAGACGATTGTAACTGTCAGAAAGGACACCGACTTTTACCCCGGCTCCGTTTACCCCGTAGGTAACGCGCGCCAGATGGCTTTTCATGGCGGTATCTCCCTGAGAAACCACCGCCCCGTGGCCCGGCTTATATTCAGCTCTAGCTTTTCGCATTTCCTGAACATTCTCCAGTTCATTGATCCGGGAAACTGGAACCGAAATGGTTACCGTAAACTTAGTGGTTACTATTATTTCGAAGTTTTTGGCTCTTAATTCATTCACCAAAACCTCAGAACCAGTTTTTGCAAGTAACTGTACCACTATATTTCCTTTGGTATCGTACATGATTTGATCAAAGACCATCTCATCTCCTTCCGTTTGAATAGGAATAAACCCTGGGACCAGTCTTTGCAACTCATAACTAAGTTTACTAGCGGGATTTTGGGCAACACTCGCCAAACTATATAAGCAGAATAATAATAGAAGTAACTTTTTCATATTTTGAGGTTTAGAGTTTAACAATCGTGAAGTGAATAAGCTAAAATTCAGCCCTAGAAAGCAGGAATTATATACTTAAAAACAATAATAGCATTTTTTTTATTAAAATATAACTTAAACAAGGTTTTATTGAACCCATTTGGAATAAAAAACACCGCCAATGCTTCATTACAGAAGTTGGCGGTGTCTAGTGGGTCTAATTTATCTACTTTTTTGCCGTTAGCGGAGTATTTCCCCCCACAATCTATTTTATCATTTATGCGTAAATTTTGCCTTTGGAGGGTGTTCTCACCCCCAACCTATTCCGCTATTTCTGCGTAAATTCTTCCAGTATGGTCTGGTATTCCTTCAAAAACACCTTGAATTCCTGCTCTAGTTTTGGCAAATCCTTGCCTAGCGTGCTCGTATCGTTGGTTTTTAATTTCCCTTCGCCAATACGAGCAATCTCGGCCACGCGCGCTACCCCGATGGTGCCCGCGCTTCCTTTGAGCGTGTGCAGGTTGCTTTTTACCGTGGCTATGTCATGGTCTGCAAATGCCGCCACGGCTTCATTGACCAACTCGGTAGCCTCGGCCACAAAATCTTCAAAAATAGAACTGACCAACTCCATGCCGCCCAGTTGTCGCAACTGCCCAACAATCTCTAAATCAACGATGGGCAATTGAAGCTCCTGCGCAATTTCTTTTTGCTTTTTCTGCAAAACAACTCCCTCCTGAAAGGTTTTGCCTGCATCAATGATTTCCTTTACTTTTTGAATCAACACCTGCGCCCGAATCGGCTTAGGCACGTAGTCGTCCATCCCCTGACTCAGAAAGCGCTCGCGGTCTTCTTTCATCGAATAGGCCGTCATGGCCACTACCGTAGGGAGCTTGGTACCAAACAGCTCGCGTAGGCGCTGGGTGGTTTCGATGCCGTCCATGTCGGGCATCTGTATGTCCATGAATATGGCGTTATAATAAGGCCCCGCCGAGGCAAAATTATCATTCACCAACTGAATGGCCTGCTTGCCGCTTTCGGCCGTATCGACCACGCATCCCGACTTTTTGAGGATTTCGCTCGCTACTTTTCGGTTCACGAAGTTGTCATCTACCAACAAAAGTCGGGGGTGAAAATCGCTAAAGAAATTCTCAAATCTAATCTCTTGATTGTCGGCTTTTTGCTGAGTAGGGCTGATCATTGTTTCTTTGGTTTCAAACGTAAACCAAAACGTACTGCCCCGATCTACGTTTGACTCCACCCCGATTTCGCCCTTCATCAGGCGGCAAAGCTCCTTTGAAATGGCCAACCCCAACCCCGTTCCGCCAAAGGTTTTGCGCGAGGAAGTATCGACCTGACTGAAGGCATTAAACAGTAGATTCAAGTTCTCGGTCGAAATCCCAATGCCCGAATCTTGCACTTCCACCTTGATTTTATGGAACTTACCTTTCGTCCAGACCGACGACACCTTGAGTTTTACCGCGCCGTTTTCCGTAAATTTAATGGCGTTTGAGGTCAAATTAGAAAGAATTTGCAGCAAACGCGTTTGGTCGGCAATGATAAACTGCGGCAGGTTTTCGGCAAAATGATAGCTGAGCGTATTGTTTTTATTACGGGCGGTTTGGGCAAACAACGCCGTCAGTTTTTCAAATATTTCTTCCAAGGCCACGGGGGCTTCATTGAGCGCCATTTTGCCCGCTTCGATTTTCGACAAATCCAGAATATCGTTCAAAATATTGAGCAACGTGCCCGACGAGCGGCGCATGGTCAGGATATAATCTTTTTGTTCGGGATTCAGCGGGGTTTCGTTCAGCAAATCAATCATCCCGATGATGCCGTTCATGGGCGTCCTGATTTCGTGGCTCATGTTGGCCAAAAACCGTTCCTTCACTTTCAAGGAGCGTTCGGCTTCTTCTTTGGCTTTGACGAGTTCTTCTTGGTTACGTTTTAATTCGGTGATGTCCCGCGCCAAGGCTGCCACAATAGGCGCTCCGTCTTCATCGCGCAGAAGGAGCATATTAAACATAAACTGTCGAACGGTGCCATCTTTGATGCGCAGCTCGGCCTCAAAATTCCGCAGACTTTTATCCCGACGAAGTCGCACAAGCGCCGCGTGAATGCGACCTTGGTCTACGAAATAGTCGGTAATATTGGTCCCCATCGCCTCCTCAATGGTGTAGCCCGTGCGCTTGAGTACGGAGGGGCTAATCATCGTAATTTTGCCGCTGCGGTCGGTCCGCACGTATATATCCTGAAGATTAACGAAAATCCCTCTAAACTTCTCTTCGCTTTGTTGCATCGACAGTTCGGCCAATTTGCGCGGAGTAATGTCGCGCGCCACACCCGATACTTCTTCTATCACTCCTTCTTTGGGCTGAATCGGGTTTAAGCTGAATTCTAGCCACATATCGCCTTCTCCGTTACGGGTCTCTATTTTCATTTCAAACCCCTGTGGATTTCCCTTAAACGCCTGCCGGTAGCGCTCTTCCATCTGCCGACGATTTTCGGTGGTCATCAATTGCCACCCCAAACGCTCGGTGGTGGTGTTGATGGCCGGCGTGGTACGAAGGTGCTGTTGCAAAAAAGCCGAATAATTTTTATTGAATGACGTGAGTTGCAGTGCCTTATTTACCGACCAAATCAGGTAGGCACTGCTGTCAAAAATGGCGTTTAGGCGTGCCGTTTGGCGGTTCAAATCCGCTTCGTTTTGCTTTCTGGCAATCGCCAACGCCACCTGCCCCGAGATAAACTCCAACATTTCGAGGTTTCGCGGGCGGTATTGATTGGGGTTTGAATACGATTTTACGCCAATGATTCCCGTGACCCGGTCGCCGATGCGCAAAGGGACGCACAGCAACACTTTGGGGATTTTCCCGTACATATAAAGACCTTGTTTTTCGGCCAGTTCTTCAATGTCTTTTTCGTACAAAAACAAGGGTTTATTGGCTCGAATCGCGTATTCGGTGAGTCCATTACCGATTTTACGTTTGGTAAATCGAACATTTCCTTTGAAATATTCATCCACGTAATACGGAAAATACATAAAGCTTTTAGTAGGGTCGTAGAGCGCAATGAAGAAGTTCCGGGCGTCGATTACCTTCCCTAATTCTTCGTGGACCCGGGCGTAAAACTCGTCCAAATCCTGCGTTTTAATCATCCAGTTGGCAATGCTATAGTACAAACTTTGCGAACGCTCGGCCCGTACCCGACTAGTGGCATCGTGAAGAATACACCGAAAAGCCGTCGGTTTATCGTTTTCATAGCGGCAGGTCACACTCCCCGTCAGGTAGATTTTTTTGCGTTGTTTGCTCCAGAAAATGGTCTCAAAATCAGGAACTTTCTCTCCTTCTTCCACCCGTTTGAGCAGTTGCAGGGTTGCGTCTGCGGCATCGGGCCACAGCACGTCTTTGAGCGAAAGTGACACGAGCTCGTCTAGCTCATACCCAAGTCGCTCGCGCCACGCCCGATTCACAAACAAAAACCGTCCGTCAAGCGATACCAATTGAATCAAGTCGCTGGTGTTGTCAATTAAATCTTGCAACTGCGCATTGGATTTATTGAGCGCATTGGTGACGCGCAACTTGTTGGTCACATCTTCGCCAATCAACGTAAAGTCGGCAACATCTCCTGATTTTTTATTGATAATCAACGAATTGACCTGAACTCTCCTTAAATTCTTGTTTTTGGCTACCAGCGGAATTTCCCGAAACTCGGCCAATTGCCCACGTTCGAGCGATTCGTTTAAAAAAGCCTGTATTTCATCCCTTTGTTCAGTTGCGAGCAAATCTTCAAAAAAATTGAACCGTTGCAGGTCCTCCACTCCCCATCCCAACATCCTGATGGTGTACGCATTGGCGTAGCGGATGGTCCCGCCGGGCGTGACCGTTAAGCCAAAAAGGTTTAGTTGTTCAAGAAAAGGGTTCGATTCGATAATGATTGGGGTTTCCACAATGCGTTCCGATTTGTGATTTACAATGGGTGATTTTTGCTTGCCGATTTCCGGCCACTATTTTTCGTCATCCAACATTAAGGCAGCAAATTATTAAATTCTAACGTTGTTTGTGCTAGGGCAAGGTCGTTTATGAATAAAATCAATCATTTCTTGAAATTATACCAGACTATATCAAGGTTCAACCCGCAGACAAGCCAAGGCAGAGCGGCCGCCTTAATACTTTGCGTCTTTGCGTGATTCAATTTAGCCAAAACTAACGTACTTTCGTGCCATAATCGCTTAAACAAGCCAATGGCTTGCCCCCGAAAGCATGAAAGTAAGACCCAAAAAACACTTAGGACAACATTTTTTGCGTGACCTTGACGCCTCAAAACGCATCGCTGATTTGTTGTCAGGACACGGAAAGTACGACACTGTTCTGGAAATTGGCCCCGGAATGGGCGTACTGACGCAATTTATATTGCCAAAATCAGAATATACTACCTACGTCATCGAAATAGACCGCGAGTCGGTCGCTTACCTGAAAGTCAATTTTCCTGCGCTGGAAGGCCGCATCATTGAAGGTGATTTTCTGCGCATGAATTTGAAAGAATGGATAGAATCTGTGACCCAAAAAGAAGCGAACGCAATTGACGGAGAATCGCCCAAATTCGCTATTATCGGCAATTACCCTTATAACATTTCGTCCCAAATCTTGTTTAAAGCACTGGAATACAAAGATTTCGTACCCGAAATTGTCGGTATGTTCCAGAAAGAAGTGGCGATGCGTATTGCCTCGCCACCCGGAAAAAAAGATTACGGAATTTTGAGCGTTTTGTTGCAGGCGTACTACGACATTGAATATTCCTTTTCGGTTCCGCCCGAAGCCTTCGAACCGCCTCCAAAGGTGACTTCTGGCGTGATTCGACTGAAACGCAACGCCGTAACGCACTTGGAATGTGACGAAAAGAAGTTTATTCAGGTCGTAAAGGCAGGGTTCAATCAACGACGCAAAACCCTGCGAAACGCCCTAAAACCCTTGGGAATTCAGTTTGACCATCCTTTGTTGGACAAACGGGCCGAACAACTAGGCGTGGCAGAATTTGTATTACTGACAAACTTAGTCACCACTCATAGTCAAACAACCGCTGATAAAAGTCCGCAGCTTGAGGCTGACAATCTATCGTTTGAAGAAGACCTTTTTTAGTCTAATATATCGTCCGGAGTCAACATTCCGTCTGTTTTCCAAACTTACCCCCCACATCCTGACCATTGACGCGCAATGACGTTTGAGTTGACCAAAGAATACCTTGAGGAAATTGAAAAAGCCGTTGAAGCGCACGACGAAAAGTATCTGCGCGCGGCCATGGAGGAATTGTATCCAGCCGATATCAGCAGCATTTTGTACGAACTCGATACCGAACAAGCGCATTATCTGTTTAGCTTGTTGACGACGGAAATTGGGGCGGAGATTCTGGCCAACATCGACGAAGATGACCGCCGCCGCTTTCTTCAGGATTTTTCCTCCGTCGAAATCGCCCGTTACATCGAGGTATTTGACTCCGACGACGCCGTGGATTTGCTCAAAGAGCAGCCCATCCAGATTCGCGAAGAGGTCATCGGTTTGTTGCAAGACCGCGAGCAAGCGCGTTTTATCATCGACCTTCTCCCCTACGACGAAGACGTGGCGGGGGGATTGATGCAAAAAGAGTTGGTCAAAGCCAACGCCAACTGGACCGTCAACGAGTGCATCGAAGAAATCAGAAAACAAGCCGAAGACGTTGAAAAAGTCTACGCCGTGTACGTAGTCGACGATGAACAAACGCTCTTAGGCCTAATTTCACTAAAAAACTTGGTGCTGGCCCGCAAAAACACCAAAATCAGCAACATTTTTGACGAAGACATTCATTATGTCGAAACCTACCGCCCCGTAGAAGAAGTCACCGAAATCATGCAGCGCTACGACTTGGAAGCCATTCCCGTCGTCAACGTCCAAAAACGCCTGCTGGGCCGAATTACGATTGACGATATTTTGGACGTAGTGACCGAAAAAGCCGAAGAAGACATTCAGGCGATTTCGGGTATTACGGGCGAGGTCGAAGAAGACGACAGCCTTTGGGACCAAGTGAAGGCGCGTTTACCGTGGCTCATCGTGGGCGTAATCGGCAGCTTGATGGCCGCCACGGTCATTCGCTTTTTTGAAGGAGAATTGACCAAAATCGCCGCGTTGGCCATGTTTATTCCCATCATGGGTTCTACGGGTGGCAACGTAGGCATCCAAACCGCTTCGCTCATCGTACAAGCCCTCGCCGACAAAACAGGTCTGGAAATAAGTTGGAAAGAACGTTTACTAAAAATAGTAGCCATTGCCTCCCTCAACGGCCTGATTATCGGTATTTTGGCGGGTGTATACGTACTTATTTTCAGCGAAACCCAGCTTTTCTGGGTCGTGAGTTTATCATTATTGGCCGTGGTGTTGTTAGCTTCTTTCATGGGAACCATTACGCCACTGATTCTCAACCGCTTTGGCATCAATCCCGCCGTGGCTTCTGGCCCTTTCATCACCACCGCCAACGACTTGGTCGGTATTGGCACTTACTTCATGATTGCGCATTTTTTGTTGAAGATATAAAAACAGGAGGATTAACAACTAGACAAGCAGTTCAAAAAGACAACCTATAATCTCAGCGTTATTCATTGTAACAGAAATAAAAGAAACTTGTAACTTTACTACATGGAATATTGGGAAGAAATAAATGTAAAATTAAAGCCTTGGGTTGATCCTGATTTGAACAAAACAGTGGTTGATCTTTTTGCTGGTTGTGGAGGGCTTTCCCTTGGTTTTGAAGCAAATGGATTTAAAACAATAGGTTATGAAATGGATGCAAACGCGTGCGAAACCTATAATCAAAATCTAATTGGAGCATGTATAAATGAAAAATTGACCACGGACTCAACCTATCCTAGAGCAGATATTGTGATAGGAGGCCCGCCTTGCCAACCGTTCAGTGTGGGTGGCAAGCAACTTGGTCTTAAAGATTCACGAGACGGTTTCCCTATCTTCCTATCCGCCATCCGACAATTAAATCCCGAAGTACTTCTATTTGAAAATGTACGGGGAATGCTTTATAAAAATAAGTGGTACTTAAAAGAAGTGATTGAAGAACTGGAAAAACTAGGGTATTACATTAATTATGCTTTGCTCAATGCCGTAAACTATGAAGTGCCCCAAAATCGAGAACGAGTCATTGTCATTGGCTCTAAAAACAAAATCAACTTGCCAAGCAAAGCAAATCGTATAATCACCGCTGGACAAGCCTTAGGTGAGCTTGCTTTCCAATTTGATCAGGAGTCAAAATTTTTCACCGAATCTATGGATAGGTATGTCGCTAACTATGAAAAGGCTTCAAAATGCATTAATCCACGCGATTTATATTTAGACCGACCTGCGCGAACATTGACCTGCCGAAATTTGGCCGGAGCCACTGGAGATATGCACCGAGTAAGATTAAGTGACGGAAGACGAAGACGAATTACAGTTCGGGAAGCGGCAAGGCTGCAAAGTTTTCCCGATTGGTTTGGCTTTTCAGGAACTGAAACAAACCAATATAATCAAATTGGCAATGCGGTCGCCCCGTATTTCGCATTTCATCTGGCCAAAAACATAAAAAATTATCTGGTGCAAAAAAACGTTAGTCAATACCTATACACCGAAAATCAACAACTTCAATTGTTTTAAAATGAAGCAATATATCAGTCCCGAAGAATCAAAAACATTCAAAGAAAAACCCATCGAAATTCAGGAACTGATTAATACGGCACTTTACATTCTTGATTGTTTTGGAATACCATTAGAAACAACTCCCCGAAGATTAGAAAGAACAGCAATCGTATTTTTGGCAAGTAGCAATATTAAAATGATTGCGGATTTTAAGAATGCCAAAGATCTGAACAGTGGCTATTCGATAAAAACCAGGGAAATAATCACTTTTGTGAACGAGCATTTTAATGAAAACATCAGTCTAGGATCTTATGATGACATAAGAAGAAAAGATTTAAAGCTATTGACAATTGCCGAGATAGTTTTGCAATCAAGTCCAAATTCTGCTACAAATGATTCAACTCGTGGATATTCACTAAATCCTACGTATGCAGAACTTGTAAGAAACTTTGGATCTGCGAATTGGGCGGAAAGTGTTGCTGAAAGACTAAAAGAGATTGAACCACTTAGCCAAAAATTAAAAAGAGAAAGGACAATTTCAAAAGTAGACATTACCCTTCCATCAGGTGGGCATCTTTCATTTTCCGTTGGAGAACATAATGATTTGCAAAAAGCCATTATTGAAAGTTTTCTGCCCAGATACGGATATGGTGCAGAAGTCCTCTACATTGGCGATACGTCTGATAAATATTTGTATTTGGAAAAGGAAAAACTAGAACATTTAAACTTTTTTGAAATTTCACATGATGAATTGCCCGATGTAATCGCCTATTCCAAGAAAAAGAATTGGTTATATCTAATTGAAGCCGTTCATTCTTCAGGGCCAATTAGTGAAATTCGTCTTCTACAGTTACAAAAGTTGACAAAAGACTGTACAGCTGACATTATTTACGTAACAGCTTTTTTAAACCGCCAAAAGTTTCGTCAATTTATAAGTGAAATAGCCTGGGAAACAGAAGTGTGGATAGCGGATAATCCAGATCATTTAGTGCATTTCAATGGTGATAAATTTCTAGGTCCGTATAAAGAATAAAAACACATCGCGGTAAACAGTAAATCATCATTTACCAATGCCCGCTTGGCAATCAATTCTCAGCATTCCATGAATAAATTAAAAATAGCGACGGCTCAGTTTGAGCATAAAAGCGGCGACAAATCATATAATTTATCAGTCATTGAAAAGCTATCCCAAAAAGCGGCGGCAGAAGGCGCCAACGTCATTGCTTTTCATGAATGCTCAATTACGGGTTATACGTTTGCACGGCATCTTTCCAAAGAGCAAATGTTTGATTTGGCGGAATTTATTCCTGCCGGGGAAAGCATTTTAAAACTTACCGAAACCGCAAAAGCCCATAACATTGTAATACTGGCGGGGCTTTTTGAAAAAGATGAACATGACCGTCTGTTCAAAGCCTACGTGTGCGTAGACAAAAACGGATTGGTGGCCAAATACCGAAAATTGCACCCGTTCATCAATCCGCATTTAACGCCCGGCGACCAGTATTGCGTGTTCGAAATTCAGGGCTGGAAATGCGGCATTTTGATTTGTTATGACAACAATATCATCGAAAACGTAAGAGCCACAAAGTTGTTGGGGGCCGATATTATTTTCATGCCTCACGTCACGATGTGTACTCCTTCTACCCGGCCAGGCGCAGGTTTTGTGGATCCAAAATTGTGGGAAAATCGCGAGAATGACCCCACTTCGTTAAGGGCCGAATTTGACGGTTTGAAAGGACGTGAGTGGCTCCTGAAATGGCTCCCAGCCCGCGCCTACGACAATGCCATCTACGCCATTTTTTCAAACCCAATTGGCATGGACGACGACCAATTGAAAAACGGCTGTTCGATGATTATTGACCCCTTTGGAGATATTATTGCCGAATGCCGTTCGTTCGACGATAGTTTTGTCTGCGCCACGCTCGTTCCCGAAAAATTGACACAGGCAGGCGGCCACCGCTACATCAAAGCAAGACGACCCGATTTATACCGAGACATCGTCGGGCAATCTCACCAACCAGAACAAAAGGTAATTTGGCTGAATAAGGATGAGAAATAATGTAAATACTGGACCGTTAAAAACCATCCGTAAGCCTTTTCTTTTCACAACTTTTATGAAAGCAGCCTTGTCGATATTCTCGCTAATGTTCTGTATTACACTGTCTTTTGCTCAGTCAAGTCCTCCCAAGCCCTTTGTACTTGGTCTGATTGATGAAATAGCATCGGAGCAACTGGCGGAAAAAAGAATCCTCAACATTTACCTTCCCGAGGGTTACACCAAAAACGACACCATCAAATACCCCGTTATTTATCTCCTAGATGGCTCGGCCGACGAAGATTTTATACACGTCGTCGGGTTGGTACAATTCAATACTTTTTCGTGGATCAACCGCATTCCCAAATCCATCGTCGTGGGTATCGCCAATACCGACCGCAGGCGGGATTTCACCTACCCAACGAGCATTGAATCCGACCAAAAGCGCAATAAAACCGCAGGAAAATCCGAAAGATTCATTGCCTTTCTGGAAAAAGAGTTGCAGCCATACATCGAGCGTACCTATAAAACCACCAACTCAAAAACACTCATTGGGCAATCGCTGGGCGGGCTTTTGGCCACCGAAATTTTGCTCAAAAAAACCACTCTTTTTACCAAATACATCATCATTAGCCCGAGTTTGTGGTGGGACAATGCCTCGTTGCTAAAACTACCTTCTCCCCTTTTTGAAGAATCTTTCCAGTCCAAAACGGACGTTTACATCGGGGTCGGGAAAGAAGGACTTGCCCCGACCGACATCCCGCACGTAATGGAAGTGGACGCAAACCTGCTGGTAGAACGACTCAAAACCACGAAAAGCAAAAACGTTACGGTTCATTTTGATTATTTGCCGCAGGAAGACCACGCCACCATCACCCACCAAGCCATTTTTAACGCATTTCGACTGCTTTATCCTTCGGGGAGTGCCAAGTAAATACGGTGGCTTATCTCATCTAAACGATGATTCAACGTTCTAAACGTCCTTTTTCTTCGTTACTTTGCCAAAATTGGCTTGAACAAAGCCCCATAAAATTCAGTATTCCATAAACAGTAAAGCCGAAGAGTGCATGAAAAAAATACTGCTGGTAGAAGATGAAACAAGCGTAGTTGACTTTATAAAAAAAGGATTGACAGAAGGGAATTATGAAGTATCGGTCGCTTTTGACGGCAATACCGCCATCAATATGGCCCTAGAATCTTCGTTCGATCTTTTTATTCTGGACATTATGTTGCCCGACAAAAACGGCCTTGAAGTATGTAAAGAACTGAGAATCAGAAATATTAAATCTCCCGTCCTTTTTCTGTCGGCATTGGGCACTTCCGAAAACATCGCCCTCGGACTAAACATCGGGGCCGATGATTACCTCATTAAGCCTTTTAAATTCATTGAGCTACACGCTCGAATTAACGCGCTTTTGCGACGCTCCTCTCAAAAAGAAGAAAATAAAGAAGAAAAATCTAAAAATGTATACCTCATTGGTGACTTAATGGTCAACGATGATGCCAAAACAGTCGCCAAAAACGGCAACGTCATTTCATTGACCGCCACCGAATACCGCTTATTATTGGTTTTAATAAAAAATAAGGGAAAAGTTCTTTCAAGAATAGATATATTGGAAAGTGCTTGGGATATTAATTTTAATTTGGGCACCAATGTAGTGGATGTTTATATTAATTATCTACGCAAAAAAATTGACCCCGAAAATGAGTTGATTCATACGGTGGTTGGGATGGGGTATATTCTAAAAGAAAAATGAAAACACAGACTAAAATAGCATTATTATTGGGCATACTTTGTATATCCATTGTTATTTTATTTAGTACCATTATTTACTATTTTTTGAATAACTACTCGTACGTAGATTTTTATAAAAGGCTCGAAACTCGGGTGCGCATTTCGGCCAAATATAACTTCAATAGCGACACCCTTGATGCGGCCTATCTAAAATCAATAAAAAATCAGCACCTCGAAAAACTCGAAAAAGAGAAAGAATATATCATTAAAATAACGCCCCAACTTACACTTGATTCGCTATCTAAAAAACATAAATTACCAAAGACTTTTTTAGAAACACTATTGAAAGAAGGTAGGGCAAAAGAGAAAGATGGAAGCTTTTTTTTTGCAGGCAGTAAAATTCAAAACGACAACAATCAACACCTTGTGATTGTATCGGCCGAAAATTACTACGTCACCCACCACCTCATTTTTTTAAGAAATATGCTCTTTGGGAGCATTGTGTTGTTGGTGTTGATTGTGCTATCGCTTTCGGTCTATTTTTCAAAACACATTTTCAAACCCATTAAAGAAATTACGGACAACGTAAAACAAATCAGCACCGAAAATATCCACCTTCGCCTCGAAAACAACAGCGTCAACAACAACGAAATCAGCGAACTGATTAACACTTTTAACGACTTGTTGAGTCGCATTGAAACGGCCTTTGAAACCCAAAAGAATTTTATCAGCAATGCCTCTCACGAGCTAGGCACTCCCCTGACGACCATCATCGGCGAGGCCGATGTTGCCTTGCTCAAAGTCAGAACTCCGCAAGAGTACGAGCAATCCCTGAATAGTATTCTCCAACAGGCCGAACGGCTCGACCAAATCACCAAATCGTTGCTTTTTCTGGCCCAAACGGGCTATAAAGGGAAGACCATCGTCTTTGAAATGCTGCGCATCGACGAAATTATCTGGGAAACGAAGGGGCTGATTGACAAGCTTAACCCCGACAATAAAATATTTGTTGACCTGAATCTGCTGCCCGAAGACCCCAAAAAGCTAAAAGTAAAAGGCAATAAACAACTGTTGCACCTCGCCTTTGCCAATCTCCTCAACAATGCCTGCAAGTACTCAAACAACAGCCCCGTAACGGTCCATATCGCTTCCAGCAACACGCAGGTTGTCATCATTATTGAAGACCTAGGCATCGGTATTCCCGAAGCTGAAATGGCCTACATTTACGACCCTTTTTTCAGGGCTTCCAACACCAAACTGTATGAGGGCTACGGCATAGGCCTCCCGCTGACGCGCAACGTGATTAACCTTCACAAGGGCGAGCTTCTGGTTAGTTCAGCCCTCAATGCGGGCACCAAGGTGCAGATAAAACTCCCGCTGATTCAGTTCCCACCCACCACGCCTTACCCCTAAAACGGGCAAATATAAATTAGCCCTCCTTTTGTGGTTGCGACGCCCTTCCATTGCCTTATTTGGCCTTATAGTATCCCATTCCGAACGCTTCAGATACCGTTTGATAACTATTTTATGAGATTGACGTATAAAAGGTGAATGTTTGTCTTTATTGAGGATAAAAAGCCTCAAAGTTCTACAATCACTTGAAAGACTCAAAAAAATCAACTTCGGCCAATAGGCAAATGGGTGAAATATGATTGGCTTTGCCAACACACTGCACCCGTTTGCCCTCCGTTATAGGCTAATGACAACACACCAAACAAGAACTAGACACAAATAAACTTTAAATATGCCAGAACTTAAAGATTGGATAGCTGGATTCAAAATCGATAAGCCAGAATTGAACGATTTTGTTGTAAAACTAGAGGGATTTATTTCAGACACTGGTTTTAACACCTCAAAGTTCGAGAATGCTGTTGCAATAGGTTTGCAGAGAAAAGAAGAAGAGGTTATAAAAACATTTAGAGAAGATGTTGAAAATTAAGAAAATTACTGTTGAAAATTTCAGGGGACTTAGGTTGCCTGTTTCTATTGATTTTGTCAAAGGTAGCAAGACAACTTCGGCATTGATTTATGGTAGAAATGGAACAGGTAAAAGTTCAATGGTCGATGCTTGGGAATGGCTTCATAAATTTTACATTGAAAATTTGAGCAGAGAAGGGGTATTACTAACTGATTTGCCACACAAAGCATCCGGAGGAATTAATAGCTACATATCCGTTGACTTCCAACACACTTCAATAAATAATGCGACTGCTACATTCAATTCCAAGAAAATAACCACTCCAACCACAACAGGAGAATACAATGAATTCAGAGCATTAAGCTCATATCCAAATTACTTACGATACACAGACCTTAATGATTTCATTTGTAATAAGCGCAAAGCAGCGAGATACGAATACATCGCAAAATATTTTGGACTCGAAAAATTTTCATTGCTACAAGATACATTACAAACAAGTCTTAATAAGCAATTAAGTAATTTACAAAAACTGCAAAAAGACTTTGAGGCAAGCAGCAATGCCATAAATTCAATAACTGGATTGACAACGGTTGACGAAGCTACAGTTGTTAAGTTCATCAACACAATTGCCTCAAAACATAAAATCTCGGCAATCACTACTTTCAAACAGGCAGAAAATGTAAAGGCTGCTTTACAAAAAATAATACAAGAAAATCCTGTAGCAAAAGAACTTACAGAGTGGAAAGCGTTTCAATTAAGACAAAACCAGTTTTATCTAATTACAACTGCAAAAGTAAACTGCACGGCACTTGAAGAACTATTTACTGATTTGAAGCAAAATGAGGAAAGTGTAAAACAACTCATTCTTTCTTCCCTTTACGAACAAAGCATTGAAGTAATTTCCAAATTGGAAGACAAATCAAAGTGTCCAGTTTGCGATGAAGCATTTGATGGCGATTTGTTGCAGCACGTGACAGCCAAGCACAATTCTTTAGCAGCACTGAATAAGAAGAAAACTGAATTTGATGCAAAAAAATCATTAGTAGAAAAACAGTTTGAAGTAATTTTAAGAAAGATAGCAGCTATTGAAGCAGAGAGCAGTGCCGTTGTTTTGTTAGCATTTCAAAGTTTCTTTGATGATTTAAAAACAATCGCTTCTACACTTCCAACTTTAAATGCAACACTTAAAAAACAGCTTAAAGATTTAGCAACTCTATCAATCAGTAATGACGAAGCGATTGCAAAAATTGACACAATCATTTCCAAGGAAGTAGCAAGTAAAACGCTCGTAGCCGATAAAATTGCTGCTTTGTCAAAAGATGAAAAGACAAAAAATTTAGCACAGGATTACACAAATCTTTCAAACATCATTGACAATTTCAAAAGTCATTCAATCAACAAAGAGAAAGTAACTTATTTGAAAAACATCACAGACAATCTTCAAACTTTCTTCAATTCACTCACCTCTTATATTCAGACAGAAATTCAAAATACTTTCACAGTTATTTCCGCTGATGTAGTTGATTATTTTAATGTTCTTGAAAACTCCAATCCTGACATTAAAAATCCTGCATTAAAACTTATTACTGGGAAAGATAAAGCTGTTGAATTAGAGATTGAATTCGCATCTGAGAAAATTACACCTGCCTTCAAATTTCTAAGCGAAAGTCAGGTAAACAGTTTTGGTCTAGCGTTTTTTTTGGCAGCAGTAAAACGTTTTAACAAAGATTTCAAGTTTTTTATTTTAGACGATGTTGTAAATAGTTTTGACAGTTTTAAAAGACCAAGAGTCGCCAAGCTAATTGCCACCAAATTCAGTGACTTTCAAGTTCTAATGATTACCCACGACCAAATTTTCTTTGATACTGTACAAAGAAAATTTCCTGAGTGGCAACGCTATAAATTCACCTCGTGGGATTATTCAACTGGACCTAAATTTAAACCATCAAAAAACTATTTAGAAGAAATTCAGGCACATATAGATGAGGACAATCCTATAACTGCTGGTCAAACTTTAGGTAAATATTTAGAATGGACTTTTGGCATTCTTTGTCAAAATATGGAAACACCAATTCCTTACAGAGTAGAAAATATTTATACACTTTCAGATTACTACAACCCACTTGCAAAAAGATTTAGAGATAAAATAAAACTTCCCAATAAACAACACAAATTATTTGAACTACTTGACGACTTTGAAACGGGAACAATATTCAGAAACTATTGTGTGCATTGGAAAAATGAAGCAACTCAGTTTACTTCAGAAGAGATTGAAGCAATTTTTAAAAAGTGGGTTGAAATTGAAGAAATTATATTTTGCACTTCGTGTAAATCTTTTGCTCACTATAAGAATATTAGCAATACAAACTATGTAAGGTGCGACTGTGGAGCGGCAAACCTTCTAGAGGAAAAATACTATAGTCCTAAAAAATAATTGAAGACAAAAATACCCCCTGTTGTTCGTTGTCTTCCGTAGGGAGACTGCGAACGCAAAATAAATAGAGTGTTTGTAACACGGTGAGTGCCAAAGTAGCTTCTCATTTGTAGTTTTAAATTGCCGCTTTTAAGTAACTTTGTTTAATGGAAGCATTATAATAAAATGTCATAGCTTACTCAAACTGACAAGATGAAAGTGCAGACCAGCGGCCACTCAAAAACGGAGCAAAACCGAAAAACCTTACGAGTAGGAAAAAGCAAAACAAGAAATTCAAGGAAAAGTAACACAAGAAGTCTATGCAAAAATAGACAACGATTATTACAAAGGAGAAGGTGATATTTGATGGCAATAAAATTCAATCTTACACTTTATGGAATTAGACGGACTTTACCAAGATATCAACAATAAGGTAGGAAGTATGACCAAAGCAGAATTTGAAAGCATTCGACCATGCTTCAAACGTATTACAACCATGAGAAAGCAGATCTTGGTCGCTGAAGGAGACTTTAACAACAAACTTTTTTTTGTGGAGAAGGGTCTTGCTTATAACTATAAGACGCTGGATGACGGACAAATCAGAGTCATTACATTTGCGAGGGAAAACGAGTGGATTTCTGATATGGAAAGTTTTATTTCTGGCAATAAAGCGCAATTGACCGTTGAAACATTTGAAGCTAGCTCACTCTGGTTTCTATCAAAAGAAGATTGGGAACTGGCTTGTATTAAGAGTCCAAAAATTTCGGTATACTCACAGCTTCTTTATTCTCAGTGTACCAAGAATCTGTATTCTCAGGTTTCCGAGTTGGTTTCAAAGGATGCTGAGGCGCGATATAGTCAAATATTGACAAATATGCCCGACTTGCTCCAAAGGGTACCACAATATCTCATTGCAGCGTACCTCGGCATTTTGCCATCATCACTTAGCCGCATCAGAAGCAGTAAAAAAGTAATTTATTAGCATAGGCGAATGACTTTCATTTCTTTAAGTAGTTTTTTTGTAAAAACAAGGGCGAAACCGAATAGCCTTACAAATAGGAAAAAGCAAAACAAGAAATGAAATGGAAAAAGTAACACAAGAAGTCTATGCAAAAATAGACAACGATTATTACAAAGGGGAAGGTGATATTTGGTGGCAACCAGATTCAATGTTACACCTTCTGAAAACAAGTCTTAACCCTTGCAGAGTTGGCTATTTTAAGAAAGTACTCCACAAACTTGCTATAGACCCGCAGGGCAAAACAGCGTTAGAAGTTGGTTCAGGTGGCGGGATACTTACAGAAGAAGTTGCTAAACTGGGGTTCACTACCACTGGGATTGAGCCTGCCGAACAATCATTAAATACAGCCATCAACCACGCACGCCTTAGTGGTTTAACCATTAAATACGACAAAGGATTTAGCGAAAACCTTCCTTATCCTGACCAATCATTTGATTGTGTAGTATGTTGCGATGTGTTGGAACACGTCATGGATTTGCCCAAAACAATTTCAGAAATTTCCAGGGTATTAAAACCAAACGGTGTATTTTATTATGATACGCTGAATAGAACTTTTATTAGCAAATTGGTCGCTATTAAAATTTGGCAGGAATGGAAACGTTGGGCGTTTATGCCACCCAATATTCATAACTGGGATATGTTTATTAAGCCCGAAGAACTAAAAACACTTCTTGCCCAAAATAAACTGGATTGGAAAGAACATAAAGGAACATCACCAAGTGTTTCCATTCCAAAAATGTTGGGTTATTTAAGAAAAAGAGTAAAAGGAGAATGGGGCTACGCTGAACTTGGCAAAAACTTTCAATTGAAAGAGAGCAATGATATGAATATATTTTATCTGGGCTATGCTATCAAGCAATGATTGTTCTTTGCCCTGCCAAAACAAGAAAACCTGCCCATAAACGGCATTTGGCAAAAAAGCGGGTTCATTGGTTAATTGAACATTCTGCCTCGCGTCCATCCCGCTAGCTAGCGGGATGGTGTATTGTGTATTAATAGTGAACTGTTTCGTAATCGCCCCCTTCGGTTAGCCGCTAAACTGTTAGACTACCTCCTCCTGCTCAGACACCACCCAAAGTGCTTTAAGCCATTGTTGGTGTTTAAGTCAACTAAAGCAAGCAAAGGCCGTTTCTGTGCGTTATTCCTTTTACTTACCCTATGCTGCGAGGCGGTGTTTTGCCTTGTCCCACTGGCTTAGTCGGCAAAATAATTCCTTTCTTATCAATTTCTAATCTCATTCTTAGAGGCTCTTAATAACGCCAAAATAGTTTTGTGTCCATAACCTAACGCAAGGCATGGCAACAAAAACTATTTTAATCCCTACCGATTTTTGTGTTGCATCGCTCAACACTTTGAAACTCGCTTTGGCATCGCATATCGACCAACCCACCCGGGTGGTGCTTATTTATGCCGAATACCCCGACAATTCAATCACGGAATTATTATTCTATTCTTCAGAAAATAGAATAAAAGCGCTCGTCACCAATGAGTTTAAAGAAGCCCTCGAAATCATTAAAAATCGCTTTGAAGGCAAGCTATTGGATATTTCGATTGAGTTATTGACCATGAACACCAATGGCTATTTGAATAACTACTTGGACGCCAACAAAATCAATGAAATCTACCTTCCTAAAACCTATCAATTAAAACCCGCAAAAAATGGATTTAACCCCTTACCCATCCTGAAAAAAGCCAAGGTTCCCGTCACTGAAATAAACTGGGGCACCGATTACAAGCAAACAGAACAAGAACAATTAATTGCACTTTTTATTTAAAATGAAATGAACAAGAAATTATTTCCGACCACGCCCGCTGGCCGCCTGAAGCTCTTCTTCACCTTGTTTGATTCCCGCTGGGAAGACCTGACAAAAGACAACTGGGCCAAAACCGTTTATCGGGATTTTAGCGCGGGATTGATTGTGGCCATGACGGCCATTCCGATGGCGATGGGCTTTGCGATGGCAATGGGAATGCGCCCCGAGCACGGCATCATTGCGGGCGCGTTGGCCTGCGTGGTAGGACGTACTTTCGGCGGCTCCAAATACCAAGTCTACGGGCCTACAGCCGCGTTCATTCCCGTCATTGCGGGCTTGATTACCAAATATGGCCCCGCCAATGGTGGCGATTTTGAAACGGCCCACGGGTTTTTGATTTTGGTTTCGATGATTTCTGGCGTTATACTCATTGTGATGGGTATTTATGGTTTTGGACGCTACGCCAAGCTCGTTCCCAATTCCATCATTGTGGGCTTTACCATCGGTATCGCGGTGGCTATTGCTCTCACCAACGTCGAAGATATTCTGGGCATTGAATCCTTCAAGGATTTATTGGGACAAGACGAAGACATCAAAGGCGGCTTGATTCATAACCTGACTACGGCGTTTGGGAACATCGACAAAATCAACGGCTGGTCGATTTTTTTGGGGTTGATGACTTTCGCTTTAACCAAAACTTTACTCCGAATTTCGGTTTTCATTCCCGGGCCTGTCATTGCGATGGGACTGGCTACGCTGCTTTCGGCCACCTTTCTGGCCGATAAAAACATCATTTTGGTCAAAGACCTTTACGGCTCTATCCCCAACAATTTCTTCGTTTTTACGCCGCCCATGCTACCCGCACTGAACGGCAGCGTTGTTATTGATATTATCTATTTTGTGTGTGCCATCGTGTTTGTGTCGGGCGTCGAGAGTATTCTGTGCTCATCCATGGCCGACAAATTGGCCAACAACCAAAGAACGCCCTTTAACCCCGACAAAGAGTTTTTTGGACAGGGAATGGTGCAAATCCTTACGCCGTTGGTTCAGGGGTTCCCTTGTACTGGAGCGTTGGCCCGCACCGCTACGAGCATCAAGGCAGGTGCCCAAACACCGTTGGCAGGTTACTTCAAAGCAGCTTTAAAATTGGCAATGGCCTACAATTTGGCCCAATACCTCGAACTGATTCCGATGGCTTGTATCGGGGGTATCTTGGTTTGGGTGGCAAGCAACATGATCAAACCTTCCGAAATCCGCGAAATCAAACATCAGGGTAAGTTTGAGTTTGCCATGATGACCTACACGGCCTTTATGGTTCCGCTGACCGACTTCCTGACGGGTGTTCTGTCGGCTTTGATTATCTATTTTGTGGTAAAAGCGGTTTTCAAACGTAAAACAAAAGATACGCCTGGCTCAGAGTTAGAAGTAGAGCCGATGGTAAATTCCCACGCTTCTGCCCCCCAAAAATAACTTCACAATTCTGGAGAGCAGATAACTGCCTCTATCCGCCAAACATTTGGTGGGTAGAGGCAGCTTTTTTTAGCGTCGTATTTTCTGTTTAAAATAAGAATTGACACTCGGCCACCGCCGACGGGCCACGGCGTAGACTTTTCCGTCGGTCAGCTTAATTTGTTTCGGAAAGATACTTTCCACAAATCGCAGGTTGATGAGGTAACGCTTATGAATTCGGAGAAATTGACGGTGCGGCAGTCGCGGTTCGAGTTGTTCCAAACACTTCGACACCAACAATCGCTGTCCGTCGGTCAAATGGATACAGGAATAATTTCCGTCACCCGTAATGCAAACAACCTTCTCAAAATCAACGTATTGACCCGCCTCAAAGGTAGTTAATGTAAAGAGAATCATGGTCATTACTCTTTGGTTCTGCTTGATTGATTGGACACGTCATTCTTGGCCGAAACAACCGTTTTTAATTGGTCAATTTCTACCCGTTGCTCCGCAATCATTTCCCGCTGTTCATCAATCAACGCCTTGAGCGCTTTTATGGATTCGACCAGCATCGGGTCAAAATCACCGTAAGTAGCCGACAAATATCCATCGGCATGTTGTTGAACTTTGGTCGGGAACACCTCTCTCAACTCTTGCGCAATGAAGCCAAATTGCAGGTCTTTGCCCTTTTTTTCGTCAATCCAACGGTAATTTGCACCCTTCAATTGCAGCACTTTTTGGAGTATTTCCTGACTGTTGAGGTAAGTAATATCTTTCTTCAAACGGCGGTCGGAGGGCGAGTCCCAGTTACCACCGCCCACGGTTTTATAGGCATTTCCCTCTACTTCAAGTCGATAGCTAAGCGTAGGCAGTCGTCCCACACCCAAATTACCCGGCCCCGAAAGGGTCATATTTACCAGAGGCGTAGTACCTGCGGCCGTGGTTGTTATGAAATCAATGGCGGCACCCGTGCTGGTTGGGCTCCAGTCGGCGGTGGTTCGCATCTCAATACGCGCTTTGGCGTTGGTAAAATTGTTTCCGTCGTAGCCTCGCGCCCCAAAGCGGGCCAGAATATGGCCATTCAACGAAGGCCCCGGAGTATTTATATTTCCGCCTGCCGATACCCCAAAAAATGCGGGAGCGTCGCCGAAGCGTTTCACGGCAATTCCATCATCGGTCGTTGCCAACACTTCCAGCGGATAAGTCGGCGTACTGGTATTGATTCCGATATTTCCATTCTCAGCAATGGTCATCCGTTTGAGGGGAATGTCGTTGTTGATGGGCGTAGTATAAAAGTTGATTTCGGCCCCATTTTCGGCACTTGCCCAGGTCTCCTTGGAGCGGATTTCCATGCGGGCTCCTTCTTCAAAATAACTACCATTGTGGCCAAGCCCTTCAAAACGGGCCAAAATTTGGTCGTTGGTCGAGGCCGTAGGGGCACTCTCAGTGCCGCCTGCATGGCTTCCGTAGATGTGGGAGTTATAAGTATTACCAGCCCCGTAGGTTCGTACGCCCATACCAGCGTTGCCCGCCACTTCAAAATTTGCCTGCGGTATTTCAGTTCCCACTCCTACATTTCCGTCATGATTGATTGTCATACGGGCCGTTTGTACGGTGCTTCCATTCTCAGTCGTCAAAAACACCATCCTTGTTCCGTTTTGGGTGGTAGTCCAATTTTGGGTAGCCTCAAACCGAATAGCTCCTTTTGCTTGCGTAAATGTAGTTCCGTTGTACCCCGCACCT
Source organism: Runella salmonicolor (assembly GCF_024158025.1). Taxonomy (NCBI): domain Bacteria; kingdom Pseudomonadati; phylum Bacteroidota; class Cytophagia; order Cytophagales; family Spirosomataceae; genus Runella; species Runella salmonicolor. The sequence goes on from NZ_JAMZEL010000011.1 coordinate 187,113, forward strand.
TGAAGAATAAAAATATTATCGCCCGAAAGAACCGCCGTGGGCAACGTAAGCGTACCATTGTGCCGTTTTGCAAAGATATTGGGGGCATTAGTGCCCTGTAAAATGAGATTATCACCGGGCGAGTTTTGCTTTGACTCCATTTTGCTGGGCGTAATCAACACACTCTGTGCTAACAAGTTAGAGGCAATAAAACTACAAATAGAAAGAATGAATAGCTTTTGCATGATTTTAAGAGTTGAGGTAAAAGATGGAAAAAGAAGCGTCTGTTATCGAAACCGCACAGAAAACTCTCCGCTGGTGATATTGATGGTCTTTATGGGATTAGTAAATGATTTGGCGATGCCCGAAAATTTTCCCTTAATAACTTCGGCGGTTTTCTCGGTGATTTCGATTTGGCCCGAACCATTGTTAAAATTGGTTCGGTACACCACTTTGTCGGTATCTTCAAAAAAGATAGAGTTTTTGCCGTTACATTGGTGTACCCCTACGCCCTTAGTAGACTCCAAAGTGATGTACATGGTACGAGGCGTAGCGGTTTTGGCATTTTCTAACTCAGTACCATAGATAGTATTGGACGTATTGCTAAAAACCACGGCATAAGCCCCTATTTCATTTTCAATGGCATATTTATTACCTTCTATCATGCACGAGAAAAAGAAAGGACTGACGTTTTCTTTTTTAGAACAAGAAGCCAAGGCAGTCAATAATAAAACGAATGACAAAAAGCGCTTTTTCATGGTTTCAGTAAGATATGATTAGGGAGATTATCAAACATAGAATGAAGTCCGCAGAAATTTTCTGTTGGCAAATTTCAGATTTATATCCATGCCAAAACATCGTGTAAATAGGGATAATAACACCCGAGAGGGTTGACTAAACAGTATATTCTAGTGAATCAGAACCGTTAAGTAAATTTTCGGGTCAATTAAAGCTTTCGGCCCGCCGATTGTTTGTAGATGCGCGAGTCATTTTCTAATTTTAATAGCAAAAAAGAAGTAAAAAGTGACTCAAAGAAGCCGCTATGATTAAGCTCTGCCTAGTAGATGACCACGAATTATTGCTACGCGGATTGGCCGCTATCATCGAAACACAGCATGATTTTGAGGTGGTTAAAACCTGTACCTCTGGCCAGGATACCATCGACTTTTTGGCCACAAAACCCTGTATTGACATTTTAGTACTGGATGTAAATTTACCCAACTCCGACCCCGAAGATTTGCTGTCGAAAATCAGGGCGACGCACCCACAATTACCCGTCATTTACCTTACCATCTTGCGCGGCTCACGCCTGTTTCATCGACTCCAAAAACTTGGCTTTCAGGGATATTTATTCAAGGATGCTACCTACGAGGAGGTTTTTGAAGCCATTAGAACGGTAGCTGGCGGCGGAACTTACTACGCCAAAAACATTGAGCTTGACTTTTCAAAAGACCAATCCATTCACCAAAATGGATACATCACCAAAAACTCGGGCGTTATTTTGAGCAAACGCGAAAAAGAAATCTTAACCCTCATCTGTCAGGAATACAGCAGCGCCCAAATTGCCGCAAAACTCTTTATCAGCGTAAGTACCGTCGATACGCACCGGCAAAATATCATGATTAAACTGGGGGTGAGCAATACCGTAGGTCTGGTAAAATACGCCATCAACTATAATTTGATTGACAATTAACAACACTACATACTCCGCTGATTATGAAACAGTTGTTATTTTTTCTTTTGTTTTTTTGGGGTTGCCTAAAGCCCGTCTTTGGACAAGTTACCGAAACATCCATCCGGGCAAAAATTGACAAGACACTGACCTTCTACGAATCAAAAAAGGACTCCATCAAACTGATGGCCGAACAAATTCGGGCCGATGCCCAAAGCATCGGATTAAAAAAAGAAGCCCTTTATTACCATCGTTTTATGGGTTTTTACTATGAATACGACGGCAAAATCGACCTCGCCGTCAAGTCGTACCTGACGCTTTTGAAAGAAGCCGAAAAGAATCAATTTTTTGATGAAAAGTACCAAGCCATCGGCGACCTTGTTAATATTTATATCAGTACGGAGCAGAACGAAAAAGCCAAAGTTCTGTTGTTTAAAGGCATCCTTGAAGGTCAAAAAGAGAAAGCAAATCCACGGCGACTCTCCACTTATTACACCAATCTGGGCGTGATTTACCGCAAAGAATCCAAGTTTGACAGCGCTTTTTATTACTATACCCAAGCGCTTAAAATCAAAAAAAACATCAAAGATTCGGTCGGCATTGCCAATGTGTACATCAATCTGGCCACGCTGCTCATCAAACAGGGTAAATACGCACAGGCCAAGCCTTACATCGAAAGAAATATTGCTTTTCACAAGGCCATTCACTCCGACGAAGACTTGTGGTATGACTACGGAAATATGTCTGAAATTTACCTCAAATTGAATCAGCGCAAAGAAGCCGAATGGTACGTAAATGAGTGCCTCAGGATTGCGAAAAAAAGCGGTTCAAAAACCAAAGAACACATCTCCATGAATTCTCTCGCCGACCTACACCGGTATTTTGGCGACTACAAAAAAGCCTATGAGTACTACGCCATTTACGATAGTCTGGGAAAGGAACTAATCAACGCCGAGACCAATAAATCCATTGCGCAACTGAGAGAACAGTACGAATCCGAGAAAAAGGAGCAGGAAAACAAACTCCTCAATCAGCAACTGAAACAGGAACAGCAACAACGGCTCATCTTCGGAATCAGCTTTTTGGGCGTGCTGCTGTTTTCGGGCGTGATTGGGTATTTTCTGGTCAAAAATCGGCAAAAGAACAAAATGTTGAACGAAAAAAATGAACTTATTGAGCGTCAAAATACCCGATTGTCGGACCTAAACCGCGAAAAAAATCAGCTCATCAGCATTGTATCTCACGATTTGAGTACGCCGTTTTTGGTGATAAACACGTGGAATTCTATCTTAAAAATGAACATAGATGCCGCAAATACCAAAGCCCTGGAAGCCGTCCAAATCATTGAAAAAAGCGCCAAACAGGGTATGAACTTGATACAGGACGTGCTAAACGTTGAAAAAGCAGAAACCAACAAACACACACTTCGCCTCGAAACCTTTGATTTGCAGACCTTAACGCAGGAGGTGCTCAACGAGTTTGCGGAAGCGGCCCGCGCCAAAAACATTCAACTGTTGTTTGAGCCAGCCCCTCAGCCTTTGCATCTTCTCTCTGACCCGCACTTGGTGCAGCGGGTGCTCGAAAACCTCGTCTCCAACGCCATCAAATATTCCAATCCAAACGGTCGTGTATGGGTTAGTGCCGAAAAAAAAGACGATACCGTATTAGTACACGTCAAAGATGAGGGCATTGGCATCGAGAGCAAGCACCTTCCCCATTTATTCGAAAAATACAATACGGCCTCAGCTGCCACCGCTGGCAACTTATCTACGGGCTTGGGGCTAAGCATTGTAAAACGGATTTTGGACGAAATCGGTGGTATCATTCTGTGCAAAAGCGAACCCGGAAAAGGAACGGAATTTACGGTTCGATTGGCGGTATAATTGAAAAATAAAAATGGCAATAAATCCATAAAACCCAATAACGAGCTTGAACGACACCTCAAAAATTATCCCTAAATTGCAATAGATATACCAACCCATTATACTCAGCACAAATGATACAGTATTTTACGCTGCCCGGCTACGGAAACTCTCCCGCCCAGCATTGGCAAACTCATTTTGAACAACAATTGAGCAATTGCCGACGAATAAATCAGAAAAGATGGACGGGTGTAACCTGCGAAGACTGGACGAGCGAAATTGAAAAAACGCTGAAAGACCTCGACACCTCCGAGACCATCTTAATCACGCACAGCCTTGGTGGCATTGCTTTGGCGCATTGGGCGGCCAAACATCCAAAAAAAATCAAAGGTGCCATGATTGTGGCCCCTCCCGATATCGACAACCCCTACATGGATTTGTCACTGCAAAGTTTTGCACCCATCCCACTGCTTCCTCTCTCTTTTCCGTCGGTAGTAGTCGCAAGTACCAACGACCTCTGGACCTCCATGGAGCGGTATAAGTTCTTTGCCGAATCTTGGGGAAGCAAACTGGTCTCCATCGGCGACGCAGGCCACATCAACGTCCACTCAGGTTACGGCCGTTGGGACGAAGGATTGGAAATCCTTAAAATGCTCGTTTGATTGTTTTTTTTGGTAAAAAAAACACCCATAAAGGCGCAGGTTTTGTTGGTGAAAAAACACCAACAAAGCGCACCAAAGACCCAATTATGGTTTCAGACGGATTTGGGTCTTATTTTTTTATCTGCTGCTGGGTACTATCTGCAACTGCGGGCGGAATGCGCTTCATCAAAGACTCCAAAGATTCTATCTTTCGGTACAATACCTGAATTTCTTTGCTCTTTTTCTTATCCTCCAGATAGTCAAAAAGAATATGGTCAAACGCGAGCAATATAAGAACCAGTGCAAAACAGGAGGGTGATACCCTTATACCGTCAAATTTGTCTTTTAAAAATTTAAACATTATTGTACTCTCCTTCTCTTTTCTAAATTGCCACGCATAGAGGCTTCCCAATTTAACAACTTCATTTCCGCGGCCTGTCATACAGATTTCGTACTTATGGGCCTCTGCCCTGTCGGTACAAACGACACATATCCTATTCTCAGCCAATCGGTTAAGTACTCTTTTTATTTCTTCTTTATTGCACTGCTGTACGGCTGTCAGTTGTTCAATCAATGGCCCAATATACAATTTGCCATTATGTTTAGCCACGATTTTAACAATCTGATCAGCCATTGCAAACTGTGTTTCAGTAAGCGTCGTCATTCTGGAATACCTTTAACTTTACCGTCCATTCCTGATCGAAATGGCCCTATCAATGATTTTAGTTAAGTGATATTAAGGGCAATTAATTCAATGTAGACTATAAATATAACCGACAGTCTATTATTTTTGACTTTTTGGAATAATTCCAATAGCCCCAAAAAAGCCTGCTTTTTATGGTACTCCTTTTGATTGTTAATGTACCTTCTTTGTCCAAAAAATAGAAATCAATATAAATACGCTACCTAGTATACGTTAGTTCGTTTACCCCTAAAAAATTGGCGCTGTGTTACTGGTAAATACCAATAACCCCAATGAGCATGGAGGTTTTTCGATTTGGTTTTTAGTGGTTAATAATCCCGTCTAAAAATAGGCCAATGTTTCTTTGTAGATTCACAAATAGCCCCTAATTTGGATGACATTATGAAACTTACTACTCTACCTCTCTCTCCAACCAAACAGCCAATAAACCTATGAACAACCGCAATAATATTCCAGAAATCGACGCTCGATTGAGAACCGAGCTAACGACCTATCTCTCTAAATTCCAAACCCTTACTTCAGAAGAAGTTGAGGCGATTGCCGCCAATATGAAAGTAAAGCTGTATGAAAAAGGCAGCGTTTTGGTCAACGAAGGAGACATCTGCCACGAATGTTATTTTGTTTTGAAAGGCTGTTTAAGGCAGTTTAGGCTGGTGAATGGCATCGAAAAAACCACCCAATTTTACACGGAAGAGCAGGCCGCAGTTTTTTTTACGAGCTACACCACCCAGGCCAAGTCCGAAAGTTATTTGTCGTGCGTAGAAGATTCCATCCTACTCATCGGAGAACCCGCGAAAGAAACGGAGATGTATCAAAAATTTCCGAAGCTGATTGAAATTACCCGCCAGATGATGGAGCAGGATTTTGGCAAAACGCAAGATGCACTGGCGTATTTTATGGCTTCTTCGCCCGAAGAACGCTACCTGAATTTATTGGAAAATCGACCTGATTTATTGCAACGAGTACCGCAACACCAACTCGCTGGCTACATTGGGGTTACGCCCGAATCGTTGAGCCGAATCAGAAAGCGAATCCTGAAAGAGAAATAACGTTAGCCTCTCCGCCTTCCTTTCCACACCAGCCAGCCCGCAAGGCCCAATTCTCCAAGGGCCATTGGCGCACTCAAGACTGCATCTACCGTGGCTTTGTAATGCTCATAATTTGGCAAAAGAAGCTGCGCCATATTGGCAAAAAAGTAACAAACCGACGCCACAAGCATTAAGATTCCGAGAATTTTGGAAATAAAACCCGACCGGAGCATCAAATAACCCAACAAAAACAGATGGCCGCCAAAAACAATTAACCCCAACGACCACATCGCCAAAAAAGCCCTAAAACTGGTCATCGTCAAAGACGCACTTTGCGAAGGCCCCGTTACTTCGGGTAAAATACCCACCAGATTCAACAACGCAACACCCAACAAAGCGGCATAGACCAAGCGCAACCACGCCGAAAGCAACGACAACGTTTCATCGACCTGCTTCATGAAAATATAAAGCGCCCAAGCCACCACCACATCCAGCATCAGAATAATGACAAACGAAAACAGTACCCACCGAAACAGAGTCGTTGATTGGTTCAGGTTTTTCAGCGTGGCGGGGCCATCGTTGGCCACGTAGATATTTTCAAATCCGTACCCGTAGGCAAATCCCGCAATAAGGGCCATTACAATCAGTGAGAAGCCCGCCACGAGGGCCATTTTTGGGGATGTTTGGTGTATTCTGGTATCCATTTTTTTGCTTTTTTGTGAATGATGGCCCAAAATTACCGCCCGCAAATTCTCTATCCATTGACTTTGGGTAAGAAATGAAATCGGGCATGGTAGGGTATTTATAGCTAGAATGAGCTACTATCACAAAAGAGCATAATAGCTTGACCAAAAATTTCAACAACTTAACCTACTTTTACAACAACCCAAAGGAATTCCTTTTTTGAGGCCATCATTAAACGTTAGTTTTACAACCGAAGTAACACTACCTATAATGAAAAAAACCTCTTTTATGCTTTACCCTATTTTCAGCCTTAGAGGCCTCAAATTCAACTATTTAACCAAACCAACTATGGATTTCAAAAAAACACCCATCAACAAATTGGCGCTCGCAATTTTCATTACAATGAGTTTGGCTAGCTGCAACAGTGACGACACCGACACCACAACTCCTGTCTCTACCGAAGTGCCCGCCGTTTACAAAAAAATTTACGGAGCCACGAGCATTACCAGCGACGGCACCTACATCACCATCAAAACCAAAAACTTACCCGACCATAAAAGCCCCTACTATGCAGCAGGAAATGCGTTGTATGAAGCTTACAGCGGGAAGACCTTTAGCGGAGTCAATTTTGCCAAGAACCCGAATACGATTGCTGAATATAACGCTACCATTAAAATTCCGCTGAACCCCAAGGTGGATGCGGCGCACGCTGCCACACCCTTGGGGCCCATCGGGATTGCACTTAATGGCGTAGCGTTGTTTAATCAATATGCTGGACCCAACAACCAAGCATTAACGGGCGAGATTGCGAGTTTTGATAAATACTATGGACACCCCCAAAACACTGGCGTGTACCATTATCACGTTGAACCATTGTATCTGACCACCGTCAAATCCACAAAATCGGGCCTGATGGGCTTTTTATTGGACGGCTTTCCCGTGTACGGGCCACAAGAAGAAAATGGCACAACTGTGACCAGCAGTATGCTGGATGCCTATCACGGACATACGCACCCTACGGCCGATTATCCAAACGGTATCTACCACTATCATTTTACCGCCGACGCACCTTACCTGAATGGAAGCGGCTATTACGGAACGCCAGGAACGATAACGCAATAAATGAAATCGTACAAAACAATTTTCTGGTTTCTTCTGGCCTGCTCTTGCAGCAAGCCAGAAGAAACCGTCCCTAATATCTATCTTCTCCGCTCGTCGGGTAGTATTTCAGTAAAAAATGACATTGTTTTTGTGGGTAATCAACCCTACAACGGTTTTTTGGTGGAACTCTCTCCCACCCATGATACACTCGCCTTGGAAGGTTATTACAAAGGCAAGCTGAGTGGATTGTGCAAAAAATGGTATCCAAACAAGCAGTTATGGGAAGAAAGAAATTACCTGAACGGACAAAAACACGGCAAACAGGTCTCTTATTGGCAAAACGGCACCAAACGATTTGAATTTATGGCCGTAAACGATGCCTATGAGGGCGAATTGAAGGAATGGAGCCAAAACGGGAAGTTGTATCATCTGGGTACTTATGTGAAGGGACAAGAGGAAGGGCCTCAAAAAATGTGGTATGATAATGGAAAAATACGCGCCAATTATGTCATCATTAAAGGAAAAAGATATGGGTTATTGGGCACTAAAAACTGTAAAAATGTATCAGACAGCATTTTTGTTGTTAAGTAGTATGCTCCTGCTCAGCTGTACTGAAAATGGCACGGGTACTACGGCATTACCCTATTATAATGACCCCGATTTTACGCCCCTTTTTGTCAAAAATGAAGCAGAAATAAAAGAAAAAATTCCGCATAGCATCAGCGATTTTTCTTTTTTAAATCAGGACAGTATCCTCATTTCCCAGAAAAACATCGAAGGAAAAATCCACGTTGCCAACTTCATTTTTACTTCATGTATAAGTATCTGTCCAGTAATGACGAAAAATATGAAAATTGTCAGCGATAGCACAACGAATGACATTGTACTGCTCTCTTTTTCGGTCACGCCCTGGATTGATACGCCTGCTGTACTTAAAAAATTTACTGAAAAACACCAAATCAAAAATAAACAGTGGCACTTTTTAACCGGAAGTAAATCAGCTATTTATCAATTGGCCCGAAAATCATATTTTGCCGAAGAAGACATTGGTTTCAGTAAAGACAGCACGGAGTTTCTTCATACTGAGCACTTTATTTTGGTAGACAAAAACAAGAGAATCAGAGGCATCTACAACGGAACCCTGAGCTTGGAAATGCAAAAACTATTGGAAGATATAAAAACGCTGAAAGGAGAATAACGTGAACAGAACTATAAGTCGTGTACTAAAAAAATTCGGTATTGCCGTCTTGGTAGCCCTCCTGTTTAAAGTACTGTTCTTTAGATTAATTGATTTTTTAGAACCCGACTTATTCATCATCCCCTTCATCGTTTTGATACTCTGGGAAGGCAATACCTATATTGACCGGCAATTAGAAAAAAGATACAGTTGGTTGGGTAATACGAAACAAAGAATATTCAGTCAATTTATCGTTAGCCTTATTTTTACGGCTATTTCGCTATTTTTATTAATGAACTTCCTTCATTTTATTAAATTCGGTGAAATACGTTTGTTCAACAGAGCCATCAGGCAGATGTTTGTTCCAGCCATAATTATTACTTTTTTGGGCTTGGTGAGCTATATTTCAAGTCAATTTTTTAGGGCTTGGAACCAAAGTTTGGTAGAAATTGAAAAATATAAAACTGCCAGCGCAACCGCCCAACTTGAAAACCTAAAAAACCAACTTAATCCTCACTTTTTGTTCAATAATCTCAGCGTATTGAGTTCATTGGTGTACCAAAACCAAGACAAAGCAGTTGATTTTATCAACGAACTGTCAAAAGTGTATCGGTATGTATTGGACAGCAAAAATGCCGAGTTGGTCAGCCTACAAGAAGAATTAGATTTTCTAGAACATTACATGTATTTGTTGAAAATACGCTTTGGAAGCAGCATTACGTTTACCCTCAACATCTCTCCCCCTGACAAAAGCCTCTATTTGCCCCCAATGTGTCTGCAAATGTTGGTCGAAAATACCATTCAACACAACGAAACCTCACAAGCCAAGCCGTTGCAGGTAACGATTTACACCGAAAAAAATCGGTTATTGATTACAAATCCGATTCAGCCCCGAAGCGATAAAGCCAAAAGCTCACAGACAGGACTAAAAAATATGCAAGTACGATACCAGTTTTTTACCGACGAAAAAATAGAAATCATCCGTACAGATAAAACGTTTACCGTAATTTTGCCTTTACTTTTAAAGCCATGAACGTTGTAATCGTAGAAGACGAAAAGCTTTCGGCAGAGCATTTGCATTTGTTGCTGTTGAAGATAGACCCCGCTGTTCAGGTAATCCAATATTTGGATTCGGTGGCCGCTACCGTAAAAGCATTTGAGAGTGGCTTGCGGGCAGATTTGCTTTTTCTGGACATTCACTTGGCGGATGGCAACAGTTTCGAGATTTTTTCCCACATCCAGCCCGAAATTCCCATTATTTTCACAACCGCCTATGACAATTATGCCATTCAAGCTTTTAAACAAAATAGCATTGATTATTTGTTAAAGCCCATTTCGTTGAAAGAGCTAACGTTTGCCATTGAAAAATTTAAGAAGCAAAGACAATCTGGCAATAAGCACTTGCTTGAAACCATCACCCTTGCCTACCAGCAATTCAACAACCAATACAAAACTCGTTTTTTGGTCAAATCTGGGCAAAACATTACCACAATTCAAGCCGATGAGATTCATCATTTTGAAACCCAAGACAGCATCTCTTTTTTAGTAACCAACGCCGGAGGCCGTTATATCATTGACTACACGTTGGACCAACTAGAAAAAATCCTGCTACCCAAAGATTTCTTTCGTATAAATCGAAAAGTAATCCTGCATATTCAGGCCGTCGAAAAGGCAAGCACCTATTTTAATGGTCGGTTGTCGATTTTGGCCAAATTGCTAGAAGGCGACGCAAACATTGTGAGCCGGGAGCGGGTAGCTGACTTTAAAATTTGGCTAGATTCATGATGAAAGACATCAACCTAGCAAAGTTTATTAATTTGCCCGCCGTGAGGGGTGTAGTTTTGTTGGTGAAATAACACCAACAAAGGCAAAAAATAACCATTCATTTAGCCTCCTCACCCCACCCGATACCCCAAACTCTGCTTGATGACCTTCAGAGAAAAAGTACTATTGAGCGTGCCGATATTCTCGATTTTGGAGAGTTTGTTGCGCACAAAACCGTGGTATTCGTCCAGACTTCCCATGTTTATTTTCAACAAAAAATCTACCTGACCCGCCATGTGGTAGCATTCTTGCACCTCTTCTAGCTTCTGAATTTCTTTTTCAAAGTTTTCGATAAACGCCTTGTCGTGGTAGCGCATCGACACCTGACAAAAAATCGTGATGGGCTGCCCAAGCAGTTCTTTGTCCAGAATAGCTACGTATTGTTTGATAAAACCGAGGTTTTCTAGCCGCTTGATGCGCTCATACACGGGCGACAGCGTCAGGCCGAGCGTAGCGGCCAATTCTTTGGTGGTTAGCTTTGCATCGGCCTGCAAGAGGCGGAGCAGTTTCTTGTCGATGTCGTCGAGTTGTTCCATGCCGAAAATTTTTCTTTCAATACTATCTTCTTTTAATACAATTCAACAAAAATAACTTCATTATAAATAATATACCACAATATTAACTGATTTTACGGCACTATTTTACAAATTCTAACGGCCTAATTACTTTTGTACCGTGAATTACACTTCATCATTCTTCCAAAAATCAGTTACTCAACACCCATTGAACCATGAAGCACGAAACCATTTTAGTCATCGGGGCCAACGGGCAAATCGGCACGGCACTCTTACCACGCCTCCAAACAATGTACGGATTCGGTAACGTCATCGCTACCGATATTCGCCAAACAGGGCACGAGGAAGCCATCTTTGAAGTTTTGGATGCCACCAACATAACGGCGCTGGCCGACATCGTTCAGCGGCACCGTGTTACCCAAATTTATCACCTAGCGGCCGTGCTCTCGGCCAAAGGCGAGGCAGACCCATTGTGGGCGTGGAACCTCAACATGCAGACTTTACTCAACGTTTTAGAAATAGGCCGAACGTTTAATCTAGACAAGGTTTTTGTACCGAGTTCGATTGCTGCCTTCGGCGAACATGCCCCCAAAGAAGAAACACCCCAGTCTTCGGTCTTGGACCCCGCCACGGTCTATGGCATCAGCAAAGTGGCCGCCGAAAATTGGTCGGTGTATTACCACAAGCGCTACAAACTGGATGTACGCTCGCTGCGTTATCCGGGCGTCATCAGTTACCAATCCATGCCCGGTGGTGGCACCACCGACTACGCAGTGGCCATTTACCACGAAGCTGTTCAGGGCCATGATTTCGAATGTTTTTTGGCTGCCGACACCCGTTTGCCCATGATTTATATGGACGACGCGCTCCGCGCCACGCTGGAATTGATGGAAGCGCCCGACGATAACATCACCATTCGTACGTCTTATAATTTAGCGGGAATGAGCTTTACTCCCGCCGAATTGACGGCCTCTATTCAGCAGCATTTCCCTGATTTTAAGGTAACTTATGCACCCGATTTTAGGCAAGCCATCGCTAATTCATGGCCCAAAAGCATTGACGATTCGGTTGCCCGGCAAGATTGGGGCTGGAAACCCGCGTTTGATTTACCCAAAATGACGCACGAAATGATTACCCATCTCAACGAATTGTATCACGTAACTGCTTAGCACCATGTACGGAAGCATCAAAGAAGACCTTCAAAAAGAATTGGCCGCCATCAAAGAAGCGGGCCTTTATAAAACCGAACGCATCATCGTCACGCCACAATCTTCCGTGATTGCAGTGCAGGACGGACGCGAAGTACTGAATTTTTGCGCCAACAATTACTTGGGACTTTCTTCGCACCCAGAGGTGATTAAGGCCGCCCACGAGGCACTCGACACCCACGGTTTCGGGATGTCGTCGGTACGGTTTATTTGTGGTACGCAAGACATCCACAAAGAACTCGAACGCCAAACGGCAGAGTTTGTCGGGGCCGAAGATTGCATTTTGTACGCGGCGGCATTTGACGCCAACGGCGGAGTTTTTGAACCCTTATTGGGCGAAGAAGACGCCATCATTTCCGACGAACTCAACCATGCTTCCATTATCGACGGTATCCGTCTGTGCAAAGCCAAACGTTTTCGGTACAAACACAACGACATGGCCGATTTGGAAGCGCAACTTCAAGCCGCTACCTCCTGCCGACGGGTATTAATTGTCACCGACGGCGTCTTTTCGATGGACGGCACCATTGCGCAGTTGGATAAAATCTGCGATTTGGCCGACCAATACGGTGCCATGGTCATGGTAGACGAATGCCACGCCAGCGGTTTTATGGGCAAAACGGGTCGTGGCACGCCTGAGCACAAAAACGTATTGGGCCGCATCGACATCATCACGGGCACGTACGGAAAAGCCCTCGGAGGCGCGTCGGGTGGGTTTACGGCGGCGCGGAAAGAGATTGTAGAATTGTTGCGTCAACGCTCGCGGCCGTATTTGTTTTCCAATACCTTAGCTCCTTCCATTGTGGGTGCTTCGCTCAAAGTGTTGGAATTGCTGCGGGCCTCGACCGCCCTGCGCGACAAGCTTGAAGCCAACACGCGCTACTTCCGCGAGGCCATGACCGCCGTTGGATTTGACATTTTGCCTGGTGAGCATCCGATTGTTCCAATCATGCTTTACGATGCACCGTTGGCCCAAGAATTTGCCAAACAATTGTTGGAAGAAGGCATTTATGTCATTGGGTTCTTTTATCCTGTAGTGCCCAAAGGCAAAGCGCGCATTCGTGTCCAGATTTCGGCGGGGCATGAGCCAGCGCACCTTCAACGTGCCGTGGCGGCATTTACGAAAGTGGGACAAAAATTAGGCGTAATTCCCGTGACCGAAACCGTAGAAAATTAACGTTCACACTGTTCCTATCAACCCCAAGCCGGACTACCTACGTAGTTCGGCTTTTTTGATAGTTAAAAGATAGGATAACGACGCTGGTTTCTCAAAACCAACGAAAGGGTTGCACAACCCAGCGAAAATCTCCCAATTAAACATAGCACTTTATTCCCCAAATTTAGGACTCACAAACTCCCATTCTTTAAGGTGCGAAGGCACATGTTCACGCTGTACGATGGCGTCAAATTGGCGCAACAATTCGGGATGCTGCGCGGCTACATTGGTGATTTCACTTTGGTCTTTGCTTAAATCGTACAATTCCCAAGGGCCTTTACGATTTTTACGAACGTTGGTTTTTACGGCTTTCCAATTACCCATCCGAATCGCCAGTTGCCCGCCTTTTTCGGGATATTCCCAATAGATAAATTCACGTTTTTTCTGTTTGTCTTTTTGCCCCAACAAGGTCGGCAGGAACGACACTCCGTCGGTGTCCAATGGTTGTTTATACCCAACTACTTCGGCCAAGGTTGCCATTACATCGTACTGCACCGACACGAGGTCGGTCACTTTTCCAGCAGGAATACGTCCCGGCCAACGCGCAATCATCGGCTCCCGAATACCGCCTTCGTAGACATCCATTTTTAACCCCCGCAGGTTTGAAACACTCCTAAAAAAGGCCGCTTCTACCCCACCGTTGAAGGTCGCACCGTTGTCGCTCGAAAACATCACGATGGTATTATCGTCCAGTTTCAGGTCTTTCAACAACTGCATCAACGCGCCCACTTGCTTGTCCATGTGCGTAATCATGGCCGCATACGTAGCGCGTGGCTGAGGCGTGGAGGCATAATTTTGTTGTCCCAAATACGGTTTTTCTTCAAATTTTCCGATGTATTCCTCCACCGCCGACGCGGGCGCTTGCAACGAAACGTGTGGGGCTGTAAAAGGCAAATACAGGAAAAAAGGCCTATTTCGGTTCTCACGCACAAAAGACAATGCCTTTTCGGACATTTTGTCGATGGCGTAGTCGTTGCCACGGTAATACGCAAACGCTTCTTTAGTAGCCGTTTCGGGCGTTAGGCGGCGGTGAACATCAATGTAGGTATTGTTTAAAGGAACCGATTTCCCATTTTCCCATAAGTGCGTCGGATAAAAATTGTGGGCCTGTTTTTGGTCCAAATAGCCGTAAAAATAATCAAATCCCTGTTGGTTGGGGTTGCCAGTGGTATTGGCCATGCCCAAGCCCCATTTGCCGATGCAAGCGGTTTTGTAACCGGATTGCTGCAACATCCGACCAATGGTAAACGTGCCCGGATACAGCGGCATTTGTCCACCTTCCAACGAATCGGCAAAGCCGCCCAACTCATAATTGCCACGAATGTAGGAATGCCCCGCGTGTTTTCCGGTCAACAATTGGCACCGAGCGGGCGCACACACGGGCGTACTTGTGTAGTGTTGCGTAAACCGAATGCCTTCAGCCGCGATTTTATCAAGGTGCGGCGTCCGGATTTTCTGTTGGCCGTAGCATCCAAGTTCAGCGTAGCCCATGTCGTCGGCATAAATGTAAATAATGTTGGGTTTGTTTGCTGGAGGCATAAAGCTTACCGATACATAGCCAACCGCAAGAATAAAAGCAAAAACCAAGGCGCGAAACATAGATTTAAAATGGGTGAGTGAAACTGTAAAATAAAGGCAATCTTTCCTGATTGATACTTACAAAACCTACATTCCAACCAAACGACCATGGTTCATTTCGAGGCTATTCGGGCGGTTTTAGCCCATATTATGATTAAATATTTAGTACTTGAACGTTTTTAGCCTTTACTTTGCACCTTACAATTTTATCCTTAATGATTGCAGTCATTCAACGCGTGTCGGAAGCCTCCGTCACCATAGAAGGCCGAATAAACGGCCAAATTCAACAGGGTTTTCTGGTACTTTTGGGTATTACGCACACCGATACCGACGAAGACACCGAATGGTTGGCCAAGAAAATTGTCGGGATGAGAATCTTCTCCGACACCGAAGGTAAAATGAACCTTGACCTCAAATCCATTGACGGCAACATACTGCTTATCAGTCAGTTTACACTACACGCGAGTACCAAAAAAGGCAACCGCCCGTCGTTTATTGAAGCCGCGCGGCCCGAAGTCGCCATTCCTTTGTACAACCGAATGATTCAACGCCTTGCGGAAGAACTTGGGCGTCCTATTCAAACGGGTGAATTTGGGGCCGATATGAAAGTATCACTGCTCAACGACGGCCCCGTGACGATTGTGATTGACTCTAAAAATAAGGTGTAATTATTTTACAAGATTGTTGTACTTTCATTATTTAAAACCCTTCGTGTCTCCCCATTCATTTGAGTAAAAACAGACGGGAATATTTAAATTAACATTTCCAATTCGTTCCAAATTATGTCTTTTCTTCAACGTCTATTTTCCGGAAAAACACACCGAATTTTTAAATGGTTAGCGACCGATATGCACTCCCATTTATTGCCCGGAATTGACGATGGAAGCCCCGATATGCCCACCACCCTCCACTACCTCACCGAATTGGAGACGCTAGGGTATCAAAAAGTGATTACTACGCCGCACGTAATGCGGGAATTATATCCCAATAAACCCGACGACATCAAGGCCCTCGCCGCTAAGGTAAACGAGGAAATCACCGCCGCAGGTTTGAAAATCAAACTAGAAGCATCGGCTGAATACATGCTAGACGATGGATTTGATACCCTGCTGGAAAATGACCAATTGATTCCCATTGCTAACCGTTATGTGTTGGTTGAAATGTCGTACGTGGCACCGACGCTTAATTACGAAAACACGATTTTTAAAATTCAGGCGCAGGGCCTGATTCCGATTCTGGCCCACCCCGAACGGTATAATTATTTATCTATGAACGACTTTGAGCGCATAAAATCGCTCGGATGTTTGTTGCAAGTCAACTTGCTCTCATTGGTGGGTTATTACGGAAAACACACCCAAGCCATGGGTCAACAACTTGTTCAGAACAAACAGGCGTCTTTTTTAGGAACGGATTTGCACCACAGCCGTCATTTGGAAGCACTCAAGGGAATCTCTTCGCACAGCAAATTGGTGCGCCTGATTGAAAATACCGAGTGGTTAAATGCAAAGCTTTAGGATAAACACTTACGGCAATTATTTTTTACTCACAAAGCGGTTTCCTTTGATGTAGAAACGATACGGCAAATCTGCACCCTGCGTAATGCCGATGCGCGTCGTGGTTACCACCTCAAAATCAGCCTGTTGGGGCGGAGTAATGTAGAGGGCGTCGTCCAAAAGCGAGCTACCATTGTGACCCGCAAGGGTAATTCCCATGGCCTGCACCAGTTTTGCTGGCCCGTTGCAAAGTTCCCGTAGCGAAAACGACGACGACTTCTGCCCCTTTCTTTCCGCGCGCCGGAGTTCCATCAATTCAATCCCATCGGTAGGTTCCAGCGCGCGAATCAACACTGCTTCTCCTTTTCCTTCTTCGGCACTGACGATGTTGACGCAGTGATACATACCATAAATCAGGTACACATACACCGAACCTGCCGGGCCAAACATGGCAGCGTTTCGTAGCGTTTTTTTTCGGTAGGCGTGGCAAGCGGGGTCGCCTGTCAGATAGGCTTCGGTTTCAACGATGATGCCAGCGGTGCGCCCTTCCGGGCTCTCGTGGATAAGTTCGCAACCCAACAGCTGTTTTGCCAAAGATAAGGTTTCGTATTTCTGATAAAATTGAAGGTCCAAACGTTGCATGAATAGATGCCTTTTTAGCGCAAATTTTGCGTTTTTTTTATAACAAACCCTTGAATAATTCTGTTTTGAACTTTACCGAATAGTCACCGATGTTTATCTTTTTTTGTTAAATTTGACATTCGGTCTCAATAAACAACGAATGCGCTACTCTATTTTTTTGGCCTTTGGTTTGGTAGGTTTGTGTTTGGTGGCTCAGGCTCAACGCATCTTTGGAGGGCAGATTGACCGACGCTATCAGGCCACAAATACAGCTTATGTGTACGATGTAGGCTGTACTTTCTTTGCCGACCAAGCGGGTTATGAAGCGCTTCCCAATCGGCTTCGTTTTGGCATTTATCGAAAAAAAGACCACGAATTAATTGAAACGTTTTTTGCCGATAAAAGCAAAGACATAAGCGGCACAAAATCGGCCTCCTCCTGCAACAAAAGCGAAAAAACGACTTATGTTTTTGTCCATTACAACCAAAGCTTAATTCTCAAACCTGATAAATATTCTGACCCCGACGGCTACTATATCATCAATGACCCCGTGGGCAACCGAAACCCCACCGAAAACGTCGCCTCTTCCAACATAGTACTTTATCATTGGTTTTCCCCTCAGTACCTTTGGGAATATTTTGACAACCTAGAGCCGGGCAAAACCACGCCGCAGTGGACGCCCGATTCGTTCAATTATTTTTGTACCAACGAAGACACCAATTTCAGTCTCCAAGTAGGCTCTAATCCGCTCAAAACGGGCCTAGGACGCGGCAATTACACCATCCAACTCCAAAACACCTCCCCCCTGACGGGCGATTCAACCGCCAAAGTTCGTTACCAAACCGTGGCTTGGAAAGCGGGTTTTTCACCAAGTCAAATGTTGCCGGGGGGGAATTTTTACCTGCCGACCATGTTTTTGATTAACGCACAAGGAGTTGCTAATTTACCCATTTCGGCAAAACCTGCCAAAGCGGGGGTCTACTCCGTCGGTTTTTTAATCAAACACAGCCGCAACGGCGTTCCGTTGAGCGAAATATACCGCGAATACCAAATCAAAGTGGAAGATTGCCTTCCGCCACCGCCTGCCACCATTCGAATCAGCGAGGTGAATCGCCCCAGCGCCGTGGCTTCTGCCAAGGTATGCGAAGGCAAAACCGTCCAGCTCAATGCGGGGGCCAAGCAGCCCAATATTACTTACGAATGGTTCAAAGACGGAGCCGTGATTGCGGGGCAAAAAGATTCTATTTTGGTGGTAAAAGAAGGTGGCGCCTACACCGTGACGTTGACAAAAAAAGGGGCCTGCAACACCAATACATCCTCGCCTGCGTTCATTTCGATTGTTCCCAATCCCAAAGTATTGATTGAATCTTCCGTGCCAAGCGGTTTATTGTGCCCCGGTGGCTCCCTCAAACTATCGACTTTGGCCTCCGAGCCATCGGTCAAGTTTCAATGGCTGCGCGACAGTGTGGCCATTGCGGGCGCAACTGATTCAACCTTTAAAGTTACGCAGATAGGGCAATACGCCGTAGCCATTACCGACCAAAACGGCTGCCAAGGGCAATCCACACCGCTGAGTATTAAATTGGACAGCACCGTTAAAGTTAGCATGAATATCATTCCCGTCAGATGCAGCAATGATACCAATTTAGTTACTTTGGCTGGCACGCCAGCGGGGGGTAAATTTAGCGGTGACGGGGTAAACAAAAATACCTTTTCCCCAAAAAATGCGGGCGTTGGCGCACACCCGATTTCTTACCTACTCGACGACCCCAAATCCTGCCTGACGGGCACCGCCGTCGAGACCGCCGTTGTGCTGGCCTCGCCTCCGCTCGAATTGGGGCCCGACCAATTCATTTCGTCGGTTGGGGGGGTGCAGTTGAATCAAAACAACGCACTGAACGCCTCCAATGGCTTTAATTTTCAATGGACGCCCGCCTTGGGGTTGTCGTCGCCCTCCGTTGCTAGTCCTTACGCTACCCCTGACCGAACCACCTCATATCAACTCACCGTCAGCGGTTCCAATGGTTGTACCAGTAAAGATACCATTACGGTCAACATCGTGCAGGGGGTATATATTCCCGATGCCTTTACTCCCAACGGCGACGGAATCAACGACACTTGGGAGCCCAGAGGATTAGAGGAATTTCCAGACGCCGAAATCAAGATTTTTGACCGGTGGGGGCACGCCATTTACAATTCAACAAAAAACAACAAACAGCCTTTCGACGGTACATTCAACGGAACTTCATTGCCGTCAGGAAACTACGCGTACCAAATCATTACGCAATCCGAAGGGCATATCTTTCGGGGAAATTTGTTGATTTTGAGGTGATTTTTTGGTGGTAGTGTTTTTTGTTTCTTAGGGTTTAATATCCCCCTTCCTTACGCCAGCAAATCAATAATATCCTCCTTCGTCAGGGATTTTACAAAGCTTTCTTCGGTGGTTATCAGTTCGTTGAAGAGTTTTTGCTTGCTTCGCTGCAAGTCCAGAATTTTTTCTTCTACCGAGTTTTTGGTAATGAATTTATAGGTGAAAACGGTCCGTTGCTGCCCAATGCGGTGGGCGCGGTCAATGGCCTGTGCCTCAATGGCTGGGTTCCACCACGGGTCCAAAATAAAAACGTAATCGGCCGCCGTGAGATTCAAGCCCAAGCCCCCCGCCCGGAGCGAAATGAGGAAGATTTTGATTTCATCATTTTCCTGAAAAAGTTCTACCTGTGCCTGACGGTCGGTGGTGGAGCCATCAAGGTACGCGTACCGAATGCCGCGCGTATCCAGATAACGCCGCAAAATGGTAAGGTGTCGAATAAATTGACTGAATATCAACACCTTATGGTCTCCTGCCAACAATTCTTCCAACTTTGCCTGAATTTCTTCCAATTTGCCCGATTCGCCCTCATATTCTTCATCAATCATGCGTGGGTGATTGGCGAGTTGGCGCAGCTTCGTCAACCCCTGCAACACCATAATCTGCGACTTGGCAATGCCTTCTTCCTCAATTTGTTCTAAAATATAATTACGATAATACGACTTGGTCTCTTCGTAGCGCTGCTCCTGCTCCTCCACCATGTCGCAATAATGGACACTCTCCACTTTGGGAGGTAAATCCAAGGCAACCTGCGACTTATGCCGGCGCAACAAAAACGGTTTTATCAGCGAATATAGCTTCTGCGAACGCTTCTCGTCGTTGTGTTTTTCAATCGGCACCTGAAAATGCGACCTAAAATACGATTGACTACCCAACAAACCGGGGTTCACAAAAGTCATTTGCGTCCACAAATCCATGGTCGTATTTTCGAGTGGCGTCCCCGTTAAAATCAACCGATTGCGGGCATCCAGCTGCATCACGGCCTTGGTAATGTGCGACGATGGGTTTTTGATGGCCTGCGATTCATCCAGAATAATGTAGTGAAATGGATAGTTTTTCAGCATATCGATGTCGATACGCACAATGCCGTAGGAAGTCAGAATCAAATCGTAATCGTCAAACTGACGGGGATTTTTATCGCGGTAAGTGCCAGTATAGACCAATACCCGCAATTGGGGTGTAAAGCGCCGCGCCTCCAGTTGCCAGTTGTACAACAGCGACGTTGGCATCACCAGCAGCGAAGGTCGATTAGCGCCCTTCTCTTTTTGGTACTGCAACATGGCCAAGGTGGTCACGGTCTTGCCCAAGCCCATGTCGTCGGCCAAACAACCGCCAAAACGATAGTTATTCAAGAAATTAATCCAGTCATATCCTGCTTTTTGATACGGGCGCAAGGTGCCCACAAAACCTTCGGGCAATGGATTTTCGTCGATTTCTTTAAAGTCGCGCAATTGTTCTAATTTACGGCTCATGATTACCTTGGCGAGGCTATCTTCCGCAAATTCCTGAACAAGGGCAAGGTGGTGTTTACGCAACAAAAACTGCTGACTGTCAGGGTCATATTCGGCAAATGCAAACAGTTCAGAATAGGCCGTCAGCCACGCTTCGGGGATAATGGCAATCTCACCGTTGGGCAACGTAAATTCCTTTTTACGGGCCAAAATCAGGTTTTTAAGCTTTATAAACGGAATCTCAAACTCGCCGAAACGCACCTTTGCGTATATATCAAACCAATCGCGGCCTTCTTCAAACGAAATATCAATGGAGGAATATCCCAAAAAGTACTGCTTCCCGTTTTCGGCACTCTGCCGAATTTGAATTCCCGCCTCTTTCAACGTAAAATGGTGGGTTCGGAGCCATTCAAAGGCCTCGCTTCGGGCCATTTTTTTGCGCCCCTGCAACATATCCAACCCAAGACCTTTGAGCAACAACACTTTGGCTTTTTCGACGCGGATGTCACGCCTCACTTTATGAAAGAGGTAAGAATCACCGCTTTTTTCTAAACTCACGTTGGCATTGGCCGCAAAACTATCAAACTTAAACAAGAAATTTCCGTACCGAAACGACAACTCCAGCACCACTTGCGACGTGTCGTCGGTGGCAATGGTGTCATCGTCATCCGTCGGTTCAAACAACGTGGCCATCTTACTTGAAGTGGGCGTCAGCTCCGTCAGATGCAGAATGGGAATCAGCTCGGCGGTCTCGTATTTTATCTCAAACCCATCGGCATACACTTCATAGGCCGCCACCAAAGGCACCACAAATCGCTGAAAATACTGCTCTTCGACCGTGCGAGGAATAATGATTTGGGGTTTGGTCAAAAACGGACGTATTTTTTTCCCATCCACAAACCGGTCAAAATGGTATAATTTATCCTGAATCAACAGCCACGCGGGTTCATCACAGACCAGCAATGCATTCTGATTACGAATATTCAGGCGTTCGCCCGCGTATTTTATGTTGGGATAATAATGCGTGTTTTCTTCGTTTCGCTTAAAATGAAAATAGACTTTAGCCCGCTCAGGCATCCACTCAATTTTTTTCCAAGCGGGATTCCCGTCAGAGCCCATCACGTACAAATCCTTGGATTTCAGACGTTCCAGTATCTCTACTTTCCATTTTTCAATGTAGCCCGCAATGGCCTCTTGTATCAGTTTATCGCCTTTTTGGGGGTCGTATACTTTCAGAAAAAAATCTAATGCGGGGAGTTTTTTAGGGTTGAATTTTTTAAAAATGGTATCCTGCTGAATCGCATCAATGGCCTTCACCAATTCGAAATCATTCTCATCCAATCCCTTCGAAAATTCACCCACATTTTTGGAGGAAACAATCTGATTCAGCAGCGTGAGTTCTCCTTTTCCATTGACCTGCACTACGTAAGACCCAAACAAATACCCGAGATACTCGTGCTGAAAAAGAGAATAAACAATAGAAAAAGGCTGAGTAGTAGCGACTTTCATACTAAAATTTTACCGAAGAAAAGGAAGAGATTTATCCAAAACCTACATCCAAAAAGTAGAGCCACTTTTCGAACGTTTACAAATATACGCCCGGAGTACCTTACAAACAAGTATTGAATTCAACTAAAAGAAAAAAGCGACCAAAGCCGCTTTTTTCTGATATCATCATAGGTTTCTAGCGAGAAAAGTAGTGTGATTGCTTCTCTGACAACGATACAAATGTCGCCATTTCTTTCTTAAAATAATTATACCCTTTTTTCCAGAATTTGTTCTGTTTTAACATTTTGATAATATTTGTGCAAGAATACGCGACAATCAAGCATGAAAACCGAGTACGAGAACATCACCCCCGACAAAGGCAGCTCTTTCAAAGTACTGCGCTGGCGCTCGCATGAAGATCGTTTTTTTTGGCATCAGCACCCCGAATACGAAATTGTTTATATCCACAAAGGCACTGGAAAACGGCACATCGGCCAGCACCTTTCTCACTTTGAAGAGGGCGCTTTGATGTTTATTGGCCCCAATATTCCGCACCTCAATTTTGGCTACGGCGCCGACAATGAGCACGAAGAAATCGTCATTCAGTTGCGGGATGATTTTCTGGGGGAATCTTTTTTGCAAAGTCCCGAACTACACGCCATCAAACGTCTTTTTGAATTGTCGAAACAGGGGCTCAATTTTCACGGAAAAACCCAACGAAATGTTGCTGCACAAATGTTGCGGATGCCGTCGCTCAATTACTTTGAACGACTTATTCAATTGTTATTGATTTTGCAGGAATTGGCTACTACTAAGGAATATAATTTACTCAAAATAAACGGAATTTCGTACGAGCACAGCCACCGAGAAGAGGCCCGCATCCGACAAATCTACGCGTTTGTCGAAAAAAACTATCGCAGCGAGATTGATTTACAGACCGTCGCCGATTTGGCCAACCTAACCGTCCCTTCGTTTTGTCGTTATTTTAAAAAAATAACCCAAATGACTTTCACCGATTTTGTGAATGAGTACCGGGTAAAGCAAGCGTGTAAGATGTTTACCCAAAACCCGTCGGTGACGGATGTGTGTTATACCAACGGATTTAATAACCTTTCCCATTTTACGAAAACCTTTAAGTCGGTGACGGGTAAAACCCCCAGAGAATACAAGAAGGAATTAGTTTAATGATGCGGGGTGACGTGGGTTGCTAGGGTGGCGCGGGTTGCTCACAACCTGCGTCGAGGTTTCTCAAAACCTCGTTTTTTTAATTTCCAGACACTTTAATAAATACAAAAGGGCTGTTTCAATGCATGAAACAGCCCTTTTTGTGTGCAATTTATCTAGTTCAATTTCGCTACCGCTTCTTTGATTCGGCGACAAGCTTCTACCAGATTTTCGTCAGAAGCCGCCGTTGAGATACGAATACACTTCGGAGCGCCAAAACCAGAGCCCGCTACCGTGGCTACGTAGGCTTCATTGAGCAACCAAGTGCAAAAATCATCGGAATCTTTGATGACAGTAGTCCCGTCAGATTTACCGAAGTATTCGCTGATGTCAGGGAAGGCATAAAAAGCGCCTTCGGGCATATTTACTTTAAAGCCTGGAATTTCTTTCAGTAGTCCCACCACCAAATTACGACGACGCTCATAAGCTTCGCACATTTCTTTGGCAGCATCTTTCGGCCCTGAAATAGCGGCCAAAGCGGCCCGCTGCGAGATAGAACCCGTTCCAGAAGTTACCTGTCCTTGGAGTTTTTCTACCCCGTCGGCAATCCATTTAGCGGCACCGATGTAACCAATGCGCCAGCCCGTCATGGCATAACCTTTGGCTACTCCGTTGACGGTGATAACGCGGTCGTGGATTTCGGGAATAGAACCGATGCTAAAATGCCCTTGTGGGGTAAAGTTGATGTATTCGTAGATTTCGTCGGCCAACACAAACACATTTTCGTGTTTTGCGATGACGGCGGCCAAAGCACGCAATTCAGCTTCTGAATAAACCGAACCCGTCGGGTTGTTGGGAGAAGCAAACATCACGATGCGCGTGCGCTCCGTAATGGCAGCCTCCAATTGGTCAGGCGTTACTTTAAAATTATTTTCAAAGCTCCCGTCGATGACCACAGATTTACCTTCTGCCAATTTAACCATCTCGGAATAGCTCACCCAGTAAGGGGCCAAAATAACCACTTCGTCACCGGGGTTGACCAATACCTGAATTACGTTGGCCAGCGAATGCTTGGCTCCCGTCGAAACCACAATATTTTCGGCCTTCCAATTGATATTATTTTCGTTTTTGAACTTATCGGCAATGGCCTTACGCAAATCAGCATAACCAGCCACGGGCGAATAGCCGTGGTAACCCTCGTCAATGGCTTGCTTTGCAGCTTCGCAGATGTGCTTAGGGGTCTTGAAGTCGGGCTCCCCGACGCTCAAGCTAATCACTTTATGGCCCTGAGCGGCCAATTCACGCGCTTTTTTGGTCATCCCTAAGGTAGAGGATTCTTCCAGCGCAATAATGCGGTCGGCCAACGAACTGGCCGTTTCAACAACAGCAGACATATTTGGTGGTTTAAAAAATTCGCCGCAAAATTACGATTCCGTCCAAAAACTTCCTATTTTTATTTAAAATTTATCAACCCAACCCCATGTCTGTTGCATATTTGCAAACACCGCTCGGCATTGCATACATAGAAGGAGATACCGACGGCATCCGAGTTGTTAGCATAAAAGATGGTACTTCTCTCCCTTTCAACCACCCCATTCCAGAGGATTTAGCCTCCGCCATTGAGCAACTGACCGATTATTTCAACGGTCAACGGACGGTCTTTGATGTACCGCTCAATCCTCAGGGCACAGATTTTCAGAAACGGGTTTGGCAAGAATTGCTCAAAGTGCCCTATGGTCGGACGGTATCTTATTTAGATTTATCGCGCCGTTTGGGCGACGAAAAAGCGATTCGGGCCGTAGCCGCTGCCAATGGCAAAAACCCAATTTGGTTGATTATTCCCTGTCACCGTGTTATCGGCACCGACGGTTCACTCACGGGTTATGCAGGGGGACTTTGGCGCAAAAAATGGCTGATTGAATACGAAAAAGGGGGATTACAGGGAAGCTTATTTTAACAACACGTATGTAAGGCATAAAAAAAGCAACGAAGAACATATTTGCTCCTCGCTGCCTTCTCTAAACCTACTCCTAACTTTACTCCCTAACTACGCACCTGCACCTGGCATTACCACGGTGTCGATCACATGAATGACACCGTTGCTTTGGTACACATCTTTGATGGTTACGGTCGACATGCCACCTTTTTCATCCGACAAAATCAATTTCTTTCCCTTCATCATTGCTTTCAACGTACCGCCCTGCACCGTTTTGAAAGTAGCCGTACCACCACCTGCTTTGATGGCCTCCGCAATGGCTTTTGAATCCATTTTGCCAGCCACTACGTGATAGGTCAAGATGGTGGTCAATGTACCTTTGTTCTCTGGCTTTACCAATGTTTCTACGGTGCCTTTGGGCAATTTATCAAACGCTCCGTTTGTAGGAGCAAATACGGTAAATGGACCCGCACTCTGTAAAGTTTCGACCAATCCCGCTGCTTTTACCGCGGCCACAAGGGTAGTGTGGTCTTTTGAGTTCACGGCATTTTCAACGATGTTTTTAGAGGGATACATCGGCGCTCCGCCTACTTCAACGGTTTTTTCTTGGGCAAAAGAAGCGTTGATGAATAACGCCGACACGAGCAACATTGCGATTTTTTTCATGATTGTTTTAAAAAAAATTAAGTTTTTACAATTGGTTAGTATGTGTAATTTGACTTACAAACAGACTTACGGGAATCATCTTTCACTTAGATTCAGCAGAGCCTTTTTTTTTCGAACTTCTTTATTATAAAATATATAAATCACTAACTTTCAGCACATTAAACAATCAACACTTTTAGGGATATACCGTTGAAGCCCTCCAAACTAGAGCGAAAGGATTGAATGATTGAGAAAGACGGCAAATAGAATCAAGGGAAAGCAGGCTTCCAACATTGAAAAAAGTGCTCGAGGACTCTACAAATAATGCGGTTATAAATTACTAATCAGCAACTAACGCCCCCTGCAAGCGTGAATCTGGCCTTTCAAAATAGTTTAAGCAGACACTCATTTCCTTATTGAAACCAGCACCATGGAATCCTAAAAGAGAAGCTTCTTTTGGGGCTATTTTTTAAAATTTTCGAGGAAAATAATAAGCCGTATTGTATAAAATTACAGTTTAAGTCCTTTTAACGACCTCTCGTACCCAATTTGTATAAAAAAGTTGACGATTAGCATATTTCTTGGTCACAAGGTTCGTACAAAACAATTGTAACATTAAAGTCAACAGAAATATGGAAGGAACTAATTCATTAATGGGGACTCAGTCGCAGCCGCTCTATGTGAGCATTCATGTTGAAAGTAAGGAATTAGCGATGATTGTCCAATTTTTATTGCAGAGAAATATCTATTTTAAAGTAGACTCCCCCTACTCAAATAGTATGCAATTAGAGGCAAGTTATAACTCACATTCTATTTCTTTAAAAAAACCGACAGTTAATCATCATTTAAGTAAGTACAAAGGCATTGAAAAAGTAGACTCAATTCTTGACAATCACCTTGCAAATGCAAAAAACCCTGAAATGCAACAAGTTGCGCAATCATTGGGTCTTTCAATTTCAGTTTTTAAACGTATTTTCAAGGAGATCTATGGAGTATCTTTCTACGAATATTATTTGAATAAAAAAATGAAATATGCAGCAGAGCTACTTCTGAAAGGCCTAAGGGGAGGATTAGTGTCAGAAATGATAGGTTATTCTCAACCAATCAAATTCACTAAAATGTTTAAAAAACATTTTGGAATAACGCCAAAAAAATACCAATTACAATCCAAGATCACAAGTGAACTAAATTTATAGTACGGTACGAACATTAGTCACAAACAAGTAATAAGAATCCCTAAATAATACACCAATCTACAACGAACTTTACTCAGAATTGAAGTTTACAAGAGTACTCATTACACCCTACAATGAGTACTCTTGTAAGCCCTAAACCACACTTCCTACCCGCATACGCTCAACTACTTCTAGCACGTGCTGTAACGTAAAATCAATTTCTTCCTCGGTGCTGAAACGACCCAAACTAAAACGCAAAGAAGCGTAGGCTTGGTCGTCGGTGAGGCCCAGAACTTTCAATACATACGAAGGCAATACCGAGGCGGAAGTACAGGCAGAACCCGTGGAAACGGCGATGTCTTTCAGGCTCAGCAATAGGTTTTCGCCATCAACGTGTTCAAAACAGATATTGGTCAAATGCGCCAAACGCTGCGGCGTATTTCCGTTGACAAACGTATGAGGAATGTTCGCTAAAATACCTTTTTCTAAACGGTCGCGCAGCAAACCAAGGCGTTGGGTTTCGGTGCCCATTTCCTTTTGGGCGAGTTCACAGGCTTTACCCAAACCCACAATTCCTGGCACATTGAGCGTACCCGAACGGCGACCGCGCTCATGTCCTCCCCCGTCCATTTGGGCCGTAATTTCAACGCCCTGCCGCACCACCAACGCACCGACACCTTTGGGCCCGTACAATTTATGCGCCGACAAACTCAGCAAATCAATGCCTTCTTCAACCATATCAATCGGCAGTTTCCCCACCGCCTGCGTGGCATCAGTATGAAATAACGCCCCGCCCGCACGGGCTAACTCCGCAATTTCGCGAATGGGTTGAATGACCCCGATTTCGTTGTTGGCATACATCACTGACACCAAAATCGTATCGGGCCGCAGAGCATCAGCCACTTGCTGTGGGGCAATAAGTCCGTGGGAATCGGGCGTCAAATAGGTCACTTCACCACCCAATTGTTCGATATGATGACAAGTATCCAACACGGCCTTATGCTCCGTAACAATGGTAATGATATGCTTACCCTTGTATGAATATTTTTCAAATACCCCCTTGATAGCCAAATTGTTAGCTTCTGTTGCCCCACTCGTAAACACCACTTCTTTTAGGTTGGAGCGCAACAGTTTAGCCACTTGTTTGCGGGCCGTCGCCACGGCTTCTTCGGCGGTCCAGCCGTAGAGATGCGTGCGGCTGGCGGCATTTCCAAAGTGCTCGGTAAACCACGGCAACATCGCCTCCAACACCCGTGGGTCAACGGGCGTAGTGGCATTGTAATCCAAATAAACGGGCAAACGCATTGACATTTCGTTGTTTTTTTACGAAAATAACGACAAACACCCAAAAATCAAAAGACCAACCGCAAGCGTTAAATTTACAATTGGCTGTTTATCTTTGTCGACGCCCCCAAACAATGAAAACCATCGCCTTTATTCTGCTGTATTTATCGCTGCCCCTGTTCATCTTTTGGTGGGGATGGTTTGAGTGGTGGGTAGCCCTTCCGCCTACGCTGGTGCTGGGTTATTTTTTATTCACATTTTGTAAATCTTCAGAAATTCATCTTCGCTCAACGTTCAGCTCAATAGAAATTACCCCGCTTTCAGCCTGCCTGCTTCTTGCCCTTTTCTGGACGTATTTTGCGGGGGTGGGCGGTTTTCGTCCGCAGCATTTTGACTATTATAAACACAACCTGATTTTCAATAACCTAATCCGCTACGACTGGCCCGTGCGCTACACCGATGGCTCGTATTTATGCTATTATCACGCGTATTATTTACCTTCTGCCTTACTTGCGCGTTGGGTAGGTGGGATGTCGTATGTTCATTACTTTACTTTTGGTTGGACGTGGCTCGGACTTGGGTTGCTTTTTACAGTTTTGTATCGGCTCAACGGCTGGAAATTGGTGTTTTTATTTTTGTTTTTCAACAGCCCAGAAGCGATTTTACTCACTTATGACGCCTTCAAATCGTCTCATTTCCTACACTTTCTAAAAGATTTTTGGCAAAACGATCACACCGTCGAACTCATCAAATCTCCGGGTGGGTTGTTGTTCCACAGCCACGTTGATGCATTCGTCGCCACGCCCCAACATGCCCTTCCTGCGTGGCTTTCCACCGCTGTTTTATTGAAGCTTTGGAAAGAAAAACCAAAAACGCCACTTACATTTCTTCCTTTTGCCCTGGTTGTTTTTCTGCTTTATTGGTCCCCTTTGGTTACCATCGGCTTTTTGGGGTTGGCATTTTACTTCTCTTTTGTCCAAAAAACGCTCGTTCTTTCTTCATTTTCCAACGTTTTTCACCTTTTATTCTTCGTAGCTCTTCTTGCCTACCCTGCCCTGATTTTTTATGCAGGACACGTTCCCTTGAATGAGGTGAGTGGTTGGTGGTGGAATTTTTTTAACACACCAAAAGACGCTGTTTTTTTAGTTGTTTTTATCGTATTGGAAATCGGCATCTGGGCCGTATTGATCGGGATGGGATATAAAAATCAAACGATTTCCAAACGGGATTTCAACTTACTACTATGCTCACTACTCATTTTATTGGGTATCACCCTTTATCGTTATGGCCACTTCAACGATTTGGCCCGACGCGCAAGTTTACCCGCGTTGATGGTCATTTGTTGGGGCGTCAGTGCCCTTTCGTTCAAAAAGCCATTGATGATTTTTACGCTGGTACTTTGTGCGGTATTGCCACTTAAACAACAGCTCCTTTGGTTTAGCGCCCAACCTTATTCTGTCATTGCTGACAAGGAAATCAAGGATTTTACGCCCTACTCCATTCATTACCTGAGCAAATACCATCCCAACTCATTTGACGTAACGGCCCAGTATTTGGGCAAAGCGGATGCATCGTATTTGCGCTATTTTGCGCCCTATGTTCCGCCCAAGCCCAAAGAAGTGACGCGGGCTTTTTATTATTGGAAATCCGCCTTTCAACTTAACGATTACGAAAAAACGGCGTTGCGCCGCTATGGCATCCAACGGTTATACGTAAAGTTTTTTGACGTGGATTGGGATATTTCTACGCGTCAGGCCGTACCCAAAGCCGCCATTCGTTTTGTCGAAAATCCACCGTTGGAGGTAATTCCTACGGTATTTATAACCAATCGTACCCTTGAAAAACTTTCTTGGGGCGGCGTGGATGAATTGTCGAAAAAAATCGCTGAGAAAGTCCAGAACCTCACCCCTTTCCCGCTGGGAGAAGTACAAATTGATTGCGATTGGTCGTTGGCGACGCGGGCCAAATATTTTCGATTACTGACCCAATTGAAGAAAAATCTGCCCGACCGCACATGGCTTTCGGCTACAATTCGACTGCACCAAATCAAGTTTTACCGCACAACCGGCGTGCCGCCCGTGGAGCGTGGGATGCTGATGTACTACAACATGGACGATTGGAAGAATATCAAGACCGAAAATTCCATCCTTGACCTGAACGTGGCGGGGCGCTACGCCGACTACGTATCCGCCTATCCGTTACCGCTGGACGTGGTGCTACCCGTGTTTCGGTGGGCGGTGGTGTACCGCAACGGTCGATTTTTACGATTCGTTAATCACCTTACACATAAACAGTTACAAAACCATCCTTTCTTTATCAAATCACCCTTACCCAATGCTTACACGGTGGTGCAAAACGGCACTGTTTTCGGTATTCCCGTGCGGCGCGGCGACCTGTTCCGGGTCGAAGAAAGTACCCTTGAAAACCTAAAAATAAGTACCCAAACATTAGCACAGGAAATTCAAAATAGGAAGGTTACATTTGCGTTATATCACCTAGATTCCCTAAATCTTACCTACTATGCCGTTCCGACTACCCGCGTTTTTCTCCCGCAAGGGAAAGGGGTTCAAGACCCAATTCAGCAGCTATTTCAAACCTTCCGCTAAAACCATCGCCATTTTGTTGTTGTTGGCCTGCGCGGGTGGCCCTGCTGATTTAAACGAATTTACGAGCTATTTTCTACCCGAAAGCACCGACACTCAACCAGGCGACGGGCGGTATCATTATACCCAACAGTTTCTGTACCTCGACGAGTACAGCGATTCGCTGCGCTTGGCTGAAAACACCAACGCCGAAGCTTGGGCCAAATACGCTGGCGTTTCCAACGACATTGCCTATAATTATTTTTACTCAGAAAGCGCCAACAACACCCTTCCCAACCGACTCATGCTGAAGGGCAACAAAGCCGCCATCGCGTATCTGCAATTCGCCAAAACCGTCGATAAGGCCTATCAGCCCGCTACCTATGCGTGGGAAGAAGGGCGGAAGGATTCGTTGGTATTGGTGGAATCTTACGAAAAAGCCAAGCAGAGCGCGCGGGTTGCCACTGATGGATTTCTGAAGGAACGGTACGGATTTCAGGCCGTAAAACTAGCGATGATGCTCGACCAACCCGACGCTTGCGTCAAACTGTACGACGAACTCATCAAGCCCCTCAAAACAAAATCGTTTATCAGCGACTGGGCCTACGCCCGGCGCGCAGGGGCAAGCATGGCCATGGGAGATACGGCCAAGGCTATTTACGAATTCGCCCAAGTATTTGAGCGCTGCCCCTCTCGTCGCCGCGAAGCCGATTTGAGTCTGCGCATGAAAGGGGTGATGTTTCAGGAAAAAGCATTGACATATTGCCAAAATGACGCCGAAAAAGCCGCCGTATACGCGCTCTGTGCCATCCAACCGTTTCAGGATGGTTTGCCCTTTCTAAAAAAAATGGTGGAACTCAACCCCAAAAACAGCCTTATTGAACTAATTGCCGCGCGCGAAATCAACAAAACCGAATATTATTCATTGGGCGAAATTCCGTACACCGAAGATACGTTGGCCTTTGAAGCGCACCGCAAAGAATCACCCTCTTACTTTGAACAATTACAATCATTTAC
This sequence comes from Runella salmonicolor, assembly GCF_024158025.1. Classification (NCBI taxonomy): domain Bacteria; kingdom Pseudomonadati; phylum Bacteroidota; class Cytophagia; order Cytophagales; family Spirosomataceae; genus Runella; species Runella salmonicolor. The sequence continues at coordinate 219,525 of NZ_JAMZEL010000011.1, forward strand.
GGCCGAAAGTGCCGAGAACAAAACCCTCAATAATGCGGCGTTTTGGTACACCGCAGCCTCCTATTTGGCGTACGTAAACAAAGACTACAATAAAGCGAGCGATTTCCTGACAAAAGCGCAGGCCCAACCCACGAAAAACAGCTACTTGAAACAGCAAATGGCCCTCCAGCAAATGCTGTTGCTGATTGCCAAACAGGAAACCATCACGCCCGAATTTGAAACGCAGGCCATCGGTATGCTAGAGACTTTTGGCGGCTCAGACAATTTCCGTCTGGTCAACGCCTACACGCGCGCTTGCGGCCTACTCGCCAAAATGTACCGAGGCCAACCCCTCGACGACAAAAAATCAGGTGGGTTTCTGTCGAGTTGCGGCAAGAAATCCGAAGATGTTCCCGCCACGCATTTGGCCAAAGCATTTTTGTTGGAAGCCGCCGCAAGTTGGCAGTCGCGTCCCCAAAATGCGGATTACTCTCCTATTTTTGCGACCAATAAAGACCGCTATGCCATTGAAGACAGCGCTTCGACGGAGACCATTGAGCAAGTAATCAAATACTTTCAGGTCTCGACTCCGACCGATTTTGATAAGCGTTTGATGAAACTGTCGGGCGTGGATGCGGATTATTTGTACGTAGTACTGGGCCGCAAATACCTCATCCAGCACCAATACGCCAAAGCTGCCGAGGCGTTTGGCAAGGTAACCCCCATCTACTGGACCGCCGAGACCTCCGTTTTTCCAACTTACTTCGACGAGAACCCCTTTCATTTGACTCCTGACAACGGCGAAAGCAAAAAACATACGTTTACTCCCGCCACGTTTGCCAAACGCATGACGGAGCTAGAAAGCCAAATGAACAAAGGCGACGCCAAAGCGGCCTACCTTTTGGGTTGCGGTGCCTACAACATTGGGTATTGGGGCAACAGTTGGATACTTTCACAACGGCAACGGAGCAGCTCGGAATACCAATACATGTACCCACCCCGCGACTTATCGGGAGAGGACTACTACGTGATGACCAAAGCCCGCACGTATTTCGAAAAAGCAATGCAAACCAAAGATGCTGAATTGGCTGCCAAAGCCGCTTTTGGGGCCGCCCTGTGCGAGCAAAGCGCCTTCTTTATCTATCAAGCCAATGAAGGACGTGATTTGGGCTACGGAGAAGACGAACAAACCGCTTTTCAAAAACGCATGAGCGCTGAAGAGAAAAAGCGCCTTGGGAAGTACTTTGCCCTGCTGCGCAGCAAATACGCCACCACGCAATACACCAAAGAAGTACTGGAAGAGTGCAGCCTATATCGTGATTTTGTGGGAGGAGAATAAAAAAAATATTCTCCTTAACAACTGAAAAACAGTACAGTTACCTTTGCAAAGGCCCTTTTTGAGAAAAATAATACGTATTTTTTTACAAAAAAAGTTGCGTTATATAATTCACTTCCCTACCTTTGCAGTCCCAAATCAATAGGGAAAGCGACTGAAACGGTGATGTAGCTCAGTCGGTAGAGCAAAGGACTGAAAATCCTTGTGTCGGCGGTTCGATTCCGTCCATCACCACAACTGATACAAATAACCCCTTAATTCTCAATGAGTTAAGGGGTTTATTTTTTAATTTGGGACAGTTTGGGGGACACTTTTAGAAAAATGCTCAAAAGTTGGGACAGTTTGTAAAACCTTTTTTTGCGTTGGCTCAACTACCCACAATGTAAGGTTTTGTTAGGTTTGCCCCGTAGCAAATAATTTTCACTCTAAAAGTGAAGTTTTGTGAAGTTTTGCCGATACATACCCCCCCCCTCTATTTTTGCCGGTAAATCACTAAATCGGGTTCACGGGTCAACGGCCTGAAAACGCTAAACTTTCTACTCCCCCCTCCATACGGTCAATTTATTGCCTCCAAAAGTTGGGTTTTCTTAGGTTGTACTGTTAAAACGTGAAAAAAACGTGAATCATAGTAACCTCAAAAAGTTAACTTTTCTTAGGTTGTACCCGCCAAAATGTAAGGTTTTGTGAAGTTTTTAGTCTACTTCTATGTGATAGGATACCCCCCTAAATGCTAATATTGACAAAATAGGTACAAAAGGTAGGCATGGGTCAAACATTAAAAGGTAGCAAACTTTTACCCTCTCCCTCTCTAAGTATCAGTCTAAAATTTGAATTTTCTTTGTCTTAATCATAAGTAGTTTTATGTAGTATTATTCCTTTAAAAGGTTTGTTTTGGTTCTTAATTCTACATCTATACATGGAATACTTTATTGTAACGTTAACTTATAGGTTTATAGACGTAGAAGGGCCACCTACATATAAGGATTTTATTGTTACGACAAGTGACAAAATAACTTTCTATGAATTTTTCCATTCATCAAAATATCAGATTGAAGGTTATCAAGTGGTGGGAGTAAGTACTCCTGCTGCAATACCCAAAACTGTGGCTGAATCATTATTAGCCTATCAAAAAGCTACCCCCCCCCTCCCGATTTATGGGCAGTAATGTACGCGAAGGGTAGGCATGGGTCAACAAACTAAACGCTCTGAACTTATTACCCCCCCCTAGTTAGTTTTGCACTATGTCACGCGTGAAGGGTAGGCATGGGTCAAAGGATAGAACACTTTTAACTTTTACCCTGCCCCCCCCTTTTTTATAGTGTAAGAAAACTCTTACCAATCAAAAGATATACCTTCCCCGTCGTTCATCTTGACCGTCTCCACCTTTGGCAGTACATAGGGCATGAGTTTGATAATAAATTCTAATTTGTCCTTTGGTTCTAAGGTTGCCAATACATCGGGCATAATTTCCAACTGTTGGCCGATAACGTCCTTTAAAACGGCTCTAATCTCTTTTGTCATACGGTTGGGCGTTCCTTTGGCTCTCCCCCCGGTTTTTGTTCCTGCTGCCATGTCTGTCTATTTTAGATTAAAACTTACTATTGGTTGCGCGAATGACCCCGGAATATTCAGTCTAATTTTGTCTATTTTAGATTAAAACTGTCATTATTGTCACCTGATAAACTTTGCCTCTCTCACGCGCGCGTTTGACCGGACTAAAATCATCTAACGTTTTGTTTCGTCGTTTTTCTACTTACTTGAATATTCAAATATACCATCATTTCCCGCTGTTGGGGCGTTGGCCTGAACACCTCCCCAAACTCAAATAATAGTGTATTGTCGATGCTCTGATTTACCCGCCTTTTAAAGTTGTTGCGCGGGTTGCTCTCACTGTTTCTACACTGTTTTTGCTCACAAAATACCGCGTCTTTGCGCCTGTGTTCGATGGGTGTTCCACACACTTTGCAACGCCTTTGGGAGGTAGTTGGCGGGGTGTTGGTAGCCGTTGAATTAATCAGACGTTTTACCCCTTTACTTGAAGTAGTAAAATGTCCTATGTTTTTGTTTTGGGGGTCGGGTAAAACGTCCGAAGTTTTTAACAGTTCCCCTACCTTTTCCGCTATCAGTCGGCCTACTGTTTCACGGATACCCGCCCCGTACTTTTTAATCACTTTCTCGAATTGTCCCCGGTAGTAGTTGCGCTGTTTACGGTCGGTCAAGTCCCGCCAAAAGTTGGGGTTCATGCCTTGTTCGTATATGCGTCTTTCAGGTTGCGACATTTGCACCGTGTCCAACTTTTCGCCAATGATTAAACCGTTATAAGTCTCACACAATTTAACGCCCAATAGACGCAATTTTGACACGTCTAACAAGTCGGCCAACGTTTGAACCCCTACCCCTGCCAAATGTACCATTGCCATCGTTTTTACTTCAAACCGTAGTACGTTGGTATCGAGTCGGTATTGGTGTTTTTTGTCGTACACCTTCACAATATAGTTTTGTTGTACCCATTGCATAAGATACCCTTTTCCGTTAAACATTCGCATTTCGGGGAGTTTGAACCGATAATTTAGAATTGTATCTAAGAACCTGGAGGGGGAGGTATCAAGTAGGATGTTTACCCCAAATTCTACGTTGTGGAGGCTCACACGGTCGGGGGAGGTATCCAAAACGACCATCATTTCTCCAATCGTCTGAACTAATCTTTGATAGGTGAATGAGTCGTAATTGTGCGCTCCTTCGTTGGCGAACTTGTGTAAACTCCCCGTTACCTCCACCATCCCCGATGCATACAAAACAATTTTCAGGTTTCTATATTCAGCGGTTCTACTCCCGTCCTTTTGTTCGCCTGTATCGGGGTTTATCTTGCCCATAAAATCAAAGTCGGGGTTTTGGAGTAGGCGTTGGGCAAAACCTTTGTCGTTTATTCGTACCTTTACAAAGTCAATCATTCGCCTGTCGGGGTGTGATTGGTCAAAAATCGAACACGATTGAACAAAAAGGGCGCGGGGTTATCCTACGCCCTTTTTTATGTCCTTAGTGCGTGACTGTATTGACCGTGTGGATAAACTCCCCTAAAAATCGCTCTCTTTCTGACGGATATTGACTGAACCCGTTAAAGTAGTACGCCCGTAATTCTTTAAAGTCCGATGAAAACCAAAACAGTACTAACGAAAGTTTTTTGTTTCCGTTTCTGAACTCGCAATGATTCCCAAAGTACCACCGTTCCCGCGTTGGGGAGGGTACTAACCCCGTAAAGAATAGATACTTTTTGTTTTGGATTCTGCCCCGAATGATTTGTTCTGCCCCGTTTCGTCTGATTATCGGGTCGTGTGTTTCTTCCACTTTTAACTCGTTGGGGAGTTTGGCAAAGGGGACTAAATCGGGCTGTTTCTCGTAGTAGTTCGTCTCTACATTCAGCAAAAATCGAACGGTTTTGTAGTCTGCTATCATGCCCCTATCGTTTTGCCGCGTTGATTTGTTGAACTGCTGCCTCTACGTCGGTCTGATAGTACCGTACCCGTGTGCCGATACGATTGGCGGTTATTTTGCCGTTCATTGTCCATTCATGCAACGTAGGCAATGACACGCCCAAGAAACGCGCGGTTTCCTGCCGGGTCAATAGTTTGGGGGAGTGTGAAGGCTGAACCGCTGCCTCTATCATGGGTCGAACCGTCCGTTCAACCGCTGCCATAATTAGCCCGGTCAATTCATCGGGCGTGAAGGTTGTACTGATAACTGTCTGCATCGTATTTATTGTTGATTACGATGCAAGTTTATCGCAGTTAATGCCGTGGAGTGGGTAGTGTAGTGACTAGGAAAAATTAAGTGTAGTTAAAACTCATTGAATATCAATACCTAAACTTTTTAAGAATTGAACCACGTTTTGTTCATAATTGCCTTTTTTTGCCCGATATGGGTTAAGTTCTGTATTCTTCTTACTGTCAATATAGCGGATATAATCCTCTGTATTATCAGTGCTATACCCTAATAGGCGACCAAACAGTACCCCTTTTTGTTCTGTTGTAAGTTTTTCGATTATGGGTAAATTTAAAAAACCTAATTTATGTAAAAGTATGATTTGTTCTTTGTGTGGCCTTCTTCCTGCCTCCTCCTTTTCCTTTACGGCCTCCACCGTTGGCGGTTGCAATAACATTGGGAGTTGAATCCTATATTTATCTCTAAATTCTAATAAAACCTCGTATGAAATTTTATCAAACTCAACGTCTTTAGTAATATACAATTCTTTTAATTTATTCTCTACCCAAGAGCGTAACAGATAGGTTTTATCCCATATTTCTAAATACTGCTCACTAAACTCTAAAATTCCCTGTAAAAATTCATAGGCTCTAGCACTAGTATTAAGGAATATGCTACCGTCTGAAAGTGACCAGCCAAAATGGACATCTAAAAACTCTTTAACATAGTCGTCTTTAGCCCCATCTAGCGTATTATACGCTTCCTCAAAAACGACCTTTTTATCTATTTTTAAATGAGAAAGTATTTCAATGGGTGGAGTATCTCCTTCAAAATCATATAATTCTGCCCCTTCCAATGTTGTGTATTCGATATAGAGCATTTTACTAGGGGTATCGTCGTCACTCCATTTTTTGTCACTAGCATTCTTACAAATGGCAAATTCAAAGATAAATGTTTTGGAAGGGAATAGCCCCTTTAATTCTATTCCGTACTTTAATCTTTCTAACCATCTGTTATAATTAGCCCAAAACCTAGTTTTGTACTTCATATCACCCACAACATCAACTAATTTTATTTTTTTTTCATTCTCCATCTTATCAAAAATCAAACGGTTTAAAAATCGAACAAGTAAAACCCCTACGCGGTCTATCGGTAGGGGGATATAAGTTTAGTTAGCTATCTTAAAAGGGGTGTTCTTTCTCCATAAGTCCCGCAATTTGTTTGCGTGTTCGCGGGGGGTTATTTTTATATACTTCATAAACGCCTTTTCGGTACGGTGTCCGGTTATCTTCATAATGGAGGTAGAAGGAAAACCCGCCAAATATTGATTTGTAGCGAACGAACGTCTCGCAGTGTGTGTGGTTATCAATTCAAACTTTGGATAGTTTACGGTCTGCCTAACTCCCCCTTTTGTCATGGTTTCGGATACTGTATCGTTAAACCCTGCTAATTGCCCCAATTCTTTGAGGTAGTCGTTCATCTTTTGATTGCTGATAGGTTTGGGGAGGCTGTTAGGGGTTTTACCTTCATAGCGTTTTAATATTGCCTCTACTTGCCAATGTATCGGAATTACGACCACCTCCCCCGTCTTTTGGGTTTCCATCTCGATAAACTCCCCGTCAATATTTTCTTTTTTTATCCGGGTAAAATCTGAAAACCGTAAACCCGTCCAACAACCCACTAAAAACAAGTCCCTCACTTTTTCGAGTCGTGGATTCATGTTTAAATCAAGTTCAAAAAGGGTGTTTAATTCACTCTCATTCAAATATATTGCGTCCGATGGTTCTGATACTGACTTAAACTTCTTAGGGCTGAAATTGGGCATTAAACCGCGTTCCTGTGCCTCCAAAAAGAAAGTTTTAAGGGTTCGGATATGTTTTCCGATGGTATTGGTCGAAAAGTTCTGTTTGACTAAGTACTGCTGAAACTGTGTATAGAAATGATAGTCTATTTGAGCAAAACTAAATTCCCGTTTTTTATACTCCTTTTCCTTAAACTCCTTCAATACCCGAAACGCCTGTTTGTAAACTCGCATCGTGGTTTTGGTTATCGGTCGGCCTGTCTTTTCAAAAATACGGGTTTCGTATTCGGTCAGGTAAGAGTCAATGAAACTAAACAAGTCTATGGGTTTAACTGTCTCCCTTTTCGGGGTTATGTTGAGGCTCTGATTCAATAATGCGCGGTACGTCTCCACCGTTGGCGGCTGTTGGTCATTATCGTTCATGTATTGGCGTAGGAGGTTTTCCGCTAACGTCTCAATATTGGATAGACGGGTATTAAATTCGGGGAAGGTCGGAAACTTCTTGGATTGTTTAGCGCGTTGGTTTTTGGCATCCCAAAACATCGGGTCTATGGTTTCGCCTGTTGGGTATTTGGTCAGGCGTGCCCCGTTGTAACTCACAAACAACAAAATCGGGGTAGGGCTGTCGGCCTCCTTATCACGGAGGTAAAAGTTTATCTTTGCCATGTTGGTATTTATTAAAAATCGAACACAACAAAGATAGAAGGTTTATTTATTTGGGGACAGTTTGGGGGACACTTTTTATTTACTTTATTTAATTATTCCTTACTCTACTTTATCTTATACTTTTGTAACTATCTGTTAATCATATACTTTTAACAAAGTAACATAAAGGAAAATTGTATAGGTTCGGGTACGTCCATCACCACAAAACCCGTCTAGGATTCATTCTAGGCGGGTTTTTGCTTTTTGGCTGCAAAATGGCTGCAAATTTAAACACTACCGCCCCCTACAAATTGGGGATCAAAACCAAAAGTTGTGGAGAGCGTTGGATTTTTTGGATCAAAACCAAAAGTTGTGGAGAGCGTTGGATTTTTTTAGGTTTGTGTTTTAATCAACCCTATCTGTTTTGGAAAGTTTTCTGCCTTTATTAGAGTACCTCTTACCTGATTTTATCGTATC
>NZ_JAMZEL010000012.1:0-198702 GCF_024158025.1 Runella salmonicolor
GATAAATCTTTAGCAATATCTCCATGCGGAGTCCCTGCTTTATGCGGTATTAATCCCTGTTTCCAAAGGCTATTCCCCTGTGATAGGTAGGTTGCATACGCGTTACGCACCCGTACGACAGTGACATTGCTGCCCCTTCGCCTTGCATGTATTAGGCCTGCCGCTAGCGTTCATCCTGAGCCAGGATCAAACTCTCCATCGTAAATTCTATTGAAAATCAAATTGACTGATTCGCAAAAGACTAGCTATTAAACCTTAACTTACTCATCATTTCAAAGAGCTAACCAAACTTTTTTCTTTCGAAAAAACCTCACATCGTTTGTGAGAATTTCGTGTTTGGGGTTGCAAAGGTCTGAATTTGAATTCTTATTTCCAAATTTTATTTTTGATTTTTTTACTCTTCAAAAATTCATTTAGAACAACCTTTTCAATTTTTCCCCTCACTCATTGTTTGGGGTTGCAAAGGTCTGAATTTGAATTCTTATTTCCAAATTTTATTTTTGATTTTTTTACTCTTCAAAAATTCATTTAGAACAACCTTTTCAATTTTTCCCCTCACTCATTGTTTGGGGTTGCAAAGGTCTGAATTTGAATTCTTATTTCCAAATTTTATTTTTGATTTTTTTGTTTCTCAAAATTTTATTTGGAATTTACCTTTATTTTGCCCCTTACTCGTTGTTTGGGAGTGCAAAGGTAGGTAGTTGATTTTATTATCCAAGGCCTTTTTCGAAAAAAAATGACAATTCTCAAAAGTTCTTTAAATAGTAAAATGCTACTTACTTAATAGTGCAATTTTCTAAGTATTCCCACTAGATAAGTGACCACAAATTATCTACGCCCAGTATTCTGCGAGAAGTAAAACCTTCTCCATACTTTACGCCTATATAGTGTCCATACTCTTTTGATCTGGCTTCCAAAAACTCTAAAAACTCGGGAGAAGAAATATAACTATTGGGTTCTTTACTGTTAGGGTCATGAAATTGGCTACGAAACGCTCGGATGGCCTCTTCTTTCTTTTTCCAGTAAGGCGTTATATCTACTACAAAATCGGGCTTAATGTATCTATCTTGGGTAAAGTGGTAGATAAACTTAGGCCGCCAAGCCGCCTGAGCGTTTCCAAACTCATCAAATGTATCTATTTGGCGCAGTCCAGATAAGAAACAAGCATCATAAATGAGATTTGCCCCTTTCCCATGGTCGGGGTGCCGGTCTTCTTGGGCGTTGGCTAAGACTATTTCTGGTTGGTATTTCCTTATATAAGGTACAAGGGCCAGCTGGCTTTCCTTATCATTTTGAAAAAAACCATCTGCTAGTCCAACATTATCTCTGACTTCAGCACCAAGTATTTTGGCCGCTGCTTCAGCTTCAGCCCTACGGATTTCGGGGGTTCCGCGTGTTCCCAACTCTCCACGGGTCAGGTCTACGATTCCTACACGCCGTCCTTGGGCTATGGAAGCCAAAATAGTACCAGCGCATCCCAACTCTATGTCGTCAGGATGCGCCGAAATTGCTAGTATATCAAGTTTCATTATTATTTATTTTACGCGAAGCTTTTGGCCGATTTGTAATCGTGCGCTTAACCGAATGCGGTTCTTTTGTGCCAACTCAGAAGCCGACATACCATATTTATTGGCAATGGAGTCGAGAGTTTCTCCCCGGCGTACCCGATGCAGAACGGTACGTTTTACTGCCGCTTTACTTATATCAAACTCACTATCAAACGCTTTGCCACCTCGGAGGTGATCCCAAACACGGGGCGATAACACAAAACGCTCGCTCCGAATGGTTTGTCCGGGAAAATCCCAGACCCATGCAGGACTAAACGGATTGCCCTCGTAACGGTTTTCATAATGAAGGTGGTCGCCATAGCTTCGACCCGTATTTCCTCCCAATCCAACCATATCGCCCGCTTTTACGAGCTGCCCTACTTCAACGGTTGTTTTTGATAAGTGACCATATAATGTTTCGAGACCATTGTAATGACGAACCAGCACGAATCTTCCGTAACCGCCGCCATTGTAAGCAACTACTCGAACAATTCCGTCGTAAGTACTATATACTGGATCGCCAGTATTTAAGTCTAAATCCATTCCTTCGTGCCATCTTCCCCAACGAGGGCCAAACTGTGAAGTCACTTTTGCTTCGCTCGTGGGAAGATTCCAAAAACGCCCTTTTCCGGGGTCATACAATCGAAGGGTTAAATTATCTTCAAATTCTAGCGGATTGAGATTGTAGGGGTCGATGGTTTTTGAATCCCAGATGGTATAGTAATCAGCTACCTGAACCCAATCATCTCCAACTTGTACAGAATCGACAATTTCGGCTACCGTGGTTTCTCCTTCGTCAATGGTTCCTGTGGTATCGTCTGCTACGGTTGGATTAATTTCTTTTACTGGCTCAAACTGGTTGGAGAACCGCATTTTGGGCGTAGTGGATTCAAACTCCTCAAATTCGTCTTTTTGCGGCTTGATTACAGGGGTACTGACTTTGGGTTCCTCTGTTTTGTTGGGCTTAATTTTTGGATTTTTTTTGAATAGACCTTTCTCTTGTGCCTGCAAGCCCGAAAAGCAACCAATGGAAAGGAGTACAAACAAGTAAGCAAACTTGGCTTTCATCAGCGATTGGTTTAGCCGACTTTTGAGTAGGGGGAACGCATCCATGCCTACTCAAAAGTCGAAAGTTAAACATTAGTGTAAGCCTTTCTCCGCCAAATAACGTTCTGCATCCAACGCGGCCATACAACCGGTACCTGCAGCCGTTATGGCTTGACGATAAATGTTGTCTTGTGCATCGCCGCAGGCAAATACACCTTCTACATTCGTCTTAGAACTTCCTTTGATGGTTTGGATATATCCTGCGCCATCCATATCAATGTATTCTTTGAAAATATCGGTGTTGGGTTGGTGCCCGATGGCTACAAAAAAGCCAGTAACATCCAGTACAGTCGATTCACCAGTCTTAATATTGCGAATTTTTGCACCCGTTACTTCTCCATTACCAATAATCTCTTCAGTTTCGGTATTCCACAATATTTCGATATTGGGCAATGATTTGACACGGTCTTGCATAATCTGCGAAGCCCTCAACTCATTACGACGAACAATCATGTAGACTTTCTTGCAAAGTTTTGACAAATAGCTGGCTTCCTCACATGCCGTATCTCCTCCTCCTACAATGGCTACCTCTTGATTACGAAAGAAAAATCCATCACAAACCGCGCAAGCCGATACTCCATGCCCATTCAGGCGTTGCTCTGATTCCAAGCCGAGCCACTTTGCAGATGCGCCAGTAGCGATAATGACGGTAGGTGATTCGATAAGATGGTCATTGTCAATCCAAACTTTATGAAGGGTTGGATCCGAAAAATCTACTTTTGTCGCTAATCCGTATCGAATGTCACTACCAAAACGGCGCGCCTGCGCCTCAAAATCCATCATCATTTGGGGGCCCTGTACTCCTTCTGGATAACCAGGGTAATTATCAACCTCGGTCGTGATGGTCAATTGACCGCCAGGCTGTCCGCCTGTGTATAAGACCGGCTTCAAACCGGCACGAGATGCATAAATTGCTGCTGTATACCCCGCGGGGCCTGAACCAACTATTAAACAAGAAACTTTTTCTGAAGACATTACGAAATTACGATTAAGATTCAACGATTTCTCGACGGTTTTTATATTAAATTCTACAACCCATTCCTAAAAATCGTTCATCTATTCAATGCAATTATTTGCAAAAGAGTTGCAAAATTAAGTAAAAAAGTACCGGATAACAAAACGAAAGGAGGCCGCTTTTCAAAACTCACCAAATGCGCCATTCTATCCGACGATTAAGCTGTCGATTCTCTTCGGAGGTATTCGGAGCCATCGGTTTGGCCTCTCCAAACCCAATGGCGCGAATGCGCTCACGGGAAATACCCGCCGTAATCAGGTAGTCTGCTACGCTTTGCGCCCGTTTTTGGGAAAGGATTTGATTTTGTTTGGAATCCCCAACGTCGTCGGTATGGCCCGCGATTTCGATGCGCAAGGTGGACTGGAGTTTCAGCTCTTCAATCAACTTGTTGAGTTCAGTCCGCGATTTATCCTGAAGGTCAGCCTTTCCTGTTTCAAAATAGATATTACTCAAAACCCCGAACGTGTTAAGGTTCATCGGTTCCAATTTAATGTCAAGTTGCAGCCCCTCTGCCTTGTTTTTTTGCGTGTAATCGAAGGATAAACTTTTATAAAAATAGCCCGCCGCGTTTACGTACAATCCCCATTCGCTTCCGTTGGGCAGGGTAGTGAGATACTGTCCATTTTCGGTATCCGTCGAAAACCGTTGAACGACCTTTCCCGTCTTTAAATCAATTAGTTCAAGATTTGCCTTCACTGATTTTCCCGAGCGGGCGTCTGTTACCAGTCCTTTTAAGTAATTGGCCGCGTTGAATTTTTGTTGCAGCTCGGTCGGCACTCTAAACCGATATAATCTGGATACCCGCTGATTTCCAACCCGCTTGGTATCCAACGAATAATAGCCGTATTGGCTGTCGGACGTAATGACCAAAGCCACCTGATTATCTGACGTATTAATAGGATAGCCTAAGTTCTCGGGTTTTTGCCAACCCGTAGCGGTGCTATCGGAGAAAAACAAGTCATATCCGCCAAAGCCTTGATGGCCTTCGGAAGCAAAAAATAGGGTGTGGCCATTGGCGTGTAAGTAGGGTGAGGCTTCGTCGTCGGGGGTGTTGACTGGCCCTCCAATATTTTTGGCGGCACTCCATTCGCCATTTTTTTGAAGAGAAGTGTACCAAACATCTCGTCCGCCGATACCCCCTTTACGGTCGGATATAAAATATAAGGTGCGGCCATCGGGCGACAGCGTTGGTTGCGACTCCCAAAAAGGCGTATTTACGTTGATTCCGATGTTTTTGGGTGCGTCCCAATCTTTACCGTTTTTACGGCTGATGTATAAATCACAACTTCCGTAGCCATCCCGACGGTTACAGGCCGTAAAAACCAGCGTGCGACCATCGGCCGACAGCGTTCCTGTTCCTTCATTTTCAGCGGTGTTTATTTTATCCGAAATCGACACAGGCACAGTCCAACGGCCATCTTTAAAATGGGTAATGTACAAATCTTCATCGTTTTCGGGTCTTAATGCGGTAAACAAGAGCGTTTCACCGTCGGCAGTCAGGGCGGGGAAATACTGAAGAATGAATTGATTGACCGTGTCCGATAATTCTTCGGGACTAATGACCAAGGGATTTTCGATGGCTTTCTCGCCGAATGCGCAGGTGAGCAACTGCCGTTGTGCACGCTTTTGGGCTACACTATTCGGTCGTAATAAAGGAATATAGTGGGTTAAATCGCTTTTAGCTTGGGCATATTCACCCGCTCGCAAGTGATATTCAATGAGCTTCTGATAGGCGGCAGCCGACTGCGGCGCATCGGGCCGCAACGTAACTACCTTTCGGTAAGATTGCAACGCCAAATCGGGCTGCGTATAAATTTCATACAACTGGGCTTTGCGAAAATGGGCTTCGGCAAAAGTGGAATCGTATTTCAGGGTTTCGTCGGTCCACCGATTGGCTTGCTCGTAATTTTTCTCAATAAAAAACTTTGTACTTCGCTCAAATGCTTCAATCGCTTTTTTATTACCCGAAGGGTTGGGAAGAAAGGATTGGGAAGATTGGGCAAAAAGCGACGAAGAAATAAGGAGACTAAAAAAGAATATACTCCTATTTCGCACGGCTGAAGATTGCAATAATCTCGTCCAGCACAATCGTTCATTATGGCTCTTTTTCATTCTTATGTTATTCAATTATTCGCCAAGAAACCCTACGATTTAGACGACGAGCCTCCTCTGATTTATTATGAATCAAGGGTTTACGATAACCAAACCCTTCTGCGCGTAAACGTTTTGAATCCACTCCATTCATCATCAAATAATGAACCACTTTTTTTGCCCTCTCCAAAGAAAGCTGTTCATTATACTTACTATCACCCAAATCGTCGGTATGCCCCTCTATAATCAACTTAACAGACTTATTTTTTTCCAGAAAATACACAAGTCGGTCCAATTCTCCACTTGATGCCGCCTCTAATTCAGCGCTTCCTGGCACAAACAGTACATTTTTTAATACCTCACTTTTATCAGAATGGAAACGCACTAATGCTATTTCCATTTCCTTGTTTTCAGTGATTGTAGCCGAATCTACCCTAAGTATTTTGGGGTAATAACCACTACTTTCCACTAAAACAAACGCATCTGCCCGATTAGGAAAAATAACCACACACTTACCTGTAGAGTCATTGGTTGCGTAGACCGACAGCGGAAATGATGATATGCGTTGATTATGGATAGTTAACGTAGCCTTAAGAGGTTTACGTATTTCGGCATCCAATACTTTTCCTTTCAGAACAAACGTTCTTGGACACAAAGCCGCCAGTGTATCTGGCAATTGCGTGTAACAAATCTTAGAGCCTGCCGTTATGCCGTCCTCTTTATCAGACAACTTGTATTTATATGAATAAAAAGCCTGTCTACAATCGGGGGCAATGTAAAAACCCTGTTGGTCTGCAAAGTCATTCAATGGATACCCCAAATTAACAGGAACAGACCAATGAGTACCGGTCAATTTGGAAAGATATACATCAAAACCGCCCATTCCTTCTCGACCGTCTGAAGCAAAAAAGAGCGATTCATTGTTGGAGTGAATAAAAGGCGAAATTTCATCAAACGCTGTATTAACGGTTTTCCCAAGATTTTGAGGGCTCGTCCACTCACCCGAAGTGTCCAATTGGGAAACCCAAATATCTTTCCCACCAACTCCCAAGGGGCGGTCTGACGAAAAAAACAATGTACGTCCATCGGCCGAAAGGCCCGGCTGCGACTCCCAATTTTGAGAATTAATAATCGGCCCAAGGTTTTGGGGCATTTGCCACGTTTGGCCTATTCTTTTAGAAATGTATAAATCACAACTGCCAAGGCCGTCTGGGCGATGACATGCCGTAAAGACCAGAGTGTTTCCATCGGCAGAAATACTACAAGTCCCTTCGTTTTTATCGGTATTTATTATCTGGGAAAGACTACGGGGAACAGACCAGCCAGTTTCTTCTTTTTGAGAGACAAACAGATCTTCATCCCCCCGAAAACGGGTAAAAATCAGCGTCTTTAAATCGGCCGTCAAAACGGGATAACTTTGAAAATCGTTACCATTAATCGGCGAAGGTAGGAAAAAACGAGAGGTAGAATCAGCATTGACAGCCAATACCTTTTGGGCGTAAATACATTGACTCAGATAGCGCTGTATGTTTTTTTGATGGGGAAGGTACGTGCCAGGGAATTTTAAATACCCCTGAAAAAAACGAACGGCTTTTGAATAAACTCCTTGAGCTAAATAATGCTTCCCAAGAATTTCATATAGGTTTTTGAACGCTATTTCGGTAGAATCCAATTCTACCGCTTTCTCATAAAAATTAATGGCTTTACCTTTTTGCGTCAAGTCCCGTTCTAACAATTGGCCGATGCGCATATAAGCGGGCGCAAACGTGCTATCTAAAATAATAATCTCGCGAAATTCTTTTAGTGCCTGTTCAGGATTAAACTGCAACGTCCGATTGGCAGCCTCAAATTCTTTCTGAGCCTGTTTTTGAACGCGCTTTTGGGCTATTGATGTGAAGGCAACCAGAAGAAGTAAAAAGAAATGAAGCAACGGTAGGGTTCTACTCCTAAAATACAGGCTAAACGCTAAGGAATGTCCATGTATTTGTGAGTCTGTAACGAAACGCGCCATTGCGGATGCTGTTTTACATACTCAACGATGAGAGGCGTCATTTCTTGCACACGGCTCCATTCGGGTTGAAGCAATAAGACACATTCTTTGTTGACCAAGGCAGCGTGTTGTTCGGCAAATTCAAAATCCGTTTTGTTATACACAATGACTTTCAGTTCATGGGCCTGTGCATACACGCTCGGATGAGGCGCTTTAAATTTTTTGGGAGAAAAACAAACCCAATCCCAACGCCCTGACATCGGGTGAGCACCGGAGGTTTCGATGTTGGTATGAAAACCAGCCGCTTGCAACGCTTCGGTGAGTTGCTCCAAATTGTGCATTAATGGCTCTCCACCCGTTACAACCGCCATACGTGCAGGGTGCTTCAGCGCCTCTTCTACCATGTCTTTGATACTTACTTTGGGGTGCGCTTCTACATCCCATGATTCCTTTACATCGCACCACACACAACCCACGTCACAACCTCCGAGGCGAATAAAATAAGCCGCCTTGCCGCTGTGATAGCCTTCTCCCTGAAGGGTATAAAAGGCTTCCATTAAAGGGAGTACTTCGTTCATAGCTTAAAACTAAAATGTGGCCAGCGCAAAACACCGGCCACAGAATCTTTATTTGTTTTTCGTTAGTGAAATTTACCCCTAACGAGTATTATTTCAAATCTTGAATATCCAACATACCAACAGCTTTGCCGCCCTCGGTCACCAAAATGGTATCTACGCTGGTCTTTTTAAACAAGGCTGAGGCCGCATCCAACAAAGCATCTGCTTCAATAGAAACGGGCATTTTGTATTCAAAATCGCCGATTTTCTTGCCCAATACATCGCGGCCTTCCGAAGAAAGATAACGACGAAGGTCACCGTCGGTAAATACACCTTTTACGCTTCCGTCGGCATTCACTACCGTTACACAACCAAAACCATATTCGGTCATTTTAACGATGGCATCGGCCAAGGTTGTATCGGTTGAAACCGTTGGATTGACGCCGTTGATGGCTTCGCCTACTGTAACCGTGATAAGGCGTGTATGCTCCACAAACTGCTGCGTACCTAAAGCCGTAAAGCTGTTTTCGGTCAATACCTTCATGATTTTCCAAGGCACCGTAATGGTGTGGCAACCCAAATCAAGCGCGTTGCGTACGTGCTCTGCATTGCGCACCGAAGAAAACATTACCTTGGAATCTGAACCGTAAAAATTAACCATTTCTACGCATTCGCCAATCAATTTGATGGCGTCGTAGCCTTGGTCTTGCATCCGGCCCGCCAACACGCAAATGTAGCTTGCACCTGCTGCCATGGCCATATATGCCTGCTGGATGGTGTAAACAAGGTGTACGTTGACCATCATGCCACGGTCACGCAACAACTTACACGCCCGAACGCCTTCCAGCGAAACGGGAATCTTAAACACAGTTTTGGCAGGGTCAAGTCCCAGCGCCAATTGACGTTCTGCATCTTTCAGAATGTCTTCGGCGGTATCGCCAAGGGCTTCAATTTGTAAAACGGGAACAATCTTAGAGAGTTTCACAATCATGGCATCAAGGTCGGTGACTCCTTCGCGGTGCATGAATGTGGGTGTAGTGGTGAGACCCGCTAAAAAACCTAATTGAAACGCATTTTCGATTTCTTTAAGGTCGGCTGAATCAAGGTATAATTCCATTTTTTTGGGAAGAATTGTTAATCGTTGTATGTTAACTGCTTGTGGCAATTCGTAAAGTGTAGGTTACGATTACTCCTAAACAAGCAACTATTTTTAGGATGGTTTTTCTAAACAGGCAGCAAAGGTACGGCAAATATTTCGGTTTTGATATAACGCATTGAAGTTGAAAAGACAAGCCTTTTGGCTGGCACTTTCGTTCCATACAGTTCTGAGTACCACCCCTGCGTCTCGTGAGCCATCAATTCTTTGTTATTTTGGTCAACGGCTTTTATCGAAAATCCTTCAAAAAAAGCATCGGACGGATGCCAAATTTGGTACATTGGTACACTTTCGGGGGCGTTTTCGAGCCAATCTTCCACCAGCCAGCGGCATTCCCCGGTATATTTAGTTACTCGACGGCGATGAATAATGTTTTTTCCTACCTGACCAAAAGCCTGAATATACCCCTCAAAAATTTGGCATGACGGGTCACCTACTTGATTTTGCCATGCGCCGCTCGCCTTTTTTACCCAATGGTACCACACAAAACGCGGACCTTTCAGCATTTGGTCGTGTTGGCCCAGCATCAGCGTATTGTGCGAAGCCGTACCTGCAAAATATTGGGTCCACTTTTCATCAGTATTGTATAGATAAGAGCCTGCATCTCGCAGGAGATTTTTACCATTTACCCAAAGGTCAAAATGTAGATTATCCGCCTGAAACGGGCGGTCTTTGTAAGCTCCGCAACGAATAAAGGTCAGCGCATCGCCATCGTGCAGGGTGTAGTAACCTCCAGCATTAAATTGACGATTGTAGATTGACGACTGTCGATTTTGTCCGTTAAAAAATACCTGTTTTGTATTAAAATCAACAGTCAACCCGTACCAAAAACTATCTTCAAAACTACCTTCTTCAATTTTCAGAACCGAAGCCAAGGCATTCAATTGAGGGCGATAATCGCGGAAATGAGTTGTATTAAGTGGAAAAAACAAAGCGCCGTCGTTGTTTCCGTAGTTGGGCAACCACCCCGATTTTTTATCCTGACAGGCCCGCAAGAATTCCACCGACTTTTGAGCACGCTCGTACACCACGTTATCAAATCGCTCTCCGTTGAGTTGGGCCAGACGGATTCCCCAAGTAAGCAGTTGAATCACCACCCGATGATAATTCATCGAAAACTGCAAAAAAGTCCCGTCTTCGTAAATCTGATAGGCTATTTCTTCTTCAAACCATTGTTTACCAAGGGTTTTCCAGCGTTTTGATTCAGGAAAGAAGGGATACAAAAGCCCTACTAAATACAACGTGAGGGTTTCGGTAATGGCGTGGTTGTTGCGAACCGCAATGCGCGAAAAATCAATATTTGCCTCTACGTGGCGCATTTGCCAATAAATGACGTGCATCATTCGCTGAAAACGCTCTTTGGTCAGGGCAGGCGAATTTTTGTAATAATGCAGGGCAAACGTCCAGTTGAGCACCCGCAACGAGATTTCCTGACTGCACCGCCAATTGGGGCCGCAATTAATTGGGTTGGCCGTTATCCAACTGTCTATTTCGCCAAAAACCGTTTCTGAAAAATCTTCCTTAGCATAGAAATCGTACCGAATCAAGGGATATAAAAAGGCAAAACGGGATTTTTCCCAAACGTATTTTATATCGCCCGCCGTGGGTGAAAAGTCAGGAATTTGGGTCCAATGTTTGGTGGCATCGTAGCGATAACCGTTGGTGGGGTTGGTCAGCCAATCACTGACTGAATAGTAGGTTGCGCCGAAAAACAGGATGTTTCCCTTCTGATATTCGGCTACTTGTTGTTTTAATGCGTCTGACGGTTTAAAACCGTCGGACGCATTTGCAATGAGTTCTTCCCGACTTTCGAAGAAAAACCTTCCTGGAAGTTCTTTCCATTGAGGTAGCGTAATAAACTCTTTTACAGGAGGATTGACGGAAAATTGGGCTTTCAACAGACCAGTCTTGCGGCGCAATTCGTAGCGTAAACGAAACCACACGTAGCGCGGCCCCATGTTGACCAGTAAGTTGAAAAAAAACAACATGCGTTAAAAAGAGAAAAAGCCGTGACCTTACATCACGGCTTCGTACAAAGTGTTGCGGTGAGACTACTTAGTTTCTTCGGCAGGCTGTTCGCTGCTTTCTTCGGTCGGTTGTTCTTCCGATGATTTTTCAAACACTTCTGGGGCGTAAGCCGTCAAGATATTATACCAATTGATAATTTTACGAATATCAGAAAGGTATACTTTTTCAGTATCATAGCCAGGCAAAACTTCCGACATAAAATCTACCAACTGATAATCCGACAATGTTTTTGCATCGAGCTTGGTATCTTGGTATTTTTCATGAATGCTCGCAAAGACATCTCCCAGTGGAGTGGCTTTTTCCTCATCCTGCATGAAGATAGAGATATCTTTCAACACTGACACCCGCGCCGAAGCACCAATCATTGATTTTTCGCGCTTGTCGTCCAAACTTTCAACAATTACACCTCCACGACCGGGTTTTAAAATACGGTACAACCCACTTTTACCCGAAAAATTGGCAATTTCTTTCAACAATTCCATATCCAATGGTTATAATAAAACGTTTCAATCCATTTATTGAGCGGCAAAAATAAAGGAATTTCGCGAATCCGTCACATTTTCCCAAAAGCCGCATTTCATTAACGTTCAAAACAGGGAGAAATAGGCTATTTTTGTCATTAAATTTTACAAAACGCATTTCTCTCCAAAGAGTTATTCCCCAAACCCACTATTTCATGCGTCTATTTTTAATTGTTTTCGGTCTTTTTATTGCTACAAAAAGCTTTTCCCAATCCGATACCACTATTACATTACAAGCCATTACGGGGCTTCAATATGATTTAGTAAGGATTGCCGTAAAACCTTTACAGAAAGTAACAATCATTCTTAAAAACGAGGATGATATGGCTCACAATCTGGTGTTTACCAAACCCGACAAACGCTTATCGGTGGTTGAAGCAGCCATTAAAATGGGCGATAAAGGGCAAGCGGCCAATTACGTACCCGAGTCAGAAGATGTATTGGCGGCGAGCAAAATATTGATTCCCAACACTACCCAAACATTTACGTTTACGGCCCCCAGCACCGAAGGGGCATATCCTTACGTGTGTACTTACCCAGGGCACGGCTATGTCATGTACGGCGCACTCTACGTGACTACCAAGCCGTTACCTCCCTTGGCAACCGACCCCAACATTCCGCCTTCTCGCCAAAACACCGAGATTATCGTCAGTTCCCCGCATCCGTTTGCGCTAGAATACCCGCTTTTGTACCGCACATTTATGCCTGATTGCAGCCCAGCGGCCATTGCGGTAGCGTTGACATCTACGCATTCGTACTGTTTCGACGCGGGCAAATGTTATCTGCGATACGCCTGGGCAGGCGGGTTTGTGGACAACACCGCCCATTGGAAAGGCAATGGCAATGCGTTTGCCAAAATTCAGGGGAATATATATTTCAAAGATAACGTTACCTACCCGCTGCGCGTGGGCAAAGCCGACAAATTGCCCGATGTGAGCTTCAAAGGATATACTTTAGCAAACCGTTTGCCCACATTCAACTATGCGCTAGACGGCGTTGACGTAAAGGAAACATTAAAAAGTCTCGCCAATGAAGAAGGTCTGACCCGCGTCTTTACGTTTGCCAAACCCACTACACAAACATTGTATTTTGTTACCAAGACTGACGACGGAATCACGTACAAATCGTCCGTGGGGAAATGGCAAAATGGCACGCTGACGATTCCTAAAGGTACCTCAAAAGTGACATTGACCATGAACCGTAACAAGACACAGCCCCCACACGCTGCCGCCCACAACCATTGATTTTACTATATTTTTAAGAGACGTAATTCACTCATTTATAGATGCTTATTTAGCATGAAAAAACATTCTTCATTCTCTCAGCTAGTATCGTTTTTCTTCGTTGCCTACTTGCTTTTCGGCTCATTCAACGATTGTTTTGCTCAGCGCGATACCATCACAAATTACTACGAAACCGAGCAAATCAAACTCCCCAAAGGCCTACGAGCCGAGACGGGCGGCATGGATTTTATGCCCGATGGGCGCTTGGTGGCGTGTTTTCACTTGGGCGAAGTAATGACCTACAACCCTAAAACAAAAACGTGGAAGAAATTTGCGGAAGGGCTACACGATCCGTTGGGCGTGGTGGCCGTCAGCAATTCGGAGATTTTGGTGGTGCAACGCCCCGAAATGACCCGCATCAAAGATACCAATGCCGACGGCGTAGCCGATGTATACGAAACCATCACCGACGATTTTGGAATGTCGGGCAATTACCACGAATTTGCTTTTGGGCCGTTGAAAGACCAAGAAGGCAACCTCTTTATGGCGCTCAATGTCGCATCCAACGGCGCAGGCATTCGCCCCGAAATACGTGGGCAATACGACTCACTCAGTCGCGAAGGACGGATGTATTCCTGCGTGCCGTATCGCGGTTGGGTCATGAGATACAATGTTAAAACCAAAAAACTGGAGCCGTACGCCTCAGGTTTTCGGTCGCCCAACGGCCTGGGTTTTGACGCTAAAGGCCGACTTTTTGTTTCTGACAATCAGGGCGATTGGCGCGGAACTAGTCCGCTGTATCACGTCGAAAAAGGAAAATTTTATGGTCACGTTGCCAGCTTGATTTGGCAGGAAGGTTTTCCGAGGGTAAAGCCTTTGTCGTTGCCTGTGGCGCAGCTCGACAGCATGAGAACGCGCGAATCCATCGCATTCCCCCATACCGAAATCGCCCACTCTCCTACCCAACCGCTGTTGGATAATACGGGCGGAAAATTCGGACCTTTTGCGGGGCAATTATTCATCGGAGAAATGGATTATCCACGATTGGTACGGCTGCTAATGGAAGAGGTAAATGGCCAATTGCAAGGTGCCTGCGTTGCTTTTGGCGACGGAACGGGGCTACTAAAAGGCAATAATCGACTGGTATTCGACAAAAACGGCGACTTATGGGTAGGACACAACGACCACGGCTGGGTGGGCGACGAAGGGCTTTCAAGGATTCACTGGAAAGGCAAAGTACCACTGGATATAATGGCGATGAATTTGACCACGGAGGGCTTCGAACTTACCTTTTCCTTACCCGTAGACCCCAAAATCGCCTCTAACCCTGAGCTTTACAAGTTTCAACGGTATTACTACAAATACCACCAACCCTACGGTTCTCCTAAAACCGATGTGGCCGACGTCGCTATTAAAGAAGTGAAAGTCTCCCCCGACGGCCGTAAAGTGACATTCAAACTAGCGGAATTGAAAGCGGGTTATGTGTATGACCTAAAGATGGGAGAACTACAAACTCCCGACGGCAAGTTGCTGATGAACAGGGCGGTGTTTTATACTTTGAATCAGTTGAAGAAGTAATTGGATATTTTAAAAAACTCTCCCTTAAAACAAAAACTTACTTAAATCACAATCAACTACTTGACAATAAGACGAGTTTTCGGCATAATCAAGATTTTCAAGTATATAACGATGCCAAAGATTGAGCTTGTAATCGTACACAAAGCCTTCTTTTACATCATACGTTTGCATCAATTCTTTGAGCTTTTGGGTATCTTTTTTAACACCCTGAGTATGGGTTATTTCTATGATGGCCTCCGTAAGTTCCGTTTCAGAATTCACCAACATGATATCAGGTGTAGGACTGGTCTGGCCTTCGTCAATCATCGTTTCAGGATAGGCAAACAAGGAAGTTTTATCTTGTAAATACAAATTGGTCAAACCTGTTATCAATTTTGCAATGATAGCCTGATGGATACGCGGCGCGTTTACTCCCATATAAATTATGTTGTCATTCATAGCTAGTTCTTTTAAATTTTCTACCAAAAATAAGCTTTTTAGCATTTTATTACAACCCTTACCGCTGATACACCCGCACATAATCAATCTCATACTTTGAAGGAAATTTTGTACCCGAAGGGTCGCCGCCGTTATCGCCGCCGACGGCGAGGTTGAGCAGTAGATAGTGGGGTTGCATAAAAGGATTTTTGCCTGAGCCATCGCGGTTGACGGTTTGGGAAAGCTCCACAAAATTGAGCAGTTCGTTGTCTACGTACAGCCGAATGGCTTTTTCGTCCCAATCCATGCGCCACACGTGAAATTTCTTGCCCCAACGGCGGTCTTCAAAGGTTTCGATGGGTTTCTTGAGGTCTTGCCAAACGCCCTTAAAACGCGTCTCGCTGCCCCAAGCGATGTTGGCCAGCAGCATTCCCCGGTAAAATTCCATAATATCAATTTCGCCATTGCGCGGCCATTCGCCTTCTACGCCCAGCGTCCAGAAGGCGGGCCAGAGTCCAGCGCGGGTGTCGATGCGAGCACGCATTTCGATGCGCCCGTATTTCCAACTGTGCAGCCCCTGCGTTTTAAGGCTCGACGCGGTGTATTCGATTTCTTTTCGGTTCTTTTTCCAGTCCTGACTGTTGGGGTCATAGTTTGGATTTGGGCGGTTTTCGCGGCGCGCTTCGATGATGAGTTTGCCTTTTTTGCAATAGGCATTTTCGGGCTGGTACCACTGCAATTCGTGGTTACGTACAAACCCCTTTTCAAATGTCCAGTTGTTCTTATCAGGCGCACCGTCAACGTTAAATTCATCGGCCCAAACAAGGCCCCAACCAAAATATTCACGTTTTTTTTGGGCTTGCACTGATACCGAAACAATGAACAATAAGCAAAGAAGGCTGCGAAATTGACGCGTCATTTTAGTGTATTTTGCGGGTATACGAACAGGTTTTATGTGCCAAAGCCCTTACCTGCCTCAAAACTACTTTGTTCAGTTTTTATTTTATCCTTATCACCGTCCTACCCTAAAAGCCTTGGTTCAGCCTTCAATTATCACAACCTGTTCCAACTTGCGCCGTAAAAACACTGTTTCCGCTTGCGCTAAAACCTGGGTTTAGAAGAATGGCATTGTTGGCTCGGTATTGAATTTGGGCGGGGGTTTCTATTTCGTTAGAGGCCGTAATGGTCATTCCCGTAAAAGTCTGCACCGAATTGGCGTAGATTTTGTCGGTAATCAACACATTCGTCAGCGGCGATACAAAAGCGACGGTATTGGACGTAATGGGGGCGCAGGTGGCTAGTGAATCTGTACAGGTGGCCGAATAATTCATCGGCGTGGATGGCGTGACAAGAAGCGCTTGACTCTTTTTACCGTTCGACCACGAGATTTTGTTCGTTGGACAGCCGATGGCCAACAGCAGGTACGTTTTTGTCGAACAAAGCGTGACGGGGCTTGTCAACGGCGGCGTATTACCAATCACCACACCTCCTACCATGGTTGAATCAACTATTATATACTGATTATTAGTGTCTTTGGCCACCTGAAGTGGTTGATTTTTTAGAAAATTATTGAACGTACTATCGTTGGCTAAGTTCATTGAAATCGGAAATACGTAGACCTGAGGTATGGGCATCACTGTCACAGTAACGGGCGTTCTGGGGCTTGGACAAAGCCCTTCGCACCTAGATTGTACATAATAGGTCTGCACTCCAACCGTGGTCGTCAAGGCTAAATACTCCCCTCCAGAACCTAAAAGCGACCCTCCCGTGGCGGAATCCCACCAAGTAACGGTCGGTGCCAGCGTTGGGCTGTTGGTGGTAAGGGTGACTGAAAAATTTTTGACACACAAGGGGTCAATATAGCCATTGTCTTCGGCCAAAAGTGTCCATGCACCAGTGGGTTCTTCATTGATAAAAGCAGAAAATGATTGAGTGGGAGCAAATGTCCCCGACACTGGCAGTGAGTTGAGAAGTATTGGGCTTGCGCTATCTTCAAAAACCGTTGTCACAACGCCCGAAGTAGTTGTCCCTGAGGCATAAGTGTTGGCCGCAATCAACGTAATGACCGTTCCCGATGGAGATTTAAGTTTAAAAGAAACTTCTTCGTTGAAGGGCTTACCTCCTCCATCCGCTGCATCGCAGGTGTTTTCGTCGCCTTGGTCTTTTTTCTCCCACGTAATCGACACTTTTACCGAAGTGATTAATCCGCCCAAGCCCGCGGCATTTACGCTTGGATCATCGCCATTTTTACTAAATCCGTCATAACCCACGGTTGGTCCGTTATACGTAAAAGTCGTAGGGCCTGCGTAGTTGCAGTCAGCTGCATTGGCCAACAATCCGTTTCCGATGGTTAAAGGTGTACAATAAGAGACCTCTTTGTTGGTTACCATCGGAGTCGCCGTAGTGAGCGTATTGTTTCTTACCTTAACCGTACCCGAATTGATAACGCATTGCTGTTTTGAAATTATCACTTGGTAGTCATTGGCGGTACTAACCACCAATGAATCAGCGACATTCGTGGTTTCTTCCCCATTCACCCGCCATTGATAACTTAGGCCAGGGCCAGTATTGGCCGACAACGTAACCGATTCACCCTCACAAAGATACGTTGAGCCATTGGCCGTAATCGTTGCCGACAATATCCCCTGTGTGGAGCACGCAATCGCCTTCAACAAGTTGATTCTACCCGCCCCTAAAAGCCCAATTTGGGCAGGATTGGCGGCGTCGATGTTATCAGCGGTGTTGACTAAAATACTTTCAAGCTCCGCAGGAGTCAAAGAAGGGGTACACGACCAAATATAACCTAATACGCTCGCCACCAACGGGGTAGCCATTGACGTACCATTAAAAGAGGCGTATCCATCAGTGGGCACTGTACTTAAAATACCACGCCCCGGCGCCGAAATATCCACCCAAGAACCATACGTAGAAAACGAGCTTCGCTTATCGTCGGCATCAAGGCTGGCTACCGAAATCACATGGTTATACGCCGCTGGAAAACTTTCCACATCGTTGTTGTTGTTTCCCGCCGCCGCCACAATCACAATTCCTTTCGAATGCACATAGTCAATCACTTCCTGCTCGGCCTGCGAATACCCTGCCCCGCCCCATGAGAGGCTGATGATTTGGGCCCCATTGTCGGCTGCCCAAGTGATGCCTTCAAATCCGTTGTAGATTCCCAGCGGGCTTCCTGCATCGGGCGTTGCTTTTACGGGCAAAATCTTGATTCGATTATTAGAGGCCGACGCGATTCCTACCGTGTTATTGCTCACGGCGCTGAGGATTCCCGCCACGTGCGTACCGTGGCTAAAGCTGGTATTGGGAGGATTGGGGTTATTGTCGTTGTCCGACAAGTCACGCCCGGGGAGCATATTGGCCTGTAAGTCAACGTGATTTGTTTGAATGGCATTGTCTACCACCGCCACCACAATGTTTGTATCCCCAGCATTTACATCCCAAGCTTCAAATGCTTTGATTTTGGTTAAAGACCACTGTGAGCCAACAATCGAGTCATTGGGCGTAGCAATGATTGTTCGAAAAGGCACTTTTTCTACGTATTCAACCTCGGGATTTTGCTTGAGCAAATCAATCAGCGCATCTATTTTGTCTGGTTTTTTTACCGTAAGGCGGTATATTTTTTGAAGTTTTTCAGAACCCATCGTAAAGAATGCACGGTTCATTTTTGTCAGGACAAAATCGGTAGAAAAATCTTTTAAAAATGGAAGCTCTCTCTCGAAATTGACCGTAGCCGTCAAAGTTCCGACGGGCTTATTAGTAACTTTTAGGTATATTTCTCCGTCAATAAAATCTTTGTTAATTTTCTGAGCAAATGAAAAATAAGAAAAAAGAAGGCTAAAAAAAAGCATTGGAACACGCCTAGTCATACCGCACTGATTTTTGGATGCTGTTAAAATGTAATATTTGACCAAGACGAAGTTAGGAAAAAACAATCATTTTCTGTTTTCTTTCCTTCAACTTGACCCTTATCGGCTTTTTAACTAAGTCCCAACCCCGCCTTTTTGGTCAATTTCATACATCCATTTTCTAAGATGAACCCGCCACTTACCACATCTTCGGCCAAGTCAAAACTACCATCCAAATCAAGGTAACGGGTGTTGGAACAGGCAAATGCCGCGTGGAGCGCCGCCGTAATGCTCACGATGCTTTCGTCATTGCAACCCCAAAAAAGGTCGATGCGGGCGTGTTGGGCAATGTTAGCAATTTCCAACGCGCTGATGATTCCACCGCATTTCATCAGTTTGATGTTGAAACTACCGAAAGGCTGTGGTTGCTGCGCCAATTGCAACGCATAATGCGCATCTTTGAGGGATTCGTCGGCCGTTAAAATCCGCCTTTCTTCCTCTTTCAAAACCAACAACTCTTGCTCTTTTCCAACCAACAAAGGCTGCTCAATCAACTCTAAATCAACGTATTGTGTAACCTTCAAAAACTTTTGTAAATCAACCAATGCGTAACCCTGATTGGCATCGACTCTGATTTTGAGTTTGTTTTGAAAACGTTCGTTCAATTTCAAAACCCGTTCAATATCTTGCTCTACGTTCTCGCCCGTTTTTACTTTCAGCACTTTGAAGCCAAGTCTGACGTACTCCGTGGCCTCTCTAAGCGTATCCTCCACCGACATGATTCCGACGGTCACGGATGTAGGGAGCTGTGTTATTTTTTGGCCGTAAAACTCCACCACTGGAATACCTAAAAACTGCCCAAAGGCATCATGTAGGGCAATATCAAGGGCGGCCTGCGTGCCGGGCAACTGCGGAAAATGGCGTTTCACTTCGTCAATCAACTGCCGAAAATGCCGAATATCCCGTCCTACAAGGTTTTCAAAAAAGGCAGATTGGTAGTTTTTAAAAGTCTGTTCGCAGGTTTCTCCCACTACCTCTTCTGCGGGGCTTGCCGCTCCCTTACCCACCATGCCGTTTTCTAGCTCTACTTCTAAAAACACATTTTCTACGTCCGAAAACGTATACCCCGCAATGCTGTAAGGCTTGCTCAACGCCAGATTTTTGAGATAAGCTCGAAGCGATTTTATTTTCATGTAAAAACCCAAAGGTTAACGGCCTAAAAACGTCTTAATCAGCCTTGTTTGTGTCATCAACGCGCCACGCTCAAGCGCGTCAATTCTTTCAAAGTTGGCATCAACTTCTCCACGCCTTCTTCCAACGGTATCAGCACAGGAATTTGCAGTTGTTGCTCGTAATATCTCTGGTAATCAAGCGCTTCTTGGACTGAGCAGTCTTCCGTATTCAACGCCAAGGCAATTACTTTTGCCCCAAATTTTTCAATGATTTCCACTTCTGATTCCACACTCGGAATCCTGCCCCAATGGGGCTCATTGTCAAAATATTTTCGTTTGGGTGCATGAACCAAAATAACGTGTTTGGCATTTCCTGAAATCAAAAACTCCAACCCGCACGGCCCGCTAGGATTGCGCAACGACGATTGTCCTTCCACCAAAATCAGGTCGGCATGGGTTTCTTTCCAACACGAAACAATCGCGTGTTCTACCTCGCCCGATACAAAATCGTTGAGGGTTGAGTCAAAAATGAAGCCGTATTTTCCGCCCTGCAACCAGCCCGTTTGCCCCGTATAAATCATCTGGGCGTTTATACCTTGACCTTCGCACATCTGACGAACCATCCGTGCCGTGGTACGTTTTCCGAGCGCACAATCCATGCCGACGACCGCAATAATCGGGGCCGTTACGTCGTAAATCTCTCCCGTCCAGAAGTGTAAATCTTGGCGGGATTTGGGTTTACGAACGTCAATCAACTGCACTTGATGTTGCGCCGCCAGCGCCATAAGTTCAGGTTTTTCGCTCAAGTATTCGTGGAGTCCATTGACGATGGAAATCTGTTGCTGGATAGCTTCTTTTATAATATTCAACATATTTTCGGGCAAAACTCCGCCCACCGTCGCCACTCCAACAATCAGATAATCAACCTGTTTTAGCTGAACAAGTGCACTCAAAAGTGAATCGAAAATGGGGATATTTCTGGCTTTTCCGTCCAGCACATCGCCTGCGTCGCGGCCCGCCGTGGGTGGGTCTATTACTCCGACGATTTCGTAACGCTCGGTGCCTCGAATCAAGCCGTGGGCCGTTTTGGCATCGTTGGTAGTGAGCAGGCCGTTGGTTAAAATAATGGCTTTGTTCATGGTGTGTACCTCTTTTTTATAACCTCAAACAAGGACGTTTAAGCTTTGTTGATTACTATTTTCTTTTGATAAATACCCCAGGGAATTTACCCGTAGATTTCTGCGACTCATAAACGAGTTGGCCGTTGACCCACACTTTTTCAATCCCCGACGAAAGCGCGGTCGAATTTTGAATACTGGCGTTGTCTTTCACGGTCTCGGGGTTCAATAGCACCAAATCGGCATAGTATCCCGATTGTACAATTCCACGGTCAGTAATTCCTAGATGCTCCGCCGTTAGCCCCGTCATTTTATGAATGGCGGTTTCTAAAGGCATGATTTTTTTGTCGCGTACGTACGTTCCCAACACCCGTGTAAAAGCCCCATACCCACGGGGATGCCCACGCCACGCTCCATCGGAACAGATATTTGTGTGTGACCAACTCAGGAAACTCGTTATATCAGGCTCATCCATCGACTTTCCCATAATTGCCTCAATTCCACCCTCATAATCTGGATTCTTCTCCTCAAACTCAGCGGCTTGTGCAATCAAAACCATCAAGGTTTGGGCGGGTTTTTCTTGGCGAATCGCAGCAATTTGAGAAAGGGTTTTGCCCGCGTAATCCTTATTGGGTGCAAACCGAACGACCACCGATTTTTCGGGGTCACATAGTTGCGTTACGGCAAACTCAGCACTTGCACTATTTGTATAATCTCGGTTGGGAAAAAGCACCCGCAACGTGGAGTTCCAAAAATCGTACGGGTAACAATCGGCAGTAATGTTTACGCCTTGAGCACGGGCTTTTTGGAGTTTAGTCAACAACGCCGATGCGTTTCCCCATTGGTCGCGTTTGGCAATTTTGATGTGCGAAATCTGCACTGGCATTTTGGTTTGTTTACCGATTTCAATGATTTCATCAACGGCTTCATCGAGATTAATGTCCTCGCTTCGAATATGGCTCATGTACCGTCCACCCGACTCCGCCGCTACTTTGGCTAGTGTCAATACTTCGTCCCGATTAGAAAAAAAAGCCGACTCATATTCTAGCCCCGTCGCCAATCCCAGCGAGCCTTTTTTCATTTCGTCGCGCAGCAAAATCTTCATCTTTTCTACCTCCTCTGGCTTGGCGGTTCGGTATAAACTCTTGGCTCCCATCACTTTGGCCCGCAATGTAGAATGTCCCGTGTAGGTAGCGACGTTGATGGCCACGGGCCGTTTTTTGAAAAAACTTTGCAGGGTATCCATCGGCGTACTGCCTCCGTCTTGGCCAGTCACAATCGTCGTAACTCCCTGATTAAGTGCCGCAATAGCGTCGGGATGTTGTTCCAAACCACCAAAATGGTGGCTGTGACTGTCAATAAAACCAGGCGCGAGCGTCATTCCTTTTCCATCGGTTACAGCTTCGTTGGGGAAGGGCGTTAAATCACCGATTTCCCATATCCTGTCGTCTCTCAAACGTACAGCCGTTTTCCGGCTGGCCGTGCCTGTGCCATCAATGAGTTTAATGTTCGAAATCAGTTGTGTTTGAGGAAGTTTCGGCACTTTACCCACCAAAATATCTCTTACAATTCTAGTGGCTGTCACGTCAGTAGAATTGGTCAGAACAATAATCGTTTGTTTCTTTTCTACATTTCGGACAATCACGTTCAAAAAACCTACCCAACCTCCCGTATGTGACAATACTTTGCCTTCTTCTTCTATTTTCCAGCCAAACCCGTAGGGGTAAGTCGTGCCGTTGTTGAGTTTAACGGGCGTGATGGCCTCCTGCCACGTAGCGGTGCTGACCAATTTTTGGGTATACAACGCCTGCTCCCACTTCAATAAGTCTTCAACCGACGAATACACATTACCATCACCAACGACTCCGTCCAAACGAATTAAATCATTGGGTACATTCCGTCCGTTTTTTCGCTGATAACCCATTACCCGATTGATGGGTGATTGTTTCATACGCAGGCAATAAATATAGGTATCATTCATATCCAACGGCCTCGTAATCTGTTGTTTAAAAAAATCTTCAATGGGCATCCCCGCCGCTTTTTCAATCACCGAAACCAGAATCACATAGCCCGTATTGTTGTACTCCCATTTTTCTCCTACCCCAAATTCTACGTAGGGTTGATGGGTTTTCAACAGCTGAAGCAGTTTTTCGTTGGTCAGTGTATCCAGTGTATTGTTGTGTTTCTGGGCCAGCTCAAAATATTCGGGCAGGCCGCTCGTATGGGTGAGCAGGTGCCGAATGCTTATTTTTTCGTAGGGAAAATCGGGCAAATGTTTCTGCACTTTATCGTCAAACTGTAGTTTCCCTTGCTCTTTCAACATCATGACCATCATCGCCATAAATTGCTTCGAAATCGAGGCCAAATTGAAGGATGATGTCGTTTTGAGCGGCGCCTGCGTGGCCAGATTGGCAATGCCCAACGCTTTTTTGTACACTATTTTTCCATTTTCTGCCACCAAAACCGCCCCATTGAAAGATGCCCGTTGGTGCAAAATCGTCAATGTCGAATCCAAAGTTTTCAATTTTGAAGAGCTGTATTGAGCGTAAGAAAGCTGAATGCTCAACAGCACACAGAGTACCGAAAAGAATCGTTTGGCTGTCATAAAGTTGGGATTAAAAATTTCGATATAAGATTCAGGAAGGAGTTGGCAAAGCGTAAATCAGCCTGCCATTTTGATTCTTAAATGTTGATGAAGTGTGGACGAAAATAGTTTTTTATTCTTTAATTAAGGAATTTATTAGTTATAAAAAATAGTGTTTTACAAAAAATAAGCATATTTTGCTTTAAATAAAGTCAAATACCCCATCCCAAAAGCAAATTATGCTTGACGAAACTGACCTCCGTATTTTGTCGTTGTTGCAGCAAAACGCCAAGTTGACCATCAAAGAATTGGCCGAAGCCCTTCACCTGACCACCTCCCCCGTTTTTGAACGTATCAAACGCTTGGAAAAAGAAGGCTACATCAATAATTATGTGGCACTGGTCAACCCCGAGAAAGTAGGCCGCGGACAAGTAGTGTTTTGCAACGTTTCGATGCCCGTTTATACCACCGAAAACATCGAAACATTTGAGAAAATTGTCCGTCAGATGCCGCAGGTAATGGAATGTTATCATCTGGCGGGAATGGTTGATTATCAACTGAAAGTCCTCGTTAGAGACATCAAAGAATACGACAGTTTCCTGAAAACATTTGCCGAAATACCGATGGTAAAAGTCCACAGCAGTGTGGTGGTATTGCACGATGTGAAGTACTCTACCGAAATACCGTTGTAGGAAAAACAAAGGCTTTTGTTTTACAATGAAAGCGCCGAGCTAGTACGTTATCCAAAGCATTGCATCATCTTTTTAGTAAATAACTGCACTTTTTTACGCCCCCCTTTTTTTCAACATTTTTCCAAAGTAGCTTTGGAAACCATAACCTAATCTAAAATCTGTATCACTTCATGAAAAAACTGATTACCCTTCTCATCACGCTATCGGTATGTTCGTGCATCTGGGCCCAAACACCCACTTTCCCCCGCAACGGCGTTTATGACGAGCGCCCCGAATTGTACGCTTTCACCAACGCCACCATTTACATTGACGCGCGCAACGTACTCGAAAATGGCACTTTACTCATCAAAAATGGCGTAATCGTTGGCGTGGGCAAAGACCTACAAATTCCTAACGGAACCGTCGTAACCGACCTCAAAGGCAAGCGCATCTATCCCGCTCTGATTGACATGGAATCGGACTACGGAATGCCCGAAGTCAAACGCACCCAAGGTGGCGGACGCGGCACTCCGCAGCAGATTGAATCCAACAAAAAAGGCGCTTACGGCTGGAATCAGGCCCTTAATCCCGAAACGGAAGCAGGGAAATTATTTACCGTCAACAATGCCAAAGCCGATGAAATGCGCAAATTGGGCTTTGCCACAGTGCTTACTCACCACCACGACGGCATCGTACGCGGTAGCGGTGCGCTCGTAACCTTGGCTACCGATAGCGAAAACAGCGTCATTGTTCGCAGTCCCGTTTCGGCCCATTTATCGTTCAGCAAAGGCTCTTCTGGCCAACAATACCCCAACTCACCCATGGGCGCGATGGCGTTGTTGCGCCAAACTTACTACGATGCCGAATGGTATAAAAACGCAGGCAAAAATGTTGAATACAACATCTCACTCGACGCTTTTAATGCCCTGAGCGGATTGCCGACCGTATTTGAAGCAACCGACAAATGGAGCTTGCTCCGGGCCGATAAACTGGGTGACGAATTCAAAACGCAATATATTTTTCGCGGCAATGGCGATGAATACCAGCGCATTGACGAAATAAAAGCAGCCGGCGGTTCACTTATTGTTCCGCTCAACTTTCCAGCGGCCTTCGATGTAGAAGATGTTTGGGATGCCGACAACGTGAGCCTTGCCGAAATGAAACACTGGGAAATGGCTCCCGCCAACGCGGCGGCCTTGGAGAAAGCAGGCGTTAGTTTTGTACTGACGTCGGCATTGCTCAAAACAAAAACGGAATTTTGGACCAACCTGCGCAAAGCCATTGAATACGGTTTGTCGGAAACCAAAGCACTGGAAGCGCTCACGACGGCTCCTGCCCAGCTCCTCAAATGCGACGATAAAGTAGGAAGTCTCAAAACGGGCGCTTGGGCCAATTTTATCATTACTTCGGGCAATTTGTTCAACGCCGATAACGTCATCTACGAAAACTGGATTAGGGGCAAAAAATACATCATCAATAACCTCAATCAAGCCGATATTCGAGGAACGTACAACTTAAGCATGGAGGCCGAAAAAGGGAAATTAACCATATCTGGAAAACCCGAGAAACCTGAATATCAAATTGTACTGAGCGACACCGTAAAAATTACGCCGAAAGTCACTTACCTCAACGACCTGATTTCGCTCAATTTTCAAACCGACCGAAAAGCCCCCAACGCCACCACCCGCCTGACGGGCTACCGGGAAGGAACGGGATTTAAAGGAAGCGGCGAAACCGCCAAAGGTACGCCTACCAAGTGGGAGGCTACCTTGCAGGAGCCCATAAAATTGACCGAAGCACGCCGCGACTCGACCCGCAAACCTGCTCCTAATGTAGGAAAACCGTTGTTTCCATTTGTTGGGTTTGGAAATGCTGAAAAACCAAAATCAGAAACGTTGTTGATTAAAAATGCCACCGTTTGGACCAGCGACGACGCAGGGATATTGCCCAACAGTGATGTATTGGTGGAAAACGGCAAAATTGCCCGCATTGGCAAAAACCTCTCTGCCGCCAACGCCCGCGTGATTGACGGCACAGGCAAACACCTAACGCCTGGTATCATCGACGAGCACTCACACATCGCGCTTTTCTCCATCAATGAGGGTGGTCAATCCAGCTCTGCTGAAGTACGCATGAGCGATGTTATCAACCCCGACGATATTAATATTTATCGTCAATTGGCGGGCGGCGTCACCATGTCGCAGCTGTTGCACGGCTCCGCAAATTCCATCGGTGGACAATCGGCCGTGGTGAAGTTGAAATGGGGCGGCAATGTTTCGGACATGCTCCTGCCCGAAGCGCAGTTTATCAAATTTGCCCTGGGCGAAAACGTAAAACAGGCCAACAGCGGCAATCCAACGAGCCGTTATCCGCAAACGCGCATGGGCGTTGAGCAGGTATTTATGGATCATTTCACCCGCGCCCGCGAGTATGAGCGCGCCTGGGATTCGTACAATTCGATGAAGACCAAAATCGGAATGCCCGTGCCTCGCCGTGATATTGAACTGGACGCGTTGGTTGAAATTCTCAACGCTAAGCGCTTCATTACTTGTCACTCGTATGTACAATCTGAAATCAATATGCTTCTGAAAGTGGCGGATTCTTTAGGCTTCAAAATCAACACGTTTACGCACATTTTGGAAGGTTATAAAGTAGCCGATAAAATGAAAAAACACGGGGCCGCAGGTTCATCCTTCGCCGATTGGTGGGCGTATAAAATGGAAGTAAAAGACGCGATTCCGTACAATGCCGCCATTTTGACCAAAGTGGGCGTATTGACCAGCATCAACTCCGACGACGCCGAAATGGCCCGCCGCCTCAATCAGGAAGCCGCCAAAGCGGTAGAGTACGGTGGCATTGCCGAGACCGAAGCCCTTAAAATGGTGACCATCAATCCCGCTAAAATCATGCACCTAGATAAGCGTACGGGCAGCATCAAGACGGGCAAAGATGCCGATTTGGTTTTGTGGAACAACCACCCGCTTTCTATTTACGCCCGTCCTGACTATACCATTGTGGAAGGGGCGATTTACTACTCCACCGAAGGCGACGACAAACGACGCGACGAAGTAGAAAAGGAACGCGCTCGTTTGGTGCAGAAAATGATTTCGGCCAAAACGGGCGGCGCTACCGCCATCCGTCCGCCTTTCCGCCGTCAGCGTATGTGGCATTGCGAAGATGTAGAGGGCGTAATGGCAGAAGGCGAAGAGCAAAGCGAGGAGGAAAAGAAATAGGAAAAGAGAAACAGGAAGTAAGAAGTAGGAGTCAAGACTTTTATACATCATGGATAATAAAACACCCATCCAAACATTCCGAGATTTACAAGTTTATACTTTGGCTCATCAATTAGCCATGAAAATTTTTTGGCTCAGTACAAAATTTCCTTCTGAAGAAAAATACTCCTTAACCGATCAAATACGACGTTCCTCTTGCTCCGTTGCAGCAAATATTGCAGAAGGTTGGGGAAAGCGAAGATTTGAAAATACATTCAAAAGACATTTAATCGACTCCATCGGCTCTCTTGAAGAGACTAAATGTTGGTTATTATTCGCCTTAGATTGTCTGTATATTAGTCAAGAATCATACAAAGAACTAACTACCGATACTGAATATCTCGGTGCTAAACTTTCGAAATTACATGAGAACTGGAAGACCTTCTAACTATCCTATAAAAGTCCATAAGTTATATTTTGCTCAGGCATCTTATTTCTTACGGCCTATTTCTTATTTCTTACTTCTTATTTCGGGTCTTTTATTTCAGCCCGTATCGGCACAAAACCCCGCCCCTGCCAAGCCCCAAACCAAGCCAATTGCGTTGGTGGGGGGCACCGTTCATGTAGGCAACGGAACCGTGATTGACAAAGGAACGGTGGTCTTTGACAAAGGAATCCTTACTGCCGTAGGCGATGCAAGTACGACTTTTGACCGCAACGCCACCGAAATCATTGACGTAACTGGCAAACACCTTTATCCGGGCCTCATTGCCATGGGCGCCACGACGGGCTTGGTCGAAATCAGTTCGGTTCGGGCCACTACCGACAACCAGGAAATCGGGGCGCTCAATCCCAACGTTCGGGCATTGGTTGCGTATAATACTGATTCTGAAGTCATTCCTACTTTGCGTAACAATGGATTATTGCTTACTCAAGCGACTCCCCAAGGTGGTACGATTTCGGGCTCATCGTCGGTGATGGAACTCGACGGATGGAACTGGGAAGATGCTGTTCTGAAAAAAGACGATGGCTTGTGGCTGACGTGGCCGCCATTTTTTGCCCGTGAGTTCAACTTCGAGGATTTTTCGGTAAGCCTCCAGCGAAACAGCCGCCGTCAGGAGGTAATCAATAATCTTGCGCAATTGTTTTCGGATGCCCGCGCGTACAGCCAAATCAAAAATCCAAGCATTACCAATCTCAAATTGGAAGCGTTGCGGGGGCTATTTAGTGGCAATCAAAACTTGTACATCCGCGCCGACAACAGCAAAGACATTATCGAATCTGTCAAATTTGCCAAATCGCACGGGGTTCAGAAACCAGTCATTGTAGGAGCAGAAGATGCTTTGCGGGTGGTAGATTTTCTGAAAGAAAACAATATTCCCGTGGTCTTGGGGGAAACCCACCGCCTCCCCAACCGTCAGGATGAGCCAGTGTATCAGCCCTATCAACTGCCTTCGTTGCTGCAAAAAGCGGGCGTAACGGTTGCGTTAAGTTATGGCGAAGCCTATTGGCGTACGCGCAACTTACCATTTGTGGCGGGAACCGCCGCAGGATTTGGCAACCTCGACCGCGAAGAAGCGTTAAAAATGATTACGTCTACCCCCGCCAAAATTCTGGGCGTTGACAAACAGGTAGGGACGTTGGAAAAAGGGAAGTTGGCCACGCTCGTGGTCTGCAAAGGCGACATTTTGGATATGCGCTCCAACGGCATTGAACACGCTTTCATCAGGGGCCGAAAGACCGACCTCGACGACCGCCACAAACGCCAGTACAAAAAATACAACGACAAATACGATATCGGAAACAAATAAAGGCTTATACAATACTTGCCAAGACTCCGCGTCTCCATTTCGAGTCTTGGCAAGTATTAATCATTATTGCTTGTTGCCGTGTTGTTTTATCATTTCTTCCATGATTTTTTTACGCTCGGCAGGCGTCATATTCTGGATTTTGTTTGGATCAATGGACGTACCTTTTTTATAGTCAGCTGGAATATTGAACAGGGCGGCCGACACGGGCTTAGTATCGTATTTCACCAACTCCATCGTCATCCCCCCTTCTTTATTTTTCATTTGCGTTTTGACCACAAAACCTTCAGCACCCGCTTTTTTCAGTTCGCTGTACATTTGGTCATTGCCGCCGCTCATGTTTGATTTCCAATAACCCATCATGCTTTCATAGCCGGCGATGTCTTTGGTGGTCCACATATCCATGGGGCGGTTGCTCATGGTCACCACGATGTGTGTGCAATTGAGGTTTTGAAGCTTTTCTTTTCCTACCACTTTTACCGTCACTTTAGCGGCGTTGGGGTCTTTGGGGGCCGAATTGGTATTTACTTCGGTGTAGGTTTTAGCCCCCTCATTCAGCATAATCATGGTATTGGGCTTATTGGGCAACATCAGCATCACTTGCTTGTGCGACATTCCGGGCATATTGAGACTGGTTTCCATCCGTACTTTTCCACTCGCAAATTGCATTTTGCTGGTCGATACATTACTTTGCCCTTGCCCCGACATGGTCATTTTGTATTCAATCGTTCCTTGTTGTGCTTGTACTGAAATGGCTCCCGCCAACGCAAAAGTAAGCGTTAAGAATTGTTTCATAGTATTGATTTTTATAGGAAAGATATACAACGTCGGTTGTCATGATTTTGTATGGTAGAGTTATTTAAAATCAAAAAAGGGCCATTAGCCCTCAAACGCCTACCAAGGCAAATCTTCCCATCAATTCTAAAATTATCAATAAAAACCCTAGTCATAAATGAGGCTACTGGCGGTTGTTGAGGATTCAACAACCGCCAGTAAAATATTAGCTTGCTGCATTAAATGCCACGGCAAATTCTTTTTTAGCAAAATCTTCAAACGTTGTCGGTGTGGTATTGGACGCATCACGCTCGTAACCATTGAGATACTCTCCCGAGTTTAAACCCGCAAAAAGTTCGTTGTAACCGTCAGCGATGGTTTCGGGAAGGCCCGCGCCAATCATCCCCGCCCGGGCATCTTCAGGCGAAAACTGTACATAGTGAAAAGGCTTTCCAACGGCATCGCTCAAAATAGCGGTTGCTTCCGTCATGGTATAATCGGCCGCTCCCGCCACAAAAACATGGGAATGACCTTCAAAATCAAGCGTTAAAAAATGCTTAACGGCCACTTCTGCAATGTCGTGCGTATGCACCAACGGAACCTTTAAGTCCTCGTTGAGCGTATATCCCTGAATCCCAGCAGCCTTGATTAAGCCGATGTTGCCGAAGAAATTCTCCATAAAATAGCCTGCGCGCAAATTGAGCACGTTCAACCCTTCTACGGTTTTAAGTG
This sequence comes from Runella salmonicolor, assembly GCF_024158025.1. Lineage (NCBI taxonomy): Bacteria > Pseudomonadati > Bacteroidota > Cytophagia > Cytophagales > Spirosomataceae > Runella > Runella salmonicolor. The sequence goes on from NZ_JAMZEL010000012.1 coordinate 31,165, forward strand.
CCTGTTCTAAATCGTACAATCCACTTACGGGTCCGGCACCCGTTGGCATGTGTGCCCCCATTGAACTCAAGACCACGGCGTATTTTACGCCGGACCCCTGCAATGCGTCCACAAAATTTTGAATGATTTCACGCTGATACGCCCGCCAATCGGTAATGTTCCACTTGGGCGGAACCATCAAATAAACGGCTTCGGCACCTTTGAATGTTTCTTTCAGAAATACGGCATCTTCCAAATCACCGACGGCCAATTGGGCTCCTTTTTCGGCCAATGCGGCCCCCTTTGTTGCGTTGCGAACAACGGCTTTTACTTTTTTTCCTGCTGCAAGCAGCTCTTCGGCAATGATGTGCCCGGTGTGTCCGGTGGCTCCTGTAATAACGTACATGTTTCTTTGGTTTTAATAAATTTAAATTTGTATTTCAGTATACATACATACTAGTTGGTATGTATTTGCGCAAAAAAAATCAGACTTTAAGTCCTTCGGAAAATTGTTTTAATTGGGCAATAACCATCTCAAAAGCGGCCCGGCTTTGCATGGCTTTGGCCACGCTAAAACCTCCTTCAATGGCCGATAAATAGAAAAAAGCGGTCTGAGTTGGGTTAAAATCAAGCTTAAATTCTCCTGCCAATTGGGCATTTTTTAGGCCTGTCTCAACCTGTAACTGCATTTGGTGGGTAATTCGGTGCAATCTTTTGCGAAACCCTTCATCCAAAGGCGGCATTTCCTGCGTAAGATTGGTCAGTGGGCAACCAAGCTTGATTTCTTCATCAGTTTTGGCAAAATCTCGGTATGATTCTAATACGCCTAATAAAACAACCCCAAAATTTTTCTCGGCGCGTTCAAACGATTCCCAGATTTTTAGGTAGTGAGGCGCCAGCAACTCGTCTAAAATAGCGTACCCTAAATCAAACTTATTGGGGAAGTAATGATACAACGCCCCCTTCGTAATACCCATTTCAGCCACCACCTTATCGGCACGAACTCCCTGAAAGCCATTGCGGTGAATGGCTTCGTAGTTTTTGTGCAATATTTCGGTGCGTGTATCTGTCATGGTGCCACAAAGGTATACATACTAATTGGTATGTCAAGATTTTTATCAATTATTTTTGAAAAAATAAGCCCCTTTTGAAAAGGGGCTTATAAAAAGAAATAGAAATGTATTATAAATATTTAATTATCAATACGTTACCCAAGTATCTTTTCCACCCCCGCCTTGCGATGAGTTTACGACCAACGAACCTTTGCGCAACGCAACGCGCGTGAGTCCGCCCGGAATGACGTTGATACCATCGCCGTAAAGAATATAAGGGCGCAAATCTACGTGGCGACCTTCGGCGTGGTCGTCCACGATACAAGGCACGCGTGAGAGCGAAATCACGGGCTGGGCAATGTAGTTACGGGGATTGTCTTTGATTTTCTGACGGAACAGTTCGTGTTCTTCTTTGGTCGCTTTCGGCCCAATGAGCATTCCGTAGCCTCCTGCTTCGTTGGCTTCTTTAATGACCAGATTTTCCACGTTTTCAAGTACGTATTTGAGGTCATCGGCTTCGCGACAAATGTACGTTTGAACGTTAGGAATCATCGCTTCTTGATCCAGATAATACTTGATAATGCGCGGCACGTACGCATAAATCACTTTATCGTCGGCAACGCCCGTTCCAGGAGCATTGGCAAGGGCTACGCGGCCTTTTTTGTACACATCAAATATTCCCGGAATCCCGATGAGCGAATGCGGATTAAACGCCTGCGGGTCCAAAAACGTATCATCCAAACGACGGTAGATTACGTCAACAATCTCAAACCCACGGGTTGTTCGCATTTTTACGTATCCTCCCGAAACCACCAAATCGCGGGCATCAACGAGTTCAACGCCCATTTGCTGCGCCAAATAAGAGTGCTCAAAGTAAGCTGAATTATAAATTCCCGGCGTCAGTACCACAATGTTTGGATCGGGACGGTCGGCAATAAATTTAAGCATTTCAAACAAACGCGCTGGATAATCAGATACTGGCCGTACACCTGTGCGGGCCAAGACCTCGGGAAAAATCTGCTTTGACAACTCTCTATTTTCCAGCATATAAGACACGCCCGACGGGCAACGGAGATTATCTTCCAAAACCATGAATGTTCCGTCGTCGCCCCGAATCAAATCTGTACCTGTGATGTGACACCAAATTCCTTTCGGGGGTTTTAACCCCTTGCAGGCTTCGAGATAGCATTTTGAGGTTTCAATCAAATCTCTCGGCACCACTCCATCATCCAGAATTTTCTGGTCGTTGTAGATATCGTCAATAAACATATTCAGGGCCGTAATCCGCTGAATAAGTCCTTTTTCCAGTCGATTCCAATCCTCGCCTGCTACTACCCTCGGGATAATGTCAAGCGGCATAATACGTTCGGTTCCTTCTCCTTCAGAATAAACATTGAACGTAATCCCCATTGACATCAGCGCCCTTTCGGCGGTATGCTGGCGATTCATCAATTCGGTTTGCGTCAGTTGTTCTACGCGTTGTTTAAATGCCTCACAGCCGGGGCGAATCTTGCCGTCCGACGAAAACATTTCATCGTAAAACTTCTCGGTGTCATAATTTTTAAAAGAGAAATGCATAATGGCGAAAAAGTAGGTGAGTTATTTGTTTTGCCGAACAAGATATGTACAAAATAACGATTTAGCCAAATTTTCTACCTCAATTTATCCCATTCATTTTACATTTCTTAAATTGTATGATTATATCGTACTTTGCGTCACCTTTTTACGTTTCTTGAAATGGAAGATATAGTATTTCCAACAAATCTTATTTTCCGCTGGTTTTAATACAAACTAACACTTTACTCTTTCGGGATGACACGTCGCCTTTTGGTCATTATTGTTGGAATACTGAGTTGCATATCTGTCCAAGCTCAACACTGGCTGGGGCTATCTTCGAGCAATTATGCAGGTACAAACGCACTTTTTCTAAACCCTGCTCATGCCGCCGACTCTCGACATAAATTGTACATCAATCTTATTGGCAACGATTTTTTTCTAATCAATAACTACCTTCGTTACGATGCTCCTTACTCATTTGTAAGTTTAATCACCAACAGTGTTTCCCAGAAATACCGCAGCGAACGTGGTCTAATTATCTGGAAAGACGCCTATTATGCCGAACGCCTCAACGGTAAACCCAAACATTTTCATACTGGCGGAGATTTACGGGGGCCATCTGCCTTATTTTCTTTCAAAAACAACCGCTTTGCCATAGCACTTACTACCCGAGGTAGGTATACCCTCAACCTGACGGATGTATCGGAAGAAACGGCGCGTGTGATTCGCTACGGAACCAATTTGGTTGAATTACAAAGTAAGGATTTCACCAATCAAACCGCCAAGTTGTCGACCAACGGCCTAGTAGAAATAGGCGCTACTTTTGGTGCCGTACTGGCCGATTGGGATGAAGACTTTCTGAAAGTAGGCGTGACCGTGAAGCGATTGGTTGGGGTTTATAATGTCCATGCCGATATGCAAGACGCGGCTTACCGAATCAACGTTGAAAGTCTCAACCCCGAACGTGAATTTATTCTGGCCTCCAAATTACAGGCTACCTACGGCTACACTACCGAAGAAGCCTTTTCTAATCTAGGACTTAACCCCCAATTTCTGTTCGGAAACCGCTCGGCAGGAGGTGGCTGGGGCTTTGACCTCGGGGCAGTATATGAGTACCGGCCAGACGTACAAAAACTCAAAATCGGTGGACCACGAGGCGGTCGGCACCACGACCCCAACAAAAATAAATACAAATACCGTATTTCAGCGGCGCTGACAGATATTGGGGCTATCCGCTACAAAAACTTAAATTATGTACGAGAAATCGACGTTGACCCTCCTGCGGCCCAATTCTCCTACATTAATTTCAACAGTCTGCCAAGCAGTGGTGCTGCCATTGATGCCGTCAACCGAAGCATCAATGTCCGGCCTGCCGATACTCCCCGAGGATGGACCGTTGGTCTGCCCACTTCTTTCAATGCAAGTTTTGACTATCATCACAAAAATCGATTGTACGTCAATGCGCTTTGGGTGCAGGGCTTACGCGGCAAAAACTATTTGGATATAAAACCACAATCGGTTTTTGCCATAACACCCCGTTACGAAACCAAATGGTTTGAAGTTTCCACTCCTTTAGCCATGGTCGACAATTACAGAGTATTTACCATGGGATTAGCCACCCGAATCGGCCCAGTTATCATCGGTACCGACCATCTAGGAGGGCTTTTGGACATTGGTAAACCCCAAGGATTAGACTTTTACTTTGGGTTGTACGCTCCGTTTTTCCATCGCAAACCTGACGACCCAAACAAGTGTTGGTATCAGCCTTACGAAAAATCCTCGCGTCGTAAACGATAATCCGCTTATGGAACCTCATGTCACCGTCGACCTTTCTCCCGAAGGAATCGCTACGATTACGTTTTTTCACCCTGCCCAAAACGCCATGCCAAGTTTTCTTTTGCGGCAGTTGGCCGAAACTATCCAAGAAACGGGTCAAAATCCTGCCACAAAAGTCATTATTTTACAAAGCGGAGGTGAGCGTACATTTTGCGCGGGCGCAAGTTTTGACGAACTAGCCACGATTCAAAACGAAGAAGAAGGCTTGACTTTTTTTTCGGGCTTCGCCAACGTCATCAATGCTTGTCGTACGAGTCCAGTAATTGTTTTAGGGCGGGTACAGGGCAAAGCCGTAGGTGGCGGGGTAGGTTTAGCCGCTGCAACCGACTATTGTTTTGCCACCCAACACGCCTCCATTCGGTTGAGTGAATTATTGATTGGAATCGGCCCGTTTGTGGTAGGGCCTGCCATTGAGCGCAAGATAGGCGTATCAGCCTTTTCACAACTTACGCTCAATGCTTCTACCTTTTACTCCGCCACTTGGGCCCAAGACAAAGGTCTTTATACCGAGGTTTTTGAAACAACCGCCGAATTGGATACGGCCCTCAGCGCCTTTGCACGTTCTCTCACGGCCTACCATCCTGCTGCTTTACAAGAATTGAAGAAAGTATTTTGGCAAGGAACAGAACATTGGAATACCCTTTTGACCGAGCGTGCAGCCATCAGCGGCCGACTCGTCCTGTCGGATTTTACACGGGCGGCTATTGGCCGAATGAAAGCAAAAAATCAATAAATCAGGGCCGAAAACGCAACTGAATGACCAATGGATAGTGGTCAGACTTGGTGTATTTTACAGTCTGAAATACGACCGTTTCTAATCGGTTGTTGATCAAACAATGGTCAATCGGAATCAACATGAGTGGCATCCAAACCGGCCAACTTGGATGAAGACCAAACCCTTCGCGGCAATTGGTTAGCCCTGACTTCATTATGAAATCTTGGTAAATAACCGACCAAGGTGTGATGTTTAAATCGCCAATCACGAGCGTTGGATTTCGTTCTTGGGTCAACAATGCTGCAATGTGCTTCAATTCTTGATTACGGATTATAAAATCCACTTCCTTGATGGGGTTGTAGGCGTGGCACGCAATGATGGTCAAGGGTTTGTTTTTGACAATCGTGGTCAATCGCATCAACCCTCTCACGGCAAAAGTCGCCGCTGAGTCAACCACAATCGGCGTACGACTTGCCACAAACACCTCGGTGTCATTTTTGGCAAAAACCACAAAAGAATGCGGATATTCTTGCGCAAACGTCTTTTTTAAGTGCGCAATAAGCGGCGGTGTGGCTTCATTGATGGAAAAAAAATCAGGTTTTTCTTCCCGAATCTGTTGGGTAACGAGCGAATAATCATGGTTTTTGAAAAGAACGTTAGCGTGATAAACCTTAAAATCAGCTTTATGTTGCGAAACTGATTTTGACGAGAATAACCAATTCTCTATCAACCAAGCATTTCCTACAAATAGCGCTAAACTCAGGGCCGTCAATGCCCATTGCTTCCGCAAAAGCTGCCAAATGGCTAACATCAAACTTAAAAAGCAGTATTGAACCCGGAAGCTGGAAAAATGATCAAACCAACGGCTGTATTCACCCAAATATCCAATCAACGAGGCAAAAAGCACCAACCAAGGAGCGTATTGTAAAGCTTTTTTCAATATTCGTACCATTCGCCCCACCATTTTTGCAATTGTTTACGAATTTCATTTTCCCGGGCATTTTGTCCTGGTTGGTACAAAACAGTGCCTTTTAGCTCGTCGGGCATAAAGTTTTGAGCCGCAAAATTTCCAGGATGATTATGAGAATATTGGTAGTTTTTGCCGTAGCCGATTTCTTTCATCAACTTCGTCGGGGCGTTGCGTAGATGCAGCGGCACGGGCAAATGCGCGGTTTGTTCGGCCAACGCCAATGCCTCATCAATGGCCAAATAACTCGCATTGCTTTTGGGAGAGGTAGCCAAGTACACCGCCACCTGCGACATGATAATGCGAGACTCCGGATAGCCAATCACCTTAACGGCCTGCAAACAGGCATTGGCCATGATTACTGCCGTCGGATTGGCGTTTCCAATGTCTTCGGAAGCCATAATCAACATACGCCGGGCGATAAAATCGGGGTCCTCCCCCGCTTTTATCATGCGGGCCATCCAATAAAGGGCCGCGTTGGGGTCACTTCCCCGGAGCGATTTGATGAAAGCCGAAATAATGTCATAATGTTGCTCTCCCGATTTGTCATAACGCGCCATGTTTTGCTGGGCTACTTCGGTCACCATTTCATCGGTAATCGCAATCAGTTCCTCCTGACTATGGGCATTAACCACCAATTCCAGCAGATTCAACAGCTTTCGTCCATCACCACCCGACAACCGCAACAGGGCATCATACGACTCAAACTGAATGGTTTTGGTCTTCAAGTCTTCGTCTTTTTCCACCGCTTGGTGCAGCATTTTTATTAATTCTTCTTTTCCGAGCGCTTCTAAAATATACACCTGACAGCGCGACAGCAGCGCCGAGTTGATTTCAAAGGAAGGATTTTCGGTGGTTGCGCCAATGAGGGTAATTTGTCCCTTTTCGACCGCGCCAAGCAGCGCATCCTGTTGGCTTTTGTTGTAGCGGTGAATCTCATCAATAAACACTACGGGCGAAAAAAGACCAGACGGGCGCGCCAACACATCGCGCAACTCTTTCACTCCAGAACTTACCGCGCTCAAACTGTAGAGGGTTCGTTTGGTCGATTCGGCAATGAGTAGCGCCAGCGTTGTTTTTCCTACACCCGGCGGCCCCCACAAAATCATGGACGGCACCAAATTGTTTTGGATAGCCCGACGTAAAGCACCGTTGGCCCCCAATAGTTTGGGTTGGCCGATAAAATCATTGAGCGTGCGCGGGCGCATACGTTCGGGCAAGGGAGCAAGCATAGCATCGGCAGTTAATGGTGGGCACAAAAATACAAATGCTCGTATAAATCTATCCTAGGAGTCTTCCAAACTTCCTATTATTTTTGAATACTCTTTACTTAAAAAAAATGAACAATTACCGAATTGCTACCCCTAACGACATTGAAACAATCGCTAACCTACACGCATTAAGTTGGCAAAACAGTTATCGAGGAATGCTTTCAGATGATTATCTGGACAACCACGTCCTGGCAGATCGGATTCAGGTTTGGACGCAGAAAATAAATGAGCCTCCAGCTAATCAAATTATTTTTGTCAAAGAAATAGACAATATCGTCGTTGGCTTTGTTTGCGCTTACGGAAGTCAAACCGATGAATTTGGGACATTTATTGACAATCTTCACGTACTACCTTCTTTTAAAGGACGGGGAATTGGTAGAGATCTGATGCAAGAAGTATCTGACTGGAGTCTTCAACATTTCAACCAACCCAAACTCTACTTAAAGGTCCTCGAAGACAACCACTCAGCCCGATTTTTTTACGAAAAAGTTGGTGGTGAAAAACAAGCCCTGTTTTCAGACATGATGCCTGGAGGGAATAATGTTCGTGTTTGGCGGTGCGTATGGAAAAAATTTCAGCCAATCTAAGTTTTCTTCGTGCTAAAAATTACCGAGAAGCATGAAATTACCACCATGCTATTAAGTATGTAGGCTGAGTTAAGAGAGGCTTTCCAAACGGCCCGCCACACAGCCCACTATACTTTTGATTATCAGCAATTTACAACTAAAACTTTGAAGGTATTATTTTCCCTCAATAATTAGGCAGAAACACCAAACAAAACGCCCGTAGAAATTCATCCACGGGCGTTGGCCTAAATATCAAATTAAAGCAAAATTCTTTTTAACGCTACACGATTACGCGCTCCATCGACAGTTGTTTTTTCAAGCTCGTCAACGCACCAAATACGAGGTTATACACCGATTGGATATTGATTTTCATGAAGTTAGAAATTTCTTCGTTGGTCATATTAACGTAGAATTTCAAGAAAATAGCTTCGCGCTGACGGCGGGGCAGTTTTTCGAGTGCTTCATTCAGGTTACGATTGGTTTGTAGATAATCTTCCTGAGCAATCACATAAGACTCTGCCGAAGCGGTGTACAAATGATGGTACTCCAACGGAATCTCCTCGCTGCTCGTGTTTTTTTGCTGGGCATTGAGGTGACGAACCAACTTACGTTTAATCGAAGCCATCAAATAATAGCGTACCGAAGTGGTATCGCCGAGCGTGTGGCGGTGTTGCCAAAGTTCCACAAACAAATCGTGGATACAATCCTTGATTAGAGCCTTATCGGCGCTGAATTGTGTACAGTAATTGTACAATAATTGAACATAACATTGATACAAACGTGCAAAAGAAGGCTCATCGTCTTGGCGGAACTGATTCCAGAGAGTTACCTCTTCTTGGGTTGTAAGGTGAAAACGAGGCATTGGGGTGGAGGGGTTTGGGGTTTAGAAACAATCACGCCTCAAATGTAATTTTCTTTATAATAAGTTGCAAAATAAAAAGTGTTTTTTTAACAATTAATTTTTAAAAATATAATTTGGTAAAACTGAAACTTTGCCCATCAAATAAACCTAAATCACTCATTTTCAACGAAGGAATTACTAAAAGGCCCATAAAAGATAGTGTCATAAACGGCGAATTTAGCTTAGAACCAAGTTGAGATTTAACAAAAAAATCAATTTGCGTATACTGTTCCGCCACTTTATATCCATCAACGTCCGACATCAAACCCGCAATTGGGAGCGGTAGAAGATGCGCCGCACCCGCTTTTTGGCTGACCGCACTCACACCACCTTGGGCTTCAATCACCAAATTGATGGCCTGTACCAAACTTTCATCGTCACAGCCCACGGCAATGATATTGTGAGAATCATGCGCCACCGACGACGCAATCGCTCCTTCCTCCAATCCGATGTTTTTAATAAATCCTACCGCGACAGGCGCAGGATGATAGCGATTTACAACAACGATTTTCAAAATATCCCGCGCCGTATCCGACACAATAAGGCCATTCTGTATCAGCGCTGGCACTTCCAACTGATTTGTGATGAGTTGTCCATCCAACGCCTCAATGACGTTCAATGTCAAAGACGAAGAAGTCGCTTCAATTTTCAAATCAGTGGCCTGTAAAAATTTACAGTCAAATTGATTGACCAGCGGGCTTCGCAGGTCAGGGATATTTGAGCTGCCATTTTGGGATACTTTCTCTCCTTCTATGTAGGTCTCCAAAATGTCAAAATCTTGAAGATTGTTGACCAAAATAAAATCAGCGGGGTCTCCCTCCCGCAACAAACCGACGTTGAGACGATAATGCAATACGGGATTCAGGCAGGCCGCCCGCAATACGCTGAAAAGCGGATAGCCTTTGGCCAGCGCTCGCTTTACTAACTGATTGATATGGCCTTCCACCAAATTATCGGGATGCTTGTCGTCCGAGCAAAACATCAGTCGGTTGGGGAAGTCGGCGATAAGCGGGATAAGCGCCTCAAAATTTTTGGCTGCGCTTCCTTCCCGTATCAAAATATAATCTAACCCAAGTTGAAGTTTATCAAGCGCCTCGTCGTAGGTGAAGCACTCGTGGTCGGTCGTGATGCCCGCTTCGATGTATTTTTGGGCATCAGCACCGCGCAGCCCCGGCGCATGTCCGTCTACGGGCTTATTGAATGCCTGCGCCAAACGGATTTTCATCATCACATCGGGGTCTTCGTGCAAAACGCCCGGAAAATTCATCATCTCGGCCAAGTAACCAATTTCTTTCATGGCCAACAACCGACGAACGTCTTTGGCTGAAATCACGGCCCCAGCGGTTTCGAAGGTAGTAGCGGGTACGCATGAAGGAGCACCGAAACAAAACTTAAACGGCACGCGTTTGCTGTCTTCAATCATGTATTCTACGCCCGCCACGCCCAACACATTGCCGATTTCGTGCGGGTCGGAGACCGTGGCGACGGTTCCGTGGACAACCGCTAGACGGGCAAATTGCGCGGGGGTCAACATCGAACTTTCAATGTGGACGTGGGCATCCACAAAACCGGGCATGATGTACGGCAGTTCTGGCTCCTCGGCTCCAATTATTTTGATACTGATGATTCTTTTTTCGGCTACTTCAATTTCGGCCTTTCCAATGGTGTGGTCAAAAAGATTAAGTAAATTGGCTGTAAATAGCATAATTCCCAAAAGGGTTAGGGGTTTAAAATGAAAGAGTTAAGCGCAAATAAATACTTTATTATCGGTAAGAAAAGAAGCAATAATACCTTTGCCACTTTTAGATTTAGCCCTCAACCCGTTGAGAAAGTTGCCTAAAATTAGTTCTTTCGTAAAAAGTTGTCAAACCTTTTACGAAAACCATGCCAAAACAATTTCGTCTGCCCATGATTTTAGTACACACTCCTTTTTTGTGGGTGGAAGGGCTGACGTTTTTTCCGTGGGTGTTTTGCCGTGAAGCCAGCCCGCCCAAATGGCTGCTCAATCACGAGCGCATTCATCTGCGTCAACAGCTTGAGCTGGGAATATTTCTTTTTTATGCCTGGTATCTGGTAGAGTTTCTCGTGCGGTTGATTCAGTACCGTCGTCGCTATTTAGCATACAGAAATATTAGTTTTGAGCGCGAAGCCTACACAAATGACAAGGATTTAATATACCTAAAGACCCGAAAAGCTTGGGCTTTTTGGAAATATTTGTGAGTTATTGAGCTATGAGATGGTTGTTGGTACACAAAACCCTTAAATTTGTTCTTTCCTAATCTATCTCTCGTAAACAACCCACCGCATTTGATGAGAATTCTACTTTTACTCCTATTTTCCATCCCAGTCTTATCCCAAAACATAACCCCTTACAAGGTCAATTTCACGACGGATAAAATTAAAATTGACGGTGTTTTGGACGAACCCATCTGGGAAAAAAGTACCACATTAGGGGATTTTTGGCAATACTTCCCCACGGATACCCTAAAAGCCGTGTACAAAACGGATGTAAAAATCGCGTACGACGAGAAATTCGTTTACATCAGCGCCAAATGCTATACCAAAAGCAACAAGTTTGTCATTCTCTCCTACCGCCGGGATTATCGGGCGGGCGGCAACGACAACGTCACCTTTGTCATTGATACCTTCAACGATAAGACCAATGCGTTTTTGTTTGGGATGAACCCCTTGGGCGTAATGCGCGAAGCATTGCTCTACAACGGGGCCACCGACAACTCTTTTTTTAGTGAATTTTGGGATAATAAATGGACGGGCGAATCAAAGATTTATGATAACTATTGGACCACCGAAATCGCGATTCCCTTTACGACCTTGCGTTTCAAAGAAAACACGCCTCAATGGTTGTTTAAAAGTTATCGTTTTGATACCCAAATAAACGAGCAAAGCACGCTTGTGCAAATTCCCCAAAATCAGATTATCATGAATTTGGGCTATGCCATTCCGATTGAATTCGAAAAACCTTTGAAAAAATCAGGTGCCAACATCTCACTGATTCCGTACATTGCGGCGGGCAACGCGCAGGACTTCGTGAATCCTAAAAACCCCAATAATGGAAGCCGGCTCAACTTCGGAGGAGACGCCAAAATCGCCGTTACGTCGGGGCTTAATTTGGATTTGACCATCAATCCTGATTTTTCCAATGTAGAAGCCGACCGACAAATTATCAACCTTTCCCGATTTGACATCAACTTTCCCGAACAGCGGCAGTTCTTCTTGGAAAATTCCGATTTGTTTTCGGGTTTCGGAAGTTACGTCATCAACCCTTTTTTGCCCCCGCAAAGCAACCTTGGCGGAGCGGGCAATCAAATCATCAGTCCTTTTTTCTCGCGTCAAATCGGCATCGCCCGCGACTCCACGACGGGCTTAGGCGTTCCGAACCGTATTGTGTACGGCGCTCGTTTGAGCGGAAAACTAGACGATAACTGGCGTCTTGGGCTACTCAACGCTCAAACGGCCGATGATGAATTTAAGGGAATCTCGGGGGCAAATTATGGCGTACTGGCCGTGCAACGGAAGATATTTAACCGGTCAAACATCGCGGCTATTTTTGTCAACAAACAGACCTTACACCCCGAAATGAGCCCCAAACTGACGAATTTTAACCGAGTGGGTGGTCTGGAATACAATTTTACCTCTAAAGACAGCCGCTGGACGGGCAAAGCCTATTATCATCAATCTTTCAGTGAAACCAAGCAAAAAGATGCTTTTGCCAATGGATTCTCCATCATGTACAGTGTATTGAAATATACTTTCCGCTGGGCGCACGATTGGGTGGGCAAGGGCTACGACGCCGAAGTGGGTTTTGTACCGCGCAAAGATTACCTGCGCATCAACCCTACACTCGGGTTTTCGTTTTATCCGCGCAACAAACTCGTCAACCGGTACAGTGTTGGGGTGGCCTTGGAGCAATACACCATGCCCAACATAGGTACCACTGACCGCATAGCGGGGCCGTTTTTGTCAATGTTTTTCAATAGCTCGGCACGGATGCTGTTTTCAATCAATCAAAACTATACCTATCTTTTTTCTGACTTTGACGCGTTACGCAGCAACAACAAACTGGCTCCTTTAAAAAGAGGTTCGGAGTATACTTACTACAACGCTTCGCTCAATTATTTCTCGGACCAACGCAAAAAATGGTGGCTTTTTGCCCAGCCGCTCATCGGGCAATATTACGACGGAAACATCGTGAGTCTGGCGGGCTCGCTCAACTATCGTTATCAGCCCTACATTGCGTTGGCGATGAACTTCACCTACAACCACATTGATTTGCCCATCGGCAAAAACAACGTTTTTTTGATTGGCCCACGCTTAGACTGGACGTTCTCTAAAAAGGTTTTTTTGACAACCTATATGCAATACAACAGTCAATTTGAGAACATGAATATCAATACGCGTTTTCAGTGGCGTTTTGCGCCCGTGTCAGATTTCTTTTTGGTCTATATCGACAACTACAACACCGCCAACGGCCAATCTCGCAACCGTTCTATCCAAGCCAAGCTGACGTATTGGTTTAATCTGTAATATTCTATTCACCGCAGATGACCTTTTGAATGTTATCTGCGGTGAATGCTCAGTGTTCTGCGGTGCCCCCCCCTTCAATTCTCCTCTTTAATGAAAACTTTTCCCTGTTCTGCCATTTCGGGCGTAATAGCCAGTCCGTGCACGTTTAGGGCATGAGCCGCGGCTATGTTTAGTACTTCTTCTTTGGTAGGTAGTTTTATTGAAATTCAGCAAACAGGTAGATTCTAAGTTGTATATTGGGTACCAAGGATGGGAGAGTTGATGTGTGAAAGATGTAATTCTTCAAGGTAAAAGTGTAATGATTTTGGGCCTAAAAAACGGATTTTTGCGGTACAAAAAAATGTTCAAAAACCAAAAACAGAAGCAATGTTTTTGTAGGTCAATAAAAGAAGGAGGAGACTATTATCACTTCTTTACACAAATTGATATTAATTACACAATCCAAAACTAACACACACCATGACAACATCAAAGAAAATTGGCATTTGGATGGATTCAGAAAGCGCTCACTTTATGGAATTTACGGATGAACCCAAACAAGATGCCGAAATTGAGTCAACATTTACGCACGAAGCGAAGGAAATCAGTTTAGGAAAGAATGAAAATATAATGCACAATAAAGAGCAACATCAACAGGCCGATTATTACAAACGGTTGGGGGAGGTTATCAAAAACTATGATGAAGTACTCCTTTTTGGTCCTACCAACGCCAAGGCCGAACTTGTTAATCTATTAAAAACCGACCACCATTTTGATAATATAAAGATTGAAGTTATGTCGACTGAAAAAATGACCGAAAACCAACTTCATGCCTTCGTTAAAGACCATTTTTCTAAAACCAGCCACTAGGTCAGAATTTAAAATTCCAATTAATATCCGAGAATAGATGAAGCAGGAGGTGAAAGCATCACTCCAGTAAATAATCTCCAATGTAATGTAACCATAATGGCTACCTTACTGAAACATAAGGTAGTATAACGTGAGGAAAAGCGATACTGGCTCCTGTTTTTCAGGAGCCAGTATTGTAAATAAATGGTACGCAACCTTAGGTCACCTTTAAGTAACATATTGGTTACCTACAATCTGAAACGTAGCGGTTAAACTATGTTTCATAATTGCACTTACCCCTACGGTGGCATATAACCATAAAATGCAACTTCAACCGATTGTTGGGCAAACAATCCTACCAAAGCCGCTGTTATTCGGCTAATCTGACGTAATTTTGCAAACCACATTGAGTATTAAGTATTGAGTACAGTTTTTGTACCAAGCTCTTACTACTCAATACGCTGCACTCAATACTAAATTTTTAATGAAACACATTCGTAATTTCTGCATTATTGCCCACATTGACCACGGCAAAAGCACGCTGGCCGACCGCTTATTGGAGTTTACCAAGACGGTCACTAACCGTCAAATGCAAGCCCAGCTACTTGATGACATGGATTTGGAGCGTGAGCGCGGTATCACCATCAAGAGCCACGCCATCCAAATGGACTATTTATATAAAGGCGAAAAGTACACCCTTAATTTGATTGATACGCCCGGCCACGTGGATTTTAGCTACGAGGTATCACGCTCGATTGCCGCCTGCGAAGGCGCACTGTTGCTCGTAGATGCTTCGCAAGGCGTAGAGGCACAAACGATTTCTAACCTGTATTTGGCGATGAATCAGGGGTTGGTCATCATCCCTGTTTTGAACAAAATTGACCTTCCAGGTGCCATGCCCGAAGAAGTCAAAGACGAAATGGAAGACCTCCTCGGCTGCGACCGCGACGATATCATTCCCGCCTCGGGCAAAGCAGGCATCGGCATTGAAGAAATTTTAGCGGCCATTATTGAGCGTGTTCCCGCCCCCAAAGGCAATCCTGATATTGAGCTCCAAGCCCTGATTTTTGACTCTGTTTTTAATTCTTATCGCGGTATTGAAGTAATTTTCCGCGTTCAGAACGGTAGCATCCGCAAAGGCGATAAGGTAAAATTTGTGGCCACGGGCAAAGAATACAATGCCGACGAAATCGGGACGCTACGTCTGGAAAAAGAACCCAAAGATGTGATTGAATGCGGCGATGTAGGGTACTTGATTTCGGGTATCAAAGTAGCCCGTGAAGTAAAAGTTGGAGATACAATCACGCACGTAGATAAACCTTCCAAAGAACCCATCAAAGGGTTTGAAGAAGTAAAGCCAATGGTTTTTGCGGGACTTTATCCCGTCGAAACCAGCGAGTTTGAAGAAATGCGGGAAGCCATGGAAAAGCTGCAACTCAACGATGCAGCCCTCGTGTGGGAACCCGAAACGTCGGCGGCGTTGGGCTTCGGTTTTCGTTGCGGCTTCTTAGGAATGTTGCACATGGAAATCGTGCAGGAACGCCTAGAGCGGGAGTTTGACATGACCGTGATTACGACCGTTCCTTCGGTAAAATTCAACGTGGTGACCACCAAAGGAAACATGCTCGAAGTAAGTGCACCTTCTGAAATGCCCGAACCCAACTATATTGAGTGGATTGAGGAGCCTTTTATCAAAGCACAAATCATCACGAAGTCTGAATACATCGGGCCCATTTTGAAGCTTTGTATGGACAAGCGCGGCCTGCTCAAAAACCAAAACTACCTTACCGCCGAGCGTGTGGAGTTGGTGTTTGAAATGCCATTGGCTGAAGTAGTATTTGACTTTTTCGATAAGTTAAAAACCATCTCGCGCGGATATGCTTCGCTCGACTATGAGCTGCTGGATTACCGTGAGTCAGACATGATTAAACTCGACGTGATGCTCAACGGCGACGGCATAGATGCCCTTTCGGCCATCGTACACCGTACCAAAGCCTACGAATGGGGAAAGAAACTTTGCGAAAAATTGCGCGAACTTATTCCTCGTCAGATGTTTGAGATTGCCATTCAGGCCGCTATCGGACAAAAAATCATTGCCCGCGAAACCGTCAAAGCCATGCGTAAAGACGTACTGGCCAAGTGTTACGGAGGAGATATTTCTCGTAAACGTAAACTGTTGGAAAAACAGAAAAAAGGAAAGAAACGGATGCGTCAGGTCGGTAGCGTAGAAATCCCGCAAGAGGCGTTTATGGCGGTGTTAAAGATTAATTAATGTATAAATATGGGTTTGCCAGCACACAATCATCAATTTTATACCATTGCTGAATACCTTGAACTCGAACGCCAAACTGGCATTAAATACGAGTATGAAGACGGTGAAGTATTTGCGATGGCTGGAGGAACGGTTGAACATAGTCTTATTGGAAACAACATAGGTGGAGAACTCCGCCGTGTTCTCAAAAATCGCCCGTGTAATGCCTACAACAGCGACCTAAAAATCGCCATCAGCGAGGAAAAATATCGCTACGCGGATGCATCGGTGATTTGTGGCCCCGTAGAGTATTTTGATGAGAATCCCGAAGCCGCCAAAAATCCCGTGCTGATTGTAGAAGTGCTTTCCGAAAGTTCGGAATCGTACGACCGAGGTGAGAAATTTAAAAAATACCGTCAAATTCCAACTTTCAGGGAATATGTATTAATTGAGCAACGCTTTCCGTTGGTAGAAGTATTTTTTAAAATAGACGAAAAGACTTGGCAATACCGAGTCTATGAGCAATTGGACCAAATGGTGCAGTTAGATTCTATCGAAGCCGAAATTCCGCTTGCCGAATTATACAGCGGAGTGATTTTTAATGAACAAACATCGAACTAATTTCTGAAAGAAATAAACGACTTTTGAGTGTTTCTACTAATTTTGACACTCGAAACTTAAAGGAACTATTCCCTATTCATTCTCACTCATATGGCAGAAGTAATCCGAATGCCCAAGATGTCCGATACCATGACCGAAGGCGTCATAGCAGCTTGGAACAAGAAAGTAGGAGATGTAATTAAATCAGGCGATATCATTGCCGAAGTAGAAACCGATAAAGCGACCATGGACTTGGAGTCCTACCAAGAAGGTACACTTTTGTACATTGGCGTAGAAAAAGGCGCTGCCGTACCCGTAGATGGCATCATGGCAATCGTGGGTGCGCCCGGCGAAGATTACAAGGCGCTTCTTGATGGCGGCGCTGCTCCATCTCAACCCGCACCTGCCACAGTTCCCGCTGAGCAACCAGCGGCGGCACCTGCTCCCGCAGTAGCAGCCCCTGCGCCCGCCGCAAATGTCAACGCGACGATTGTAAGAATGCCTAAAATGAGCGATACCATGACCGAAGGGGTACTGGTAGCGTGGCTAAAAAAAGTAGGAGACAAAGTAAAATCAGGCGATATTCTGGCCGAAGTCGAAACCGACAAAGCCACCATGGAACTTGAAAACTACGAAGACGGCACCTTGCTCTACGTTGGAGCCAAAGAAGGAGAAGCCGTAGCCGTAGATGGCGTCATTGCTATCATTGGCGAAGACGGCGCTGATTACCAAGCTTTATTGAACAGCGATGGTCAACCAGCCCCCGTTGCAGTCGCAGCACCTGCTCCCGCCGCAACGACTCCTGCTGCTCAGGCCCCGCAAGTCTCCGACAACGGTACCGACGCTCGCATTAAGGCGTCGCCATTGGCAAAAGCGTTGGCAAAAGATAAAAACGTTGATTTAACCAAAATCACGGGTTCGGGCGAAGGTGGACGTATTGTTAAGAAAGACATTGACGCCGCACAATCAGCACCTGCAAAGCCCGTAGCCACTCCAGCTCCAGTACCACAGGCTGCTGCTCCTGCACCCGCCGCCGCTCCAGCGCCCGTGGGCGAATACGAGGACGTGCCGGTGTCGCAAATGCGCAAAACCATTGCCCGTCGTTTGAGCGAAAGTTTGTTTACAGCTCCGCATTTCTACCTGACCATGGAAATTACCATGGACAAAGCCATGGAATTGCGCGGTAAAATCAACGAAGTTAGCCCTGTCAAAATATCATTTAACGACATGGTCATCAAAGCCGCAGCGTTGGCATTGAAACAACATCCTGCCGTTAACTCTGCGTGGTTGGGTGATAAGATTCGCAAATATCATTACGTAAATATTGGCGTGGCGGTAGCCGTTGACGAAGGTCTGTTGGTTCCCGTGGTGCGTGACGCCGACAAGAAAGTACTTTCCATTATTGCTGGAGAAGTGAAAGAAATGGCCGCCAAAGCCAAGGACAAAAAACTTCAACCTAAAGATTGGGAAGGCAATACATTCTCGATTTCAAACCTTGGAATGTTTGGGATCGACGAATTTACGGCCATTATCAATCCGCCAGATTCGTGCATCATGGCCGTGGGTGGCATCAAGAAAGTAGCCGCTTTCAAAGAAGACGGTACGATTTATCCCACCAATATCATGAAAGTAACGCTCTCTTGCGACCACCGCGTGGTAGATGGTGCTACAGGCTCGGCCTTCCTCCAAACGTTTAAGAAACTGTTGGAGAACCCGCTCGGAATGTTGGTATAATCAACCCCACGGCAGCGGCCGACCTTAGTCCCTCTCCTACTGTCATTTTTTAGGAGAGGGATTTTTATTGTCCATCAATTGTTTTTCAATCATCAGACTCATTTATATCATGCAACCAATTCATGCCACCACCGTAGTAGGTATCATTCATAACGGAGAAGTAGTAGTAGGCGCCGACGGGCAGGCCACCATGGGAAATACCGTGGCCAAAAGCAACGTTCGTAAAGTAAGAAGTTTAGCTGGCGGAAAAGTAATTGCGGGATTTGCGGGCTCCACCGCCGACGCGTTTACGCTCATTGAGCGTTTTGAAGAAAAACTCAATGCCTACGGCGGCAACCTCAAACGCGCCGCCATCGAACTCGCCAAAGACTGGCGCACCGACCGATACCTTCGAAAATTGGAAGCCATGATGATAGTGGCGGGAAAAGAAGAGCTGCTCGTTATCTCAGGCACCGGCGATGTACTCGAACCCGACAATCAGGTAGCCGCTATCGGCTCAGGAGCGATGTTTGCCCAAAGTGCAGCCTTGGCGCTCAAAAAACACGCACAGCACCTTTCTGCCGAAGATATGGTCCGCGAAAGTCTCCACATTGCCGCCGATATTTGTATCTATACCAACCACAATCTGGTAGTGGAGAAAGTCAAAGAATAAAGACTGGATTCACTTTTTTGTTTTATAATCAATTACACTTTCTATGAAATACCTCGTCGTAGGTCTCGGCAACATTGGACCTGAATACGCATTTACGCGCCACAACGTAGGCTTTATGGTACTTGACCGACTGGCTGCCCAACATGACTTTAAGTTTTCGATGCAAAAACTGGCCTATACCGCCGAGTTTAAATACAAAGGACGGCAGATTTACTTTATCAAACCGACTACCTATATGAACCTCAGCGGCAAAGCCGTGCGCTACTACATGGACGCGTGGAAAATCCCCGTTGAAAATGTGCTGGTCGTGACGGATGAGATTCAACTTCCGCAGGGCAAGATTCGAATCAAACCCAAAGGCTCCAGCGGAGGACATAACGGCTTACGAAATATTGAAGAATTGCTGGGCACTCAGGAGTACACCCGGTTGCGGTTTGGGGTTGGCGATGATTTTCCCCGTGGACAACAGGTAAAATATGTTTTAAGTAATTTTCCCGAAAATAGTTTCGAAGAATTACTCATTGATTTGGACCGTGCAGGAGAAGCAATACTTAGTTTTTGTACTTTAGGACTCCAAAATGCTATGAATAATTTCAATCAATGATTGTACTTTTTAAAGAATTTTACTTTTTTGTAAATAAAAATTTTATTGAAGTTGTATTATTTTAACCAGAATAATATTCTGAAATATTCAAACATTCACTTTGTTTTTTATTAAAAATCAGCGTTTTATGAAAGAATAAACAGAATATTATTCCGAATGATGAAAAATAAAAATTTGGACTTATAAAATATTGCCGTACCTTTGTATCGTTCAATCAGCAGAAGAGAATTGAACTATATTATGAAATACCCAGTTAAGTTAATTATATTTGTAATAGGATTCTGTTTGAGTTTAATTTCAATCGAATCAAACGCAAAAGATGATAAAAGTACCGTAAATACTGCGGGTTTATCAAAAGGAAGAGAAAAGGCATTTGAACAGTACATTACCGATCATTTTACGCCTTTTATTGAGCAGGACGAGTGGAAAGTTTTTACAGAAGTTGTGACTTTATACAACCAAAGCCCGTCCAAGTTAGTGAATATAAACGCCGAAAAGCAGCAAGAGTTTAAAAGTGCAGTGAAGTTGTTGAATCATGCCATGAAGAGCAGCAATGACGAAAATGCAAAAATTTGGCTCGAAAACGTTCGCAAAACGGCACACAATATAAATTTTCTGTGGACTGTAGAGTGGGAAACATTGACTCCCACCCACGATACGGAAAGAATCATTGGGGAACCAATCAGCATGCTCAACGGTTTTTAATAACTTTTGAAAAGCTGCCAAGAATTTAAAGTTAGTTTTTTCATGTAGAAAAGGTTAAGGGTTTAGGAATAGTCAGTATAAAGCCCCGCTCTCGATAGCGGGGCTTTATCTTTTTATGCCCATCAAGTTCTATACATTCACCAGCATTCCGAGCTTACGCGCTTCTTTCCAACGTCCCCGGGTAAAATCAGGGAATTTAACAGGCGCATTGCCACCCTGAATCGAAAGCGCCGAAAGTGGTGTAACCGACGACCAAGAAGCCGCATCGTACACATCCATATCTAGCGACGTACCCCGATTGAAGCAATCAATCAAACGGTAAATCAGCACAAAATCCATCCCGCCGTGCCCGCCGTTTTTCTCGATTTCGTCCTTCATTTTGGCCCAAATCGGGTGTTTGTATTGCTCTCTGAGCGCCTTGTATTCTTCTTCTTTCAAAAATCCGTGGCCCTGTCCTTTTTTCGAGAAATGACTTGGATAGCCCATATGAAACGCTTTGGTGCCCGCCAACATGTTGATACGGCTGTAAGGCCGCGCCGTCACAATATCATGCTGCACCAAAATCGAGCGGCCTAAATGTGTCTTAATCAAGGTGTTGTTCATATCTCCTTTCTTAAATCCTTTACGACCATGAAACTCATTCGTAGGGTCGGTCATTACGGTCGAGTCTTCACTTAGGCTTGCTTCCAAACTGCTCATCGAAACCAAATGATTGAAGCGGTCGCCACGGTCGATGTTCATGTATTGAGCTACGGGCCCCAAACCGTGCATCGGATACAGGTTTCCGTCGCGGGCGTAGTTGTGACGAATACGCCACATATTGTAGTAATCTGTCTTGGAGAAAAGCATCTCACGCAGGTCGTGGATATACCCGCATTCCGCGTAGGTAAGCGTGCCAAAAAGACCTTCATTGGCCATGTTGAGCAGCCATAATTCTTCGTCACCGTAGCAGACGTTTTCTAACATCATACAGTTACGCTGGGTTTGCTCGGCGGTGTTGACCAACTTCCAGCAATCTTCCAAAGTATACGCAGCGGGTACTTCGGTAGCTGCGTGTTTGCCCTGTTGCATGGCATAAACGCACATGGGTACGTGGTCTTCCCAAGGCGTAGCGATGATGACAAGGTCAATATCATCGCGGCGACACATTTCTTTCCAAGCATCCACTTTGGTGTGGTAGTAAGCAACATCATTTACGCCTTTTGACTCCAACCATTGCTTTGTACGATTGGTGTAACGCTCCTGAATATCACAAACCGCCACAATTTTAGCCTTAGCCCCGCAAGCGTGAACGAGCTTCACGTGACCCGAACCACGGTTTCCTACCCCAATAAAGGCGACACGGACTTGGGCAATGGGTGGCATCTTGAGACCAATGACTGACTTACCCACGGGCTTGGGGGCAAAGTTGGCCCGTTCGATTTGCGCCTCAACAGAATTGTTATTGGCTTTGGAAATAAAAGGTAATCCTAAAGCGGAACCTATCGCCGCCGATGCTTTCAAAAATGAACGGCGTTCCAGGAAATTTTTCATGAAATGGGAGGGGTTTGAAGGTTAATTAAATAGTGTCGATTAGGGAGTTTTATTGTCTATTTCTGCGATGCAATACATATCGTTAATTTAATAATAAAATCAGAAATAGTTATAATACAATTGGGAAGCAAATTAATAAAATAATTTAAAAAACGAAATACGAGTGGATAGGATTTAAGGGGATAAGAAGGTATTCCCTGGCTTTGACGTGCGGCAAAACAATCTCAAATAACAAAATGTTGTAAATCCAAAAGCAAAAACTTTCTAAAAATGCTTCTACCAGCATGTCTATTGTTGGCCTCAAAACCCACCTACCGAGATTAAATAATGACATCCCCCTCCCTCATTTCAACAGACACTTTAGCTTTTTTTGATTATACAATCGTGGGTGCGGGGGCGTCTGGTCTTTGGCTGGCTCTATCACTTTTTGAGCAGGGACTACTGAATACCAAGCATTTGTGCATTGTAGAAAGTGATTCAACCAAGCATAACGACCGTACATGGTGTTATTGGTCAACTTCACCATTAACTCCCAACCAAATGATTAGCCAATCGTGGTCTTCTATATTCAATCCCCACGACCTCTCCCAACGCAATGATTTATCCCCTTATTCCTATCATCACGTACGCAGTGCCGATTTTTACGCATCTATCAGACAACAACTTGCGGGTTGCGCCAACATTGTCTGGCGCACAATGACCGTTGTAGAAATTGACGACACTGGAGCAAAAGTTAGGATAAAAACCACCGATGATACTTGGTGGAGCAGTCGGGTATTTATGTCGGCTATGCCCGGTCAGCCAAATGGCGAACTTGGTTCTTCCAATCCACTCTCTGTATTTTTGGGCAATCAAGAAAGAAAAAAAAACAGACTCTTTTTGTGGCAAACCTTTGTCGGCTGGCGCGTCCGAACCGTTGAGCCGGTATTTGATGAGACCTGCGCCACCCTCATGCGATTTGATATAGCCCAAAACGGCAGTACTCAATTCATGTACGAGTTGCCTTTTTCGAGTACCGAGGCTCTGGTCGAAATAACCCGATTTGGGGAGTTTAGGCTCACGAGAGATGAAGCCGATGCGGCATTGAGTGATTATATGCTCAAAAAAAACATTAATTATCAAATTTTGGAGGAAGAAGAAGGCGCAATTCCAATGACGCCCCAATTTGATATGCAACGAAAGTACCTGAGCGCCCAAACCCGCCTCATCTACCTCGGTACTTTGGGCGGAGCCATCAAGCCCACCACAGGTTATGGATTTCGGCGGATGCAAGCCTACGCCAAAGCCCTTGCTACAGCCCTCAAACAGCAGAAACCACTACCCACGATGCGGCGGGCGCAACGATTTCGATTTTATGACCACTTACTTTTACAAATTTTAGCCCGCTACCCTAACCGCGGCAAAGCCGTGTTTCAACGCCTTTTTGAAACCCAGCCCGTACCCCGTATTCTGCGATTTTTGGATGAAGAGACCAACCTTTGGGAAGAAATGCTGATTTTTATTCGCCTGCCTATCCGGTTATTTCTTCGCAGTTTAACCTCTTATTATTTCAACTTATGAAATACGTACATTCCCCTTTGTTCATGTTCCAATGCCTATTGCAGGGGCTGCTTATCGGTTTGTTCGCATGGTTGGATTGGAACACTACCGAGCAGGGAGTCCTCTGCGGGGTGTTGCTGTGCAGCGTGGGGATTCCTCACGGGGCCAACGACCATTTGTACCGTCAAAGTACCACGTTGATGGGTTTATTGGCGTTTATCGGCATTTATTTAGGCTCAATGGGCGTTTATTTGGCAGTTTGGTGGGTGACACCTGCGGCAGCCCTTATCATTTTCTTTGCGATTTCTCTCCATCATTTCGGACAATCAAACTTTGAGAATCCATCTGTTTGGTATTTCCCCTCTTTACTTTGGGGTATATGGCTGTTGACCTTTCCCGTATTATTGCACTGGGAAGAAGCGCTTGGTATTTTTGGGACGATGGTTGGCAACACAAGTATCAATCTCCCCATTACTCAAACAGCGCGTTGGGGGATTGGTGCCGCATTTTCTCTCATTTATTTCGGCGTTTTGCTTCGTTACGAAAGCCAAAATTGGCCACGATACACTTTGCAATGGGCCGTAGTGACGGCGTGGTATTGGCTCACGCCCTTACTGTTTGGCTTTATTGTGGTATTCTGTCTTTGGCATTCAATGCAATCGCTCCAACATCAATTGGTTTATTATAAAGCAACGAAAAAAGGCACATTCAAGCAATTCACTTTCGCATTGCTTCCCTTTGGTCTCTTGGCTTTGGTCGGCTTTGGGGTGTACGTTTACTTTCGAGGTTTTGCCGTTGGGGAAGCCTTCATTCTTTTATCGCTCATCACGTTGCCTCATATCGTGGTCATGCACCGCCTCTACGCTGCATTTCACTAAAAAAGGGCAAATAAGTTTTGAACCTATTTGCCCTTTTTAGTGAAATGATTTTACAACGATACTTCAAGCCCTCGTTATGAAATAGACGCACCCGCCCACACTTCTTTGTGCGGCTGAATCAGCGAAAGGCTTCCGTCGCGGTCTTCGGCCATGAGAATCATGCCGTTGGATTCTTGCCCCATGATTTTGCGCGGCGCGAGGTTGGCAATGAAGGTCACTTGGCGGCCCACCATTTCTTCAGGTGTAAAATGCTTAGCAATCCCACTTAAAATGGTGCGTTTTTCAAAACCGTCGTCGACCAAAAACTTCAATAATTTATCGCTTTTAGGCACTCGCTCAGCTTCTAAAATGGTACCGATGCGGAGGTCTAATTTGGCAAAATCATCAAATTGTACCGTTGGTTTCAACTCAGGCACCGATTTGGTTTCTAACTCATTCATTTTCTTTGCGTCGTGTAGTTTTTGAATTTGTTTTTCAATGACGGCGTCTTCAATTTTTTCAAATAACAAAAATGCGTCGCCAATCGCCTGTCCTTCAGCCAATAAATCTGCGCTTCCCGCTTCTTCCCATTTCCACTGCCCTTCACCCAACTGTTGGCGAAGTTTGTTTCCCGTAAAAGGCAAAAACGGCTCACTCACAATGGCCAAGTTGGCCGCAATTTGCAAGGCGATGTTCATGATGGTATTCACCCGCTCGGCATCCGTCTTGATGACCTGCCAAGGCTGCGTTTCGGCCAGGTATTTATTCCCCAAACGCGCCAAATCCATCAAAAACGATAAGCCTTCGCGGAAACGGTAGGTTTCGATGGCCTCGGCGATTCGGGGCGGGAAAGCCGCCAGCGTTGCCAAGGTTTCTTTATCAAAATCGGTCAATTCACCGCGTACTGGCACTTTACCATCGCAATATTTGTGGGTCAACACCACGGCACGATTCACGAAATTGCCGTAAATGGCCACCAATTCGCTGTTATTGCGGGTCTGAAAGTCTTTCCAAGTAAACTCACTGTCTTTGGTTTCGGGGGCATTGGCCGTCAACACGTACCGCAGTACATCCTGCTTGTCAGGCATTTCTTCCAAAAACTCATGCAACCACACGGCCCAATTGCGGGATGTCGAAATCTTATCCCCTTCCAGATTCATGAATTCATTGGCGGGCACATTGTCGGGCAAAATGTAATCATCGCCCATCGCCATCAAAGTAGCCGGGAAGATGATGCAATGAAACACGATGTTGTCTTTGCCGATAAAGTGAATCAGTTTGGTATCTTGGTCTTCTGGTGACGACCGCCGCCACCAAGTTTCCCAACCTGCATCGGTGCCATTTTTCTGAATCAACCAATCTTTGGTGGCCGAAATGTACCCGATTGGCGCTTCAAACCACACATAGAGCACTTTGCCGTCGGTATCGGGCAGGGGCACTTTGATACCCCAATCCAAGTCGCGGGTCATGGCGCGCGGGCGCAGCCCTTCTTTCAGCCAAGACTGGCACTGACCGGCCACGTTGGTCTTCCATTCGGTATGGCTGCTGACGTATTTTTCAATGTCAGGCTGCATTTTATCTAGCGGCAAAAACCAGTTTTTAGTGGCTCGCAATACTGGTTTTGAACCTGACAACGTAGAATGAGGATTCTTTAACTCCAACGGACTCAACGCCGTTCCGCAACGCTCGCACTGATCGCCGTAGGCGTTTGGATTGGCACACACAGGACAAGTACCCACGATGTAGCGGTCGGCCAAAAACTGCTGCGCTACTTCGTCGTAATATTGCTCGCTGGTTTCTTCAATGAAGCCGTCTTTGTCGTAAATGGTTTTAAAAAACTCTTGCGACGTTTCGTGGTGAATGGGCAGGCTTGTGCGTGAATACACATCGAACGAAATCCCAAAATCCAGAAACGACTGCTTGATTTGGGTATAATATTTGTCGACGACGGCCTGGGGTGTCAGGCCTTCTTTTTTGGCGCGGATTGTAATGGGCACGCCGTGCTCGTCAGTGCCGCTCACAAACGCCACTTCGGCACCTGTGGCCCGCAAATAGCGCACATAAATATCGGCGGGTACATAACAGCCCGCCAAATGCCCGATGTGGATGGGTCCATTGGCATATATGAGGGCGGCCGTAACGGTGTATCTTTTACTCATAATGATAAAATGTCAAATTTGAGGGGGCAAAATTAGTAAAATTAGTTTGATGGTTTGCGTTTTTGCGGCAAACCACCGAATCCTTGGTGTAATACTCATGCCCCTCTTCCCTCACAATACATATATATAAAGTACCCTGACTGTATACGTTCAAAATCGAAAGCTCCATTCGTAAACGCCAATCGTTAAAAATTGAATATTTTGTTTAATAATTTCATTTATTTATTAAACAAATCCCAAAAACACTCCGTTTATCTTGTTCATTATAAAAAAAAGAAAAAATATGAAATTTCTAAAAATAGCATCACCATATCTATACGTTTCAATGGTAGTATTTGTGGTTTTCCATAACACTGGCTATCAGATTGAACGCATGATTCAAGTCCCCTATGTCTTGTACATTGTTTTAGCGCTGGCAAGCTTTTTTGTCATTCGTTCGGTCATCCAACACTCGACCGACACCGACCATCCATAATCACCCCAAACAAGACAACTTGATATAAATCAGGAACTAACCACCTATTTTGCCCAAAAAAGCCTTACATCTCGAAACGGAAAGAACAAATGAACCACTATAAATATTGAAGAAAAATAAGCCCATTTATTTTCTTCATAGAAGCATTTGTATGGCGAAACGTTTAACAGAATAAAAATGCGACGGCAGATTTTTCACCTCCAATAAATTATTTTCCTGTAATGATTCAAGGAGGCTCATACAGAGAATATACGTTAGCAAACTTTCATTTTTTTGTTTAATTTATTTTAAAAAATAATAAACAAAATAATTTAACATTTTCTTTAATGCTACGAGAAACAATCATTCTCAAACAGTATCATCTCTAAACCTTTTTATTAAAATGCAAATGTTAAACATTCTCTTAGACGGTGCACTCGCTGCAGGTGACTACATCGGTTTTACTTTTTTTACGGGCTACATGTCAATGTTGGCCGCATCCATTTTCTTTATCGTTGAGCGCGGCACTGTGGCCGACAAGTGGAAAACCTCGCTGCTGGTATCTGCTTTGATTACGTTCATTGCCGCAGTCCATTATTTTTACATGAGGGGCGTATGGCTCGAAACCCACACCTCGCCTACGCAATTCAGATACATCGACTGGACTTTGACGGTGCCGTTGATGTGTATTGAGTATTACCTGATTTTGCGCCCTGCGGGTGCCAAAAGCGGTATGCTCGTCAGACTTTTGTTAGGTTCAATTCTCATGCTGGTTGCGGGCTACATTGGTGAAGCCGTAAGTCCTGAATCAAATGTGCTTTGGGGTGTCATTTCCACCCTTGGATGGGCCGCCATCATCTATGAAATTTACATGGGTGAGGCTTCAAAAGTAGCCGCGGCTTCTGACAGTCAAGCGGTAAAAGATGGTTACAACGTACTGCGTTGGTTTACCTTCGTAGGCTGGGCTATCTATCCGATTGGTTACATGTTGCTTCCGGGCAATCTCTTGAGTGGCCTCGTATCTGGAGTAGATTTGACCCAAAGTTCACCAGTAGATTTGGCGTACAACATTGCCGACGCCGTCAATAAAATCGGCTTTGGTTTGGTTGTATATAGTATCGCTAAAAATGCTACCGAATCTGCCAAGGTGAAGAGCGTAGTTGCTTAGTTGTTGTTTTTGAAGTTAGAGTTAGGGTTTAAGGTAAAAAAGTGTAGCCTTTTTTTAGGGCTGCACTTTTTTGTTTCTATCTGCGTGTGTGGGCTTTACTTGCAAATTTCCTCCCGCCACAACGGCGAAATAGTACGAGAAAGGAGAATTGTTTAACTTTGAGCCTGTCGTTATTTCTTATTTACGTATGGATAATTTCATCAAAAACCTCGAAATCAAGAATTTCAAGTCCATCAAGCATCTTTCTCTCGATTGCAAACGGGTGAACGTGTTTATTGGCAAGCCCAATGTAGGCAAGTCCAATATTTTAGAGGCTTTGGGGTTGTTTTCGTCCGTTTTTGTTGAAGATAATTTGAATGAATTAGTTAGAATGAAAAAAACAGATGATTTATTCTTCGATTCATTTTTTTCAAATACGATTGAAATAAGGCTTGACGATAGGTTTCTTTTAACATTATCGTTTGAACGTGAATTAAATGGAGTTATCATATTCAAAATAAATATCTCGACTTACGACCATGACATTGCTTCAATATTCTTGAATCGTGAGGGTATAATAAAGTGGAGCGATAGTCATCTAATGGAAGGCCTGATAAAGCCGCATCATGACAATAATACAGTGGATATTTTTACCAAGTATTACAGGTATAATTCTTATGCACCTCAAGACAGCAGCTTTAAAAGTTATTTATCGAGTCCTGCGGGAGAAAACCTTTTTGAGATAGTTACTAACTACCCTGAAATACGTTCCAGAATTGTAACTATGCTCAAGGAGCAAAATTTAGAATTTGTCAGTTTAATTAATGAAAGAGATTTCAAACTACAAAAAAACATAGATGGCTTCGTTACACAATACCCCTACTCCAGCATTGCCGACACCTTCCAACGCTTCATCTTTTATTTAGCTGCCATTGAATCCAACAGCAACTCCGTCCTGATTTTTGAAGAGCCAGAGGTGCATTCTTTCCCGCCCTATGTGAAGGAATTGGCCGAACGGATGATTTTGAAGGATGATAACCAATACTTTGTCTCCACGCACAGCCCTTATTTATTGCAAACCTTTATTGATAGCTTAGACGATACACAACTCAACGTTTATTTGACGTATTACAAAGATTACCAGACCCACGTCAAAGCGCTGACTCCTGATGAACTAAGTGACATTCAACGTTTTGGGTATGATGTATTTTTCAACTTGAAAAAGTTCGAGCCAAATGATTGAACGTGAAATTCGCATTATTCCTGAGTGTTATGCCGACACTGCTTTAGCTAAATTTCTTTTTTCACAACCTGAATTTGTCAACCATGCCCTTAGTATTGGACAAGTTGCCGTTGAAATGGAAGCAGAACGGAGTGATGCAGTCATTTTAATAGGATTTGTAGATAATGACAAACGAATTCCGCCCTATTTTAGAGATTTCGAAGAAATTGAACGGGGCGAACGGGTACTTTTTAAACAAAAAGATGACCATCGTGTTCAGCATTTTCTTGTCGTGTTAGACAAAGCCATTGAGACTTTCCTCCTCTCTAATGCTGCCCAAGTCGGCATCAACGTGGCCGATTTCGGTTTTTCAGAGATACAAAAGGAATTTCAAAAAAGCCTCAAAAGCCAACAGATAGAAGATGATGAAAAGTATCATGCGCTCTTGAAGGCACTTCATACCAAACAAGCCCCTGATTTTGTGAAGATTGAGGCTTTTTTGAGCCAGTTTCTTTAATCTATGAGAATCTGCGACCGTCCGCAGCTACGGAAAATCATTCTCTCGGCTTTCGGGAAAATGCAAGGCGGGCCCCTACGGCATTCGGTTTTATATTTAGAATTTTGCCGTTCTTCGGTTTTGCGGTTTAAAAGAAGGGCTGACGCAAGGCCTGCCCCTACATTTACATTTTTTATTTTTCTGTTTTGTGGTTCACAAAATGCAGCCGCTACGGGTCTACCCCTACTCGTCATTACCGCGTTTGAGGTCGCGTTCTTTGATGGTTTCGCGTTTGTCGTAGAGTTTCTTCCCTTTGGCAAGGGCAACGTCTACTTTGGCTAAGCCTTTTTCATTGATAAAAATACGCGTCGGCACTACCGTCAATCCTTGGTCTTTTAGCTTCAACTGCAATTTTTTCAGCTCCCGTTTTTTCAACAACAGCTTGCGGTCACGCGTCGGATTGTGGTTGGCGTAAGTGCCTTTTTCGTAAGGCGAAATGTGCAAATGATGCACGAGCAATTCGCCATCCTGAAAAATACAGTAGGCATCGGTCAGGTTGACTTTCCCTTCTCGGATAGATTTTATTTCGGTGCCAGTCAGCACCACTCCAGCCGTGTACGTCTCCAAAAAGAAGTACTCAAACGAAGCACGGCGGTTGTTTATATTGATGGTTCTGCTCATTTCTACGATAAAGAGCCAGAAGAAAGCAGGAAAGAAGTCCGTAATTTTCGCTTCTCTAGCCTCACTCCTCGCTTCTATTTTAATTTTTTAAGGGTGCGAAGATAACAATTTCCTTTCTTTTATCTTCATCCGCAAAAGTTGCGAAATAATTGCTTTGCCAAGTAACGCTGCTCTTGCTTACATTTGTTCAAAATTCTTAATTCATCCCTTCTAAACTCCAAATTTTTATGAAAAAACTCTTTGTGCTACTTGGTTTCTTCCTCAGCACATTCGCCATTGCCCAACCTAAACCCAAGCCAGCGATGACGTGGAAAGACGTGCTGACGTGGAAAGCAATACCCGGTTTTGGCGGCACCCAGCTATCCCCCGACGGTCAGTGGTATGCATACGTGCTGAGTACGTATGAAAGCGACGCCGAACTCATCATCCAAAAAACAACCGACTCCACCAAATACGTGTACCCCATCGGTGCGCCGACATTTGCACAGATGAGTTTTTCGGACAATAGCAAGTGGATTGCGTTCAAGGTGTTTGCAAAAGACAAAGACAAGAAAGCCGCCGCTAAGCCCGGCGGCAAGCCGATTCCAGACAAAGTATTTTTGGTAGAACTGGCATCCAACAAAAAAACTGAATTTGACCGCGTAAAATCCTTTGCCTTCAACGGCGAAAAAGCGACGCATTTGGCGTTGTCGCTTACGGCAGCGGGCGGAGGTGCACCCGCCGGGTCTCCAAGCAGCGATGCCGCCAAAGGCTCCGATTTATTATTGTTTGACCTTGCCACGAGCAAAACCCAAAACATAGGAAACGTGTCGGAAATGGCGTTTGACAAATCTGGAAACTGGCTGGCCCTGACCATTGATGCCAACGAAAAGGCAGGGAATGGCGTACAACTCCGCAACATGACCACCGGCGTAACCCTTACGATGGACAATGACAAAGCCCGTTATCAGTCGCTCAACTGGACCGAAAAGGGCGATGCACTGGCCTTGCTAAAAAGTACGAAGGATGAAAAATACAAAAATGAACGCGTTGGCGTATTGGGCATCAAAAACTTCGGAACCATGCCCGAGTTGACCGCGTATGAACCCAAAACCGACAGCATTAATTTTCCGAAAGGAATGACCGTTAGCCCCAACCGTTCGCCTTATTGGTCAGAAGATTTGACGCGTTTGTTCTTCGGAATTCATAAACTAGAACTGGCAAAGAAAGATGATAAAAAAACCGCCGAAGCCAAGAAGGACAGCACTAAAAAACTTTCTGACGTCGAAAAACTAGCCAAAATCAAGGCCGATACCACCCTCAAAACCCTTGACGATTTACAAAAAGCATTGGCAAAACTTAAAACGGATTCCACCAAAACCACCGTTGCCGCCAAAACCGACGATGCCGAAAAACCCGAAGTGACCGTTTGGCATTGGCAGGACAAACGCCTCCAATCGCGGCAGCAAGTGCAGGAAACACAAGATAAAAACCAGAATTACCTGTCGATGTACGACGTGGCCGCCAAGAAGTTTATTCAATTGGCCGACAGCACCGTCAAAAACGTATCGGCAGCGCCCAAACAGCTCTTTGGCTTGGGAACCGACAATTCAAACTACGAACTGGAAAGCAGCCTTGACGGGCAAAATTATGTCGATGTTTATTTAGTTGACCTCAAAACGGGCAAACGTGACAAAATCCGTGAGAAGCATTATTTGCCTAGCTTCTGGGCCAGCCCGCAACCCTCACCCGACGGAACCAAATTTCTCTACTGGGAAGGCACGCATTATTTCTTGTACGATATGATCAACAAAACATCGCGCAATCTTACCCAAGACATCAAGACATCTTTTGTTGACGTAGAAGACGACCACAACCAGAAAACGCCACCGTACGGCATCATCGGCTGGAGCAGCGATAGCAAAGCGGTACTGTTGAGCGATGGCTGGGACATCTGGCAAGTGCCCACCGACTTGAAGGACGCCAAAGGAAAAGCACTAATAGCCTTCAATTTAACCCAGAATGGCAAACGCGACAAAATCCGCTATGAGCAACGCTACCAACTTGACCCCGAAGAAAAAGGAATTGATTTGAAAAAACCAATTTATGTACGCATCTACGGCGAATGGACCAAAAAGAGTGGTCTAGCGCGCATTGAAAACGGCAAAACGTTGGTTGTCAAACCGTTGATTTGGGAAGATGCGGCCATCGGAAGCCTCACCAAAGCCAAAAAAGCCGATGTGTTTGTGTTTTCAAGAGAAACCTTCACCAAGCCTCGTCAGTATTTTGTGAGCAACAGTGTGGAGTTAACTTCTGAAAAGCAACTCACCAAAAATGCGCCGTTGTTTGACAAATACGCTTGGTCGGCAGGAACGCGTTTGGTTGATTATGTGAGTGATAAAGGCGATTCGTTGCAGGGGGCACTGTTTTTACCCGCTGGCTATGAGCAGGGTAAAAAATACCCAACCATCATTTATTACTACGAAAAACTTTCGCAATCACTGCACAACTTCTCTAACCCAAGCTACTCAGGAACAGGCTGGAACCCAGCCATCTACACCTCCAACGGCTACGCCGTATTTATTCCCGACATTGTGTACAAACTCAACGACCCAGGTATGTCGGCCGTTTGGTGTGTGTTGCCGGGCGTAAAAGCGGCGCTCAAAACGGGCGTAATTGACGAAGCCCGCATGGGTATTCACGGACACTCATGGGGCGGCTACCAGACCAGTTTCTTGATTACCCAAACCAATATGTTTAAAGCCGCCGCCGCTGGTGCACCGCTGACCGACATGATTTCGATGTATAATCTCATTTATAAAAACAGCGGTACAAGCAACGGCCAGATTTTTGAAGGCTCACAAGGACGCTTGGTGGCTCCTTGGGAAAACTGGGATGCCTACCACCGCAATTCACCGATTTATCACGTCACCAAAGTACAAACGCCGCTGTTGCTGTTGCACAACGACGCCGACGGTGCCGTAGACTTTACGCAGGGTGTGGAATTTTATACGGCCTTGCGCCGCCTCAAAAAGCCCGTCGTGATGATGCAGTACAAAGGCGAAAACCACGGCTTGGCAAAACAACCCAACCGCAAAGATTATTCAGTAAGAATGATGGAATTTTTTGATGCACAACTAAAAGGCAAACCCGCACCCGAATGGTGGTCAAAGGGTATTCCTCGGTTGGATTTAGAAAAACACTTGGAAAACCGCATTTTTGAAGATTAAGCACTCGCTGCGCTGACCGTTATTGGTATATTTGTTATTGGTAAGTGTGTTTTACAATAGCCCTGATGAGATTCACGTCTTGTCAGGGTTGTTTGTTTCTTCCCTAAACTTTACATAAACATGTTCGTCCCATATTTTATCTTCTTTACAAACAGATTGCCGCAACACCGCTTCAAACTGATAACCAGCCTTTTCTAGCACGCGCATAGAAGCGCGGTTGTATTCAAAAACTCCCGCATACAGTCGATGTACCTCGTAGTGTCTAAAAGTATATTCCGTCATTTCTTTCACCGCTTCTGCCATGATTCCCCGGCCCCAAAAGGGTTCGGCCAGCCAATAGCCAATTTCGGCATTTTTACGAAAAACATCTTTTTGCAGGATGATTCCCACCCCACCTACGGCTTCTCCCTCCACGTCGATGGCAAAGACGGTAGGGCGTTTTTCCATTTCACAAAGTTCAATCCAATGGTGAGCATCGTCGAGCGTATAAGGATGCGGAAAGGAATCACGTACATTACGCCAGATTCGGTAATTGTTGGCGTATTTGGCCAGCGCCGGTTCGTCGCCTAGTTGCCAACGGCGTAGATGATAAGGCATCATTGTTATGACTTTGTTTTTAACAAAATTAAGAAAACATCTGACTCACGCACTACCGCTTGACGTTCATCTGCTTATGTTGCCTTTAATCCAAAAAATATCCCGATTCTATATGTCTTTTTACTATTTTCGTAAAAACAACCCTTACAGATATTTTATGAAACTAACCATCCAAAATCTCTCCAAAACGTACTCGAATGGAGTACACGCGCTGAAAGGCGTATCGTTGACTATCAATCAAGGCATGTTTGGGCTGCTGGGGCCCAATGGCGCTGGGAAATCATCGCTCATGCGAACCATCGCTACGCTCCAAGAAGCCGACAGTGGTAGCGTTATGCTGGGCGATTTAGACGTGCTTCGTCAGAAAGAAGACGTTCGCAAAGTGCTGGGATATTTACCCCAAGAATTCGGGGTATATCCACGAGTAACGGCCGAAACCATGCTCGACCACATTGCGAGTTTGAAGGGCATCCAAAATGCCAAACAGCGCAAAGAAATTGTGGAAGGGCTGTTGCAAAAAGTAAATCTGTTTCAAGTCAGAAAGAAAAATTTAGGGACATTTTCGGGGGGGATGAAACAACGTTTTGGCATAGCGCAGGCATTGTTGGGCAATCCGAAACTCATCATTGTGGACGAACCGACCGCGGGTCTCGACCCTGCCGAAAGAAATCGTTTTCATAACCTTCTTTCAGAAATCGGCGAAAATACGATTGTAATTCTCTCGACCCACATTGTAGAAGATGTCACAAACTTGTGTTCCGACATGGCCATTATATGCCTCGGCGAAGTGGTTGCACAAGGCAATCCAAACGACTTAGTGAAAGAAATCAGCGGTAAGGTGTGGAAAAAAATGATTGATAAATCAGAATTAGAGCATCATCAGGCCAATTATGAGGTTATTTCTACGTCTTTGAAAATGGGTAAAACCCAAATAAGGGTGATTTCAGATGAGCCACTTAGCAGTTTTGAACTCACCACTGCCGATTTGGAAGACGTTTATTTCTCCGAAATCACAAAGCGAGTGGGATTGGCGGTGTAGTTTTTTAGAAGCCAGAAGAGAGAAGTGAGTAGCGAGAATAAAATAGAGTTTTAACTTGACAACATTGAATGATACAATGGAAAAATCAAAAGGATTTAAAGAATTAATTGTATGGCAAAAAGCCCATCAACTTGTTTTGGCAGTTTATCAACTCACTCGTACTTTTCCCAAAGAAGAATTGTTTGGTTTAATCTCACAAATGCGTCGTAGTTCAATTTCAGTAGCTGCCAATATTACGGAAGGCTACCGTAAACGGACAAAACCAGATAAAATAAAATTCATGAATATTGCACAAGGTTCTTTGGACGAAACGCACTACTATCTAATCTTATCTCAAGATTTGGCTTATGCCGATACAATGGTTTTACAAAATCAACTGGAGGAAGTAGCAAAACTTTTGAATGCGTACACCCACGCAATCGAAGCATCAAAGTAAAAAACTACTCGCTACTCACTCCTCTTTCCTCACTCCTAAAATTATGTTCAAAGAAATATTCCTTTTTGAGTTAAAATATCGCTTCAAGCGCCCTGCTACTTATCTGTATTTTGGCCTGCTGTTTTTGTTCATGTTCCTGAATATTATTTACGGCAGCGGTCCCGCTTCTGAAAAAGCCAACCTCAATTCGCCCTACGCCATCTCACAGATGCTGATTATCATCTCCATTTTTGCCAGCTTAATCAGCTCCGCCATCATGGGCGTACCCATCTATCGCGATGTAGAATTTGGCACCAAAGATTACTTTTTCAGCTTTCCCATTACCGAAAAAGGCTACTTATTGGGGCGTTTTTTGGGGTCATTTGTCACGCTTTTGTTTGTTTGCTTCGGCATGGTATTAGGCATCATGCTGGGAGGCGTTTTAGGGCCCCTGCTCGGACTGGCCGAAAATGCCAGCCGCTTTGCTCCCGTCAATCTATGGCATCATTTGCAGCCCTATTTACTATTTGTTGTACCCAACATGCTGTTTACGGGCTGTTTGTTTTTTAGTTTGGTAGCCCTCACGCGCAAGGTGTTTATCATCTACTCGGGAGGTATTTTGCTGCTGATTGCCTATCTCCTTTCCACCGTTTTGACCCGTGATTTGGAAAACAAAAACCTCGTGGATTTGATTGACCCCTTTGGGCTAACCACTTTCAACAATGCAACTAAATACTGGACTCCTTTTGAACAAAATACCCTCACCGCCCCACTCGTAGGAAATCTCCTCTACAACCGCCTGATATGGACGGGCTTGGGATTGTTAGTATTTTTAGGCGTATTGTATCGGTTTAGTTTTCAGCGGTTTCTGTCGGTAAAACTTGGTAAGAAACAAAAAGACGAAGAGCGTCCAACCACCCGTTTGTCGCTGGCAGATTTGCCCGTGGCCGACAAAATCTATTCAAGCAGCATCTTTCTTCGCCAAATGTTCAGCCAAGCGTGGTTGGAGTTCGGGCAGATTATCCGTGACCCGTACTTTATTGCCATCATGGTTGGGGCGTTGTTTTTTCTGTTTACGGATGGATGGTTTGGTTTTCCACAGTTCGGAACCCCCTCATTGCCACTAACCTACTACATGATTGAGGTCAAAGACTTCAACTATGGCTTGTTCGTGTATATTATCTTGATTTTTTACACGGGAGAGGTAGTGCATCGAGACAAGTCGGTGAAGTACAATCTTATCTCGGATTCGTTGCCCGTACCCAACTGGATGGTGTACGGCTCTAAGTTTTTGGCCATTGTACTAGTGGGATTTGTAATGGCTAACTTAGTGATTGTCAGCGGAGTCGCTAATCAGATTATCAAAGGTTATTTCAACTTTGAGTTTGATAAGTATTTCACCGACTTGTATTTGATTGAGTTTCCCGAATACATCGAATTGGCGATGTTGGCCTTTTTTATGCATATTTTGGTCAATCAAAAATTTCTCGGACACATTCTTACCATCGGGCTTTGGTTTTTGTTGGGTAGCATTCAGAGCTTTGCCGAAATCAACTACAACCTACTGTTTTTTAGCTATTTCCCTAACTACCGCATTTCGGACATGAATGGGTTTGGGCATTTTGCCAAGCCCCTTTTCTGGTTTCATTTCAACTGGTTGGCGTTAGGGGCTTTGCTTCTGGTGGTGGGCAATTTGTTTTGGAACCGAGGGTCTGAAGATGCTTTCAAAGCCCGTTGGCAATTGATGAAGCAGCGTCTCAGCGGCAAATCATACGCATGGCTCACGCTTTTTACGGTGCTGTGGCTGGGGGCAAGTGCGTACATTTATTACAACGTGAGCATCCTGAACAAATACGTCGGAATTGAGGAGGGGCGACAACAAGGCGCAAATTATGAGAAGAAATACAAAAAGTACGAGCGTACGCCCCAACCTAAAGTGATAGACGTGAAGGTGAATATTGACCTTTTTCCGAATGAGCGGGCGTGTGATGCCCAAGGTGTATTTACGCTCGTCAACAAAACCCAAGTGCCTATTGATTCGCTACACCTGAACATGGGTAGCCCCATCGCCCACACTGACATCAAAAAGTTGACCATCAACGGAATAGCCCCAAAAATCATTCTGGATGACAAAGAGTTAAAGTATCAAATTTATCGTCTTCCCCAGACGCTGCAACCGGGTGATACCGTAAAAATGGAGGTGGTTGTACGTGCCGAAAATCGGGGTTTTGAAAACAGCGGTTTGAGTCGTGAAATTGTTGAGAATGGGACATTTTTTGATCTTCAAATCTTTCCTTCAATGGGTTATGGTGGCGACAAAATTGACTCAGATAAGTACCGCAAAAAATACGGTTTGCCCGAAAAGAAATATACCTTGCCTACGCAATCCGATGCTTTTGGGTTGAGTACGTTGCTCTTCAACGACGATGCCGATTTGGTGACCTTTGAAGGCACGGTCAGTACCGAACCCGACCAGATAGCTATCATGCCCGGCTACCTCCAAAAAGAGTGGACCGAAAAGGGACGGCGGTATTTTCACTTCAAACAGGAAGGGCTGATGGACTTATTTTTTAACGTTTGTTCGGCTCGCTACGTAGTCAAAAAAGATGTTTGGAAAGCCCCCGACGGCAAGGAAATCAAAATTGCGATTTATCATCACCCCGGCCACGAGAAGAATTTAGGCCATTTCATCAAAGGCGTAAAGGATGCGTTGGCGTACAATCACGTCAATTATCGACCGTATCAGTACAGCGAAATGCGGATTATTGAGTTTCCGCGCTATGCAAGTTTTGCGCAATCGTTTCCTAATACCGTGCCTTACACCGAAAGTTTTGGCTGGGTAGCCGATTTTTCTGACCCCAACGACACCGACTACGCCTACTACGTGACCGCCCACGAAGTAGCGCACCAATGGTGGGGGCACCAGATTTGTCCGAGTTATACACGCGGGGCCAATCAGATTTCAGAATCCATGGCCGAATACTCTTCGCTCATGGTGTTGAAGAAAGAATACGGCGAAGATGCCATGCAAAACCGCCTCAAGTACTGCTTAGATGCCTACCTGCGCGGGCGTTCTAACGAGAGCAAGTTTGAAGAAACGCTCCTCGAAAACGACAGCCGCTCTTATGTATGGTACGACAAAGGCTCGTTGGTACTCTACGCTTTGCAGGATTTGATTGGAGAAAAAAACATGAACAAAGCCCTCAGTGATTTTGCCAACGAAAACGCGTTTCTGGAAAAACCTCCGTATCCAACTTCTGGTAAATGGTTTGCGGCGCTACGGAAAGTCGTGCCTGATTCCTTGCAGTATTTTGCCGAAGATAGTTTTGAGAAAATAGCCTTGTACGAAAACCGAATTACCAAAGCCGAAGCCACCAAAGGAAAAGGCAACGAGTACAAGGTAAAACTCACCGTACAGGCCAAAAAACTCTACTACGACAAGCAAGGAAAGGAAATAAGTACGGGCAAAGGGCGCGATTATATCGACATCGGTATCTTTGCGGAAGAAGGTAAAAATGCCAAAAGCATGAAGAAAAAAGTGCCGCTGTACCTCAAAAAACATTGGCTTACCCCCGGCGAGCACACGCTCGAATTTACCGTCAAAGGCGAACCCAAAAAAGCAGGTATCGACCCGTACAACAAGCTTATCGACCGAATTTCCGATGATAATGTGACGACGGTGGAGGGGTTGTAGAGAGGAGGCTTTCTGGGCGGGAAGCCCCATAAAATTTTACTCGTTTATAAATACCCATGCTTTAAATTTTTGCCAACGTGCCGTCGGGTTTGAGAACCCGACGGCACGTTGAGTTTAAAACTCAGCGACCAAATCGCCGCGTTTTAATGGCTGCCAACGCAAGTACGTAAGCGAACGCCAGAGCCACTCGACTGGCCCGTAGGTGTAGTTTGAAAGCCACCAACGGCTAAAAATAATCTGCCCGACAAAGACTGGAATCGTCATGAGCAAGCAAATCCAAGGGTTTACCTCGCCCATCAGGTTGAAACCTACCCCGTAAAAAAGAATTATCCCAATCAGGGTCTGACTTAGATACGAAGTAAGGGCCATTTTGCCGATAACCGAAAAATTTTGCAACGCTCCCTGCCAACTTTTCTTTTGCAATAAAAGCGTCATACCCACGATGTAGAAAATCGTCAGCAGCATACAATGGACATCATATAACGCGCTCATCAGGAGGTTAAACCACGGTTTTGGTTCGCCACTGCCAAAGAAAATTCCCAACGGAACCGCCACCGCAATGATACCCAAGGTAGCAAAGCCGCTGATTTTAAGCCATTTTTTAAAAAACAATCGGTGCTCCTCCCATTTGGCAAACCATTTGCGTCGCCCTGCCAACAAACCCAACAGAAAATAACCAAGCGTAATGTAAATACGACCACTGTCAAACTGAAAGTCAAATTTATCGACAATGGCGGGCACATTGACCGTGAGGAGTTCACGGTAATCGCCCTTTTTTACGGTATCCCAATACGACTTGTTTTTTTGTTCATTTTGTTTTTGTTGCTGAGCCGTCGGCGGCGGGGTTGGGTAGAAAAACCGGTATCCATCACGGATGCGAATCGGTAGGTTAAGAATCAGCAATAACGATGCGATAATCAACACCTTGTCGGAAGCATTGCGAAACAAAATCATGAACAAACCTACGACAAAATAAATGCTCAGGATGTCGCCTCGCCAATGCAGGCTGTGCGCCAAACCAATCAATCCCAAAATAAACAAACGCCACACAAACCGCCCGATGGTAAAGCTTTTGCTCTCCATTTGCAGCGCAAAACTTAAACCAAACAGAAAGGAAAAAAAGGTGTAAAATTTCCCCGAAATAAAAATCCCTTC
Organism: Runella salmonicolor; assembly: GCF_024158025.1. Classification (NCBI taxonomy): domain Bacteria; kingdom Pseudomonadati; phylum Bacteroidota; class Cytophagia; order Cytophagales; family Spirosomataceae; genus Runella; species Runella salmonicolor. The sequence goes on from NZ_JAMZEL010000012.1 coordinate 72,125, forward strand.
GAAGGCCCCTGCAATTTGAAAACCGATGTCGTTGGTATATTTCTGAAAAATATCGTTGGGGGTCGGCCCTGCGTTGAACCAATACGTAATATGGGCAATAAGAATTCCTAAAAGGGCAAAACCCCGCAGACCGTCAATGAGTAGAATGCGCTCCTTGGGAGCAATGGCTGTTGTTTTCATAAAATTTGTGTTAATGGCTTGTATAGTAGGCAAAAGACATTTTAACCGCACTTCTCCCCTACGGACTTAGGGAATAATTGCAACGCCTTTTTTGAAGCACAATTCCTTTTCATCAACGGCTTTTTAGTAAGTTGCAGGCAAATTATATCAAACAAACGCCATTAGTTTTTCAGCCTATAAGGTAATAGATAGACGCACTGATAGCCGAAGTTTGGAAAGCCAATATTTCGGATAGTCGCAAAATTTGAGTAAAAACTACTATCAGGATGATTTTTAAAAAAGTATATTTGATAAAAAAATTAAAAAGATGCAGACCACTGCCTCGCCGCAAAGGCTTACAAACTTACAGGTTGAATTGCTGAATACATTCGCCTACGATCTTTCGGAAGAAGAACTTAAAGACCTAAAAAAAGTTTTAGTCAAATTCTTCGCCGACCGTATACGCCAACATACTACCAAAATTTGGCAGGAAAAAGGTTATACAGCTCAAACTATGCAAGATTGGTTAAATGAGGAAAAGCAATAAATTACGGGTTGTGCTGGATACCAATGTATTTTTGGTGTCATTGGCGGCTCAATCACCTTTTGCCCTCATTTTTGACGCGCTGATTGATGGCAAATTTGAATTGGCTCTTAATACTGAAATCATTGCGGAGTATGAAGAAGTCATTGCTAAACGATACGACAGTCAAACTGTTAATGACGTCCTTGAATTAATTTTACACTTAGACAACATACATCGTCAAGATGTTTTTTATCAATGGAAATTGATTGAGCAAGATTTCGATGATAACAAGTTTACTGACGTCTATGTAGCTTCTCAAGCAGACTATTTAGTAACAAATGACCGCCATTTTTCTGTAGTGAACACAATCTCTTTTCCACCAATTAATTTAGTGAAGGCGGAAAACTTTCTCGAACTTTTATCCCAACTTTAATGCTTATCAGCCCCCGAATCTTCATTGGTGCATCGGGTGGAATATAATCTCATTTGTAATCCAAACTATTCCTAAATAAACCCTCATCTACATGTTAAAACTTGGATTTGTAAGCGCCATTTTGGCCGATTTTGGCTATGAACACGTTATTGATTTTGCCGCAAATCACGGATTCTCTTGCGTTGAAATGATGTGCTGGCCCACCAACAACGCCGACGCCCGGCGCTATGCGGGTGTCACACACATTGATGCTGACCGCGTACTCACCGATACCATCTACGCCCATAATCTCATTCATTTTGCCAAAGAAAAACAGGTAACCATTTCAGCGCTAGGCTATTACCCCAACCCTTTGGACCCCGATACCGAAAAAGCCGTTTTTTACCGCGAACACATCAAGCAATTAATCAAAGCCGCCGCGAAGCTGGGCTTACACAACGTCAATACGTTTATCGGCCGCGACCCGTCCAAAAGCATTACCGAAAACCTGAAAACGTTTGGTAAAGTATGGCCCGAAATTATTCAGGTGGCCGAAGCCCACAACGTCAAAATCGGCATCGAAAACTGCCCCATGTTTTTTACGGACGACGAGTGGCCCGGCGGCAAAAACTTGGCTACCACGCCCGCCGTGTGGGACCGCATGTTTGAAATCATTCCAAGCCCTATTTTGGGTTTGAATTACGACCCGTCGCACATGATTTGGCAGATGATGGATGAAGCAAAACCCATTTATGATTACAAAGACCGCCTGCATCATATCCACCTCAAAGACGCCAAGCTCTACAAAGAAAAGCTCGACCGGGTGGGCATTATGGCCAATCCGCTTGAATACCACAGCCCAAAACTCCCCGGCTTGGGCGATGTAAATTGGCGTAAATTCTTTGCGGCCCTGACCGATGTGCGCTACCGAGGCCCTGTATGTATTGAAGTCGAAGACAAAGCCTACGAAGGTAGCATTGACGACGTAAAAGAGGCGATTTTGACCAGTAGAAACTATTTGCGTCAGTTTTTAGGGTAGCAGAAATCACCCATGCCAAGCAACTTTCCGAAAGATGTACTACCTTTCGGAAAGTTTTTTTTATTTCCACTCCTCGCAAATGAACCAGAACCTAAACGATGGGCTCAATTTCTTGTCCAAACTCTCCCGCAAGCGGGTCTGGAATGCCCTGAAGGTGATTTATAGTTTTTACGAATCCAAATGGACGGGTAAAGCCACCCAACGCGGCTTGCCGATGAGCATTTCTTTTGAGCCCACCACGAGCTGCAATCTTCGTTGCCCAGAGTGCCCCAGTGGCCTGCGGTCTTTTACCCGGCCTACGGGAATGTTGGAAGATGGGTTATTCAAAAAGACCATCGACGAGCTTTCGGATACGCTTTTGTACCTCATTTTTTATTTTCAGGGAGAACCTTATTTGCACCCCAAATTTTTGGAATTGGTTAAATATGCCTCCAAAAAAGGCATTTACACTGCCACCTCCACCAACGCCCATTATCTCAACGACGCCACCGCCCGCCGCACCGTGGAAAGTGGCCTCGACCGCCTTATTGTGTCAATAGATGGTACTACGCAGGATGTGTACGAACAATACCGCGTAGGCGGAAAACTAGAAAAAGTGTTGGACGGAACCCGCAACATCCTGAAATGGAAACGCGAACTGAAGTCAAAAACACCGCACGTCGTCTTTCAGTTTTTGGTGGTACAACCCAACGAACACCAAATCGAAGACGTAAAACGACTGGCCGACGAGTTGGGCGTAGATGAACTAGGCCTCAAAACCGCCCAAATTTACGATTACGAACAAGGTGACCCGCTGATTCCGACCATTGATAAATACTCGCGTTATTCGCAAAAACCCGATGGCACGTATCAAATCAAAAACGGTTTGGACGGGCATTGCTGGAAGATGTGGCACTCGTGCGTCATCACGTGGGACGGCAAGGTGGTTCCGTGCTGTTTTGATAAAGACGCACACTACCGATTAGGTGACGTATCGGAAACGACATTCAAAAATCTTTGGCAAAGCGACGCTTACCGTCAGTTTCGCCAAACCCTGATTCGGTCACGCTCGGAGATTGAAATGTGCAAAAATTGCACCGAAGGCACACAGGTGTGGGCGTGATTTATGGGGGGTGAGAATAGCATTCCAAAAAGCAAACAGGCTGCTTTACCGAAGTAAGGCAGCCTGTTTGCATAAATATATTATTGCCGAAACTATGGCGCCTGCAAGGTGCAATATTGCAAATCCAAGTGAATCACATAAAACGGCTGAGGAGCAATCGAGCCCGTCAAACTTGTGCCTTTGTAGCTCGAAGGCCCTGAAAACAGACCCGCTGCGGGTCGGCTGGCAGGAACAGTGGTATAACCCTGAATTTTTACGGATTCGGTTTCACCAGTTTTCAATGACCAGCCTGGGGCCAAAGTGATGGTATAGTTGCCCGCGCCATCAATAACCACCGTACCCGCTACTTTGGTTTGACCCGCGTAAATGATTTTCTCGCCCGAGCCTGCGGGGTAATAATACCACCAGGCTTTGCCTAATCCTCTAATTTCACCGCCAAAACCTGTATCGTAGGTATAAATACAAACTGGTGGCGGCGGCGGACAAAGTGTAACGATTTTATAGACATTAGAGGCCACAACTGGCTCTCCTCCCGTGCCCACTACTCTTAGGGCTGTTGTTACTTCATCACATGCTTCCAATGTACCTACGGGTTTTGTGAATTCGTATACATTGTCTTCTCCGCCCCCTTGCACTACATCATCCACAAATAGATTCCCAATTTGATCTGGATTGGGTGCTCCCTCTTCATTACGATACACTTTGTAATAAACAGTGGTGGCGTCGTTCCAGACTTCTACAATGACCCCACTTGCATAGTTGTAAGTAACCTTAGAATCGGCGTAATCTTCTACGCAATCACAATCGACGGCTTCTCTCAACGCGCTGTGGGTGGGAGTTGTTGAGGGGGCAGAGGCATCTAATACCTCTTTTTGACATGCGACAAACATGCTGCCGACCAAGGCCAGCAGGCATACAAAACGGATTGTTTTCATTTTAGGTAAAGTTGGTTTTAAGGATTAAGAACAATTACTGAATAACTGCCTTTGGGTGGGGAGTATCTTTTCAAAATACCCACATTTTACAGTATTATAAATTTATACAATACGCTAAATTGTACAAAATAATATACCTATAATTCAAATAAAATTTATCAAACGGTCACTTTTTTATATTTAACAGAAAATAAAACCATAATAGGCTATTTTTTATATTCCAAAAATAAACTTCAATACACAGTAAAACTTTCTGCTCCATTCAGACCCGAAAGTCAATACTCATTCATCATGGGCAGCCCTGAACGGCCTTGTATAAACGAAGTGATTTTTCAATAAAAAAAAGGTTATTACGACAACAGGTACAAAAAGTCGTTTCCGAAGTAGTTTTTAGTAGTATTATTGTGCAGGATTTTGGTACAATTCTACTTTAACGCAAGAAAAACGATTACCCCGCCCATGAAGCAGTGTTGTCGACAGGCAGTCGTTCGTTTTGACCCTGAATCAAAGAGTAGAATTGTATTGTAAAGCCGCTTATGACCGTTATTATTCTCTTCAAATAAATCTTTTTTAATCAAGTGAATCTGAACCTTAGAGAAAAAGTAATCATTGTGACGGGCGGAGCCAAAGGAATCGGCGAAGCCATTGCCCGCACCTTAGCCGTTGAAGAAGCCATTCCCGTCATTATCGGACGCAGTGCGGCCGACAATCAGGCTGTAATCGAAAAAATCGAAGCCCTCGGCGGCATCGCTTACGGCATTGAAGCCGAACTCACCAACCCCGCCGAGTGCGAGAAAGCCATACGCCTCACGGTAGAGCGCTTTGGGCGCATTGACGGATTGGTCAACAACGCGGGTGTCAACGACGGCGTTGGGCTCGAAAAAGGCAACTATGAAGCCTTTATGGCATCGTTGCACAAAAATGTGGTGCATTATTATCTCCTCGCCCAGCACGCCCTGCCCTACCTCATCAAAACCAAAGGACCGATTGTGAACATCAGCTCCAAAGTAGCCGAGACCGGACAGGGAAATACCTCGGCCTATGCCGCCTCCAACGGAGCCCGCAACGCCCTGACGCGTGAATGGGCCGTTGAATTACTCAAATACGGCATCCGGGTCAACGCCGTGATTGTGGCCGAGTCGTGGACGCCATTGTACGAAAAATGGATTCAAACCCTACCCAATCCCGAAGAAACCCTCAACGACATCAACAGCCGGATACCGCTCGGCAACCGCATGACCACCACCGACGAGATTGCGCACACTGTAGTATTTTTGCTTTCCAATAAATCAAGCCACACCACTGGGCAGTTGATTCACGTGGACGGTGGCTATGTGCATCTGGACCGGTCAGTAAGCAGTTTGCAGTAAGCGGTTTTGTGATTTTGTGATTTTGCAGTTTTACAATTCGCGGTTTTACAGTTTTGATCCAAGCAGAGTAACAAAAACAATCCTTCAATTAATATTCCTGAACCCTTTACTAACTTTATTAATGAAAAAAGCCCCTTTACTAACCTCCAAATACGTCCCAACCTACGTTTTCGTGACGAGCCTCTTCTTACTATGGGGGATTGCCATCACGATGGGAGATTTGTTAAACCGTCGTTTTCAAACCGTTTTGAATGTATCGCTGGCCGATTCAGGTTTGGTCCAGTTTTCCATCTTCGGAGCTTATTTCGTAATGGGTATCCCTGCGGGGATGTTCATGAAAAAATATGGCTACAAAAACGGCGTTATTTTAGGCTTAGCGCTGTACGCCATCGGTGCTTTTATGTTTTATCCCGCTGCCGAAGCCCAATCTTTTGATTTCTTTCGATTGGCTTTATTCATTCTGGCCTGTGGTTTAGCCACGCTCGAAACCGTCGCTCACCCTTTTTCGGCCGCTCTTGGCCATGAAGATACTTCGGAGCAACGCATCAACCTTTCACAAACCTTCAACGGGGTAGGCGCCATCATTGGGCCAGTATTGGGTTCGTACATTATCTTACGCAATGTTCCTACGGGCGACGTCGTAGTCGATTTAGCGCCCGTTAAATACCTCTACATCGCCATTGGTTTGGTTGTAACCGCAGTGGCGGTTTCTTTTTCATTCATCAAAGTACCGCCCCTTACATCCGAGAGTTCAGAAGATGAAGGCGGTAGCGCTGGGCCCAAAAAAGGTCTATTCCAACATCGTCACTTTATTTGGGCAGCCATTGCGCAGTTTTTCAACGTAGCCGCCCAAGGCGCTACGTGGGCTTTCTTCATCAACTATGCCGTCAAATACATCCCTGATATGACCGACGAAAAGGCGGGGTATTATTTCTCTTTCAGCATGGTACTTTTGTTGGGAGGCCGTGCGGTGGGTACGTTTTTGATGCGGTTTATTAAGCCCAACATTCTGTTGGCTATCTTTGCAGGAGCCAATATTGTGATGTGTTTAATCATCTCTCAAACCTGGGGATGGGCCTCCTTTATTGCCTTGATGATGCTCAATTTCTTTATGAGTATCATGTTTCCAACCATCTTTGGGCTGGGGCTGCGCAATTTGGGCGAGCACAAGCAACGCGCCTCTTCGTTTATCGTGATGGGCGTAGTGGGTGGTGCAGTTTTCCCTCCTATCATGGGAATGGTCGCCGACGTCGACGTGGCACAATCTTACCTCACCCCGATTATCTGTTACGCGGTGATTTTGTTGTTTGGTTTGGTTTTCTCTAAGCCAAAGAATTAATCTTCCATATTGCTAAAAACGGGCGATTAGTTACGCGGGTTGTTGTATCGGATGTCTGTCACTTCCAACTTCAACCACGTATAATCGCCCGTTTTCAATTTCCAGGTCACTTCACTTTGATACCCGATGCGCACACCGTAGAATTCTTTGTAGCCAGTTATAGTGACGAGCCAATCTTCCAAAGTCGCACCTTCTTTGCGGTCATAATAGCGTTTTGCTTCAAAACTGACCAAATCGCCGTCGGGGTTAAAACGAAAAACCCCAGACGCGGTCACCTGACCGTAGGTCATGGTTGCTTTGGCCGAAAGAGAATCTAGCTGCTCCCATTGGATATAATCGCGCAACGCCGCCGAGGGAAACCAGCAAATCTCGCCCAAATTTCGCAGCAACGTGCCTTGGTCAGTGGATGGGCCTTTGGAATCGGCCAGGGCAAACAAGCCCAGCACTTTGATGAGCATATTTCCTCGACCATTTTCGTATTTATCGCGACCCAAAATCGTTACCAAGGGCATCATTTGAATGCGAGTTTGCCAAATAAACCCCGGCTGAATGACCGAGTTGTATTGCTCGGCCTCAAACGGAATCCAATTGCCGTCGGGCTTGGTTTTCATCTCGCCTTTTTGTTTCAAATTCACCACCTGCACTTCTTCTTTACCTACTACTTTAGAACGATGCAGCCATTTTTGTACCACAGGCGGCAGCATTTTGACTCTTTCGGGCAGTACAGGTTGTGGGGCAGGCAGAGTTGTGGACCGAAACTCCTTTAACTCTCTCTTTACCATCCTATTGAAACCCCAATCCGCATAGCCCAAAACGACACCAGCAAGGATAATCACGTTGGCAATTGTCCCAAACTTTGCCTCTTGCCAATTCGTAAAAATGAGTGCTTGCGACAGAATAACTGCTGGGGCGGCCGCCATCCACCATGTTTGTTTTTGAAGAATCAACAATGTCGTAGTAAGAGCAAACAACACCGCTGCCATTAGCCAAAACACCCCACTAGGCTTCGAAACAACTTGCGTTAACTGACTGATTTCGGCCAACTTAAACGCTTTCACAAAGCCCATTAAATGAATTAGGCCATGAACAAGCAGTATAAAGGCAAAGAAGTAGCGCATGGCTTCTGTTTTGAAAAGTTAAGATTATAAATTTCAGTTTACTTCCTTTTCAAACAAAAAACACTGAGCAAAATCAGGGTCAAAATTAACTTTTGACCCTGATTTTGCTCTCCCCTACCTCCGCGGTCAAAATACCGTTTTTCTAGCTCAGGCTAAGTTCCAGAATCTCACCGACCACTTCGGGCGTAATATCGGCGCGCTCGCCAAAATTCATCCCCCGCTCCACAAATCGTTTTACGATTTCTTGTACTGTCTCTTCAGTAACTGGATACGCACTTGCTTTGGTCGGGATGCCCAAGGATTCATAAAATTCGGCCGTTTTTTGGATGGCTCCTGCTACTACTTCATCGTCGGTACCAGTCAGTTGCCACACGCGTTTGCCGTACTGAATGAGTTTGTCCCTTTTGGTATCTTTTTTGATTTCCAATAAATGCGGCAACACCACCGCCAACGTGCGTGCATGGTCGATGCCGTGCAGGGCCGTCAGCTCATGTCCAATCTGGTGCGTGGCCCAGTCGGTTGGTACCCCTGCCGCAAGCAGGCCATTGAGGGCCATTGTTGCGGCCCACATTACGTTGGCGGCGGCGTCATAATCGGTCGGGTTAGCCATCATTTTCGGGCCTTCGTCAATCAGCGTCAGCAGCACGGCTTCGGCCATCCGATCCTGCATTTCGGCCCGTACAGAGTAGGTCATGTATTGCTCCATCACGTGCGTAAAGGCATCGGCAATGCCGTTGGCAATTTGACGCGGCGGCAACGAAAACGTTGTTTCGGGGTCCAGAATAGAGAATTTCGGATACACCAGTGGATTCCCTAATCCCTTTTTCTCGTGCGTTTCTTTGCGGCTAATAACCGCGTAATAGTTCATTTCTGAGCCCGTAGCGGGGAGCGTCAAAACGGCCCCGAGCGGGAGCGCAGTAGTGATTTTAGCGCGATTGCCCACAATTTGCCAAGGGTCGTTGCCCGTAAAAGGAATGGCCGCTGCGATGAATTTTGTACCGTCGAGCACCGAGCCACCGCCCACGGCCAACAGAAAATCAATCTTTTCGGCCCGCCCCAATTCCACCGCTTTCATCAAGGTTTCGTAGGTAGGATTGGCTTCAATGCCCCCAAACTCAACGGTTTTGTGCCCAGCAAGCGCCGATTTTACTTGCTCGTATACGCCGTTTTTGAAAATACTCCCACCGCCATAGGTCATCATAATGGTGGCATCGGTGGGGATTTGCTTTGATAATTGCGCAATTTGGCCTTTTCCGAAAATGATTCGAACTGGATTGTGATACTGAAAGTTTATCATAAAAAATGAAATTTTTTAACTCGCTATTTAGTTTGACTAACTAATCCATCACTACTTTAGTTTCCAACATTTTTCGTATTATTACATTCGCAAAACATCCCTTTTAGCTTTTCTTCTCATGAAAATTTTGGTAGTTGACGACGAACAGGACATAAAAACGCTCTTTGAACAACGCTTTCGACGTGAAATCAGAAGCGGTGAATTAAATTTTGATTTTGCCCACTCTGGAGAAGAGGCCCTGACCTATTTGAATGACCATTTTTCGGAAATTGTGTTGATTCTTTCCGACATCAATATGCCCGGCATGAGCGGAATAGAACTGTTGAAACGGATTCGGACGGAGCGCCCCAGTGCCCCCCCAATGGTGATGATGATAACGGCCTACAATGACGACGAAAATTTTAACCAAGCCAAAAAATACGGAGCCGATGATTTTCTAACCAAACCGATTGACTTCGCCAACCTCAAACAGAAACTTACCCTCTCATTATGAATAAAGCCAAAATGCTCGTCGTAGATGACGAAAGCGATTTGGAATTGCTGATCAAACAAAAATTTAGACGACAAATCCGCGAAGGTCTCTACCAGTTTGTCTTTGCACCCAACGGCGTGGAAGCCTTCAAACTTCTACAAGAAACTCCTGACATAGATTTAGTGCTGAGCGACATCAACATGCCTCTCATGGATGGGTTGACGCTACTGAGCAAAGTGAGCGAGTTGAGCCCACTTATTAAAGTAATTATGGTTTCTGCTTATGGCGATATGGACAATATCCGCACCGCCATGAACCGAGGAGCGTTTGATTTTGTGTGTAAACCCGTCAATTTTGAAGATTTAGAACTGACCGTTCAGAAAACCCTCGTTCACGTTCAGCAACTGCGCGATACCCTCCAGGCCATCAAAGAAAACAACATTCTGCGGATGTATGTGGATGAGAATGTGCTGAGTTTTATGAGCCGAAAAGAATTCGAATCGGCCATCATGGTCAACGAAACGGTAGAGGCAACGGTCGTTTTTATGGATATTTGCGGCTTCACGGCCATTACTGAAAACGCCGACCCCGATACCGTCGTGCGCTTAATCAACAAATACTTTGACGTGATGGTCAAAGAAATCATTGCGCAGGGGGGCCATGTAGATAAATTTATGGGCGATGCCGTCATGGCCGTCTTTCGGGGCGAATATCACCTCGACCACGCCATCGAAGCCGCCTTGGCCGTGCGTAGCCACATTGCTGCCATTCAAGAAAATCTGCTCGACCATACCACCTACATGCCCCGCGTAGCCATCGGCATCAACTCTGGCGAAATGATTTCGGGCAATATCGGTTCGGTCTCGCTGCGGCGGCTCGACTATACGGTCATTGGCGATACCGTCAACGTAGCCCAGCGCTTTCAGTCAGTAGCCAAGCCCGGCCAAATTGTGATTGGACAAGCGGCTTACAATAAAGTAAAAGAATCTTTCAACTGTCAGCCTGTGGGAGAAGTAATCTTGAAAAATAAGGCAAACCCGCTGATGATTTATGAAGTATTGGAATAACAACAAGTACTGATATAGCCATTCAAAAAAAATATCCTGGCCCGAAAAGACGAAATAACCGATTATTTTTTTCCAACTCTTGGACGAGCCTGTCTACAATATGCAATATTAATTTAGTAGTTATATTTACTAACGTAATGGTTAATATTTGTTACCTACATGCCCCGTTTCAATTCGATTGCCGGCCAACGAGTACAACGCATTGAAGCCCTGAGCGACGGCGTTTTTTCAATCGCCATGACCCTTCTGGTTTTCAACATGAAAGACCCCGTGAGCGGGATGGTGATTTCTGACGGCAAACTCCTTGCTGCGCTCTACGATACCTTGCCCACGTTACTCACCTATTTTTTGAGTTTCATGACGCTCGGTATTTTTTGGACTGGCCAATCTACGCAGTTTCATTACATTCAAAAATACGACCGAAACCTCAGCTGGATTTCCCTGTTTTTTTTAATGTTTGTTTCAATATTACCTTTTACGACGGGGATTTTAAGCAATCACATCACAAACCGACTTTCAATCGGTATCTACTGGCTGAATATTTTGGCGCTGGGCACGCTGCTGTATTCGCATTGGCACTATGCCTACAAACACCATTGCGTCAATTTTCCAGAAAACAACGGTCCAGTTGTCAACAGCGCCCTGCAAAATCGAGTCCTGACGGCCCAAAGTCTATACACCATAGCCGCTGCTCTTTGTTTTATCAATACCTACGTAAGTATCATTGCTATCATTCTGATTCAGTTAAACTACGCCCTCGGCCTCTTCAACCCTAAATTATCCAAACTGTAATGCACGCAGGAAGCCATTATAAACTCAAAGAATTTTTGCTCTGGACACGCCGTGAGATTTATGTGTTACTGGTTTTAGGCATCGTACCGACCGCTTTGTACCAATACCTCAACTGGCATTGGCTGGCGGTTCCGTGGGTGCCTATTACGCTGGTAGGCACGGCGGCGGCTTTTATTGTTGGTTTTAAAAATACTCAAACTTATAATCGTCTCTGGGAAGCCCGACAAATTTGGGGCGCTATCGTCAATACCAGCCGGGCTTGGGGAATTATGGTGAAGGATTGTATCATCGCCCCCGATGCTCACGACGACGACGCCAAGGCGCTGCACCAACAGTTGATATACCGTCATGTGGCTTGGCTGACGGCGCTGCGTTTTCAGTTGCGAGAAGCCCGGCCGTGGGAAAATTCCAACAAGAGTTATAACAAAGAATACCGCCGTTTTTTTTCGGTTCTCGAACACGAACAAAAACTCGACGAGGAACTCAACAAGTACCTCTCCGACCAAGAATTGACTTACGTACTCAGCAAGAAAAACCGCGCCACGCACATCATCAGCCTGCAATCAAAGCAGTTAAGAGAATTGAAGCAACAAGGCTACATCGACCCGCTGAATTACGTAGAAATGGAAAACCTGTTGGTGAACTTTTACGAACAGCAAGGCAAATGTGAGCGCATCAAAAATTTCCCCTATCCGCGTCAATTCGCCTCCATTAACTTCTTCTTTGTACGCCTTTTTGTTTTCATGGTTCCTTTTGGAATGTTGAAAGAATTTGAAAAGTTGGGCGAACACATGGTTTGGATGACCGTACCCTTCAGTGTACTGGTGTCGTGGGTGTTTTCGAGCATGGAAAAAGTAGGAGAAAGCACCGAAAACCCCTTTGAAGGCGGCTCCAATGACGTGCCTATTACGTCTATGAGCCGTACGATTGAAATAGACCTGCGAGAAATGCTCGACGAAACCGATTTGCCCCCCGCGATTCAGGCAGTAAACAATATTTTAATGTAAGACAGGGCATACCATCGTCGTTTTTCACAACGTCACCATCCCCCATGCGAGAACATCCCCACGAATATATTCTTGAAAACAGCACCATTGCCACGCTCACTTATTCAGATTTACTAAAACACAGCGCCGACTTCTTTGACGTGGGCGCCAGAGGCTTTTTTGACATCCATCCCCAAACCATCGACCTCAACGTCGGGGTGTTTACGCATTCGTCGACGACACTTGCTTTTCCTGCCGTATCTGTCTCACAATTAAACGATTCCGTCGTTATTTCCTGCGGATGCCAAGCCAAAAAAAAGAAATTATGCGAGCACCAAGCACAGGTATTATACAATATTATTGACCGCCTGTATCTGCGCATTTTCTTTGATACCAACTTGCGAAAAACCAAAATGCAGCAAGTAGCCAAAGAATATGGATTGGAAGAAGAAGCCGAATTAGATGATTTTTTTTACGTTGAATACGTCAATAAATCGTTTGAAATCAAGCCGAAAATCAAAGAGTTATTGCCACTCAACAAAGCCACGAACGATTATTTTCGAGAACATTTATTGCCGCAAAAAAACCTTGTCCTGCCCGGCATCGTCGATGAGAAATCTAACTCCAAAATGGCCATTGTGTTTCGGAAACATAAGTACTACGAACGGTTTGTGGTGGAGCTTTTTGAAGGGCAAGTAAGCCGCGACGGCAAACTCAAAAACCCCTTTAGCCCCGTAGACCCGCTAAATCTTATCTGGAAAACTGAAAAACTGGAAGATGCGAAATTCTATACCGCTATTTCAAAATTTCAGCAACATTTTACGACCGACAAATCGGCATCGGTGCTCGAAGCCTTAAAAGTAATCGTTAAAAATCCGCTCAATCTGGACGTTTATTCCCACGAAATTGGCCAATCTGACAACGTCACGGCCAGTTCGATTGTGAAAGTTCAGCTGCGAAAAACGGCGCTTGACGTAAAATTATCGGTCGACCAGCGCAAACAGTTTTACGAAATCACCAGCGAACTGGTCGTGAATGACAAGGCGTATCCGTTAAAAAACCTGACCTTGAAATACGATTATTTTGTCCACATCGGCGAAACCTTGTATTTGGTCAGCAACCCCGATATGCTCCGCGTAATTCAGTTTTTCAAAAAAAGCAACCCTATTTTGCTCATTCATGCTTCCAAATACGATGAGTTTAAGGAGACTATTCTTGCCGAACTCGAACATCAAATCAGCATCCGATACGCCTACCTCCGCCCCGCCACTCAAAAGCAACTCCTTGAACGTGAGGCCGAAACCACCATTGAAAAAATCATTTACCTCTCCGACCGCAATAATTACGTAGTGCTAACGCCCGTGGTCAAGTACGGCAGCATCGAGATTCCAGTTTCGTCCCGCAAACAAATTTATGATACGGACCAAAACGGCAATGTCTTTCAGATTGAGCGAGATGAGGAGCTAGAAATTCAGTTTACGGCGGTGGTCGTGCAACAGCATCCTGATTTTCAGGAGCAGCTTCAGGAGATGGATTATTTCTATCTGCACAAAAATCGGCTCTTGGATGAGGATTGGTTTTTGGAAGCCTTTCAGGTGTGGAAAAATGAGAATATTACCATTTTAGGATTTAATGAATTAACCAATAACCGACTCAATCAGCACAAAGCACGGGTTTCTATCAGCGTTGTGAGTGGTACGGATTGGTTTGATACATCGCTAGAAATCAAGTACGGCAAGCAAAAAGCGTCGTTAAAACAATTGCATAAATCCATTCGTAATAAAAGTAAATTTGTACAACTCGACGACGGTACAATGGGCATTTTGCCGGACGAATGGATGAAGAAAATTGCCGCCTTTTTTCAGGCGGGCGAAGTGGAAGAAGAGGTCCTAAAAATTCCGAAGAATAATTTTACACAAATTGACCAACTCTTTGAAAATGAATCCTTAAGCCAAGAAGTAAAAGACGAACTGGCTTTTTTTTCGACAAAATTCTCTTCTCTCAAAAACCTCAAAGAAGTACCTGTACCACCCGAGCTTAACGCCACCCTACGCGACTATCAGCGGCAGGGGCTCAACTGGTTAAATTTTCTGGACGAGCATAATTTTGGCGCGTGCCTGGCCGACGACATGGGCTTGGGGAAAACCATCCAAATCATCGCCTTTATTCTTTCGCAACGTACCAAGCGCCCCAACACCACCAACCTGATTGTGGTGCCTACGTCGCTGCTTTTCAACTGGCAAGACGAAGTTGCCAAATTTGCGCCGTCCATGCGGTTGTTTACGCATTATGGCCCCAATCGGCTGAAATCTGTCGGTGAGTTTGACCGCTACGAAGTGATTTTGACGACCTACGGCATGGTGCTTTCCGATATTCATTTTCTGAAATCATACCGGTTCAATTACATTTATTTGGACGAATCGCAGGCCATCAAAAACCCCGAATCGCAGCGCTATAAAGCCGTTCGGATGCTCCAATCCCGCAACAAAGTGGTACTCACGGGTACACCGATTGAAAACAATACCTTTGATATTTTCGGGCAACTTTCTTTTGCCTGCCCAGGGTTGTTGGGGAGCAAACAATATTTTAAGGCCATTTATTCGATGCCCATCGACAAGTTTGAAGACCGCAAAAGGTCCAATGAACTGCAAAAACGAATTGAGCCTTTTATTCTGCGAAGAACAAAAAAACAGGTAGCCACCGAACTTCCCGACAAAACGGAAATGGTGATTTACTGCGAAATGGGCGAAGAGCAACGCAAGGTTTATGATGCTTGCGAGAAAGAATTGCGGGAGTATATTTTGGGCAAAACCCAAGACGACCTCACCCGCAGCAGTATGCACGTACTGACGGGCCTGACCAAATTACGTCAGATTTGCAATTCGCCCGCGCTGCTAAAAGACGAAGAGTTTAAAGGCAATCATTCGGCGAAAATTGAGGTATTGGTAGAGCAAATTGAGAACAAATCATCTCAGCACAAAATCTTGGTATTTTCACAATTCGTCTCCATGCTTGATTTGGTAAAAAAAGAGCTGGAAGCCAAAGAAATTGCCTTCGAATACCTTACAGGACAAACTAAAAACCGCGCCACCAAAGTAAATGAATTTCAGAACAACGACACCGTACGCGTGTTTCTCATCAGTTTGAAAGCGGGCGGCACGGGGCTCAATTTGACCGAAGCTGATTACGTGTACCTCATCGACCCGTGGTGGAACCCTTCCGTCGAAAACCAAGCGATTGACCGCAGTTACCGCATCGGGCAAACCAAAAATGTCATTGCGGTACGGCTGATTTGCCCCAACACGATTGAAGAAAAAGTCGTGAAATTGCAGGAATCAAAAACCAAATTGGCTGGAAACTTACTAAAATCCGATGAATCCATCCTAAAATCATTTTCGAGAGACGATTTGCTGGGTTTATTGGGGTAGCCTGACGCCCTTTTGCGACCCCCAAAAATATCCCCAAAAAGTCATTTTTTGCGTAGAATTGACCATTTAGGAAGGATTATCAACCAACCTTTAATACCTTTACGCTCATGAAAATGACGTACTTGAAAAAGTAAAACCGACAACCCTTCACCAAAACCATCTCGCTCAACCCCATGATTCTCAGGAAAAACTTTGACCTCCGCATTGTCTTCTGGAACATTCGTTACGAAACAAGCATTACCCTTTTTGTCTCAATTATTATTTGGCTGCTGCACAAATACGGCGCCATCGAAGTTGTTCTCCCATTTAGTGTAGCGGCTATTCTAGGCTCGGCACTGGCCATTTTTATCGCGTTTCGAAACCAAAGTGCGTACGCGCGCTGGTGGGAAGGCCGAACAATATGGGGCGGAATCATCAATAACAGTCGGATTTTTGCCCGGCAGGTAATCGCCAATGCCGACAACGCCACCGCCCTCGGTAAAATAAGCCAAGAAGCCGCCCAAGCCTACAAAAAAGAAATGGTGCATCGTCAGATTGCCTTTGCGCACGCTTTGCGCCTTCATTTGAGGCGGCAAACTCAGTGGAGTGAGTTACAGCATTTACTCAGTCCAGCAGAATTTGAGTCCTTTTTAAAGGCCCAAAACAAGCCCAACATCCTCCTCAACACGCAGGGAATTCGCCTGAGAGAAGGCATGAGAACAGGCGCGCTGGATATTGTTGACAATTTTACGATGGAGCCCAACTTAGCCACCTTCAACAACTGGCAAGGCGCTTGCGAACGCATCAAAAACACGCCCTTACCGCGCAATTATCACTATTTCACGAGGCTCTTTTTGTACACCTTCATTTTTGTTCTTCCCATTTGTTTGGTGAGTGATTTAAAAAAAATGGAGGTTGATTACATGGTTGCTCCCGTAAGTTTTATCCTTTGTTTTGTGTTTTCGGTGATGAATCGCGTGGGAGAAATCAATGAAGCACCCTTCGAAAACGGAATTCAGGACATTCCGATGACTGCCCTATGCAACACCATTGAGCGCGATTTGAAGGAGCAATTGGGCGAGACCGATTTGCCCGTAAAACTCGAACCTGTTAAAGGTTTCCTTTTTTAAGCTGTGAAGCAATACTCCCTATTTTTCACCATATAATGTCTTATATGGTGAAAAATAGCACTTACTTCGCCGCCATCATTCTCAGCTTGGTATTTTGGTTACGAATACGCTGACACAGAATCCGGATGATGTTACGCAATACTTCTCCTCGCTCATCCATAAGATCGTAGAAATCAGCTTGGTCTACCCGAAAAAGTTGAACATCAGATAGGGAAACCACCGCCGCCGAGCGCGGTTCGGCATCTAGCAATGCCAGCTCCCCAAACACATCTCCCCGGCCAAAAGTAGCTAGTTGTACCTGCCCGTCGTAGATGCCCACTTCGCCCTCATAAATCACAAACATACTCGTACCTAAATCGCCTTTTTCAAAAATGGTCTGCCCTTCAAGGTAGTTCACTTCCTTCATGATTGGCGCAATACTGCTCAATACGTTTTCTGGAGTTTCGGCAAAAAGATCGGTATTTTTTAAGACCATAACACGCTCCGTAATTGAAACTTTGGCGGTGGCAGATGAATGACTCATGAGTTGTAAATCGGGATAATTGAATAATTGAGCGGGCGATACACCACGCAAGGTAAGGCGAATGGTCCAGTCCGTAAAGTGCCGCGTCCCTTGTTGAAGAATATAATCTTTAATGGAATCTTTTGCTGAAAACACCCCCATTTGAACATCAATTCGGTTGATTTTCTCCGCATCCGACACATCATCGAGCAACGCGTGCAAACTCCCGTACACCTGGCGGGGCACGCTGTTTTCGAGTAATTCAAGCGAATTCGCACGCCGCTCGCGCGAGCTGTGCAGCACGCTGTTTTGGGTACTGGCAATCAAATCGGGGTCATAGCGCTGCATCAAAAGGCCAAAAATACGCTGAATCGTCACCTCTTGTTCATACATAAGGCTATTCTTAAGATCAGCCTCAATGGGTTCTGCCTGTCCGTGAAGTAGGCGCTGAGCCAGCAAGAGTTCTTCGTGAAGTAGTTTTTCAAACAACGATGCCTCTTTTGAAGTATCAAAATTTCGCAATGCGTGCAAAGCCGCTGTCCTTACCGAAACATGCGGCCGTTGAAGCAATTGTAACAACAACCGATACGCTTCTTTGGACTGCATTTGGGCACACACCGCCACAATGCGCCGTTCCAAATCAGGTGATGTAATTTTTGTGAGTCGTTCGGTCAAGAGCGGCAACGCTTCTTTTTCTACACTGGCCAGGCTCTTAGCGGCCAAGCGCCAATAGTTCTTTTCCGACAGAAAATCTACCAGTTGAGCGCTCAATACCTCACTTGGCAATACCCCAGAGGTCTCGATGGCAGCCCGAACAACCTCGGCGTCAGGATGTTCAAACGACGCTTTAACAAAGTCAATGTAGCGCGTCAGTTTCAGAGAACGTACAATTGTCAGACTAGCTAGTTGGCTGTTAGCGTTGGAATTCTGACGCATGGCTTCTAGCGCGGTCAGGGCAAAAGAATGGTTTGGCTCATTATTCAAAAGCCCCAAAATAGCCCCTTTCCTAACGGCCATGTCGGGCGTATATAACAACTCATTACCAATTGACGGGGTATTTTTACTCACAATCCGCGCGGCAACTTCCCGAATAAGAGGAGAATAATCTTCCAGAGCCAACTTCTTTAATTGCGCTGGCTTTAGTTCTAGCCCCAGTTTATCGACGGCTTCGAGGGCCACCAACCGTACTCGGTCGTCGCGGTGGGTAAATAGTTCGGTGATGTAATCGTGCAATTTAGAGTGCGGAACCCCGTGCGCCGGCGTGCTACTAAGCCATTCTACCGCATTGATGACTTCTTTGGGTTTATCGCTGCGAAGATTCTTCAACACCGCTTTTATGGCCTCGTCGGGAATTGCCAAATCTTCGGCGGCCACAAATCGCTTACTGAGTGCTTCCTGCAACGTGGCCACGTACTGAAGGTAGGTACGGCGCAAAAACCAAAGCGCAAAAACCGCCCCCACCACAATTTCTTCCACCAAAAACCACTGTCCTCCCTGCCACCAATGGTGACTTAAATAAAGCATCAGCCCCCCTAAACCAAGCCCCAACGGTTCATAAAACCCCTTGGCAAGGGTATGTCCGCGCAAGCGTTGGTGGGGAGAAAGCGGCTGAAAAAGCACCAAGAAAACGGGGTCAAAAAGTGCTCTTCGTACTACTTCAAAACCCAGATACACAAAGCAATAAGCCACCAATTGAACCGATTCATCATATCCCATCAAGAAAATAACGCCCAAACTGGCCGCCACCCCCAAGCCACCTACGGGCAGCAACGCCAGTACTTTGTTGATACCAAAGTAGTCGATAGTCTGCCGCGACACGACCAGCTTCACAAACGTTGCCAACAAGTAAGTCAAAGTCAGCACGCCGCCGAGGTAAGTCATCACTTCGGCCTGACTGTGAAGTTTATATTTTACATTGATAAAAAAAGCGTATTCAACGCCCGTTGCCATCATTGCAACGGCGGTAAGGCTAAGGCACATGGCAAAAATCAACTCACTCCCGCCAAACAACTGGGTGATTAGACGGGGCATAGGGCGCCGCCGAATGGGAGCCGCACTGCCGTGCGCGGTGGTTACGTGGTGCGAACGAAAAGTCAAAACTGCCGTATACATGGCCGCCCAAAAGAAACCAAATGCCAAAAACAGCATGAATATCAGTTCGGTATGACCATGAATCAAGACCGCCAGCATCCCACCGAGTGCCTTGGCGGGCATGTCGCCAGCGCTGATTACACCAAACAAGCGTTTGCTTTGACGCACGTCAAAAACCACCGCTGAGAGTCCCCAAAATTCAAGATTGGTGAGCAAATAAATAGCGCGAAAACCCACCATAATGGCCACCGCCGCCGTGACCGAATGGCCAAATATGACCAACAGAAGAATAACGGCTGTAAGCACAATAACAGCCCACAAAACCCTGATAACTAATTGATTGAGTCGAAGGTGGTGCTCAAAATAGGTATACACTTTTCCGATAACCATCATCCCTACTGCCGATGCCATATAGGCCAGCGGCAGACTGCTCTCAGGGTGGTTTTCGAGCAAGATTACGTTGGCCGATACGTAGATCAGCATCGTGCCGAAACCCAGAAAAAAATGATGTAAAAAGAACAAACCAACGGTACGAATTTCATCGGCTCGAACTCCTAACGAACGGTACAGGGAAGCTGAAGACATAAAAAGTAATCAATATTCGACAAAAATACAGATATTGGAGAAAAAACAACGGCAAGAGTCGTTTTATGACGCTTAATCATTTCAAAACCTTTTTTCAGCTATGAATTTTATCACTCCCTTCATGGTTGCTTTGTTCTTACTGCCATTTATTCAAAAATTTTTACAGACCAAAGAGCGCCTCCCTGAGTGGGACAAACGCCTCAAATACGGACGCTTTGCGGCGTTTGGTTTGTTGGCAGTTGAAGTGGCAGCAGGTACTGATTTTATCTCGCCCCCCGTTTTTTTTCTTCTCCTAATCATTGCGTCTATTCCAGCCTATTTATTAAGAAATCAAAGCTCCGCGTCGCGTTTGCTGCTCTGGATGATTGTGCCATTGGGATTGGCTTTTTTGATTGATAATTTGGGCGAATATTGGGTACCGAAATTCCATAAAAAGCACCATAATTTTTTTGAGTCACTCAAAGGCATTGCCCTTACGGCCAGTTTTATTTTGGCGTTGGTAGCCCGAAACCAACAAAAATCTTTTGATAAAGCCATCAAAGAAGAGCGACTCAAACGCGAACAGGAAGAAGAAACCAATCGGATTTTGGAAGCCAAAAAACTGGATTTGGAATCGCAGGTGGCGGCCCGGACCGCCGAAATTATGCAGCAAAAAGAAGAGCTACAACACGCCCTCGACGACCTGAAGGCCACGCAAGAACAACTTATCCAGTCCGAAAAACTGGCTTCTTTGGGAGAACTTACGGCGGGGATTGCGCACGAAATTCAAAACCCACTCAATTTTGTCAATAATTTTTCGGAAGTATCCGCCGAGTTGGTAGAAGAATTGAAAGGCGAAAGAGACAAAGACGAAGCCCAACGAGACACTGGATTGGAAGAAGAAATCCTTAATGACCTTGTGCAGAATCTTCAAAAAATCAACTACCACGGCAAGCGCGCCGCCAGCATTGTCACGGGTATGTTGCAACATTCGCGCGCGGGCTCGGGCAAAAAAGAATTAACAGATCTCAACGCCCTCGCCGATGAGTACCTCCGCCTGAGCTATCACGGTTTACGCGCCAAAGACAAGTCGTTTAATGCCCATTTGATAACCGATTTAGACCCTCAGGTTCCCAATATCGAAGTCGTTCCGCAAGATTTAGGGCGGGTATTTTTAAATTTGATTAATAACGCGTTTTATGCCGTTCATAAAAAAAACGCCTTAGGCTTAGCCAACTATGAGCCAACAGTTTGGGTAACCACAAAAAAGATAGAAGACGAAATACATGTTTCAGTGAGAGACAACGGCACGGGGATTCCTGAAGAAGTGCAGTCTAAGATTTTCCAGCCTTTTTTCACCACCAAACCTACGGGTCAGGGTACGGGTTTAGGACTTTCATTGGCCTATGACATCGTAACCAAAGGCCACGGAGGTGAAATGGAAATGGAAAGCATCGAGGGGGAAGGAACTACGTTTATGGTGAGGTTACCTATTAACTAAAGGTCAGAACAAACATGAAAAAGTGGCTTGGTCTATTTTTGTTGTCGCTCATCACGCACGCGGCTTTTTCTCAACCCAACATTAGCCCACTCCTTGCCGACAGTCTGAAACGAACCTTGACCCAAGCCAAAGAAGACACCAACAAGGTCTTGCTTCTGGTCGAACTGACCCGCTGTTATACCTCTATTGATTCCGATGTGGCCTTGCAATATGCCCGGCAGGCAAAAGCCCTGGCCAATCGCCTTGATTTTGTGAAAGGAAAGATTGCCGTCGGTATTGCAGAAGGATTTATTTTGGCGCATACCAACGAGTACGCAAGTGGCCTTGCCATCTTGATGGAAACCCGACGCCTTGCTGAAAGATTCGGAACGCCCCAAGAAACCGCCGTCATTTTGGCCAACATTGCGTTCATTTATACCATGAGCAAAGACAATACAAAGGCGGCTGAATACCTCGAACAAGCAAAAATCATCCAAAAAACCCACCCCGTTGCCGACATTCACTTAACGCTCGGCGTGATTTACCAAGAAATGGGCCGCCTTGATACCGCACTCGTTTATCTACATCAGGCCTATCAAACTGGGCTAAAATACCAGTTACCGACCTACGTTACTTCTTCGGCTTATTTTTTAGGAACTGCTTATGCCGCCTCTGGTCAAACCGACAGTGCGATGGTCTACTACCGCCGAACGCTGGTCTGGAATCAAAAATTCAACATTGCAGGGGTCAATGCACGGGCGTATCAGGGATTAGCAACAGTGTACAAGGACAAAAATCAGTTGGACTCCACCCTTTTTTACGGGAAAAAAGCCATCGAAGAAAACGGGAACCACGCGTACCACCTGCCCACGCTTATTGAGGCATCCACCCTGTTGTCGCAAGTATATGAACAAAAAAACAACCAGCGCGAAGCTTTTCATTACTTTAAAATAGCAATGGCTGCCAAAGACAGCCTCACCATACAAGAAAAAAACAGTCAAATCAAAAAGCTGGCCTACGAAGAAGAAGAACGGGAAATACGTACCAAACGGCGGATTGAAGCCAATCAAGCCGCTTTTCAGCGTCAACTCCAAGTGTATGCTTTGTCGGGCATATTGGGCGTGGTGGCATTATTGGCGTTTATTCTATTCCGCAACAATCGCCAAAAACAAAAAGCCAACAATCTTTTACACCGTCAAAAAGAAGAAATAAATCGCCAACATGAGAAAGCCGAAAAAGCCCTCATTGCGCTGCAAGCCACCCAAAATCAATTAATCCAATCCGAAAAGCTAGCCTCTCTGGGAGAGCTAACGGCGGGAATTGCCCACGAAATTCAGAATCCGTTAAACTTCGTCAATAATTTCTCCGAACTGAGCATTGAACTAGCCAAGGAGCTAAAAGTTGAAAGGTTGAAGGGCAAAGAAGAAAGGGACGAAGAATTAGAAAATGAATTAGTGGATGACCTTATCCAAAACCAAGAAAAAATCAACCTTCACGGCAAACGGGCGTCGAGCATTGTGAAAGGGATGCTGGAGCATTCACGTACATCGACAGGCGAGCGCGAACTGACTGATATAAACCAACTGGCCGATGAATACCTCCGCATTGCTTATCACGGCATGAAAGCAAAAAACCAGAACTTTGAGTCTGATTATGAGCTAATTGCGGATGAACACCTCCCAAAAATCCCAGTCATCCCGCAAGAAATAGGACGGGTATTATTGAATCTAATCAACAATGCTTTTTATGCGGTCAACGTCGGCCATGTTCAAAATGTCAACGTCGGCAGCGTTCAAAACGCTGCCGACGTTAATAAACCGTCTGACGAGTATAAGTATAGGCCCAAGGTGACCGTCACCACCACCGCCACCAATAGCCATATTGAAATCCGCGTCACCGACAACGGCAACGGCATGTCGGAGGCCACAAAAGCAAAAATTTTTCAACCCTTTTTCACCACCAAACCTACGGGCGAAGGCACTGGACTAGGGCTGAGCTTGGCGTATGATATCATAACCAAAGGACATGGAGGGGCAATGAAAGTAGAAAGTGTAGAAAATGAGGGTACAACATTTGTGGTACAATTGCCGATTCACTAAAAAATCGCTTTGTATATGTGCGCCCACGTTATCTCTTCATTTTTCAGAAATTCTAACCTTATCCGCGTCCTAAAACCGTCGGGCCATAAAACAATCCTCCTCGTATTTCATTACATTTGTCTAAAAACAACCCATTTCCAACTCAAAACGGCGTTTTTTGAATGAAGTATGCCTTCCTTTCTTTCGTGCTTTTATGTTGCAGTCAGATTTTTGGACAGCAAGTGCCCGCGCTACGTCCCGTTTCTGAGAATGGCAGCACTTTGAGTAAATATTGGAAGTGGCACGCTGGCGACAACCCTCAATGGGCGCTACCGACATTTGATGACCAAAAATGGTCTGACATTCAGCTCGACCAAAGCATTCACCATTTGCCCCAAATACGCCAAGCGCAGCTCGGATGGCTGCGGCGCCCTATCCGCGTCAATGCTTTGTTGGTCAATAAACCCCTATGTTTTTATATTCGGCAGGCAGGCGCCGCCGAAATCTATTTGGACGGAAAGCTCCTAGATACCTTGGGGGTTGTGAGCAGCTCTCCTTCCCAAGAAGTGACGTACTCCATTGCCAAAGTCATACCATTCAGTTTGTCAGATACCAACCAACACACCATCGCGGTGCGGTTTTCATTTACCAAAGGCAATTTTTACTACCCTGGCTCTGATCAAGAAACGTTTACGCTTAAAGTTTTTGAAACACAAACCCTCGGCTCTTGGATTCGCAAAACCTCCAGCCGAACCTCAGGTTTTCTTTTTTTTAGCATCGGTCTTTTTCTGGTTTTCAGTATTTTACATTTTTTGTTTTATCGTTCAAACCGCTCAAAAACGGTAAGTCTCACCCTTGGGTTTACCATGCTTACCTTTGCGCTTGCATTTGTGGCTGAAAGTTTAGAAAACCAACTGCAAAGTTCAAGCCATCAGCAAATCGGCGAGTTGACCACCTTCATCACGTTTTATCTGGGCGTAATCCTCATCAACGTATCGCTTTATCACTACCTACATCAACCCTTCAGGTATTTTTTCTTTATACAGGCGATATTGATAGCGGTAAGTTTGGTGTGCATGGCCATGGAAGTAGATGTACCGTATGGACTGGCGGTATGGCCCCCTTTTCTGCTGATTTTCATGGATTTTATCCGCGTAAGCATCTTGGCCGAACGACGCAAAGACTCCAACGCCAAAGTGCCGATTTATTCGCTGGTTGTGGCGGCGGGCTGTCTGGTCTTAGCCATTGTATTTTTTGCCATTGCGGGGGCTTTTGTAGGTTTTAATAACACCCAAAACGGCTACATAGAATTTGTCGTGGTTATCGCTATGCTGCTCATCTTTGTGATGCTTTTCAGCATCCCCGTGGGCTTATCATTTTCTTTGGTGCGCGAATACTCCCGTACCCATCAGTCGTTGCGTAAAAAAATTCAAGAACTGGAAAGCCTTTCGGCCAAAAGCCTGGCGCAAGAACAAGAAAAACAACACATTTTGGCGGTCCAAAATGAAACCCTCGAAAAGCAGGTAGCCGAGCGGACCACTGAGCTCAAAGCATCCATCGAACACCTCAAAACCACCCAAGACCAACTCATCCAGTCCGAGAAACTCGCCTCTTTGGGTGAGCTAACGGCGGGGATTGCCCATGAAATTCAGAATCCATTAAATTTTGTCAATAACTTTTCAGAAGTCAGCATTGAGCTTTTGAAAGAATTGCACGAGATAAAAGAAGAGAAAATGGCAAAAGGCGAAGGGCCAAAAGACGACGAACTGGAAACGGAACTTTTGGGGGATATTGAGCAAAATTTGCAGAAAATTAACCACCACGGCAAGCGCGCGTCCTCCATCGTGAAGGGAATGCTCGAACACTCCCGCACAGGCTCAGGCAAGAAAGAGCCCATCGACATCAACACCTTGGCCGACGAATACCTGCGCTTAGCCTATCATGGGCTACGCGCAAAAGACAAGTGTTTTAATGCTGATTTTAACCTTGAAGCTGCCGAAAATCTGCCTAAAATCAACGTTGTTGCGCAAGATATAAGCCGTGTTTTACTCAATCTTATCAACAACGCTTTTTATGCCGTTCAGCAAAAAAAAGCAGCAAACTTATCCCAAAACTATCAACCTGCGGTGTGGGTCAGTACACAGTATATCACCGACAAAAATGCGGCAGATTGGGTCGAAATACACGTCAAAGACAACGGAACGGGCATTCCTGAAGAAGTTCAGGATAAAATTTTCCAACCTTTTTTTACCACCAAACCCACCGGACAAGGTACTGGACTAGGATTAAGTCTGGCTTACGACATCGTCACCAAAGGCCACGGCGGTACACTTGACGTGGAAAGCCACCAAGGCGAAGGAACGGAATTTATTGTTAAATTACCCGTTTGAGAATAATTAACAGCCAACCCATGAAAAATCGCTTATTCGTTATCTTATTTCTGTTCATTCCCCTTTTCCACGTTGCCGCCCAAAGCATTATCACCATCGATACCCTGCCCCAAAAAGGCTTTGTGCTCGACAAAAATTGGAAATGGCACGCGGGAGATAATCCCGCTTGGGCCGACCCCGAGTTTGACGACAGTGGATGGTCGGATGTCAACCCCACCGACGATGTGGGCAACATTCCCCAACTGACGCAAAAGAATATCGGCTGGTTTCGAACTACGCTGGAGCTTTCGCCTCTGGTGGCCCAGAAGCTGACCACCCTGCTGATTAGCCAGAGCGTGGCTTCTGAAATTTACATCAACGGACTGCCCGCCCGCAAAATCGGCACCGTCAGCACCGACTCCAAAGCCACCCGAGCCGTCAATATTTTCAAGACCAACGTCATTGGCCTCCCCTATTCAGTGAGTTTTCCATTTGTTCAGATTTCTATTCGGGTTGCATACGAACACAGTTCTTTCTACAACCGCGTTGGTTTCAGCAAAAACCACTGCCTCAAGGCCACCGTTATCGAAACATCCTACGCCAGCGATGTCAATAAATATCAACGCCACCAAACCTACTACGGCTGGTTTCAGGTAGGCGTGTTTTTTATACTTACGTTTCTGCATTTATCATTTTACTTACTCTACCCTACCCGCCGCGCCAACCTATATTTTTCATTTACGACCTTTTTTTTGGGCCTCGCTTTTCTCTGCATCCCGTTGACGTTCGATTATTTTGAGAACCTTTCCGACTACTTCGTAGCCGAATTTGTGCAGACCATTGCCTTTCCCATTGCTTATCTGTTTTTGATTCGGGCCATTTATGAGATTTACCATCAGCCCACAGGCATTCTGTTTTGGTTGATTGTGGTGTTTGGGGTATTGGTGGTTATTTCATTATTTACTCCTTATTCGTTGGGCTCAGTTTGGGCCGAGTTAGGTACTGAGTTGTTGATGACCGCCGAGGTTATTCGAGTCACGGCCTTGGCACTACGCCGCCACCAACCAGGAGCGCGGCTCATCATGATTGGAATGGGGATTTCGCTGGTGATGTTTTTGTTATTTTACCTTAATTTATTCCTCAAAAACCATGGTCCCAACCCACTTTTTGAGCAATGGTTGGGCGGTATTATTACATACCAAATTGCGGTTTTGTGCGTTCCCTTGTGCATTTCGCTGTATTTGGCCATCAGTTTTTCCAGAACCAACAAAGAGTTGATTGAGAAACTTCGCGAAAACAATGACCTCAGTAAGAAGACCTTAGCCCAAGAACAGGAAAAACAGCACTTGCTGGCCGTCCAAAACGAAACCCTCGAACGGCAGGTAAAAGAGCGTACGGCGCAGTTGGAAGAATCGTTGGAAGAACTGAAAGCCACCCAAAATCAGCTCATTCAAAAAGAAAAAATGGCTAGCTTGGGCGAGCTGACGGCGGGGATTGCCCACGAGATTCAAAATCCACTGAATTTTGTCAATAATTTTTCGGAGATAAGCATCGAATTGTTGGATGAACTGAAAGAAATCAAAGAAGACAAAAAGACCAAAGGCGAAGAAGCACAAGCCGATGAATTGGAGGCGGAACTTTTGGGAGATATTGAACAAAACTTACAGAAAATCAACCACCACGGCAAACGTGCCTCTTCCATCGTGAAGGGAATGCTCGAACACTCGCGTATGGGCTCAGGCGAACGACAACTCACAGACCTCAACGCCCTCGCCGATGAATACCTGCGCTTGAGCTACCACGGCCTCCGCGCCAAAGACAAAGGCAACGCGGCGGGTAGATTTAACGCCGATTTCAAAACAGATTTTGACGAAAACCTGCCCCCCATCAAGGTGGTGCCGCAAGACATCGGGCGCGTATTACTGAATCTAATCAACAACGCTTTTTATGCCGTTCAGCAAAAAAATGGGGCAAACCCGACCGATTTGTCGGCTCCCTATCACCCAATGGTTACTGTCTCTACCCGAAAAAAGGGGAATCGGGTTGAAATCAAGATAAAAGACAACGGAACGGGCATTCCTGACGCGGTCAAAGAAAAGATTTTCCAGCCCTTTTTTACCACCAAACCCACCGGTGAAGGCACGGGTTTGGGTCTGAGTTTAGCGTACGACATCATCACCAAAGGCCACGGCGGCAGTATCGACGTCATCAGCACAGAAGGTGAAGGTACCACGTTTGTGATTAAATTGCCATACGAAAAAACGTAATTTTACCTTTTGCAATCATTTATCCGAAAGTACATCAGCCAAAACCAAAAACGCTCTTTCTCCGTGACTCATTCATTCTACCGTAGCCTCATCGCCGTCGCCCTGTTTCTGTTTAGTTTTCAGGGCTTTACGCAAAAAGAACCCAAAGATTCCACCAAGGTCAAGCTGGGGCCTCTCTTCAAAAAAGAAGATATGTTGGAGCTTAATCTCACGACCAATTTCAGCTCCCTCATGAAAGACCGGAAAAATGCCAAGCAGCCTTACCGATGGGCAAAATTGGAATACAATCGAAAGAAAAAAGGGGAAGTAGCCCTTAATATCAGGGTGAAGGTACGGGGAAATTTTCGGCGCTCTCCCTCCAACTGTACGTTTCCTCCGTTGTTGCTAAATATTCCCAGCAAGAAAGATAAAAACACCATCTTTGAGCGTCAGAATCTACTGAAACTGGTGACGCATTGCCAAAATGAAGAGTACATTTTTCAGGAATATTTGGTCTATAAAATGTATAACTTACTCACCGACGATAGTTTTGACGCCCGTTTGGCCAGGGTCACTTATAAAGATTCGGCTGGCAAACGCGAAACCGAAACCCGATTTGCGTTTTTGCTCGAAGATGAAACTTTTCTGGCCAAACGCAACAAAGCCAAGAATATGTACCGAAAACAAATTCCTATGTACCTCATCGACTCGGTCAGCATGGCTACGGTGGCGGTTTTTGAATACATGATTGGTAATTCAGACTGGTCGGTGCCGTATTTGCACAACATCAAACTGCTGGACAAAACCACTTACATCACGGCGGTTCCTTATGATTTTGACCATTCGGGCATTATTGAAGCCAAATACGCCCGCCCGCCCCAAGCCCTTAACCTATACTCAGTACGGCAGCGCATTTACCGAGGCATCACGTATTCAACCGCGGTGTATCAGCAGGTATTTGATAATTTCAGGCGGGTAAAACCGCAGATTTACGCCTTGTACGAAAACAATCCTCAGCTCGACAAAGGCTACATCAAGCGCACCATCAACTACCTCGACGAGTTTTATAAAACCATCGACAATCCCAAATCAATCAAAGAGGTATTTACCGTAGAATACGGCACCAAACCCACCATCAAAAACGGCAACTAAGCCCAATACAAGGTGATGAGATAACAAATCAACACCATCGGAAACCCAAAGATAAAAATCGTGTAGGCGATTTTTATGCGTCGGTATTTACGCTCCATGACCTTGCCTTGGGCGTAAATATTTTTGATGAGGCTGTCGTGCAATCGGTCTTCTTTGACCATCATTTCTTTCATCGCTTTTTGGTATTCTTCCAACGTGAGGGCCGTATAATCGGCAAAAAACAGCAAATCCATCTTGTGCACATGCTCCGCACCCAGTTTTTGCGATTGGGACTTTACCGAAGGACGCGTCGCCAAAAGCGCCACCGTAATGGTCGACAAACACACCACCACGAGCAGGCACGTAGGTATAATCAGGTAAGCGTTGTCAAACGATTCGCGCACCATAAAGGAGGCCATAATCGAAATAATGATGGCATTGACCGACACCAGCAAGCCCGCTTTCTGATCGGCCAAGGTGCTCAGTTGCATGTGATTGGCCAAGGTGGAGCGGTACATCGTTTCAACGGTCCGGTCAGCTTTCTTTTTTTTCTCTTTTTTGGTTTTGTCCTTGATTTTTTCAGGTTTGGCAAACTCCATCGGTTCCTGCTCCATAAATGTCGATTGTGTCTATGCTAATTTTGTGAATACGCAATTTAAGAATATATTTACTTATAGCCATCAATGAAGAATACACGCGTTGTTTTCATCGTCGACCTACTATTTTTCCCTTTTATTTTCATCAACAAACCCTCTATGCCCATGCGTAAATATTACTTTATTTTGCTCTTGAGTTTCATTTTCAAAACGGCGATGACCCAAACTCCCCCAACCGACCTCGCCGACCGCCTCAAAGCACTCGAAGACAACATTCGTTTTAGCGACCAAGCCCTGACCAAAAACATCGACGACTTACTTTGGTATCAAAAATTGGGCGATATAGCCATCATCGACAAGGTACGCTACGCCAGTAAGCCCCCGCACGTGGTCAGAAATCCGACGGGACAGGGTGCCAACAATCCCGTGGTCATTCCTGCGTACACTTTTGTCCCAAAGAAATTTTCTTCTTCCAAAAAACTGCCGCTCATGGTACTCATTCATGGCGGAATACACGGTGATTTTAATACATCTAATGCGCACATTGTCAAGGAATTGATTGACCAAGGCTACATCGTCATTGCCCCCGAATACCGAGGCAGTACGGGCTACGGCAGCGTGTTTCACCGCCAAATTGATTATGGCGATTACGAAAACGACGATGTATTGGCAGGCAAACGTTGGGCCGTCGAAAACATGCCGCAGGTAGATGCCGAGCGGGTAGGAATCATGGGTTGGAGCCACGGCGGGATGATTACGCTCATGAATATTTTTGACCATCCAGAAGACTACCGCGTGGCCTATGCGGGTGTGCCCGTCAGTGATTTGATTGCCAGGATGGGGTACAAAACCCAGACCTATCGCAATGAATTTGCGGCCGCAACTCACCTCGGCAAGGATGCCTCCGAAAACGTGGCCGAATACCGGCGGCGGTCGCCAATGTGGAATGCCCACAAGCTCAAAACCCCGCTTTTGGTGCATACCAATACCAACGATGAAGACGTAAATGTGCTGGAAGTAGAAGGGCTTATCAACGCACTAAAAGCCCACGGCAAGAAATTTGACTATAAAATTTATCAGGACGCTCCAGGAGGGCACATTTTCAACCGGATTGATACCAAATTGGCCCGTGAGTCACGCGAGGAAATTTACCGTTTTCTGGCGCCGCACCTCACACCGCCCAACCCCGTGAAGTAGTTATAATTCCAAGGTCTTATGGTGAGCATAAGACCTTGGAATAGGAACGAGAAGTTCAAAAACGTAGTGTTTGGGAGCATGTTATCCTTTTTGCTTTTTTGCCTTCTCAAAATGGTTGATACAATAAATGAAAGATAAATATGCCTAAACTAATAATTTACCGATTTTTACAGTTCTTTTTTTATTCGTATGATTTACAAGAGCGTTTACATTTGCACGTTATTAAAGGTAAGAAAGGTTATCAACGAGCCGCTAAGATTTGGATAGAGAACGGAATAGAAGCTTTTGAACAAGGAGATTTGACAAGTTCAGAAATGAGTACAGCCTTAGAAGTTATTACGGAATTTTTACCGCAAATCTTGGAACAGATTGAACGATTTAAGAATGGTGAAAAAGTAGATATTTTAAACATTCGCAGGATATGACACACTTACAAGGCTACATCGGAATACAGCCTACAATCAAAAAAATAGGTTTTACACCACAGGGCAAAATGTCGGTAGAACTTTTGGACGGGCGGAAAATAGTAACGCCCTTAACTCCTTTCCCTTCTATCGAAAAACTATCAGCTCAACAGCGTAAAGCATGGCAAATCATTGACGGGGTTATGTTTTCGTTTGTGGATTGTGATGAAGTTTACCACGTTTCACAGCTACTTGGTAAAAATGAATAGCAAAATACATCGAAATTATTGATGATGAAGTAAATCCTGAAAGCAAAACAGCAGAAAAGTGAGAAACTGTAACGATTATGAAAATAGGTTTTAAAAGTTCTATCCAACAAACCATCCAAAATCTTGAATCGACTGATAATGAATCAGTTATATTTATAAAAAAACAGAAAATTAGACAAAAATCTCAGAGACTATTGAAGTCATCTTTGAGAATGATGAAGAATATAACAGCACAACTGAAATAGACGGATATACCTACTTTTTAGAAGTAAATCTAATTTCTAAAATAATACAAGTGTGGTCTTACGCCCGAAATGGCAAAACTCCAACACTACAACAAAAATGCGAAGCTGTCATTTATTATGCGAAGAATGATGCGTATTTACCAATCACGTTCAATTGAAAACAATGGTACGTTTTACACTATATAATACCGAATGCACAGTTTTTTCATAACTACCTAAAACCAAATGATTAAGTATTTTCAATCAATACGTTTTTATGATCTCAGTGAGTTCATCCAGATAAGCCTGTTTTTGCGCATTTCGCCCTGCTTGGGCCGACGCGGTCCAGTAGGTATGCGCCGTTAGAAAACTCACCTGAATTTTGTTCCAAGCCTGTATATCGGGCACCATTTCCCGTTCGCGAAGTTCTTCGTACAAGGAGTTGGCAATCGGCCAAAAATCATCGCGCCCCAAATAATCAAGGTCGGCATCGGCAATGATTTGTTCCAAGTGCGTATGGGGAGTTTGCGGAATTTTGGTGGCCATCACCATTCCGCAAATTTTTTCAATCTGAACCATATCGTACCCAAAATGAGGCAACATAAGCCGCGCAATGCGACAACCTTCCTCTTCGTGGCAGCGGTAAGTAGTAATAAAGCCCAAATCATGATAAAGGGCCGCTGTTTTGAGCAAAATCAAGGATTCTTCATCCACAATCCCCTCCGCTTCCGCGATTTTAAGCGCCGAAGCCACAACATCGTCGGTGTGATGAGCCCCATGATAATAGAGCGTAGGCGAAAGGCTTTTACGAAGCTTTTCAAGTATATAATTTTCTACGTCTTCAATATTCATTGGTGCCGAAAAAATAAAGGTACAATTTTTAGGAAAAGATTGAGATTTCCAATTATTAACGTTTTATGCCCCCTTCAAAATTATATTTCTCAAAATATTCACACACTTTTCAAGTTCTTCTACCGTCGACGATGCAAAACCCAAACGGGTGGAATTCAGTACATTACCAGGCGAATTATGGTGTTTTCCGTTTGAAAAAACCAGTTCTTTTTTGAAGGCTTTTTCGGACAAAAGTTCCAAATTAATTTCTTTACTAAACCTACTCCATACGGCCATACCGCCGTCAGGAACCTGAAAATCAAGGTAATCGCCCAGCTGTGTTTTCAGTAATTCGCAAAATACATCGCGCCGCTCGCGGTATTCGCGCAATGACTTACGCAGGTGCCGCTGAATAACGCCGTTTTGGAGCAATTCGGCAAAGCTGTTTTCCAAAATCAAATCCCCCTGCCGGTCAATAATGCGCCGCAATTGGGCCAAATGATTGATAACATTTTCGGGTCCAACCAAATAGCCCACCCGAAACGCGGGCGAAATAGCCTTGGTAAATGAGCCGCAGTACAGCACCGTACCCGCAGGGTCGGCACTCGCCAATGGCAAAAGCGGTTTGCTCAAATAATGAAAGTCGTAGTCATAATCATCTTCAAAAACGATAAAACCGTATTCTTCGGCCAAGCGCAAGAGTTTCAGGCGGCGGTCGGCCCGCAAGGCAACGGTCGTAGGATAATGATGATGAGATGTAAGATACACCAAACGAACGGGCCGTTTTTGACAATGTTGCTCCAACTCTTCCACCACCAATCCGTGCTCATCAATGGGAAGTTGGAGCAGATTTGCCCCCGCCTGCAAAAAATTCATGTTGGCCCCCGACCAGCTCAGTGCTCCTACCGCCACATTATCCCCTTTTTTTACTAAACCTGTGGCCACCAGATACAGCCCCATCATCGTGCCGCGCGTAATCAACACATTCTCTTCGGTGATTTTCAAACCCCTGGTTTCGTTCAGATACAGAGCAAGCTCCCGCCGCAGCCACACCGAGCCTTTGGTATCTCCATACCCTAGCCGCACGTACTGATTCCCCTGTAAAAGATTGCTACGATACGCCCTCGTTAGCTCGTTTAGCGGGGCCAACCGAGGGTCAGGGAAGCCGTCGTCTAAATGAAGCTCCTGCCCTGAAACCAACACGGGGCGCCATAAATGCGGCAATGTTTCGAAAGAAAACCCCGCTGTTTTGGTGGGGTTTCTGCGCTCTTGTTGCCCATCAACCAGTTGTTGCGGTTTTATTTCGGGCAAATTCTCCACGACATAAGTGCCGCTGCCAGTTCTACTTTCGAGCCATCCTTGCGCCAACAATTCGTCGTAGGCCTGCACCACAGTTTTACGATGAATGCCCAAAAACTGCGCCAATTGGCGTGTCCCGAGGAGTTTTTGCCCCGCCCGCAACTCTCCCCCGCGAACCAAATTCATCAGCTGGTTCGCCAGTTGGAGATACGCGGGCAGTTTTGACGTTTTGTCAATGGCCAAAAGGGTTTGATAAGCAATCATTTTGGCTTTTTAATCACGATAATTCAACGCTGGTTTGCGGTCGCCGAGCAATGCTTTATAGCTAAAATCAGCTCCCCGCCGTTTTTCAAATTCGGCTTTGGCATCGGCAATGGTTTTTTCGTTTTGGAACAAATCAATGGCTGTCGTGGCCAAGGTTTTGGCGGCTACTATCATGCCTTTCCGCCCGATGCTCATTCCGCCAGCAGCTACCGCCTGCCAGCTGTGCGCGGGGGTGCCCGGCACCCAAGTGGCGGTGCGCAGACCCACCGTTGGCACGTTCCAGCTTACGTCACCCACGTCGGTAGATGCGCTCGTAAGTCCCTCATTTTCTAGGGATTCTATTCTTTCAGCCGAGGATATCTCCCGAATCCCCATGCCTTGTGTGGGGAGGATTTGTTCGGCAAATTTCATTTCTTCGGGGGTGTATTTTAGCCCACCGATGGCTTTGAGGTTGTTGTGCATGGTTTGGGCCAACACATCGTTGGGCAACAGTTCGTATACTCCGCCAATGACCTCCTCCTCTACGGTAGTACCAGTGGCCAACGCCGCTCCCTGCGCCGCTTTTTGGAGGCGTTCCCAAATAGAGGCCACGTACTGACGACTTGGATGCCTTACATAATAATACACTTCGGCAAAATCAGGAACGACGTTGGGCGCTTTACCGCCGTTGGTAATGACGTAGTGAATCCTGGTAGCCGAAGGAATATGTTCGCGCATCATGTTGACCGCGTAGTTCATTACCTCTACTCCATCCAAGGCCGAGCGCCCACGATCGGGGGCTCCCGCCGCGTGGGATGAAATGCCCCTAAAACGAAACTTAGCCGATTTATTTGCCAAGGACGACGACGAGCTGGCGCTGTTGGAATCGCCTGGGTGCCAATGCAATACCACGTCCACATCTTTAAATAAACCTTCTCTCACCATGTAGGCTTTTCCCGAGCCTCCTTCTTCGGCGGGTGTTCCATAAAAGCGAATCGTACCTTTGTGCCCTGATTGAACGAGCCAATTCTTGACGGCAATCGCCGACGCCATCGAACCCACGCCAAACAAATGGTGCCCGCAAGCATGACCTGCAATACCGCCAATGGCTTTTTTGACAGGGATGGAGTCTTGCGAAAGGCCCGGCAAGGCGTCAAATTCTCCCAAAATTCCGATGACGGGTTTTCCTTCGCCAAAGGTCGCCACAAACGCCGTAGGAATATCGGCCACGCCAGCCTGCACTTTAAAGCCTTCTTTCTGAAGTTGTTGCTGAAGCAATGCGGAGCTTTTTACTTCCTGATACCCGACCTCGGCGTAGTTCCAAATCTGCTTGGCCATCGCACCATACATTTTTTCTTTTTGGTTGATTTCTTTGATGGCGTTTTCGTGGGCTTTATTGGGCGGCGTTTGAGCTAACACACTCCCCATGAGCGGAAATAAGACAAATGCAAAATACTTTCTCATCGTCGGTTTTTAGTTTTAGGTAAAAAAAGTGGACTACTTAATTTGTCAAAAGTGGATACGTATAGCAATCCAGTAAAGGTATAATTTTGTCAAAAAAAAGCCAAATACTCAACCCATGCAGCCCACTCCCCGTACCATCCCTAGTCGCTCCGCCAAACGCGCGCATTATGACGAAGAAACCGTTTATTCCATTCTGGACGAAGCGCTTTTTTGCACCGTCAGTTGTGTCATCAATGGCCAACCGTTTTCCATTCCGACGGCCTTTGCCCGCTACGAAAACGTGCTTTATCTGCACGGCTCGGTGGGCAGTCATTTCATTCGTGAAATCGAAAAAGGCATTCCAGTGTGCATTACGGTGATGCTGACCGATGCGCTCGTGGTGGCAAAATCGGCCTTTAGCCACTCCGTTAATTATCGTTCGGTTATCCTGTTTTCTAACGCTGAAAAAATTGAAGAATACGATAAAAAAGTAGAAGTTTTGAAATGGATTACCGAAAAAATGGTTCCGAACAGTTGGGAGTATCTCCGCCCCATGACCGAAAGCGAAGTAAGAAAAACGACCGTTTTGGGTTTCAAAATTGAGGAAGCATCGGCCAAGACCCGCACTGGAATGCCCAACGACGAAAAAGAGGATTTGGACTTACAGATTTGGTCGGGCTTGATTCCGTTGCGGAGCGGTCGAGGGATTCCCATTGCCGATGATTTCAGTAAAAATGTACCTTTGCCTGAGCATCTGAGTCATTTATCCTAAATGTTACAAACAGAAATAATCAATATGAAACGTTCTGATATTCAGCACATGCCCCAATTTTTTGACCGTTATATCCTCCTCGCCGACGACATCGACGTGGTGGAAGGACTCAAACAAACGGCCAATCTATACCATGATGAGGGCATCCGGCAGGCCATGCTTCAACTAGGCGACCAAGTGTACGCTCCAGGCAAGTGGACAGCCAAAGATATTCTACAACATCTCATTGACAACGAGCGCATTATGTCGTACCGGGCCATGCGCTTTGCCCGCAACGATAAAACTGCGCTTCCCGGTTACGACGAAGAGTTGTTTGGGGCCAATACAACGGCCAACCAACGCAGTATCGACGATTTATTGGAGGAATTCTCGTTGGTGCGTCAATCCACGATTGCTCTTTTCAAAAGTTTCAGCCCCGAAATGCTGCACCGCGAAGGCATTAGTTTCAACCAACGCATCAGTCCGTTGGCGTTGGGATTTGTGCTGATTGGGCACCCGATTCACCACTTGAAGGTTCTGAAGGAGCGTTATTTCCCCTTGATTCAAGCGTAGATTTCAACATTATTTTAACCTATACAGCCATGTTCGCCAACAAAGTAAGCCTCGCCGATGCCAGCGAAAAGTTAAGCCAACACCACAAAGAGTTCTTGTTGTTTTTTCAAAACGGTACGTTGGAAGTAGAGTTGTATAAACCTCATCTTGTCGATAAGCAAACCCCGCACGACCGCGACGAGGTGTATATTATTGCTACCGGCGAGGCTACTTTTGAATTGGAAGGCAAAACCACCGACGTCACAACGGGCGATTTTTTATTCGTACCCGCCTACGCCGCCCACAAATTCACGACATTTAGTGAAGATTTTTCGACTTGGGTCCTGTTTTTCGGCCCCGTCCTAACCGTCTGACGGGTACAACTACTCAAAACACACCCGTCTGACGGTTTTTAAATTCTAACCGTCTGACGGGTACAACTACTCAAAACACACCCGTCTGACGGTTTTTAAATTCTAACCGTCTGACGGGTACAGCTACTCAAAACACACCCGTCTGACGGTTTTTAAATTCCAACCGTCTGACGGGTACAACTACTCAAAACACACCCGTCTGACGGTTTTTAAATTCCAACCGTCTGACGGGTACAACTACTCAAAATACACCCGTCTGACGGTTATGTTATCTTGAGCCAAAAATAGCGCTGCCTACGCGCACCAGCGTGCTGCCTTCTTGTACGGCGAGGAGATAATCTCCGCTCATGCCCATCGACAATTCTGTCATTGAAGCATGAGACGCCCGGAGGCTGTCAAAAAACTGCTTCAATCCCCTGAACTCATGGCGAACTTGGTCTTCGTTTTCGGTATTAGAAGCCATCCCCATAAGTCCTACAATACGCACATTTTTCAAAGCCTTAAATTCATCCGACGCCAGCAATTCGTTGGCTTCGTCTTCCGAAAGGCCAAATTTGGTTTCTTCTTGGGCGATAAAAATCTGAAGCAAGCAATCAATGATGCGGTTGTTTTTTGCCGCCTGTTTATTGATTTCCTGTAACAACTTAAAGCTATCGACCGAATGAATCAGGGCCACAAACGGCGCAATGTACTTCACTTTATTGGTTTGCAAGTGCCCAATCAAATGCCACTCAATGTCTTTGGGCATTTGTTCGTATTTGGTCACCATTTCCTGCACTTTGTTTTCTCCGTACCGCTTAAAGCCCGCCTCGTAGGCTTCCATGAGCATTTCAACGGGCTTGGTTTTGGTGACGGCAATCAGGCGGGCATTGGGGGCAATCTCCGCCTTTATTCGTTGTATATTCTCGGCAATTGACATAACTCATTGAATCATTTCCCGTAAAATTACCTCTTTCAGGCGCTGAAAAAAAGTGATTTATCGAAAAAGCAAAGGTTTTGACGAGTTACGGCAACGCTTCTCAACCCGATTCCAAACATAACAACGAATAACAGAAAAACAGCTCATTTTTTTATGGGCATGTTGGCATCAATCTTCGTCAGCCATTCGGTCAACTTTTGGTGTAACTCCTTGGCTTTATCAGGGTTTGCTTTACTGACATCGGTGGTTTCGGATTCATCATTTCTGAGGTTAAACAGCGCCGTTTCGTTGGTTTCGTAGCTTTTTACCAACTTCCAATCTCCTAGCCGCACCGCCCCCGATGGTCGACTAAGTTGATTGCTGAAATGCGGATAATGCCAAAAAATTAATCCCCGGTCAAACGCGGCGTTGGGGTTTTTGAGCAGGGCATAAAAACTTTTGGCGTCAGGAGATACGTTGGGCTCTTGCCCGAGCATTTCCAGCAGCGTGGGCGTATAATCCGTATTGATAAAATACCGGTCACACGTCTGCGACGCAGGCAGGGTGCCTTTCCACGAAATAAGGGTAGGAACTCGAATACCCCCTTCGTAGGTAAATCCTTTCCATTTACGCAGGTTACCCGCCGTAGTAGGAATGGGCCCCAGCTCAGGAATTCCCACGCCGCCGTTGTCGGAAGTAAAAATAATGAGGGTATTTTCGGCCAAGCCTTGCGCCTCCAGCACCTTCATAATTTCGCCGACGCCATCGTCCATGCTTTCAATCATCGCGGCGTAATAGGGGTTATACTTCCCTTGAAATTTCTCGTATTTCTTGAGGTATTTGCTCACTTTATCGCCCCGGGGAATCAGAAATACGTGCGGTGCCGAATAGCAGAGGTAAAGGAAAAAAGGCTGGTTTTTATCCGATTTTTTGACAAAATCAAGGGCGTAATTAGTAAGTTTATCGGTTAAGTAAGTGGTTCCTTTGTCTTCAAACGTTTTTTGGAAACTATCTTCATAAATACCGTAATTGTAGTAATCCAGTCCATTTTTACCAATCATTCGGGAATAATCAAACCCCTGCCCCCAGGGAGCCAACGAATCGCCACCGCCTAGGTGCCATTTTCCCACAAAGCCAGTACGATAACCTTGGGTTTTGAGCCGCTCGGCCAAGGTTATCTCTGATGCCCCAAGGTACTTTGTCCATTTGGCAGGCAACAGCGGCGACAATGAATCGGTACGCTCGCCCACCAAAAAATTGGTCAGTTTGAGTCGAGCAGGATGCTTGCCCGTCATGATAGCGGCCCGCGAAGGAGAGCATACTGGACAAGCCGAATAACTTTGGGTGAATTTTATACCGCCTTTGGCAATTCGGTCAATATTGGGAGTTTCGTTGAATGGATTGCCGTAGCACCCCAAATCTGCCTGTGCCAAATCGTCGGCCAAAATGAAGATGATGTTGGGCCGCTTGGTTTGGGCCACACTTTGTTGACTCAACAAAAAACCCACGGTAGCCACAACCAAGAAAATCGTTGATTTATTCATTTTACGTACCCCAAGAAAGGTTTATACTATTCATTACCTTTTTAAAAGGCTCTTCTGTCCTTTTTATCGTGGGTTATTTTCCATTATTTATGATGGCGTCCTCAGAATTTTTCATTTCGACCACCAAGATTGTTCAGCCCAAGTCTGTGACACCTGAGTGAGTACGTTTTTGTCTTTACAAGGTTTAGCCTATAGCCCTGATACTCAACAAATGGTTAGCTTAGAGCAGGAAGTCGAGTTGCTGCGAAGGCCACTGAAACAAACTAAAATGGAGCGGGCCGCGGCGCGGAATCCAAAAAAAGCTGGATAGCGTATGTTTTCGTGTATTTAGATAAAGCTAAAATTCTGTTATCAGTGCATTAAAGCCCTCCTCGTATGGGAGAATTTAGGCGGGGTTAATTAATTTTTGTTTTCGCCATTTTCTGTTTTTCTCTTTGCCAGCCATTCCTTCACGGCTACGCCCGTACCAAACGGCCAAGGGCGTAGCTTATGAATTGGCACCACTTTATAAGCTTGTAGCTCTTTTTCATCCATCCGAATCTCACCCGTTGCGCGTACATGATAAGCGATGATAAGCTCATTGCGTTTAAAAAAAGGATACACGCCCACCTGCTCCACCATTTCGGCCTCCAGCCCTATTTCCTCTTTTACTTCGCGCAACACTGCTTCTTCCGGCGACTCTCCCTTTTCCAAAAAACCGCTCACAATCCCGAACCATTCGGCAGGCCAACCTTTGTTCTGAATCAAAATGACGGTATCATTGTCGTACTCTACAATGGCCCCCACCACAGGGAGTGGGTTATCCCAATAAACATAGCCGCAGCGCTCTGAGCAAACCAAACGCTCTCGCTGATTTAATTGGACGGCTTCAAGGGTATTTCCGCACTTAGGACAAAATTGAAAGGATGACATGATTTAGGTTGTTAAAAATGGCTGTTGCTTGATAAAAAAAGGGATTTTAGAAATCAGGCACTTTTTTTGCTACAATGTATTAAGTTCGTTGTTCGAACGGTATTTTTTGAAATTAAATTGTTTTTGATTCAAAAAAATACCCAAACTGCGTATACAATTAAGTTGGCATTTTTTTTGCCGCATTTTTTTGTCACGCTCCAACTTCGTTATTATTGAATTGATATGTTTAATAAATCTACTATTTATTGGGGAATGCTTCTTTTGTTAATGGGTTTGGGTACCTTCAAAGGCTGCCGTCCCAAAGGAAATGAAGTGCCCCCTACCCCTGCCGTCGATTCAACCGCCATTTCCTCCTGTATTTTACTTGCTGAACGTATCAATAACGTTTTGTACCGGGCCTATGAATATGATTCAACTCGCAAACTTATCCGAATGCTAGAATATTCAACGGGTGGGCCCCATCAAGTCACAAAACGGTATACATTTGAATATAACAAAGACAACCTGTTGATTCGCCTGCGGGAAACCAACCTGCAAACCCGCGACAGAAGTTATATTTATGAGCTAAACTACGACAATTCAACTACACTAACCAGTATTTATTCCTTCAGGGTTTTCAACTCGGGGCCCGTGATTGATGACACGCTAAAATTTGTATATAACAATGATAATCAGCGAGTTTCAGAAATGAAATCCAATACGGGAGTCACTTCAAAATGGGAATATGACACCGCGACCAATGTCAAAAAATGGGTATTGAAGTATGCCAATCGAACCACCGATAGCTTAGTGGCCGAATACGGCAACTATGATGACAAGGTGAATATTTATACTTTCTCGCCAGCGATGCAAGTGCTCAACATGCTCAACGGACGCGCCCACAGCAAACGTAATCCATTGAATTATTACCTATTGAGGCAACGTGTAGATGTTGTCTATGAATACAACACAAAGCGTGTCCCTATCCGCCAGATAATCAGGGTTAAATCCAATGACAACCTCTTAAGAGAGACAGTCTATTCGTACGCTCTTGACTGTAAGTAATCAGAAGCATGAAGTCAGAAATAGGATGTCAGCATCCCCAAATTTGTCATTCGTCATTAGATTTCAGTTTTTCATTTTCGAGGTGCCGAGTGGCATCGCGTTTTGTCTTTTTTTCCAAATTTTTCTGAAACGCCTCGGTTAAATCTACGCCCGTTTGATTGGCAAGGCACATCAGCACCCACAGCACATCGGCCATTTCGTCGGCTAAATTTTTATCTAAATCTGACTTTTTGAACGATTGGTCGCCGTACGTGCGCGCCATAATGCGTGCCATTTCTCCTACTTCTTCGGTCAAAATGGCCAAGTTTGTCAATTCACTAAAATAGCGTACGCCGTAGGTTTTTATCCAGTTATCTACTTCCTGTTGGGCTTGTTCGATGGTCAATTTTGTCATGCTGTAAGCATCTAAAGCGGATGAATAGGATGTTTTTTTACAAACATTATTGTGGTACTTATAAATATTTGGCGGCAAAAACGCCACCAAAAGGCTTAATCTACCAACCAAATGCGGTCGGCTTCGTGGCCTTGTTCGCGCCATTCTACCTGCACGCGTTGGGTGTCCAATGTATTGACTTTCATGCCCGTATAATCAGGCTCGACGGGAATTTCTCGGCTGTATTGACGGTCAATCAACACCAGCAGCTCCACCTTGCGCGGACGCCCAAACGCTTGCATTGCATCCAGCGCGGCACGGACCATGCGCCCCGTAGCCAGCACGTCATCAATCAAAATGACTTTTTTTCCTTCAATCACAAAATTGACTTTGGTGGCGTTGGGCTTCAACTGCTCGCGGCGGCGAAAATCATCGCGGTAGAAAGTAGCATCCAAATACCCCAACGGAATATTTTTGCCCGTAATGTTACGCAGTTCGGTGACGACCCGCTCGGCAAAGAAAATTCCGCGCGGCTGCAAGCCCAACACCGCCGAATCGGCAAAATCTCCGTGGTTTTCGATGAGCTGTTGACACAAACGACTGACCATGATTTCAAACAGTGGGCTGCTTAATATAAGACGTTGATTCATTACAGTGTATAGTA
Source organism: Runella salmonicolor (assembly GCF_024158025.1). Lineage (NCBI taxonomy): Bacteria > Pseudomonadati > Bacteroidota > Cytophagia > Cytophagales > Spirosomataceae > Runella > Runella salmonicolor. The sequence goes on from NZ_JAMZEL010000012.1 coordinate 115,355, forward strand.
AAACTTTTATAGCTCAAAAAAATGATTAAATCCTCTTTGCGTTAATCCATCTCGAATAGGTTGATCATACGTCCACAGCACACAATTAAGTTGAATCGCCAAGGCTACAAACGGCACATCTTTTTCGTCAATATCTTTGCAAAGTCGGTAGGCTTCCATATAATTTCCAATAGAAATGATATCTTCATTGACGAACGTAATACGTTGAAAAAGAAGATTCAAATACTCATAAAACTCTTCATCAAATTGGGCATTGTTTTTGAGAAGTTTTTCCTTGTGTCTAAAAATCTCAGTAAGTAGAAACTTAGGCGCGTAAAAATGATAAGTCCCTTGATTAAGTACTCCCCTAATTGAGGAATGTTTTAATCGAAGGGCTTTAAATACAACGTTGGTATCAATCACAACGGGGATTCTATTCATTGATGAAACGTTGCTTATTTTTGTTCCACCAATCGCTTTTAATCTCCTCCCCCAATTGCTCAATACCTTCGTCAAAGTTGAGTTTATGGGCCAACTCTTCCATTCGAAGCCTCTCAATTAGCCCCATCAACCATTCTTTATCAAAGGAGGATTTATCAAGCGAAATAAGGTATTTATCTTCGAGAGTATCTAGATGTATGCTCGTCATAGCCTAATTATTTTTACAAATATACTGAATTATGCACATGAGACAGGGCGAAGTGTGAAACTCTCCGTCAGTCCAACATCCCCAAAAACTCCTCTTCCGAAATCATTTTTACGTTCAATTTCGTAGCTTTATCAACTTTGGATGCGCCTGGTTTTTCGCCCACAATCAGAAAATTGAGTTTGGCCGATACGCCACTGAGCAATTTACCCCCGTTGGCTTCAATTTTGGCTTCCAGTTGTTCGCGGGTCATGCCCGCAAAAGTGCCTGTGTACAAAAAGCTTTTACCATCCAAGGCGTTAGATTCGGACACTACGGGTACATCGTCTGTTTCAAATTGCAGGCCCGCCGCCCTTAAACGACTGATATAATTGCGGTTAGACTCCTCCGCAAAATAATCTACGATGCTTTGGGCAATTTTTCCACCGATTTCGGGCACGTTACACAGGGCTTCAAAATCTGCCGCCATCAGCGCGTCAATGTTGCGAAAATAGGCTGCCAGTTTTTCGGCCACCGTTGCACCCACAAACCGAATCCCGATGCCAAAAAGCACCTGTTTGAAAGGCGCTTGCTTTGACTGCTCAATGCCTTTTAGGATATTTTCGACCGTTTTTTCTTTGAATCCAATTTTCTTGGTTTTACCCGTTTCTTCGTCCGTGATGACCTTCTCCAAGCCGAAGAGTTTTTCGTAGGTCAAATCATACAAATCGGCGGGAGTTTGCACAAGGTTTTTGTCAAACAACAATTCGATTTTTCCTTCACCCAAGCTATCGATGTTGAGGGCTTTGCGGTGAATAAAATGCTCTACTTTTCCGCGCAACTGCGGCGGACAACCACGCTCGTTGGGACAGTAATGGTTGGCTTCGGTTTCTTTTCGCACCAATTCGGTACCACATTCGGGGCAGTGCGCGGGGTAAATGATGGGAGACAACAGGCGGTTTGAGCGGGCGGCTACATCCACTCCCGTGATTTTGGGGATGATTTCACCGCCTTTTTCCACAAAAACCACGTCGTTGAGCATCAAACCCAAGCGCTCAATTTCGTTGGCATTGTGCAGCGAAGCGCGTTTTACCCGCGTTCCCGACAGTTGTAGACCTTTTCCGTCTTCGTTGAGATTGTCCAAGTTGGCTACGGGCGTGAGCGCGCCCGTACGACCCACCTGGTACGAAACTGATTTCAACACGCCTGCTTTATTTTCGGCTTTGTATTTGAAGGAAATAGCCCAACGCGGGCTTTTGGCCGTAAAACCCAACTCCCGCTGCTGCGCCATCGAATTTACTTTAATCACAATCCCGTCCGTCGCCAATGGCAATGTGTGTCGCTTGGTTTCCCATTCGTGAATGTAGGCCAGTACTTCATCAATATCGGCGCATTTTCGCCAGCCCGGCGACACGTTGAAGCCCCACGTTTTAAGCGTCAATAGGCTTTCTTCGTGGGTTTCAAACACTTCTTCGTCGGATAAAAAAGCGTACAAATAACAATCCAATCCCCGACGCGCCGACTCCGCCGAATCCTGCAATTTAAACGCCCCCGATGCCGCATTGCGCGGGTTGGCGTAGGTAGGTTCGTCGGCCGCCTCTAAGTCTTTGTTGAGTTTCTCAAACGACGAAATCGGCATAAAACCCTCACCACGTACTTCGAAATTTGTTGGGAAACCAAGCTTTCCCTCGCTTCTCACTCCTGAATTCTCGCTTCTGATTTTCAGGGGTAACGTTTTTATGGTCCGAACATTGCTCGTAATATCATCTCCTCTGGTACCGTCGCCGCGCGTCACGGCCCGCTTCAACACGCCGTTTTCGTAGGTCATGCTGAGCGAAATACCGTCAAATTTTAATTCACAAATGTATTCGTAGGCTTCACCGTAAAGGCCCTTCCGCACGCGCTCGTCAAAGTCTCGCAAATCCTGCTCATTGTACGTATTGCCCAACGAAAGCATCGGATAACGGTGCGTTACGGTCTCAAAATTTTTCGTAATTCCCCCTCCTACCCGCAACGAAGGAGAATCTTCACGGCGCAAATCAGGATATTGGCTTTCCAGTTCAGCCAGCTCTTTGAGGAGTATATCAAACTCATAATCACTGATTTCCGAGACACTATCTTGGTAATATCGGTGATTATAATGATTCAGCAAATCGGTAAGCTCATTGATGCGTTCGGCAGGATTTTGCATAGGACGGGTTGTAAACAGGTCTTTTGGTACTCGCGAAGTTAGGGAAGCTAATTTTTCAAACAAAGGAAGTTTTATCTAAATTCGGTCGAAAATAAATTCCTCTCCCTATCATTATGCGCTTTCTCATCATCTTTCTCTTCCTCTCCGCTCTCGTCCACGCTCAGACACCTTACGTTTTGGTATTGGGCGTTACGCAAGATGGCGGCTATCCGCAGGCAGGATGCAACACGCCCAACTGTCTGGACGCTTGGGAAGGACGCCGCCCGCCGCTGTACGTAACGAGTCTGGCGATTGTAGACCCGCTGACCAAACAGCGTTGGTTGATTGACGCTACCCCCGATTTTAAATACCAATTGCAACTGCTCAAAACCAACACCCAAAACCCCTCCAACGACTTGGCTGGAATCTTTCTGACCCACGCCCACATCGGGCATTATACGGGCTTGATGCACCTGGGGCGGGAGGCCTTGGGAGCCAAAAACGTGAAAGTCTACGCCATGCCGCTCATGCAGCGGTTTCTGGAAAACAACGGCCCGTGGAGTCAGTTGGTGAGTTTGAAAAATATTGACATTCAACCCCTGACCGACAGCACTTGGATTGTGCTGAACGAGCGCATCAGCATTCAGCCTTTCACGGTGCCGCACCGCGCCGAATATTCCGAAACGGTCGGTTTTCGAATTCGAACAAACAACAAAACGTTTGTCTACATTCCTGACATCGACAAGTGGAGTCTTTGGAAAAAAGACCTGAACGATGTAGTCAGAGCAGCCGATTATGCGTTTATTGACGCCACGTTCTTTGCCGATGGCGAAATACCGCGCCCCATGAGCGAAGTACCGCATCCGTTTGTGTCTGAAACCATGAAGTTGTTGGAAAAATTACCCAAAACTGAAAAGCAAAAAGTATACTTTACGCATTTCAATCATACGAATCCGTTGCTCAGGCCCGAAACGAAGGAGTTTATTCAAACCGCCAAAGAAGGCTACAAAGTAGCGGTGCAGGGGCAAATGATTGAATTGTAGCTACCCAATTGTATTCACAATAATGAAAAACTGATTTTACTATTATTAAAATGGAAAAACTAAAAAATATACACCCGGGAGAAGTGCTTTTAGAAGAATTTCTTATTCCTCTGGGTATTTCTGCTTATCGACTGGCCAAAGATATTGATATTCCACAGACAAGAATTTCCGAAATTGTGAAAGGAAATCGCCGAATCACCGCAGATACGGCTTTACGATTAAGTAAGTATTTTGGGAATTCAGCCAAATTTTGGCTTGGATTGCAAGATGACTTTGATATTGAGGAAGAAATTTCTGCCAAAGGAACAGTGCTTGAATCAATAAAGGCTTTCAATCAAAACGCTGCCTGATAAGGGGCCAGTTACCCCATTTCAGCGGCGCGCTTGGCGGGCAAAAACGACACGATGATAGTGACCGAAATGACCAAAAAAGCCGTAATCAAAAAGTCTTGCCACACCATTTTGACGGGGTAGGCATCCACCAACGAACTCACCATTCCCATGGAAACCAAGCCGTAGGTTTGCTGCGCCCAACACACAATTACGCCCAAAATCAACCCCACCGCTGCGCCAGAAAAAGCCACCAATCCTCCTTCAAACAGAAAGATGCGCTTGACCATGCTGCTTGTGGCGCCCATTGCAAAAAGCATTTTGATGTCGTCGCGCTTTTCGATGACGAGCATAGAAAGCGAGAAGAAGATATTGACCGCCGCCACCAACACAATCAAACCCAAAGTAACGGTCACAAACAGTTTTTCGAGACGAATGGCGCGGAGTAAATCGGCATTTTGCTCGTCGCGGGTACGAATCACAAAGGCATCTCCCAAGCTTTTTTCCAAGTCACTTTTAATCGCGTCGGCATCGACATTGGGTTGTAGTTGAACTTCAAACGACGAGCGTTGCGTGCCATAGCCGAGCAGCTCGGCCGCAAAATCCAGCGGTACAATCACGTAATCGTCAAACCGCAGTTCGAGCATATACACCCCACCCACCCGAATGATTTGCTGATTGAAGGCGTCGGGTGAGTTTAGGTTGAGCGAACGAGTATCTGAGCGCGGGTACCAAAGCTCAAGGGGTGTCAGAATATCGTTGGGATTGATACTTAACAATTGCTGCACCGTGGCCCCCACCACGGCTTTGGGCTCGCCGTCGGCCATGACTTGCACGGTTCCGTAAACCAGCGCCGTATCCAGTTGATGCCGTTGTTCGTAGGTAGAATCCACGCCCTTGAGTTTGACCACCACGCGGCGGTCGCCGTAGCGCGCCAAGGCGTTGTCTTCAATGACCTGCGTAGCAAATTTCACGCCTTTTGTTTGCTTGATTTTCGTCAAAAGTGCGGGCGTAACGTCGATGCGTTTGCCTTTGGCGGGGGTAATTTTTAGGTCTGGGTCAAAACTCCGAAACAGTTGCCGATTGAGTTCTTCCATACCGTTGAAGACCGACAACACAATCACAAGCGCCATCGTACCCACGCCCACGCCCAACATCGAAATATTGGAAATGAGGCTGATAAAGCTTTTTTTCTTCTTGGAACTGAAGTAACGACGGGCAATAAAAAAGGGGAAATTCATAGTTTACTTTTTAGCTTCTTTTTTCAGTCCATACCCAGCCCACGGCTTGGTGGTGTCGTCGACGACCAGCACCCAGTCGCAGGTGGGACAGCTTACGGGCGTTTTAAATTCCTTGACGCCGTCGTTTTTGTACTCACCAATGAAGGTAGTGACACCATCGCGGGGGTTGAACCAGTAGGCCATTAATTGGGGCGCACTAAGTTTTGCTAAATCGATTTTAAAGGGTTTGCCCGTGGGGGTATAGGCAAATACAAAATCTTTGTTTTCGCCCCAAGCCGCCATTTGATAGCTGGCATCGTCGGGGTTATCGCCCTTCAGCAGCGATTGCTCCGGAATCAGTTGATTCCAAGGGTGTGAGTCGTAAAGTTTGCGCAGGTAGCCCATTTGCCACGCGCCCTCGCTGTCGACCGCCCTTCGCCAATGGGTACGCGCCACGGAGATAGGTTTGTTGCGATTGGGGTCAAAAAACTGCCATACATTATGGTTGCCGTATGTATGGCCAGCGCCACCAGCCAGCATAGTCCACCACGCCGCCTGACGGGCGTCGTGCGCATTAAAATAATCGAGTTCGGGTTTCCAGTTGATAGGATGGTCTTCGTAGCGCGGCTCGCCATCGAGAGTGGGTTTTACGGGAAACAACTGATAATTTTGGCGTTGCATCACGTAATTTTTGGCATTACGCGCCGAATGTCCCGACTGATACATATTGAAACTCAGCCAATTGTCTTTATGAAAAAATGCCGCCGAATTACTGTTACCCATAGGATGATACGTCATGAGCTGCGTGCCGCCGTTGCCCGTCCGAATGCCTTCGGCCATGGCCCGAATGATGGCAAAATGTTTTTCCGCTTCGGGGCTTCTATCCCCGCCCAATATCCAAATGACGGGCTTACCTTTGTAGCGTTTGCCTAACCATTCACCATAAATACGAGCATTTTCAGGGGTAAATACTTCTGGGCCTATGCCCCATTTTTTATTGAACTTGTCGCCCCAAGTGGGCAGCAAGCCAGTCACTAATCCCAGTGAGGCTGCCTTATTGATGACATAATCTACGTGCTGAAAATACAGTTCATTGGGTTGCGTCGGGTCATTGTTTTTGAGCGGCAATTGACCATATTGGTTAGGCTGCGTCAGACCGTCAAACTCCGCCAAAGCCACTGCCTGAATGACCGTAAATCCCTGTTCAGCACGGCGTTTTAAATAAAAATCAGTTTCTTCTTTTGTCAACCGATGAAAAAGCTCCCAAGCGGTATCTCCCAACCAGAAAAACGGCTTGCCATCTCCGCGCGTAATGGTCCGTTTATCGGGCATGATATACAATTTAGACCATTGGGCCTGCTTCGGAGCAGGCTGGGCCCGCAGAAACGAAATCAAGAGCAAAAAAAAGGCCGTACAGAGCGTAAGGAATCTCATCATTTACTGTTTTTTTGAAGTAGCGAAGGTAATTACTTTCGCTATAATTAAGAAAAGGAGCATCCTCCATTTACTTATGAGCATCATACCCTGCTAAAAAAGGGGGCAAATTAGGTAAGCAAAGAAGGATCAAAAATTCCAATTGTAAAGAACTTATCACCCAAAAAGTTCATCGGGTAATTTGTTTTAGGAATAATACGAAGTAGAAATTTACAATTTTGCGATGCGGCTTTGTAGTGACAAGACAGTAAAGATATAGTCGTATTATGTGTAGAATTAATGGGTAAATCACGAATTGGCTACATTGGTTGGAAATAGGGTGCTTATTAGCCACACATGGGTTAAGTCTTTAAAATACAGCAATATACATTTCATAATACGCTTACCAAAACACCATTGAATCCAACGGAGAGACGGTCGTATTTGTAAAATTAAAACGTTAGCATTAGAAAATTGTCTAGTTGATGGTATAGTGGCAGATGTTTAGCTTAAATTATTAGCAGTCTGTGATTTTTTATATTTATCAGGTACCGCAAACCCAAAATTTATGGGACAATTATACGCTAAAAGATGGACGATTGAGACCTGTTTACTAGGGCTGAAAGGTAAAGGGGCATTATCAATAATTTAAAAAAGCTGGGTAGAGTAACGAAAACATTTACTCGGTTACATAACGAAAGGAGTCGCATTGAATTCAATGCGACTCCTTTCGTTATCATTTTATAGAAAGTTATTCTCCTTCTCCCTGCTGGTGAATCCGACTGGCTCCCGTACTGTTTGATTTGAGATTGGGAATACGTCCTAAGTTGGCTTTGCTCACGCCTGAGGCTTGCACGTCACCGTTCTGAATATTCATGCGCTCGGCATCCAATGAACAAGCCCCGGCAAGGTCGGCTTCAAGGGTGTTGGCACTGCCGTGCAACTCAACCTTGGAAGCACCGGCTACGTCGAGTTCAAGTTTTTTGGCATTAACGTCAATGTACGTTTTGGAAGCTCCAGAAATCTCTACTTTCAACGTACCTAAGTTGTTGAAACCCGTTATTTTGCCGAGCGTTGCCCCCGATAAATCAATGGCTTCGATGGTTGGAACGGTAATCGTAATGCCCACGCGCTTGTTGCGTTCAAAAAGTTTGACCTTGCGGCGGTTTTCTACGCGGAGCGTGCCATCTTCCACTTTTACTTCCACGTCGTCCAAATCGGTTTCGCGGCCGTCGGCTACTACTTTATACACGTCTCCTTTTTGGATGGTCACCACAAAGGCGCCGCCTATTCTGACTTTGCTGAAATTGGTAACGTCAAATTGCTTCACCATTTCGCCTTTGGCATCAAACGACCGGTCAAAGGCTTCGTTCAGGCCAGACTCAATGCCGTCACTGATTTCGTCCATGTCGTCCGAGTCGTCGTTGTTGCGCGATTCTTCACGAACGGAGATGGGACGGTCAAGGCAAACCAGACCCGAATCAGGTTTGATGGCCCAGCGGATATTTTTGAACATTTCTTCGTTGATGTCCAAATCATATTCATATTGAATTTGATTCCGGACTCCCCAAAAATGGTCATAGAAATCGCGGGTCATTCGGAAGGTTTTGGCGTACGGGAAGTACAATGTCAGGCGCACACTCTGCCCCCGGAAACGCGGCGATTTGTCGGAAAGACTAAAATCTTCGTCAAAAACCAGCGTAGAATCCGTTTGGTTGATGTTGTATAAGATATTGGAAGCGTTGCGCTCGGCATCCTGACGTGAGCGTCCTTGCGAACGGAACCTAAACGCCACTTTGGCATCGGTACTTTCGTAGCCTTCTAAATCCAGTTGCGTATTGTTGTAACCGTCTTCGGAGTTTTCCTCGTGGACGTCCAGCAAAATCGGCGTGGCGGGCAGCTTGTAGGTTTGTTCTTTTTCGACCGTTCCTTCGCGGCGGAAGTTAGCGCCGTACTGGAATCCAAAGATGGTGCTTCCCAAAAGGCCTGCCAAAAAGAGTCCGAGCAAGGTTTGCCAAACCGCAGGGGTAAATTTATTTTCTTTGGTCAACAACGAGATTCCCAACCAAGCCAGCGTGGCAAAAGGGACCCCAATGGCCAGAAAGGCAAAAATGTAAGCTACGGGAGATACTTCGCCGATGAAGAAATTAAGCGGCATGAGTTCGTTGTCGATTTGCCCGAAGTCCCACGTACCTAATCCGAATACCGCGAAAAGCGCCGTAACCAATCCAAGTAAGGCACCCGCGCCAATGATAAACATAATCAGTCCCGCAAAGATGCGCATGATAACCACCAAGAATTTCATCAGGGGCGTTAATCCGCTGAATACCATCGCCACCGCCCGAAAGGGAAACAAAAGCAGTTTGGTGGCAATATTTTCTTCTTTTTGTTCGGGTTGAAGGGCCTTCTTGACGTTGGTTTCGATGTTTTCGAGCGTAATGGGTTGCCCCTTCATCTCCATTTTTTCGGTCAAAGTATTGGCTTTGGGCGTAATAAGCCACAACACGATGTACAAAAGGAGACCAGTGCCGAAGAACAAAATGCTCAGAACCCAAATAAAACGAACCACTCCTAAGTCAACTCCGAAGTAAGCCGCTACCCCAGCCGCTACCCCACCTACTACTTTTTGGTCAGGATTTCGGTAAAATTTCTTGATGTTTTTGTCTTCTTCCAGCGCATCGGAACCTGGGAAAGAAACCCAGCAAGCAACGTACAGCAAGAAAGTAAATCCGCTCAATGGACCGAAAAACTCAGCGCTGTCGCCACCAAATACGCCGCCGCTGATGGCAGGAAGTCCTAAAAAGAAAAGCAGGAACAGCAAACGAACGAAAAGCGGGTCAACATTGAAATGATGGGCGATGCCCGCACACACGCCACCCAATAATTTGCGCTTTGTATCGCGAACGAGCTTACGGGGAGTTGTGTGCGCTGAGGGGGCGCTTTTGGGGGCTGCAGGTTCGGGATTGCCCGCCGAAGCTTGGCTGAAGCTAGCCGCCTGTTGGCTGCTTGCGGCGGTCTGTGCCGCCAAATCTTCTTCCTCTTCGATGGCTTCAAAGTCAGCCACGGTTCCCATACTTTTGATGAGCTCTTCGACGTCTTCCAGCGCAATCACTTGCGTGTCGGCGGCTTTTTGTCGGTTCAAAAACTTCTCCGCAATTCGCCCTTCGATGTCAGAGATAATCTCTTTGCTATCTTCGTACGACGAAAAGTACTTCTGGATTGAGTTTAGGTAATTTCTTAATTTATCGTAGCCGTCTTCTTCGATGTAAAAAATCAGACCGGCGATATTGATGCTGATAGTCTTTTTCATGGCAATGGATGCGTGCGCATCAGTTAACAGTTTTCCTTGATTGTTAAATGTTAGTTGGTTGGCTGTTGCTCATTCTTTGCTCCTAAATCCTGTGTTTTCAACACAATCGTATGAACAGAGTCAGAAAGCTCAATCCAGGTTTTTTGCATTTCTTCCAGAAACTGTTTGCCCATATCAGTCAGTATATAATACTTACGCGGGGGGCCAGAGGAGGATTCTACCCATTTGTAATCGAGCAGGCCCGAGTTTTTGAGCCGGGTCAGGAGCGGATAAAGCGTACCTTCCACGACCATAATCTTGGCGGAGGTCAGTTCATCGAGCATATCGGAGGCGTATACTTCGCCCCGAGAGATGATGTGCATAATGCAGAATTCTAGGATTCCTTTTCGCATTTGCACTTGAGCGTTCTCAATATTCATGCTGTTGTCATGTTTTGGAAATTTTTGATTGAACGTCATGGCTGTAAAAATTCAGAAGACAGAAGCGAGGAGTGAGTAGTGAGAATTTTAAAATTTACTGTATTCACTCTCTTCACTCCTCACTTCTGTCTCCTCAGTAATTGTTTAAAATGGCTGTGTTATAGGTAATCAACAGTACAAAGTTAATGTAAGGTACTTTGCGATGCAAGGTACTTGGCTAATTTTTTAAATTTTATTTTGGAAACGGTAAAAATCAGGGATAAACGGACAAAAAACAGTTTATAGTGAGCCGTTTGTAATTGAGGGCTCATAACCATAAGATTTAATCGTAAATTTGCCATCATTTACTGCCGACTGTTCACTGTAAACCGCCAACTTATCTATGTACTCTGTCAATTTCAAAGAGGTTCTTTCCGTCACGTTGATTTTATTTTCGGTCATTGATATTCTGGGTTCAATCCCCGTCATTATCGACCTCCGAAAAAAAGCGGGAGCCATCAACGCCCGTCGCGCTACGCTGGTTTCGGGCGGAATGATGATTGCATTTTTGTATTTGGGGAAAGAAATTCTGAAACTGTTTGGCGTCGATGTGGCGTCGTTTGCCGTAGCGGGGGCGTTGATTTTGTTTTTGATTGGACTCGAAATGATTTTGGGGCGCAATATTTTCAAGCACGATGCCGTACACAGCAACGCTACGTCGATTGTGCCGATTGCGTTTCCGATGATTGCGGGGGCAGGAACGATGACCACGATTTTGTCACTAAAAGCGGCTTATCAGGAAATCAATATCATCATTGCCATTCTTATCAACCTGATTTTTATTTATCTGGTGTTGCGCTCATCGGCCTGGATTGAAGGACAATTGGGTGTGGCGGGCACCGACGTTTTGCGCAAGATTTTTGGCCTGATTCTGATTGCCATTGCCATCAAACTGTTCCGTAGTTCTATATAATATAATTTCAAGTATTCACGCAGAGGGGCAGGGAGCAAAGCTGCAGTGCCCCACCGCATACTTTAACCCACCGAATTTGGACATTTTTATCGCTTCGTTAGCCGCCTTGTTGGCTGGTTTTGTAGATTCTATTGTGGGCGGCGGCGGCTTGGTGCAGGTCCCCGCGCTTTTTATTTTATTTCCTCACTTTTCGGTTTCGCAAGTGATTGGCACCAACCGTTTTGCCTCGTTTATGGGCACCAGCGTGGCCGGGTATCAGTACGCCCGTAAAGTAGAAGTGCCTTGGCGCGTGGTACTCATTACCGCGGCGGGTACGGCCGTGATGTCGTTTTTGGGGGCAACCATTGCCAGTCACCTGAAAGCGGAGGTTTTGAAGCCCATCATTTTGTTTTTGATGGCGGCCATAGCGATTTATTCTTACTCCAACAAAACCCTGGGCCATCACGAAAATTTACCAGTATCCATCGTTCGTCTACAATGGTACGCGCTGCTGATTGGGATGGCAACGGGTTTTTACAACGGGTTTGTGGGGCCGGGCACGGGCAGTTTGTTGGTTTTTGGGTTTGTGAGCGTGATTGGGTATCAATTTCTGCGGGCGTCGGCGGTGGCTAAAATCATCAATGTGGTAGCAGATATTGCCTCGCTGGTGTTTTTTATATGGAAAGGATACGTTGAATTTGACATTGCCCTACCCATGATGGCCTGTAATATATTAGGTTCTTATTTGGGAAGCCGCTTGGCTATTTTGCGGGGTAATGCCTTTATCCGTAACATTTTTTTAGTCGTTATTTTTGCCCTGATTCTGCGTTTTGGGTACGATGTAGTGCGGCTTTTTTGAGCAAATCAACCTGTTTTTTAGGGGTGCGTTCGGGTTCTCAAACCCGAAAGGATGGCTTATTTAAAGTCATATAAATACTTCATTGTTTACTTTCCTGTTAAAAAATTCAAGAAAGTAGTTGAAAAGTAATAAAAAAGCCCCTATTATTGTGTTGTTTTGACACATTTATAATGAAAAGTTACGCACACTCCACTCGACTTTTGGTGGCCATTGATTGTATCATCTTCGGTTTTGATGGAGAAGAGCTTAAATTATTGTTGATTAAGCGGCGTTTTGAGCCCGAAAAAGGCAAGTGGTCGTTGATGGGAGGATTTGTAAATGAGGAGGAAGATTTGGAGGTAGGAGCCGAACGAATTTTACATGAACTGACGGGCTTGCACAACATTTACGTGGAGCAATTGCAGACGTTTGGTAAAGTAGACCGCGACCCCGTAGAGCGCACCCTTTCGGTGGTTTTCTTTGCGCTCATCAACATTCATAACCACGATGAGGAATCCGTAAAGTCGCATAGTGCGTGCTGGATTAGCTTGAAGCAGATGCCGAAGTTGATTTTTGACCATGAAAAAATGGTTCAACTCGCACTCGAACGCCTGCGGTATAAGGCGGCGTTGCATCCGATTGGATTTGAGTTGTTGCCCCAACAATTCACCATTCCTCAATTACAAAAACTATACGAAGCTATTTATGATTTGAAACTCGACCGCCGCAATTTCAGTCGCAAGATTTTGTCGACGGGGCTGTTGCTGGATACGGGCGAGAAAAATGCCAATTCGGCTACCAAAAAGGCTGTTTTGTACCGTTTGAACAAAGAAAAATACGAAAGTAACTTTAATAATTTTTGGTACTTCATGCCAGTAACCACCTAGAAAAACAATGCAGAATCAGTACGTTATTGGAGTAGATTATGGGACCGATTCGGTTCGGGCTTTGGTCGTCAACGCTCATACGGGGGCGGCCGTGGGGACGCACGTTTTTGAATATCCACGCTGGAAAAAGGGGCTTTACTGTGCGCCCGAAATTTCACAATTTCGCCAGCATCCACTCGACTATTTGGAAGGACTGGAAGCGTCCATCAAAGGGGCGTTGGCGGGGGTATCGGAGGAGGTGTGCCAAAATGTCAAAGGAATCTCGGTGGATACTACAGGCTCTACGCCCGTAGCGGTCGATGAAAATGGCACGCCGCTCGCGCTGTTACCTGAGTTTTCGGAAAACCCCCACGGAATGTTTATTCTCTGGAAAGACCATACCGGCAACGCGGAGGCCGAAGAAATCAACCAATTGGCCCACCACTGGGACGTGGATTATACCAAATACGTCGGAGGGATTTATTCTTCCGAATGGTATTGGGCTAAGATCATGCGGACGATTCGCGTCGATAGCCAAGTACGGGCGCGGGCGTTTTCGTGGGTGGAGCATTGCGACTGGATTTCGGCGGTCTTGACGGGAGATACCAACCCGCTGACGTTGAAACGCTCGCGCTGTGCGGCGGGCCACAAAGCCATGTGGAACGAGGAATTTCAGGGGTTGCCTTCGGAGGAGTTTTTGGTTGAATTGGAGCCTCAATTGGCGGGTTTGCGTCAACGCTTATTTAAAGATACCTACACGTCTGACGAAGCGATGGGGATGATTTCGGCGGAGTGGGCTACGAAATTGGGCATCCCTGCCGACGTCGTGATTGGCGTTGGGGCCTTTGATGCGCACATGGGCGCGGTGGGGGCTGAGATTGACCCGTACACCTTCGTGCGGGTGATGGGAACGTCTACTTGCGACATGATTATTGCACCCAATGAAGAAATCGGACACTTACTGATTCGCGGTATTTGCGGTCAGGTCGATGGCTCTATCATCCCAGGTATGTTGGGCATGGAAGCGGGCCAATCGGCCTTTGGCGATTTGTACGCGTGGTTTCAGCAAGTAATTGTGGAGCCAGTCAGAGCGTTGTTGGGCGAGGAAGCCGCCGCTGAATTACGCAAAAAATTAATCCCTTATTTATCAGAACAGGCGGCTAAACTACCCGTTACCGAAAATGACGTAGTGGCGTTGGATTGGATTAACGGCCGCCGTACGCCCGATGCAAATCACACCTTGAAAGCCACGATTTCGGGGATGAATTTGAGTACCGATGCCGTTAAAATATTCAAGGCGTTGGTAGAAGCCACGGCCTTTGGCTCAAGGGCGATTGTTGACCGTTTTTATCAGGAAGGAGTGGCCATCAAAAAAGTGATTGGGATTGGCGGCGTAGCCAAAAAATCACCTTTTGTGATGCAAACACTGGCCGATGTGCTCAACATGCCCATCAAAGTAGCAAGTTCAGACCAAGCCTGTGCCTTAGGAGCGGCCATGTGTGCGTCGGTAGCCGCGGGAATTCACCCCTCCATGGAGGCCGCGCAAGCAGCGATGGGTTCAGGTTTTGATGCCGAATACCATCCAAATGCCGAGAAAGTAGCGGTTTATCAAAGTTTATATCAGAAATACGTGGCTCTGGGAAGTTTCGCTGAAAAAGGGATTTTTTAGGGATTAATAATGCAATTGTTACATTGGGATGTACTATTTGCATGGTTAATTCTAAAAAGTGCCTCAAATGGGAATAAACCTGAGGGGTTTGAACGCAAAAAATCTATTAGATGCTATCATTTTAATCGCTTAACATGCTCAAAAAATTTGAAGTCTGGTTTGTCACAGGTAGCCAGCATTTGTACGGTGAAGAAACGCTTCGCCAAGTGGATGAACACTCCCAAATTATTGCCGATTCGTTTAACGATTCTCCGCAAATTCCTGTTCGTGTGGTGTTTAAACCCGTGGTCAAAACACCTGATGAAATCTATGCGATTTGTCAGGAGGCCAACGTGGCCCCTAACTGCATCGGGATTGTGGCTTGGATGCACACGTTCTCGCCCGCCAAAATGTGGATTCGGGGTTTGAATTGTCTCCAAAAACCACTGTTGCACCTGCATACACAATTCAACCGCGATATTCCGTTCAATGAAATCGACATGGACTTTATGAACCTCAACCAATCGGCGCACGGCGACCGTGAATTTGGGTTTATCATGTCGCGGATGCGGTTAAATCGCAAAGTAGTTGTGGGACATTGGCAACAGGCCGATGTACTCCAAAAAATCAACGTGTGGAGCAGGGTTGCGGCGGCTAAGTACGAAATGCAAACCATGAAAGTGGTGCGTTTTGGCGACAATATGCGGCAAGTGGCCGTTACCGACGGCGATAAAGTAGCGGCCGAAATGACCTTTGGGTTTTCGGTCAATACCCACGGCGTCGGAGATTTGGTGAAGTACATCAACCAAATTTCGGAAGCCGATATTTTTACGTTGATGCAAGAATACGAAGATACCTACGAACTCATGGATTCGCTCCGAAACGGCGGTTTCATGCGTCAGTCGTTGGTCGAGGCGGCCCGTATTGAATTGGGATTGAAAGCCTTTTTAGAAGAAGGTAATTTTTCGGCTTATACCAATACCTTCGAAGATTTGCACGGAATGCGTCAGCTACCGGGCATTGGCTCGCAGCGCATGATGGCGGCGGGCTACGGCTACGGCGGTGAAGGGGACTGGAAAACGTCGGCGATGGTGCGTGCCCTGAAAGTGATGGCGAGCGGCATGGCAGGCGGCAACTCTTTTATGGAAGATTATACCTATCATTTTGACCCCGCCAATCCGATGGTACTTGGCTCGCACATGCTCGAAATCTGCCCGTCGATTGCGCAGGGAGCCGTAAAATGCGAAGTGCATCCACTCGGCATTGGTGGCAAAGAAGACCCCGTAAGATTGGTATTTAATGCAGCACCTGGGCCCGCGCTCAATGTGTCGCTGATTGATATGGGCAACCGTTTTCGTCTGTTGGTCAATGAAGTAGAAGCCGTTGAAGTCACCGAAACGTTCCCCAAACTTCCCACGGCACGGGCACTTTGGAAGCCGCAACCAAGCATGGAAGTCGGTTTGCAGGCTTGGATTTTGGCAGGCGGCGCGCACCACACCGTATACAGCCAAAACCTCACAACGGAATACATCGAAGATTTTGCGGAGATGTTTGGCGTAGAATTGGTCGTTATTGATAAAAATACCACCATTCGGCAGTTGAAGAATGAGTTGCGTTGGAGTGATGCAACGTTTAAATAAAACTATTTTGTCACGCTGAAAGCGTCTAAACCCTCTTTTACGATGAGATATTTTCTAAAAAGCGCAGGTATCATTTTCCTGCTGACGTCAAGCACGGTCTTTGCCCAAAACAAAGTAACCCTCAGCGGTGATCTAGGGAAACATACCATTAACAAACACATCTACGGGCATTTTGCCGAACACCTCGGTAAGTGCATCTATGGCGGTTTATACGTGGGGGAAAATAATACCAAAATTCCGAACAAAGACGGCGTACGGATGGACGTGGTCAATGCGCTGAAAAAGATGAAAATCCCCAATCTGCGCTGGCCCGGAGGCTGTTTTGCCGATACATATCAATGGAAAGACGGCATCGGTCCCAAAGCAAACCGCCCTAAAATTGTGAACGTTTGGTGGGGAAACGTAACCGAAGACAACAGCTTTGGTACGCACGACTTCCTGAATATGTGCGAGTTGATTGGAACCGAGCCTTATTTGGCAGGAAACGTAGGCAGCGGAACGGTAAAGGATTTGGCAGATTGGGTGCAGTATGTCAACTTCAAAGGCGTAAGTCCGATGTCGGATTTACGGGCAAAAAATGGTCGCGAAAATCCGTGGAAAGTGCGGTATTGGGGTGTCGGCAACGAAGCCTGGGGCTGTGGTGGCAACATGAAACCCGACTACTATGCCAACATTTACCGTCAGTACGCTACGTTTATGAATGCGTCGTTTGAGAACAACGAACGACTGTTTCGGATTGCTTCGGGGGCCAGCGACAATGACTATAATTGGACAGAAACGCTCATGCGGGAGATTCCGCACAACATGCTCGAAGGAATAGCGATGCACCACTATTCGGTCATTGACTGGAAACAGAAAGGCCCTTCAACGACCTTTACCGAAGAGTTGTATTTCAAAACCATGAAAGAGGCGCTGCTGATGGATGAGCTTGTTAAACGCCACAGCACCATCATGGACAAATATGACCCGGCTAAGAAAGTGGCGTTGGTCGTGGACGAATGGGGCGGTTGGTACGACGTAGAACCCGGCACCAATCCAGGCTTTTTGTTTCAGCAAAATACCATGCGCGATGCCGTTTTGGCAGGGGCAACGCTCAATATTTTCCATAAATATTGCGAACGTGTGCGTATGGCAAATTTAGCACAGGTAGTCAACGTGTTGCAATCGGTGATTTTGACCAACGAAGAAAAAATGATTCTGACGCCTACCTATCACGTATTGGAAATGTACAACGTTCACCAAGACGCGACGATGTTGCCCGTGGAGGTTCAGTCAAATGATTACACGTTTGGCAATGAAAAATTACCCGCGATTTCGGTTTCAGCATCACGCGATAAAAATGGTGCGGTTCATGTGTCATTGGTCAATATTGACCCCAATAAAGCGCAGGAAATCACCATCAATGTTACGGGGGTAAATGCCTCAGGCGTGACGGGCCGCATTCTTACTTCTGCCAAAGTACAAGATTACAATACCTTTGAAAATCCCAATAAAATTCAGCCAGCGGCCTTTAGCGGGGCAAGCCTGAAAAATAATACGCTGACGGTCAAATTGCCACCCGTATCGGTGGTTGTGTTGGAATTGAAATAGCCCTCAAAAACCATGTACAAATCATTACAACAGGAATGTTACGAAGCCAATATGCAGCTGCCGAAGCTGGGGTTGGTACTGTTTACGTTTGGTAACGTAAGCGCGGTAGACCGTGATAAAGCCGTTTTTGCCATCAAGCCCAGCGGCGTACCGTATGAGTTTTTGAAACCCGAAGACATCGTCATCATGGACTACGATGCCAAGGTGGTGGAGGGGAAGATGCGCCCGTCGTCGGATACAAAGACGCACGCGTTGCTCTACAAGACTTGGGACGACATCGGCGGTATCACGCACACGCACAGCACCTACGCGGTGGCGTGGGCGCAAGCGGGTATTGATATTCCTATCTTCGGCACTACCCACGCTGACCATACGCACCAAGATATTCCGTGTGCGCCAGTGCTGTCGGACGAAATGATTCAGGGGGATTATGAGTACGAAACGGGTAATCAAATCTTTGGAGTATTTGACGCCCGTAAATTGTCGCACAAAGAAATGGAAATGGTACTTCTGCAAAATCACGGGCCGTTTACGTGGGGCAAGACCGCCGAGAAGTCGGTGTACAACGCGGCGGTACTGGAAGAAGTAGCCCGTATGGCGTACCTGACGCTGCAAATCAATCCCCAAACGCCACGCATTAAAGACACGTTGCGTATGAAACATTTTGAACGCAAACACGGCAAAAATGCCTACTACGGGCAAGGATGCTAAACAGCTTTGTCATTCTGTAAGAATCTATTTTCTACGCATTGGTTCTTGGCTTTTAGATTCTTTCAGCATGATAAAGAAATGAATGGAATAAAAATAAAGTATAATTAAAAAATATGTCGATTATTGATTTTTAATTCTTCCAACCCTCGCTTCCTATGACCCTTGGACTTGAAACCCTTGATTACGTTATCTTCCTCATTTATTTTGTGATTGTGTCGAGCTACGGCTATTGGGTATATAAACACAAAGGCAAACAGACCGCCGATTCCAAAGACTTTTTTCTGGCCGAAGGCTCCCTCACTTGGTGGGCTATCGGGGCTTCCATCATCGCGTCCAATATCTCGGCCGAGCAGTTTATTGGCATGAGCGGACAAGCCTTTCAGTTGGGGATTGCCATTTCGGTTTATGAATTGTTGGGCGGTGTAGCGCTCATTATCGTGGCCGTGTATTTTCTACCGATGTACCTCAACAACAAGATTTACACCATGCCGCAATTTCTCGCCAAACGCTACAATGAGCGACTAGCGACGATTATGGCCGTGTTTTGGCTGTTTCTCTACATTTTCGTTAACCTCACATCCATCATTTACCTTGGTGCATTGAGTTTAGAAAAAATGACGGGCTTCGCCTTCATGCCTTGTGCTATCTTCCTGACCACCTTTGCCGTTATCATTACCCTTGGCGGCATGAAGGTAATCGGCTATACCGATGTGATTCAGGTGGTTTGCTTGATTTTCGGTGGTTTGGCTACCACGTATCTGGCCTTGGATTTACTTTCCGATAAAGTCGGTACTGGTTCGGGGGTGTTGGAAGGATTGAGTTTGATTCGTGAAAAAGCCGATAGCCACCTGCACATGATTTTCTCGCCCGGACAGTACCAAGTCCACGATGGGCGCGGTGGGTTTATTGATGCTTATAATCAGTTGCCGGGCATCATGATGTTTATCATCGGCGGGCAGTGGGTCAACAACCTCAACTATTTTGGCTGTAATCAATACATGACCCAACGCGCGCTTGGCGCTGACATCAATACGGCCCGTAACGGTGTTTTGTTCGCGGCATTTCTGAAAATGATGATGCCATTCATCGTGGTTTTGCCTGGTTTGGCCGCTTACGTGTTGTTTCAAGAAAACGCCGATGCGTCGATTGTTAACGGCATTACCCAAAACGGTATCGTAAAACCCGACAATGCGTACCCAGTTTTATTGAATCTGTTGCCTGTTGGTTTGAAAGGCTTGGCCTTTGCGGCCCTGACGGCGGCGATTGTGGCGAGTTTGGCGGGCAAAGCCAACAGCATCTCGACCATCTATATGCTTGATATTCACAACAAATTTTTCAACAAAAACCTTACCGAAAAACAAACCGTTTGGACGGGGCGCGTGGCCATTGTTGTGGCCTTCATCATTGCCCTGATGGTGAGTCCATTATTGGCCAATTTCGGACAGGCATTTGAGTACATTCAGGTCTACACGGGCTACATTTCGCCTGGTATTCTGAGTATTTTCTTGCTGGGTTTCTTCTGGAAAAAAGCAACCGCCAACGGTGCTTTGGCGGCGGCGGTGTTGAGTATTGCGTTGTCGGCGGTGATTGAGAATTTATATCCTGCCTTCCCGTTCCTCAACCGTATGGGTGTAGTATTCTGGATTTGCTCAGCCGTACACGTAGCCATCAGTTTGGCACAATCTAAAGGCAAAAATCAACCCAACGCCTTCGAGGTGCGCCCCGAATGGTTTAAGGTCACGCCTACATTCCGCTACGGTGCTATCGCGGTAGTGGCTACGTTTAGTCTGATTTACTGGATTTTCTGGTAGGGAATACCTTTAAATAAAATTCAATGGAGGGGGTAGCTGACGAAGCTATCCCCTTTTATTTTATCAATATATTTGTTGAATAAATCATCATTAAAAAAACGAAAAAGTTAGGCATTGTTATGATGGCAAGCAGTGTTGTCGTGTACGTTCTTGAGGTAAGGTTTGACTATAACGGCAAAGAAGATGCTCTGTATCTCGTTATTGTAAAGAACGAACACCAAATGATATTGGTAGATTGCGGTTATGCTGGATTTATGCCGCTCATTGAAGAGGCCGCTCAGAAACAGGGCCTATCACTTCAGGAACTGACGGGCGTCTTTATCACCCATCACGACATCGACCACTTAGGGGGCTTGGCAGAATTAAAAAATCGCTATCCTGCCTTGGCCGTTTATGCGCCTGTCATTGAAGCTCCTTATATCAGTGGAAAAGAAAAATCGGTGCGTTTAATGCAGGCTGAAAGCTTGTTTGAGTCTTTGCCTGAAGACCAAAAATCAGGAGCTTTGTATTTTCAGGAGCTGCTGAAAAATGTTCAAAGTGTTGAGGTGGATGCCGTGTTTTCGGAAGGTGAAACCTTTATGGAAGGCGTGCAAATTATAAACACTCCTGGCCACATGCCGGGACATGTGTCGCTTTACGTACCGGAGAGCCAAACGCTCATTGCGGCAGATGCGCTGGTAATTGAGCATGGTGAATTTGAAATCGCCAATCCTGCTTTTACCCTAGATTTAGGGGCTGCGGTGGAGTCCGTAAAAAAGCTAAAGCGTCTGGAAATCAAGCGAATGATTTGTTATCATGGCGGTGTTACGGAAGAGGAGATTGACGCAAAATTGGCAAGATTAATTTCACGCTATTCCCGTTCCTCAGTTCTCTGAAAGTCAGGTCTGAATGGTGTTTTTCTTCCCATTCACTCTACACTTGCATCCTGCTCATGAATCGTTTCGATGAGTTTTTGCTGGGCGGTGTGCCGCTCAGGGGGGCTTTTTTTTCTATGAATACAGAGCCAGGCTTCGGTATTTTAGTAGCGAAATAAATAATTATGGCAATCTAAAGTATTGAAAGTTGTTGATTATCAATATGTTGTTTATCGGATTGAAAGAGAGGTACTTT
This sequence comes from Runella salmonicolor, assembly GCF_024158025.1. Taxonomy (NCBI): domain Bacteria; kingdom Pseudomonadati; phylum Bacteroidota; class Cytophagia; order Cytophagales; family Spirosomataceae; genus Runella; species Runella salmonicolor. The sequence continues at coordinate 137,008 of NZ_JAMZEL010000012.1, forward strand.
CTTTTTTACTCTATGAGGTGGTTTTTATGTTTGAAGTTATCGCTTTGTAATGATGAATAGAGTGGGTGGACAAATAGGTGCCCTTTGCCGATAATTTTTAAAAAATAAGTATCTATTTGCAGTTTCATTCGTCTAACTTTTACCCTTTACAGGGTCTTGCCTTCCACCTAAAGCCGATTTACATTTATTTTCGTATGCAAAAAATTTTTATCTACTGCCTCATTTTCTTCTTCGCTTTTACCGCCGCTGCCCAGGAAAAAACGTCTGTCAATGTTCAACTAAGCCTTGAGAATCTTACCAGCTCCCCCTATTTCTGCGAAGGCAGCCAGATGACCCTGCGGGCCAGTCTTCACGAGCCGGGATTTTCCTACCAATGGTTTTTAGACGGTCAACCAGTGGAAACGACGGTTACCAATACTTTGCCGGTGCGCAGGGCTGGAAACTATTCTGTGACGGTCAGTAATTCTGAAATGACTGGGACTTCTCCCAAAGTACGCGTAGAAGCTTGTCCAGACAACAGTGCCGAGTTGGCGGCGATTTGGGCGCAAGCCCTTAAAGATGGGAAAGCGAAACCTCCAAAAGAAACACTGTCTACTTTTACCGCGACGATTTCATCCGTAAATCCCATTTTGTGCAACGGCAATACCTCCGCCACGCTGGTGGTGCAGCCGCAGGGTGCACAGTACACCTACCAATGGCAATACGCTTCCTGCCTGACCTGTACCTATACCAATCAATCAGGCCAAACAAATGATACGCTTACGACGAGCACAACGGGTTTTTACAGAGTGCTCGTGACGGAAGGAGCCACCACCACGACTGCCAATCCGTTTCGGGTAGCCTCCACTCCGTATGCGACCCTTACCGATCAAAACAATGACCCCAGTGGAATAATCAGCGTCACTCCCGGACAAAGTGCCTCATTGAAGGTGAACTTTACGGGCACAGGCCCTTTTTATTTTTCGTACAATGACGGAATAAGTGACAAATACGTCAATAATGTTGCTGCCAATCCCTATACATTGACGGTGACTCCCGATCAAAACCGCCGCTATAGATTAAATTATGTGGGGAATAATACATGCGGCTCTACTAGCAGTGATCTGGCAGGCAGTGTGCGGGTCGTGGTGGATGCAACGACTTCCGTTACGTTGCCGACCCCAACTACGCTGAACGTGTGCGCGGGAAGTACCATTGACATTCCCTATACGACTGTAGGCACCTGGTCGGGACCAAAAAACCTGACGGTTCGATTGCTCAACGAACTCGACGGATCGACCGTTACGTCTTTCTCCGGGCAGTCCGACAGTCCTTTGCGCGTTACGCTTCCAAGTTCTTTGACTCCTTTCAGCCAATACAGGGTCGCTGTTTTGCCCATCATACCGGCAAGCGTAGCGGGACCGGTGATCAGCTCGTATATATTAACGGTCAATAGCGTAGGATGTATGCCGAAGCCGATCGTCTATGTTTCCCCAGCCAATCAGGCGTGCAGTTCCGTGTATCTTTCTACCGGTAATCCTGTCAACGGCACTTCAAATTATCAGTGGTTTCGTAACGGGGTTACCCTGTCCGGGGCTACTTCTTTGGGTTTTTATGCGTATGAACCGGGAAATTACTACGTAAAAGTGACCAACGCGGCGGCCAACTACATTGATTCCTCTGCGGTACAGACGATTACGTTGATTGCAGCCCCCGTCACGATCACTTCTCCCAATCCTGTACTGTGCGGGAGCAATACCTCGGCGGTACTGACGGCCGCTGCGGCCACAACGGGCGGCACTTGGCAATGGTACAAAAGCGGGGTTCCGATTTCAGGGGCTAGCCTTGCTACCTATACGGCCACAACGACGGGCAATTATCAGGCAGAATACAGTAAAGGCGGGTGTACGGCATCAGGCTCCATTAATGTGAACAATTATGCCACTGCGACCCTTACCACACTGTCAGGCGGCAGCTCTCAGGTGATTACACCGGGCACCACGGCTCAACTGAAAGCCACTTTTACGGGGCAGGGACCGTGGACATTCCGGTTGTTTGATGGGTCGAATTATAAAAATATGTCAGCGACCGCTAATCCGCACCTCATTACGGTTCAACCCGAGCAAAACCGCAGTTATGATCTTAGCGACATTAGGTCGAACAACTGCTCTAATAGCGGCAGCAGCAATTCAGTGAATATCGTTGTGGATCCCACTACCAAATTGACACTCACTATGCCGGCTAGCCTGAACGTCTGCGCGGGGAGCACGATTGAAATTCCTTACACTACTACCGGTACCTGGACCAATGACCGCATACTACAGGTAGAATTGGCAGATGCCAATAATAACTATGTATCAAACAGTTATCAAAGTAGTTTTTCACAAAATCCCATTCGTTATACACTATCCACGGCTTTGACCCTTAATGCAACCTACAAGGTCAGGGTATATGTAAGATTACCATCCTTCGATTATGTCACAAGCACTTACCAATTGACGGTCACGAGTACCGGATGTCCGCCCACCGCTACAATTCGGAGTGGCATTTCGTCCGTGCAGTGTGGAAGTGCACTGTTGTATGCCTATCCGACCGGCAGCGGTTATACCTATCAATGGTTCCAAAACGGCAGCAGTATTTCAGGAGCAACGGATTATTACTATTATGCTCCTCAAACGGGGGCCTATACGGTGCAGGTGACGAATACGGCTACAGGCTATACTTCTACCTCGGCCGCTACCTCTGTGGAAGTGACAATGCCGCCGGTGAGCATCACGCCTACAAGCGGCGCGGTTTGCAACGGCGGCTCGGTAACCTTAAGTGCTACTCCGGCTGATCCTGCGGTGTATGATTATCAGTGGTATTATTGGCCTTCCAGTGGGAACACCTATTCGTTGATCAGCGGTGCCGGTTCGACAAGTTATGCGGCGACTGCTGTGGGCGATTATTATGTCGTAGTTACTAAGAAAACAGGGAATTGCTCTGTAAGTTCTTCCTCGGTTTCCATTACCAACAGCGGTACGGCAACGCTCACGAATGCCAATGGGACAAATGCTGACGTGGTCAGTGCTCCCGGCCAAACGGTTCCGTTGACGGTGACCATGACAGGACAGCCTCCATTTGTATTTCAGTATTCAGACGATACATATACACGTCGCATTACCACTAACAATTCGACGTATACGCTCAATGTAACGCCAGAGCAGAATCGGAGGTATTATTTAACAGGTTTTGCAAGCAGTTGCGGCAGCGGGGTGACAAACGGCACGGTTAATGTGATCGTGAATGCGGCCACCACCCTTACCCTTTCGACTCCCGTCACCCTGAATGCCTGCGCGGGCGGCTCGGTAGAGATTCCTTATACAATCGCCGGGACATGGAGCGGTAACCGAAACCTAAATGTAGCGCTCTACAATTCCGTGACGGGCAATTATATCACTTCCTATCCCATTAGCTCCCCGGCCAACCCAATGATAGTACGGGTACCTGCATCACTTTCAATTGGCAGTACTTTTCAGATCAGGATCTCCGGGATCACTCCATACTTCACAACGGTAGTGGGCAGCTATAATTTTACCGTTACCGGTACGGGATGTATGCCAATCCCTCAAATTTGGGAGGCATTTCCCCGGCAATGCGGTACAAGTTTACTTTTGGTTGAAAGCGCGGGATATAATTATCAGTGGTACCGTGATGGAAATGCTACAGGAGGCACAAGCAATGGGTATACTGCTGCGGTTAGCGGAAATTATACCGTGAGAGTGACGGGGCCAAACGGGTATGACGTAACCTCGGCTCCTTATGCCGTTACGATAGGCAGTGTTGCTAAACCCGTCATTAGCCAAACCGGGGCGGGTGCCTGTAACGATGGCAGTAACTTTACCCTTTCGTCGAGCGTGACGGATCCTTCTTTTGCCTACCAATGGTATTATGCGCCTACTTCCAATGGACCTTTCCTGCCCGTATCGGGAGGGAATGGGTCTTCCTTAACGACCAATCAACCTGGAGGGTATTTTGTAACGGTACAGAGCGGTGAGTGCCAGTCAGAGTCAGACAAATATTATACCTGCCCGCTGCTGGTTGATTTTAAGTCGGCATCCATTTGCCGCGGGGGAGGAGTAACGGTAAAATATTCCCCCAATTTTTGCTGTTATTCAGAAAATACAGTGTCACTTCATCTGGTAGAGGCGGTTTCTGGAACGGTCGTCTTGAGTAATTTGGCTTCTTTAACAGGCTTTTCATCGTACACTTTTTCTAATGTTACGATTCCCGCATCCGTTCCTTCGGGTACGTACCGATTTGTGGTAACCTCCTCTGGTCTGGCCTATACAAGTCCGAAAAGTGTCGGGGTATTGACCATTACCAATAGTACCGCTCCGGCGCCTCCGGCAATCACGGCGGTGCCGAGTTCCGTTGTGCCCGGCCAAAGTACAACCTTGACGGCCTCCGGCTGCAATGGGACCCTCCAATGGACGGACAATGGTTCCGCGCCCGCTACCCGTACTTTAGTTCCTAATGGCACCACGGTCTATTCTGCGGTATGTATGGATGTAAACGGATGCACAACGGCAGCGGGTTCTGTCACTGTTAGCTTAGAATGTGACCTTTTAGAGCCTAATAATACCTACTCATCTGCCACAATTACTGGTACCGCAAATTATCTAAGCCCCGAAGTGTGCCTTGATTCCAAAAATGATACAGATTGGTATGCTTATGTGCATAATAACAAAGTATATTATATCAGAGTGGCTTCGGCAAGTAATGTGTACGGTTATTATAAACTTTCAGTCAGCGTTGTGAATGATTCACTGCGCATCGAAACGTTGTCCAGTAGTGGCTCCAATTTGTCTACGAATGTAGAATTATACGCAGACAACGGTACCACATTTTTGTGGAATGACTACTCCAGTGGTGTCAACAATTTCTCTCTGCTGAAATACAAACTGCCCTCGCCTTGTCCGGCGGTATTGAATCTGTACTCCATGCTGTTGGATATTGCTCCCGGTCAAACCAATACCGCTAAAGGTTTGCAAATCAATGCCACCAATAAAGTAGGAGATGGCGCGGCTGCCACTTATTATGGTCAAAACGCCGTACTGTTGCTTCCCGGATTCCAAACAAACCTAAACACGAGCGGTACCTTTCAAGCCGCTATACAGGGCTGTAATTAAAGTACAGAAAAAAGGTCATCACAGGAGAGTGAATAGCTCTCCCGTGGTGACCTTTTTTCTACCCACTACCCACTACCCACTACCCACTACCCACTACCCACTGCCCACTCACTCTGCACTTGCATCCTGCTCATGAATCGTTTCGATGAGTTTTTGCAGGGCGGCGTGCCGCTCTGGGGTGCTTTCTGGAAACGACATATTCATGTTTTTGAGTTCTTCAATCAAAATTTTTCCAACAATAAGCCGCATATTTTTCTTGTCATCGGCGGGGACTACGTACCAAGGCGCTTTTTCGGTGGCGGTGGCGTTGATGGCTTCTTCGTAGGCGTTCATGTAGTCTTTCCAATAGGCGCGCTCTTTGATGTCGTCCTCTTCAAACTTCCAGTTTTTGGTAGGGTCTTCAATGCGTTCGATGAGTTGTTTCCCCTGTTCCTGTTGCGAGATGTTCAGAAAAAACTTAATCACCCTGATGCCGTTATGATAGAGGTATTTTTCAAAATTGGCGATGTCTTGGTAGCGTTGTTTCCATACTTTGTCCAAATCTTTGGTCAATTCTTTGGGTAATCGCTGCGACTTGGTTAGGATTTCGGGATGTACTTTTACGACCAATACCTCTTCATAATGACTCCGGTTGAAGATGGTAATGTTGCCGCGTTCGGGCAGTGAAAGCAAATGCCGCCACAAAAAATCATGGTCTAGTTCATTGTCGGAAGGTCGTTTGAAAGATTGGATTTTGACCCCCACAGGATTCACCCCCGACAATACGTGCTTGATGGTACTGTCTTTTCCGGCGGCGTCCATGGCCTGAAAAATCACCAAAAGCCCGTACCGATTGTGGGCGTACATAAGACTTTGGAGCTCGTCGATGGTGGTCCTAAAATCAGCCAGTTGGGCGGCGTAGTCAGCTTTGTCGTCGTAAAGGTCTTCTATTTTAGTGGCCGTTTTTTTATGATGAAATGTACGGGTGCCGTCGAAGCGAAAATCTTCGGTTTTGAGTGACTGTGACATAGAGAAACGGTTGGTTTTTAGTGTTTGTCCGACATATAAATTTGAAAAATCAGGGTAAAATATACCTAAATGCTCACCGCTTGATAATTTTCCGTTACTAATATCCCTGTTTTTTGGGTCAAAGTGGTTATAAACCGGAATTTTCTGTATTTTGAATCGGAATAAAGACCAGCAACAGGCGTTTTTTTTGCATATTATTGGCAACAGAGAAACTTTGGCGTTGATTTTGTTTAGTAACCTTTAGAAAAACAGTAGTACTAATTACCCTTTCTAACGCTAAACACCATTGATGTCATTTCCTCAAAATGACTGATGCCCGCTCAAATTATGAAACTCACAATTGCCGCTTGGCTGCTTATTGGATCAGCTTGTACCATTCTGATTGGTATCTTTTTGGGCATTTCTTTTTTTAATACCATTCAGCGCCAAGTCGAAGAGGCGGAATGGGTAAAAGAAAAAAACGAAATGCTTGACCAGCTCCTGACGCTGGAAAAGCTCCTCGTCGATATGGAAACGGGGCAACGTGCGTATCGAAGCACGAACGAAAAAAGATTTTTGCTGCCATTTAACCAAGCTCAGATTAATATTGGACTGGTAGAAGATAATTTAACGAACTATTTCCAGGAAAATCCGCTCAAGCTGTCCCAATTGGCCCAAATACAGCAATCATTGCAATTGTTAATGCAATTGTGGAGCTCTACCCCAGAAAATGAAAGGGGGGTGAACCAGCAAAGCCTGATTGAAATTACGGCACGAGAGATGAAAGAAATGGACAACGTGCGGATGCTGGTAAAAAAAATGTATACCGCCGAACGTTATGAGTTGTCCAGAAGAGAGGCTTCAATGAAGATGCTCATTGAAAACCTAACCCGTAAAACCGTATTAGGGACATTTCTGCTGTTTTTGGTGGCCGCCGTGCTTACTTATTTTTATGCGTTAGAGTTTAAAAGCCGAAAGAAAATCGAAAATCGACTCAGCAATAGTATAGACGAGCTTGAGGAACTTAATAAATCTATCAAAGAAAGAAATTGGTATCTGGCGGGGCTAACGATTTTGAATGACTCCCTTCAAAATACCAATACAGTAGAAGCTCTTGGGCAATCGGCCTTAAAAGCCGTTACCGATTATTTGGAACTACCAGCGGGGGGAATATATTTAGTTGATGAGTCTCAAAAGTTGGTGCTGAAAGCCTCCGTGGCTTTGCCCACTCAAGCGCCCCAATCCTATGCGCTGGGAGAGGGATTGGTAGGCCAAGCTGGGCTTGAAAGGCAAGTACGTATCACTAAGTCAATTCCGTCGTCTTATTGGGCCATTGAGTCGGGAAGCGGCGCTACCAAAGCAGGTGAAATTGCGTGCATTCCACTTTGGTACGGTAAAGAACTCAAAGGTGTAATCGAGCTAGCATCCTTCTCGCCATTTCCTGACCATCAAATAGAGCTTTTGAAAAAAGTATCTAAGGATATTTCCTTGTCGGCCAATGAAATACAGTCTCGGCTTAAAATTGACCAGTTGTTGGAACAGTTGAAAGCGCAAAAGGCAATTTTGGAGAATCAGCAGGATGAATTGCGTCAGACCAACGAAGAATTGTCGCACCAAACCGAGAGCCTGATGGCGTCCGAAGAAGAGTTGCGGGTGCAAGAAGAAGAATTGAGACACATCAATTCAGAGTTGGAAGAAAAAAATGAAGCCCTAGAAGTAGCAAAACAGGCATTGGCCTTGAAAGCCAAGGAGTTGGAAGTGACAAGTACGTACAAGTCAGAGTTTCTGGCCAATATGTCGCACGAGTTGCGTACCCCGCTCAACAGCGTTTTGATTTTGGCCAACTTGCTGTCGGAAAATAAATCAAAAAACCTAACCGAAAAACAGGTTGAATACGCCAACGTGATTCGAAAATCGGGCACCGACCTGTTAAAACTCATCAATGATATTCTGGATTTGTCGAAGATTGAAGCAGGGAAGATTGATTTCCAGTTTGAAAGTGTACCTGTTAAAAATATTGTAAGGGATATTAAGCAATTGTTTGAGGTAGTGGCCGACGAAAAAGGAGTGTTTTTTTTAACGCAAGTAGAGGCCTCGGTTCCCGAAGCGTTGCACACCGACAAACAGCGCTTAGAACAAATCATTCAAAATCTGTTGTCCAATGCGTTTAAGTTTACCCCCAAAAACGGGCAAATTACGCTTTCATTTAAGGCCATTGAGCCTCGACCTGACTTTACCACCGACGCCCTGAAAAAGGCCGAACAGGTATTGGCTATCAGCGTTGAGGACACGGGGGTGGGAATTCCCGCCGAGAAACAACAGCTCATTTTTGAGGCATTTCAACAGGCCGATGGTTCAACCAGCCGTAGATATGGTGGTACGGGCCTAGGGCTATCCATCATCAGAGAATTGGTAAAACGACTGGGCGGAGAAGTGAGACTTCAAAGTGAAGTGGGGAAAGGTAGCACTTTTTCGGTTTTTATACCGCTCAAATCCAACGCAAATGGAGCAGTGGCTGCCAACCCTGAAGCGCTGACGATAAGCGAAAAGCGAAACTTCTCCATGACCGATTTTCAAAAAGAGATGGTATCGCAGGCCAAAATAGAAGACGACCGAAATTCGATTGAAAAAGGCGATTTGGTGATACTAATTATCGAAGACGACCCCATGTTTGCGGGGATTGTCAGGGATTTAGCCCGCGATAAAAACTACAAAACAATCGTGGCCCTACAAGGCGACGAGGGAATGAGGTATGCCCAGAAGTATCAGCCGTCGGCCATCATTCTTGACGTGCAGTTGCCCGTTGTTGATGGGCAGAGTATTCTTTCCTGGATTAAGAATAACGAACAATTAAAGCACATTCCTGTGCATGTTATTTCGGGGGCAGATGCTTCAAGTCTGTCGTTGGAGGGGGCGCAGGCGTTTATCCAAAAACCCGTCAAAACCCAAGACTTAGAGAAGGTATTTAGTTTATTGGAAGCTCAATTGAATGTTAAAATCAAGAAAGTGCTGATATTGGTCGGGGAGTTTATTCAACGAAATACCATCGGTCAGGTGCTTGGAAAGCGCTATCCTGACCTCAAATGGGAAGTGGTTGTTTCGGAGCAGGATGCCACCGACCACATTGCCCAGCATGATTATGACTGCCTGATTGTAGACATCCGCAAAAATTTGGATCAAGGCATGGAAACGCTAAGGCGCTTGAAAGAAGCCAGCGCCGCGAAGGTCTTGCCCGTGATTGTGTACATCGACGAAGACCTCAACCTGACCAAAGAGCGCCAACTAAAAAAACTTTCGAGCGTGATTATCCGGGAGTCTACGCAATCTATGGAGCGACTAATGGATGAAATGGAATTGTTTCTCTATAAAGTGCAGGAAGTAGAAACCAAAAAGCTGCCCCAGCCCACCGTGGCCTTCAGTAGCGGAGGATTGGAAGGGAAAAAGGTGCTTCTGGTAGACGATGATATGCGCAATGTGTTTGCTTTGAGCACATTATTGGAGGAGCAACAGATGAAAGTCATTACGGCCGACAACGGCAAGGAGGCGTTAGAAGAACTTAGGCTTCACCCTGATATTGATATTGTATTGATGGATATTATGATGCCCGAAATGGACGGGTACGAGGCCACGTCTCGGATTCGGCATGATTTGCGGTTGTCTAAATTACCCATTATCGCCCTCACGGCCAAGGCCATGCCCGAAGACCGTGAAAAAGTGATTGAAGCGGGGGCGTCCGATTATATTACAAAACCAGTGGATACGGGTCAACTTTTTTCCCTGATGCGCGTCTGGCTTTCCAAATAAAGAATGGATTCTCAAACACAACTGACTGCTGAAGAGTTAAACGAGATTATTCAACTCATTTATACCCAACATGGGTATGATTTCAGTGACTATGCCCGGTCGTCGCTGTTGAGAAGAGTGGCTCGGTGCATGGCGATAGCGGAGTTCAAAACCAGTTATGAGTTGAAATATCATTTGATCAACGATAAATCCTTTTTTGCGTGGTTTCTAGAAACCCTGACAGTCAACGTGACGGAGATGTTTAGAGACCCTATTTTTTACAAAGAGCTTCGGGAAAAAGTAATTCCGACGCTGGCTTCTTATCCGATTATTAAAGTGTGGCACGCAGGCTGCGCCACGGGCGAAGAAGTCTATTCAATGGCAATTCTGCTGCAAGAAGCGGGCTTGCTAAGCCGGACCAAAATGTACGCGACCGACCTCAATCCCGTCAATTTGGAAAGGGCACGTCAGGGAATTATTCCTTTAAAACAGATCAAAGAGTACACCACAAATTACATTAAATCGGGCGGAAAAAATGATTTTTCGGCCTACTATACTGCGCAATACGACAATGCGATTATCCACAAAGAATACCGCGAGGAGGTCGTTTTTGCGCGACATAATCTGGCCGTGGACCAGGTATTCAACGAATTTCAGTTGATATGCTGCCGCAACGTTATGATCTATTTTAATCAGGAATTACAAAACCGGGCGGTCCATTTATTTCACGATAGCCTATCGCCCTTGGGGTATCTAGCCATTGGCATCAAAGAGTCGTTACTTTTTACGGATATAAAAGAGCAATTTGAAGCAATTAGCCCATTGGCCCGTATTTACCGACGAAAAAAATAAAAACCAAGAGAGGCGATGACAAAAAACAACGTCGATATAGTTGTAATTGGCGGCTCCGCAGGCAGTATTCCGGTGATTTGTGAGCTGATTGAAGCGCTGCTATCACCGTTTGATTTTGCCGTTGTCATCGTTATTCACCGTTCCAAAAACGTAATAAGTGAGATGGAACAGATTTTGGCGGTAAAACGAAAAGAAATAATGGTAAAAGAGCCCGATGATAAAGAACCCATCCAAAAAAATTGTGTTTATTTGGCTCCACAAAACTATCATTTGTTGATTGAAGAAACCCATTCTTTTTGTTTAGATTATTCTGAGCTGGTCTCCTATAGCCGTCCCTCAATAGACGTGACATTTGAAAGTATTGCGGAAATATATACTCAAAAGGCAGTGGCAATTCTTTTGAGCGGCGCAAACGGTGATGGCTCACACGGAATGGCAGAGATAATAGCAAGAGGAGGTACTGGCATTGTGCAGGAGCCTTCAACGGCTGAGTATCCCGTCATGCCTCAATTGGCCCTTGATGCCAATGCCGGGGCGAAAGCTTGGACGCCAGCCCAAATTTCTACATATATACATACATTGAACGTATAATTAATCTCAACGATGTTAAACCCTAATCGCGATTTTACAATTCTTTTGGTTGACGACCGTGAAGAAAATTTATTGGCCCTTGAAGAAATGTTGGCCGATGAAAACAGGGTTTTTATCAAAGCTACTTCTGGCAATCAAGCCCTGCGCCACGCCCTCCGCAACGACAACATCGGCCTGATCATGTTGGATGTCCAAATGCCAGAAATGGACGGTTTTGAAGTGGCAAGGTTGTTGAAAACCAACCAAAAAACCAAGCACATTTCCATTGTATTTGTGACTGCTATCAACAAAGAAGAGCACTATATGCTCAAAGGGTTTGATGAGGGCGCGGTGGATTATCTGCAAAAACCCTTGGATATCAACGTCACCAAAGCGAAAGTAAAGGTTTTTCAGCACCTGTATCAATACCAACAAGAACTTAAGTATACCGCCATTGAGCTTCGGCGAATCAATCAGCAGCTAGAAAAGTTTGCTTATATCATCGCCCATGACATGAAATCACCTCTCACTGGCATTATTGGCGCTTTGTCATTGTTGGAGATGGACGAGGACGGCGAATTGAGTGCCGAAGAATGCAAAGAATATATATCCCACTCCAAAGAAGCGGCACTGTATTTAGCAAATATGATTAATGCCCTGCTGGACTACTCTCGAAAAAGCCTGGCCGACCAAACCGTGGAGGAGGTAAATGTACAGGATATGGTGCAGGAGATTGTGCATAATTTGTTTTTGCCGCCGCATGTTACGTTTAAAATCACGACCCCTTTGCCGATTTTATGGACTAAAAAACTGAAGCTACAACAGGTGTTCCAAAATTTAATCAGTAATGCCGCAAAATACAATCACAAACCGGACGCGACTATTGAGTTGGGATGTCAAGAAAAAGGGGATTTATACGAGTTTTATGTGCGAGACAATGGCCCTGGGATTCCGTTTCAGGACCATGAAAATATATTTAAATTTTTCAGAACTTCAATCAACATGGCTACCTCAGAGAGCAGTACGGGGGTAGGGCTTTCAATCCTGAAATTACTGGTGGAAGAGCAGGGTGGTAAAATCTGGGTAGACTCGGACCCAAGCCTCGGAAGTGTTTTTTATTTTGAATGGAAAAAGTAATTCTATCTAAACAGTGCCGAAATGCACTTTTGCTAATATCCCAAAAATACAATTTTTTTCATCCTCTTCTAGGTCTTGCCAGCGCGGTACATACAGCAACCGTTCATACCCAATGGAAGATTAATATAACAAAAAGAATTAATCATTGAGGAATCATTTGATTTCATCTAAATTAGGTATATTTGTTATACCTATGAGACCATAAATAACATACCAAAACGTAACCGTTTATCAAATTATTGAACTTGCAACAGTATCATGGGAAAGTTGCAAATCCAACTCAGTGTTGTTTGTTGAAAAAGTGATAAAATTTAGTGAAAAATTAAAAACGCCCTGCTTGTTATCGGTTGTTAACTGAGTGTATGTTGTCTAATACACGCGCAAACTTTGTGGTTAACCCGTCAATAATCGTCATGAAAAAGGTGGTTTATTTTATAAATCTTCGATAAACCATTTGAAATACGAGTCGTAATGCGAGTAAAATGCTAATTAGTATTTACTAAACAATAAACTAAAAAGCATATAAAATATGGTGCATATAGAGTGAGTTTGGTAAACTAAAAAAGTAATGATGACTAATCAGTATAAATTCGCCTTGTAATTTTGAACAGAATAATTTATACCTGAAAGGCCTAAAAAATTCCCTAAAATCTAATTCGTTCTAATTTGGCTTTTGAATTTAATATCCTAAAACAACATAATGCACAGAGTGACAGAGGACGCTTTTTTGAGTACATAATCTGCATCGGTGTTTATCCAAATTATTTCAACGTTAATGAAACAAATTCTCATAAAATAATTCAGTACTCATGACTAATCGTTACAATGTTCTTATTGTAGAAGATGATGCGTTTATTCGTAAAGTTCTTCGTCAATCCTTAAAAAATGATTTTGAAGTTACCACCCATGTCAATGGCATAGAAGCCATGACCTGGTTGGAACAGGGGAATCCTGTGGATGTCATTTTGACTGATTTACAGATGCCATATTTGAATGGCCAGGATTTGATCAAGACGATACGAGCCAGTCCGATGTTTAAAAATCTGCCGATTATTATACTTTCTACGTACGACGATAGCAACACCCGTATAGCCTGTTTGGAATTGGGGGCTGATGATTACATGACCAAACCTTTCAATCCTTTGGAGGTAAAAGCAAAGGTTTTGGCCGTCATGCGGAGATCAAAGTAGTCTTTCTGACCGCTACTGTTTCCGAAAAGTCACTTTATTTCAGTTATTCTATCCCTTGATAAAAAGTCAAATGGAGCCAGAACAAAAGGGTTCGTTTCGAGCACTGTACATTGAAGATGACCCGCAACGGGTGTCACTGCTGATTAATGACTTCGGGGCATTAATCGATATTATACCAGAGCCAGATTACGTAGACGCGCTGGAATTCCTAGAGATGGGAAATCCCGTCGATTTGGTCATTTGTAATGACTCGGAAGGCTACCTTGATTTCTTGAAATCACTGCGAAAAACGGCTTATTTTCAATCATTACCCGTTATCTTGTTTAGAGAAAATGGGGAACTAGCTCCCCAAATAGCACAAGGGCAAGTGATTGATGTGTTTGAGCTGCCGTACCCGCTGGAAGCCCTCAAAATCAGGCTCAATTACCTCATCCAGAAAAAACAATACCAAGAATCCACCCGAACCCCCTACAAACCGAAGCGCATCAGAAGTCCTTTTGGAAAAAGGGTGTTTGATATTGTGGTTTCGGCAACGGCCCTACTGATGATTTCGCCTTTGTTGGCGGTGGTGGCCGTGTTGATAAAATTGGATTCCAAAGGGCCGATTTTTTATCGTTCCAAAAGGGTCGGAATGGGCTACCGGATTTTTGATATGTATAAGTTCAGGACGATGCGCACTGATGCCGACAAGATGTTGGCCAATATGGCCTCCCTCAACATGTACAATGTAGCACCTGCGGCTGCCGTGAGCAATTTATGCGAGGAATGCCAGGCGGCGGGTACCGAATGTCAACAAATTTTATTTTTAGACAACGAACAAATCTGCGAGAAACTCTACCACCAGAAGCAAAAATCAAAGGCTACCTTTTCCAAGTTTAAAGAAGACCCGCGCGTCACTAAGCTGGGGAAATTTCTGCGTAACTCCAGCATTGATGAGCTTCCTCAGTTATTTAATATTTTGTTGGGAGATATGTCGTTTGTGGGCAACCGTCCATTACCTCCGTATGAAGCCGAAAAACTCACCGCAACGGGTTATGCTCGGCGGTTTGCCGCCCCAGCGGGCCTGACGGGCCTTTGGCAAGTGACAAAACGCGGAAAATCAAAGGTGTCAGACCTAGAACGCATTCAATTGGATGTGCTTTACGCCAAGAAATATTCGTTCAAAACCGATTTAATTATCATGATTAAAACAGTGAAGGCGGTTTTTCAAAAGGAGAATGTATGAGTACTCAGCCACTTGTATCGTTTATTACCATCAACTACAATCAGGCGCAAGTCACCTGCGACATGCTGGAGTCGACGCGTACCCTGACGTACCCCAATGTCGAAATAATTGTGGTTGACAACGGCTCCGCCGAAGACCCCACGCCACTGATTGAGAAAGGCAATTATCCCAACGTCAAAGTAATCCTGACCCATGCCAATTTGGGTTTTTCGGGTGGCAACAACGCTGGAATCAAACAGGCCAAAGGAGATTACTTTTTTTTATTGAACAACGATACCATCGTCACCCCCACGCTGGTAGAAGACCTGTTGGCCCCTTTTGCCACGGATGCATCCATCGGGATGGTTTGCCCCAAAATTCGTTATCACGACCA
This sequence comes from Runella salmonicolor, assembly GCF_024158025.1. Taxonomy (NCBI): domain Bacteria; kingdom Pseudomonadati; phylum Bacteroidota; class Cytophagia; order Cytophagales; family Spirosomataceae; genus Runella; species Runella salmonicolor. The sequence continues at coordinate 152,275 of NZ_JAMZEL010000012.1, forward strand.
CCCCACCATTCTTCAATACGCGGGTTATCGCCCTTTAGACCGCCTTACGGGCCGCACGTGGGCCATTGGGTTGCAGGAAGAAGACAAAGGACAACACGATGTGTCGGGCGCAACGTATTTTGCGCACGGTGCCGCAATGATGGTGCGGCGGAAGGTCATTGAGAAGGCGGGCTCGCTGGAAGATAGTTATTTTTTATACTACGAAGAACTCGACTGGTCGGCGCGAATTCGGCGGGCGGGTTTTAAGATTTATTACGAGGCCAAGGCCCTCATTTACCACCGCGAATCCATGAGCGTGGGCAAAGCCAATCCGCTCAAAGAGTATTATCATACCCGCAACCGCCTGCTTTTTATGCGCCGAAACGTGACGGGCATGACCTTGGTTACTTTCTGTTTGTACTACTTTCTGTTGGCCCTGCCCAAAGCCGCGCTGGTTCATTTGGTGCGCGGACAAACAAAGTATCTGAAAGCCATCAAGGATGCCATCGTCTGGAACCTGACCCATAAGGTCAACCAAAACGGCGACATTATTCCGTCGGTGGCGTTGGATAAACCTTACAAAATATAACTCCTTCGGAAAAAATGGCAGAAATTTTACTCCTCGTTTGTATCGGTCTTGTGGTATACACCTATCTCGGATACGGATTGGTGGTGTGGTTGCTCATTCGTATCCGAGGAAAACGCCCTTCGGCCAAAACCGATGAATCCTATTCTCCTGAGGTAACCTTGGTGGTTCCTGCTTACAACGAACTTTCGTGTTTACCAGCCAAAATCACCAACTCGTTGGGGCAGGATTATCCGCGTTCTAAAATCCGATTTTTATTTGTCACCGAAGGCTCTACCGATGGCTCCACGGAGTGGATTAAAGCGCATTACGGACAAGAAGTAGACGTACTGGGCGGCACCGAGCGCCGGGGTAAAGTGGCAGCCATGAATGAAGCCCTGAAATACGTAAAAACCCCGATTGTCGTTTTTACGGATGCCAACACACAACTGAACAAAGAAGCCATCAAAAACATTGTTCGGCATTTTCAGGACCCGATAGTGGGCGCGGTAGCGGGAGAAAAACGAATTCTGACCAACGACGATGAGTCGGCGGCGGGGTCGGGAGAAGGCTTGTATTGGAAATATGAATCACAACTCAAACGCTGGGATTCGGAATTGCATACCATTGTGGGGGCAGCGGGGGAGCTGTTTGCGGTACGAACGGAGCTGTACGAGCATGTTGAACCCGATACCATTTTGGATGATTTTATTATTTCGCTCCGTATTGCGGGCAAAGGTTACAAAGTGGCCTACGAACCTGAGGCCTATGCGTTGGAGCACCCCTCGTTTTCGATTTTGGATGAACAAAAACGCAAAATCCGTATTGCGGCAGGCGGTTTTCAATCCATTGTACGCCTGAGTTATTTACTCAATCCCTTCAAATACGGCATTTTGTGCTTTGAATACGTTTCTCACCGCGTGTTTAGATGGGCCGTGGCCCCGATTTGTTTGCCTCTGATATTTCTGCTCAATGCGTGGTTGGCTTACTCGGCTTTGCAAGCGCCGTCGCCGATGGGCACTGCTTGGATTACGCTATTTGTGCTGCAATGTCTTTTCTACGGGGCGGCGTGGGTAGGTTATCAATTGGAGCAACGCCGTTTGCGCTGGAAATTACTCTTTGTCCCCTTTTATTTTACGTTTATGAACGTGTGCGCTTTGGCGGGATTGGTACGATACTTGCGTGGTAAACAATCAGGCACGTGGGAAAAAGTTCGCCGGGCCGATGGTGTGTTGCTGAAAGTGGAATAAGTAAAAAAGTGCGTCTTGAATGGTATCTTTACTCAACAACGAACAGTCAAAATTTTGGCTCTACGGCATGGCAGGCATGGTATGCACGCTTACGTGCGGCTATTTGATTGCGGCGTTGGGTATTGCGGGGGCGGGCGTGGCGGTTGTGCTACCCATTGCCTGTTTTGTATTGATTGGGGTTTTTGCTGAGCCGCGTATTGGCCTGTTGTTATACCTTCAACTCAATTTTTTGATTGGCCTCGCGGCGCGGTTTCTGACGGTAGACCTGCCCTTTGGTATCTTTATTGATGCCTCGCTGATTCTGACCATGTTAAGTTTGTTGGTCAATGCCAAGCGCTACGACTGGGGGCGGTTGCACCATCCCGTTTTTTACCTCGTGGCGTTGTGGGTTTTCTTTACGATACTTGAATTCTTCAATCCAGAAGCTCCTTACAAACCCGCGTGGCTGTATAATTTTCGGAAATTTTCGCTCTACTGGATTTTGGCTACCTGCATTGTGTTGGTGGTTCCGTTTAGAAAATCTGATATAAAAATCCTGATTCGTACGTGGTTGTTTTGGTCTTTTTTGGGCGCACTTTGGGGGTTCAAACAACAATACATTGGGCTTACGGCCAATGAACAAAATTGGCTCAATATGGGGGCTGATAAAACCCACGTGTTGTTTGGGGTTTTACGGATTTTTTCTTTTTACACCGATGCCTCACAGTTTGGGGCCGAAATGGCCGCTACCACCTTGGTCTGTGTCATTTGGTTTTTTGAAGAAAAAAAATGGATGTACAAGATAGGCTATCTTGCGTTGGCGCTGGTGTATTTTTGGGGATATGCCCTTTCAGGCACCCGTAGTGCGTTGTTTGTGTTGGTGGGGGGCTACGCGTTTTACCTACTTTTACGGAAAGACATTCAGAAGATGATGATTGGTGCCGCCGTAGCGATACCAATTTTTATCATCCTCATGTACACCAACATCGGTAGTGGCAACTATCAGGTACAGCGGATGCGTACTGCGTTGCGCCCCATGGAAGATCCTTCTTTCTTATTACGCCTTCAAAACAAAGAAAAACTGGCCCGTCTGATGGAAAATTATCCCTTTGGAGCGGGGCTGGGAACTTCTGAAGCGGTAGGACAACGTTTTTCACCAAATCACTGGGCTTCTCAGGTGGCGCCCGATAGCTGGTACGTGATTCTTTGGATTGAAACGGGAACTGTAGGAATGACGCTCTATGTCATTATTTTGGTAAGCATCATCGCCTTTGCCACCTGGAAGGTTTGGCAAATCAAAGACCCTTGGCTGTTCAAAATTATGGTCACGATGCTGGCGGAGTTGGGGGGCATTGCCGTAATGGCCTATTCAAATCCCGTTATGGGGCAGTTTCCGACAAACGGGGTTATTTTTATCTCTATGGCTATGCTCGCGACCTGTAATCGGTGGGATACGCCTGCTGAGGTAGCTGCACCCAAAAAGGAATTGGTAAATGCTTAATAATCAATTGATTTGTTGATACCTTTTTTTGACTTATGAAACGTCGTCGTGCGCTTTGGGGAATTGCTTTGCTGGGAGGAAGTTTGGCTTCCTTCGGAATCTTCAAATGGATAAGCTGGCATAAAACTCCCGATTTGCCGTTTCTTTTGAGTCAAAAACAATTGCTGGCCGCGCTGAGCGAAACCATTATTCCTGCCACCGATACCCCCGGGGCAATTGAAGCGGGAGTGGCTGATTTTATCCTTAAAATGGTCGCTGAAAATATGGATACCGTTGCCCAGAATCGGTTCATCGACGGCCTTAAATCGGTGGAGTCGTTTTCCAAAGATACCTTTGCAAAATCTTACCTTGAATGTAACGAAGAACAAAAAAATGCGGTCATGCGGCATTTTGAGGAAGAAAGCAAGCCACTCGAAGGCATCGCGGGGAAGGTACAGCGCAAAGTATTCGGAAACCCTTTCTTTCCGATTTTGAAAGAATATACCTGTATTGGGTATTGTACCTCAATGCTGGGTGTTACCCAAGGCCTTGCGTATACGCTCGTTCCGGGCCGTTTTGCAGGGTGTGTTCCGATGACGGAAAACCAAAAATCGTGGGCCACAAAATAAATTATAGCTGATTTCTAACACCAACTCAACGCATGTACCCCACTAATCCCACCCTTAAAAACAAACAGTCATCCACCTTCGACGCTATCGTGGTAGGGTCGGGCATAAGTGGAGGATGGGCCGCTAAGGAGCTATGTGAGAAGGGGTTGAAGACATTGGTGTTGGAACGAGGGCGGAATGTAGAACACGTAACCGACTACCCGACCGCGCTCAAAAGCCCGTGGGAGTTTCCGAATCGGTTGAACAACGTCATCAAAGACCAAGTCGATAATCCCGTTCAGAGCGTTTTGTACAACGAAGGGAGTAAACATTTTTTTGTCAATGACAAAGAGCATCCTTACATTCAGGAAAAACCTTTTTCGTGGATTCGAGGGTATCAGGTAGGAGGGCGCTCACTGACGTGGGGGCGGCAATGCTACCGACTCAGCGACTTGGATTTTGAGGCCAATGCCAAAGAAGGTGTAGCCGTCGATTGGCCCATTCGTTATAAAGATTTGGCACCTTGGTACGACTATGTTGAGCGATTTGTGGGCATCAGTGGCCGGGCCGAAGGGCTGTCTCATTTGCCCGACGGGCAATTTCTGCCCCCGATGGAATTCAATTGCGTGGAAACGCACTTTGCCAATCAGGTAAAGAAAAATTATAAAGACCGTTTGGTCACCATTGCCCGAACCGCCAACCTCACCAAAGGATGGAACGGACGCGGGCCGTGTCAGTACCGCAATCTTTGCGACCGAGGCTGCCCCTTTAGTGGGTATTTTAGCAGCAATTCCGCCACCCTACCCGTGGCTATGGCCACTGGAAATCTAACCTTACAACCCGATTCCATCGTCATTGAGGTGTTGTTTGACGAACAAAAAAATCGGGCGACGGGTGTACGTGTCATGGATGCGCACACCAAAGAGGTAAGGGAGTACTACGCCAAAATCATTTTTTTGAATGCCTCCACCATTGCCACCAGTGCGCTTTTGTTGAATTCGGTCTCACATCGTTTTCCTGATGGTTTAGGAAATTCGAGCGGGCAGGTGGGCCGCAATCTCATGGACCATTTCATGATGGGTGGAGCCATGGGCGAGTACGAAGGGTTCAAGGATAAATATTACGAAGGTAGGCGTCCCGTCGGGATTTATGTGCCCCGTTTTCGAAACCTAAACGCCCAAACCAAACAGAAGGATTATCTGCGGGGGTTTGGTTATCAAGGAGATGGTGAGCGTGCCGAATGGAGCGACCAGTATAAACGGGTGGAAGGTTTTGGCAAAGATTTTAAAACGGCACTGACCCAACCGGGGCCTTGGACGATGTTTATCGGGGCTTGGGGCGAAACGCTTCCTTACGCGGAAAACCGTATCTGGCTAGACAAAGAGCAAAAAGACCAATGGGGATTGCCGCTGGTTCGGGTGTTTTTTGAATACCATGAAAACGAAATCAACATGCGCAAAGACATCAAAGAAAGCGCCGAAGAAATGCTCCAAAAATCAGGTTTTAAGAAAGTCCAACAGTTTTATTACGACCTGCCTCCTGGCTCGGCAGTACACGAAATGGGCACCGCCCGGATGGGCCGAGACCCCAAAACTTCCGTCTTGAATGGCTATAACCAAATGCACGACGTCAAAAATGTGTTTATCACGGATGGAAGCTGTATGACTTCTTCGGCCTGCCAAAACCCATCCCTGACCTACATGGCACTGACGGCCCGGGCCTGTGATTATGCGGTTTCGGAACTTAAAAAATTGAATTTGTAAATTGATTGGTCAGCTTACAAAAGCAATCCTAAAGGGCAGCAGCAATGCTTGGCTTTTGCCAAAGCCCGCTTGCCGCATCATATTGTTTGAGAACACGGGCGGGGTTTCCTCCCACCACCGAATACGGCGGAACATCCTTCGTGACCACACTTCCACCCGCCACAACGGAGTGTTTGCCGATAGTCACCCCCGCCGTAATAACGGCATTGGCACCAATCCAGCACTCTTCTTCAATGACAATCGGACGGGTCGTAACGGGTTGACGGTGAATGGGTAATGTGACATCTTCGTAAACATGGTTCAGTCCCGACATTACTACGTGCTGCGCAATAATGACGTCGGAGCCAATCGTGACGGGGCCAATCACCACCGAACCGATTCCGACCGTGCAATGCTCGCCGATGGTCACATCTCCTACGCCGTTGTTGACCACGCTAAAAGACTCAATCGTACTGTGTGCTCCCAACGTGAAAGCATTGAACGGCAGTACATCCATTCGTACGTTGGCACGAATGGCCGCCGACCGGTGCTTTTTATGAATAAACGGATTGACAAACCAGCTCACCCACAGGCGTGGCCGCGCCTGACCCGTAGGAATGAGCATCCAATGGACCAATCGTTTGATGGACGGACGGCTGTCCAGATAAGTTTTTATACTCATTTTTTTGGTAATGCTTTCGAAAAAAAACGTGTTTCAATGGCATTCATTAAATCTCCCACCGAATTTTCCCATGAGTGTTCGTGGGCAAAGGCAATGCGGGCTTCTGGCGTAGAAAGTTGTTTGCCTTGAAGCACATCTTCAATTTGCGCGATGAATTGGTCGCTGTTTTCGGCCAAATTTACGTGGTCTTTAAACAAATCCATGGTCTCGGTTTTGACCGCAACGATGGGTTTGCCCATGGCAAGGTATTCGTCAATTTTGCGGGGATAATTCCCAATCGTTACCTCATTCAGTTTTTGAGGATTAATCAGCACGTCCATTCCTTCTAGGTACGCAGGGATTTGTTGAGGGGTTTTGGAGCCCAAAAAATGGACGTTGGGAAGTGCCTTTAGGCGTTCAACGGGAAAAGAATCGTCGGTTGAGCCAATCAAAACGACTTGCCAATCGGGGCGTTGGGCTGCAACGGTTTCAATAAGTTCGCCATCGAGGCGCAGGCCCGTCAGGGCACCCGCGTAGCCCACCCGAGGGTGCGGAATTGCCTCCAAATCGGCGGGAATCTTGTCTATTTTACTAGAATCAAAAAGTTTTAAATCACAGCCTTGACCCACATACACCGATTGCGGATTGTATCGAGCCGCTTGATTGGCCAAATAAATAGAGTTGCTGGCTATCATATCTACTTTTTCCATCAGCAAAGGCTCCAGACGCAGGCCGTGCTTGCGCCAAAAATCAACGGCCAGAAAATTATCCCGTAAATAATACACCGCTACCTTAGGTTGCAGGAGTTCTTTCATAAAAAAGCCCTGCAACATATCGTTGTCGTTGATTAAAATAAATGAATCCCAGCCCAGTTTTTTGACGGCGGTGGTGATTTCATGCGCTATTTTTTTTGTATTATAACGATTGAGCCAATCGTACAACGCACCGTCGGGCATCCAATTGATGGAGGCCATGACCGATTCTGGGCTTAAAACCCATAAATTAGCCCCGTCCTGAATCAGGCGTTGGCCTTGATGCTTTGCCAAAAACTCACTTCGTAGTTGGGCACGGCCTGATTTTTGCGACATGACGGTCGACCAGTCCAGTGGGTCATTTATAAATAAAACCTGATGAGATTGGGATAAGACCCGGGCCATATCCCGAATATTACTGCCCAAATGCGTCTCTTCCCAAATTTGCCGGGAAGTAATAACAATATTAAACTTTTTGGAGGATATGCCCATCTTATTGGCGATAGAGTTAGGGATATTTTATTAGGTTGCTTTTTATGGATATTTTATCTTGTCTACAAAATGCTGTAGAACAAAATACTTCGGGCAAGAAATGGTGATTATTGATACTTTGGCATGGTTTTTAGGGATATAAAGAAGGGCATTTTCAGGTTTGGAGTTGTTCGTTCTCAAAACGTATTTTGCAAGCGCGAAAAAAGTCATAACGTTAATAAATCAAAGATAATAAACGATTTATCTCTTTTAAGAAAACAGACAAGAGTGTGCTGAGGGTTTGATTTGATAAATATATTATAGTTAATTTTGGTAAGCAAGGACTGTTTTATTTTTTACCCTTGGCATGAAGCCTGCTGCTTATTTAGGGTGTATCTTTGGGGTCGAATAGTATTAAAACTTAATCGACCAAAATTGGTTTGTTAGGTATTAAAAAGACAGTCTTTTAGGTATATATATATTAATTGATTAAATGGATGATTATGTACTTTTACAAGTGGTCTTCTTTTTTTTACCACCATTATTGTCTGTTATTGATTAGTGGGGTATGTCTGTGTGGGCCATTATTTGGACAAAATTCATCTTTTCAAAAAGCGCCCACTACCACCATGCGTGCCTCTACATTGGGGACGGCAGACTCGCTGTATGTTGATTTTAATAATGATATAGCCATGCAGTTGTTACCCTTTAATGACTTGTTTGAGTTGGCACTGGCGCATTCTCCATTGCTCAATTTTGAGAAAGAAGTGGCCAATGCTCAGCAGGCGTCGTATAAACTTTCAAAGTTGCAAATCTTGCAATCTGTGACAGCGGGCGGAAGCTATTCGGCGGGTAATCAGGCCATTATATCGACGGGGTCGGGGTCTACGGGAGATGCCATCGGGCAAATTGCAAACGGATACCGGGTAGGGTTAAATCTGCAGCTTAGTCTGTATGAAATCATAGGCAGAAAACACATGCTTACGCAGGCCAAAGCCAACTACCAATCTATGCTCAGCCGTAAAGAAATTCAGGAATTGCAGCTAAAAAGGGAGTTGATTGATTTGTTTCAGGATTTGGTGACGGCGCAGAAAGTGCTTCAACTCAGACTGAAAGACCAGCAAATGGCGACCGTTGCGTACCAAATCGCAGAGGTGGAATTCAAACAGCGGAAATTGGATGTGAATGCATTCTCGAATGCGAGCAAAAGCTATTTTGGCGTTCTTTCTTCCATTGAGGAAGCGAGAGGGTCTTTTTTGAAGTATTTGTATAATCTTGAGGCGCTGGTGGGAGTTCCGATTCAGCGCCTAAAACGTAAATAAACTTGACGGATGACAGTTAATCATTTTATACGTCTTCTGAAAGAAAATACACTGTGGATTATTCTGTTTCCGCTGCTGACGGCGGGGGCTGTTTATTATTTTACCCGTAACGAACAAAAAGAATACACCGCCAAAGCAACCGTTTATACGGGGCTTGCCTCGGGGTATTCTATTCAATCTGTCAACAAATCAGGGACTCCCGATTACACAACCATCAGCAATGCTTTTGATAATTTGCTGACGACGTTGAACTCAAACGAGACCATGCGTCAGATTGGCCTGCGCTTACTGGCGCAGCACCTTATGTTACCCAAATCCGATAGCCTCATTTTAGCACAACCTGGATTTTCTGAACTACAAGATGCAATTCCCTCAAGTTTTCGGCTTGATTTATTGGCCAATTTAGACTCCACAGGGCTGTATCCCAAGCTAGAGGCACTGGCCAATTCAGATAAAGACAATCCAATTAAGAGCCTCTTAAACGACCCTTATTCGTACTATTCTACCGAAGGAATTGCCAAAAAACTGAAGGCAAACCGAAAGAACAGCAGCGATATGATTGAGCTAGAATACGAGTCGGACGACCGGGGCGTGACCCAGCAAACCCTCGCTCATGCCGTTCGGGTGCTGAATGCACGCTACGTTTCTTTAAAAAGTATCGACGCAAATCCAGTTATTGATTATTACAAAGGCAAATCGCAGGAAGCACGGGATAAGCTGGAAGAGATAGAATCCAAACTACGGGAATTTAATATTAAACACGAACTGGTAAACTTTGCCGAAGAATCCAAAAATGCGGTTTTTTCCCGGGATGGTTTTGCCAAAGAATATACCACAGAATTGATGCGCAACCGTGCCGTAAAAGCTGGCATGGATGCCCTCCAAAAACGAATGGGCCAACGGGGCAATCTGCTGTCAATCAATGATGATTTGATTCAAAAGCAGACTGAACTGCTGTTTGCCGAAACTGAGGTCGTAAGTGCGCAGTCGAGCGGGCAGAGCAACGGCCAAGTCAGTAGTTTGCAGGCAAAAGCAGACCGGATAAAGGAAGAAATGAAGGAGATTTCGCGGAGGTATTATGCCGCCGGCAATTCTCCCGAATCCTTACCCCAAGATAAATTGGTGGAAGATTGGTTAGCAAAAGTGATTGAGTTTGAAGAGTCAAATGCCCGCCTTGATGTGTACAAAAAACGCCTTGGGGAATTTCAGGCTAAAATGACTGAATATAGCCCGCTCGGAACGGACCTTCACCAACTGCAACGCGAACTCGACGTGGCCGAAAAGGAATATCTGGCTTTGACAGCCAGCCTAAACCAAGCACAAATCTATCGTCAGGATGTGTTGGAGGATGATATACTGAAGATACTTGACCCGCCTAGTTATCCGTTAAAGCCCAAACCGAGTAAGCGCCTGTTGCTGATTGTGGTGGGTTTTGGGGTTGGTTTTTTTATTGCGCTATTGATGACGGTCATTCGTTTTCTGCTCGACCGCCGGCTTGATTCTCCCGAAAATGCCGAAGCAAAAATTGGCAAACCCGTGACCATTGCTTTTCCAAAAGTAAAGAAATTGACCCTTGGCTCGAAGGAGAGCCGAGCAGCAATGAGTACGTTTGAGCAGTTGACCAATGCCATCAACATTGAGATTTTACAGTCGGCTTCTCAGGTCCCGATTCCGTTGATTACGCTGGTGAGTATGCGTTCTAAACAGGGTAAAACTTGGGTAGCCCACGGACTGGCGCGCTTGTATGCCGAGACGGGGCAGCAAATAGCCTATTTTTACCCAAAAATTACTAAAAATGAACTTCCGTTTGAACAAAATGGAGTCCATTTTTTCCCCTATTCCATTCGTCCAGATTTTATGAATGTGTCTGATTTGACGGGGCTGTTGGAGGAAGATAAACCCTTTGCGACTTCGCCTTTTCATAAAATCATCTTGGAACTGCCGCCGCTGGTGAGTAGTCCTTTGCCGCTGTATTTATTTAACAAATGCCACGTTTCGCTTTTGGTTGTGGATGCTAACAGCGTGTGGGGACGTAAAGAGAAACAGTTGATGGATTTATACAATAAAATTTCCACCAAGAACCCCATAATTATTTTAAATCGTGTTGAAAAGGAGTATATTGATGCCCCAACGGTGAAAGAAGCAGAGCAAATTTTGGTACCGTCTGAGGTGTTGCTCAAACACCAGCGGAAACTGCCGTCGGCCTCCCAAACCTAACCGATTTAAAGCCCGTTTGCCAACGTTATGAGTAACACTAAAAAAGCGATTGATGGAGGGAAATGGATTACTATTTCTACCGTCATATCCACTGTATTTCAGTTTGTTCAAGTCACAATTCTCGCCCGATTATTGGACCCCGCCGTTTTTGGGGTCGTAAGTGTAAGTACCTTAATCATTAATTTCTTCTACATTTTCAGTAATCTCGGTTTTTCAAACTCTATCATTTATAAACAGGAAAATGACCAAAAAGCGTTGTCTACGCTGTATTTCCTGAGTCTCCTGATGGGTTTTTTTATTTTCCTTATCGTCTTTTTTAGCTCACCACTTATCATTGCGTATTACCATGAGCCGAGGCTTGATAAGGTCATTAAATTGGCATCGCTGTATTTTGTGATTATTTATTTTGGCCAAATTTACCTCTTTCTGCTCCAGAAAGAACTGCGCTTTAAGTCGATTGCTCTGATGGAAATTGCGGGTGCGGTGGTGGGGGCTGCTACTTCTATCTCTTTGGCTTACAGTGGCTTTGAAGAGTTGTCGTTGATTTATGGACAATTGGCCATGCACATTGTTCGTACAGGATTGCAAATTGTTTTTGGGCTAAAGTTCTTTTTCCCGTCGTTGTATTTCAACTTGGGAATGATCAAGGAGCATATTCGTTTTGGAATGTATAATGTCGGCGATGGACTGCTGGGGTTTATCCAAGGAAACGCCGATACGATTGTGGTGGGTGGTGTGTTGGGGGTTAAATCGTTGGGTTTTTATACGGTGGCGGCCCAATTGGCGGTGTTTCCGATTACCAAGCTCAACCCGATTATATTGCAGGTGGCGTACCCTTTATTAGCCAAAATGAAAGACAAAGATTCGGAACTACGCAAGTCATATATCAAAATTTTGGATCTGATTAGTTACCTCAATTTGCCTTTGTTGGCGGGGTTGTTTATTACGGCCAACAGCGTTATTCCGCTGCTGTACGGCACAGGCTGGGAGCCGACCATTCCGTTGATTAAGATTTTTGTTTTCCAGAGTTTTTTCAGTTCGTTGGCGCACCCCTTGTATACCATTGCCTTTACCAAAGGCAAGCCAAATTTGCTTTTTTATCTTAATTTAGTCACGCTTATCATTAAGATTCCGTTGCTCTATTTCTTTGGAAAATACTGGGAAGTCACGGGCATTGCCTTTGCGTTTTTGACAGCTACGTTCATCTATTTGGTACTGAATTTCGTGATTGCCCACTCATTAATCGGGCATTTTTTGAAAGAGTTTTTGACCAATCTCAGCAAACCACTGCTTTTTTGCCTGATGATGGTCGGCGGGGTGTTTTTGTATCAACAGTTTGTTGGCAGTGAGGGGCTGCTCCATACCCTTGTTCAGATTGCCATCGGTGGGGGCATTTTTGCGGTGCTGACGTTGAAGTTTAAACTTTCGTTGTCCGAAATTAAAAATTTCAGGAAGTCGATATAAGAAAATGTTATGAAACACCGGTTCAGAATATTGGACATTTTCAGGGGGATTTTTGCCTCAATGGTCGTGTTTTTTCACTTGGCCGATTTTGCCGATACTCCCTTGCTCAACAACGATTTCGTCAGAAACTCGGACATGTTTGTTGATTTTTTCTTCGTGCTCAGCGGGTTTGTGATTGCGTACAATTACCAAACCTTTGCCAAAACCGAAGAAATCGGCACGTTTTTGCAAAAACGACTGTACCGAATCTATCCTTTGCATTTGCTGATGTTGCTGGCTTTTTTGTTTATCGAATTGGTCAAAGGCTATCTTTCGTCGTACGTGCAGGTCAATCAGCCCGTGGGCGCAAACAACAATGTGTATTCATTTTTTACGTCTTTGTTTTTACTCAATTCGGTTAAAATACTCGGAATTAAGGACGTAAGCTGGAATATTCCGAGCTGGTCCATCAGCGCCGAAATGATTTCGTACGTGGTCTACGGAGCGGTTGTGCTGCTGCTGCACAAATGGGGGATTGTCCGCCAAAAATTCGTCGTGTTTTTGTTCATTGCCCTTGTGGCTTTTGCCTCAATGGTTTTGATTAATCAAAGCTTCCGGCTCAATTACAGTTTTGATTACGGTTTTTTACGAGGTATCATCGGCTTCTTTATTGGGGCATTTTGTTACGGTGTATTTGACCGATCTTATGGGTATTTCAAAAAACTGCCCAAGTTATTTTTCGATTTATCGGAAGTACTCGTTATGGGAGCAATCATCGGCATGATTTATTACGGAGCCTACTTCAAAGAAATGGGAGGGGTGTATGAAGTGCTGTTTTTTACGTCCATTCTGATTTTTTCTTTCGAACGCGGACTGGTATCCGATACGCTAAAAAAATCTGTGTTTTTGGATAAAGTAGGCTTGTACAGTTACTCGATTTATATGACTCATGCGCTGCTAATCAGTCTGTTTAATGTTCTTTTTATTCGGATTTTAAAATTCCCTCCCTCCGCTTACGTATATTTAGTATTTGTGAATTATTACCTGATTTACAAAGTGTCGGAGTGGACCTATACGCACATAGAGATGAGGTTTAAAGCGAGAAAAAAAACGGTTACATCGACTGTTTAATGGCGTATAATAATGTTTGTCCTGATTATCCCTAACCAACGTTGTCGTGAATAACTCTTTACTTCCCTCTTGGGTCTCCAAACATTTGTTTACGTATCCGCCCGGCGATACTACGGCGGAGCGCATCGCGGATATTCGGGCGAGGCTGAGTAAGTTTCGGGTAGAAAATCCTGAAATATCCATCGTGATTCCCGCCTATAACGAAGAAGCAAATATCCTGAATCTGCTGTCGTCATTGGGCGACCAACAAACAACGCGAAGCGTAGAACTGTTGGTCGTCAATAACAATTCGGCCGACCGTACGCAAGAGTTGTTGGACAAATGCGGCGTACGTTCAATCTTTGAAAAGCAACCGGGCGTGGCTTTTGCCCGTCAGTCGGGATTATTGGCGGCCAAGGGGCGAATCATCGCCAATGCCGACGCCGATTGCCTGTACCCGCCGGGTTGGGTGGAGGCCATTACGGCGCCACTTCAAAACCCCGCCATTGCGTGTTCCTACGGATTGTACTCGTTTTTGCCTAGCCCCCAGTCGTCGCGGTTGGCGTTGTCGCTGTATGAAAAAGCGGCACACCTGCTCAATCGGGTGCGCAATCGACACCGGTCGTATATGAATGTGTACGGTTTCAATTTTGCGTTTCGTCGGGCAGATGCGTTGGCGGTGGGCGGTTTTGAGACCGATTCGGGTCGGGAAGGTTCCGTGGCCGAACTGATTGCGGCGGGAGAAGCCCCCCCTCCGTCGGGCCGTTGTGAGGACGGATTGATGGCTTTGGCGCTTCAAAATCAGGGGAAAGGCACGACTTTCAGGGTCACTGACCCCAACGCCAAGGCATGGACCAGTGACCGACGATTGGTAGCGGATGGAAGTTTGATGAAAGCATTTTCCAAACGTTTTTGGGGTGGGCTTCAAGAAATTGGTCATTTTTTATCCCCCACGCCAAAATCCTCCTCTTGAAACATTAGACTGGGCATGATGATGAATTTCTACAAAACGAATCGCAATGAAAACCCAACTGTGCGCTCATTTTTGTTGCTTTTCGTGGGATGTTGGATGGCAGGGGTGTTTGGGAGAAATACATTTGCCCAGAATTGTGCCGATGGAAATACCATCAGTAATCAAACATTTGGGACGGGTCAGCGGGGAGCTTTGCCAAACGGCTACATCAACTATACTTACGTAACCGATGGCTGCCCCAACGACGGGAGCTACACGGTGGCGGGTACGGTGAGTGGGGCTTGTTTTACAAACAGTTGGCACGGGCTCAGTGAAGACCATACACCAGGAGATGTGGCGGGTAATATGTTGATTATCAATGCACCGTATCCGGGTGAAATATATCGGGAAACCATTGCTGGTTTATGTACCAAAGCGGCCTACGAATATTCGTTTTGGTTGGTCAATTTAAACCTCGAATTCCCGCCCGGAACCTGTGGTTTTGCCATACCCAACGACCCCGATATTACCATCCGTGTCGAAACGACCGACGGCCGATTGATTGATACTTTGAACACGGGGGTAATTTTACGAACCCCTACGCCCATTTGGCGAAAGTTTGCCTTGACTTTCAACTTTCCTACCACGTCGGAGGAGACGACGGACGTAGTGATTCGGCTGATTGACAACGGACAAGGAGGGTGTGGAAACGATTTTGCGCTGGACGATTTAGCCCTGAAAAGGTGTACCGATTGTGAAAGTCCGAGTGTATATGTTCCCGATATATTTACGCCTAATAACGACGGTCAAAATGATGTTTTGGACGTTTTTATGAGCAATGTAGCCGCGTTTGAATTTGTGGTCTATGACCGGTGGGGAAGTGCGATTTTTGTCAGCCGGGACCCGACGGTCAAGTGGGATGGGAAATTTAAAAACGTGGCGTGTCAGGAAGGGGTATATACATGGTCAATGAAGTATACATTTACGACCTCAACCCAGAAATACACCAAAAATGGTCAGGTGGTGTTGGCTCATTAATTGAAATTAACCTTTTGCCAATCTTTTTAAACTTATGGTAACCTCTGCCAATCATTTTGCGGGTGTCACGTTGCTCATCACTCATTACAATCGCAGCAGTTCGTTGGAGCGTTTGTTAAAATCATTTCAAAACTTGGGTTGCGTGTTTGACGACATCGTGGTATCTGACGATGCCAGTAAGCCCGAGCATTTTAAAGCGGTAGAGGCGATGAAAGAAAAATACGGATTTACGTTGGTTTCGACACCCCAAAACAAAGGGTTGGGTAACAACATCAACAAAGGACAAGCGGCGGTAAAATCGCCCTACACCCTGTACGTTCAGGAGGATTTTGTGCCAAAACCTGCATTTGTGACGCATTTCAAAGATGCGTTGGCGTTTATGGAGCTAGATAATGAGCTGGATATTGTTCGTTTTTACGCCTACTT
Organism: Runella salmonicolor; assembly: GCF_024158025.1. Classification (NCBI taxonomy): domain Bacteria; kingdom Pseudomonadati; phylum Bacteroidota; class Cytophagia; order Cytophagales; family Spirosomataceae; genus Runella; species Runella salmonicolor. The sequence goes on from NZ_JAMZEL010000012.1 coordinate 168,270, forward strand.
TGCTTATCCGTACCTCAAACCCCACGCCAAAGGCTATTCGTTGATGGTGTTTAAACCGTGGATTTGGTACACTGACCACCTGAAATTTTACTACTACAGCGACCACCCACATTTGCGTCGAAGCACGTTTTTGGACAAGTTTGGCAAGTATGCTGAAGGCATTAAATCGGACCGAACCGAGTTTTTGATGTGTTTGTCGGTGCTAAAAAAGAAGGGTAAAGGTCTGTTTTTTAATGAATTTACCACGCTTTTTGACCAAAAAAACTCCAGCGATGAACCCAGTACCATTCAACGGAGCAGTTGGCGCGAGAGCACCAATCCTGCTTTTATGGCCTTGCGGTGGTTTTACCTAAAATTCCGATTGTTAAAAAACACAGTTGAACTTATTACTTTCAAATAAAAAGTACCGCATTGGTCGTCAGAGGCTTACTGAAAAAGTAGCCGAGAAGGCGGCGAATGTGTATTTTTCTAAAAGATAGACCCGATGGCTAAAGCGGAGAACCATTTTCCTGGCGTTACGTTGCTCATTACGCACTATAATCGCAGCAGTTCACTGGAACGGTTGCTGAAAGCATTTGATGCTATTTCCTGTTCATTTGAAGACATTGTGGTTTCAGATGACGCCAGCAAGCCCGAGCATCAAGAGGCCATGGCAGAGATGCGTAAACGTTTTCCGTTTCGACTCATCACGACGCCTAAAAACAAAGGGTTGGCCAATAACCTCAACAAAGGACAGGAGGCCGTCACAACGCCTTATACGCTCTATGTGCAGGAGGATTTTATTCCTAAACCCGCCTTTGTCCCCAAGTTAAAAGCGGCGGTTGGCTTTTTAAACGAGGATGCGTCTTTGGACATGGTGCGCTTCTATGCCTATTATGAATATGCTCATTTGGAGCCGTTTAAAGAAGGATTTTCGCGCATGGTCTACAAACCTTGGTCGGCCAAATACGATAAAATTTACTTCTATAGCGACCACCCGCACCTGCGGCGTAGCACATTTTTGAACAAATTTGGTCGTTATGTAGAAGGGATTAAGTCGGACAAAGCGGAGTATATGATGTGCCTCGCCTTCATTCAAAATAAAGGTACGGGTCTGTTTTACGATGATTTTAAGGGACTATTTGACCAAGTAAATTCGGACAATGAACCCAGCACGGTGCAGCGTAATAACTGGCGTCAACAAAGCAATAACCCAATCATACGCCTAGCGCGGACGCTGTATCGACAAATCAAATACAACTACGATTTACGCTTTACCCGCCCGCATTAGGTGTGGTAAGGCTTGAATGTATAGAGTAAAAGGTGGGATTGGTGGCGTAGAATTATGTTGTAATACAAATATCTGCTTACCTTTACTATGGAGATAAAGGTGCCTATAATCTGCTTGTATTATATCTAAACCGACATGAACACTACCGCAAAACCCCGCATCAGGGCTATAATTTGAAACGTATACGCGAAATGTTGGGCATCAAGCAGGATGCGCTGGCGCTATCGTTGGGCGTGAGCCAACAGGCCATTTCGCAGTTGGAGCAGAAAGAAATCATTGACGCCCATACGCTGGAAAAACTCGCTTAGAAGACTTTGTATCAACCGGCACTGCTGATGCATTCATTCTGAGGGGAGCGGCTGGGACGGGCAAAACATCATTGGTGAAGGCGGTGGTTGATTTTCTAAGATAAACAGGAGATTGGTTTTTGTCTTACTGCCCCTACTAGACGTGCGGCGAAGGTTTTGGGCTATAAAACGCAGGTTATGGCACACACTCTACACCATACATTCTGTTTAATTAGAACTGATGGTGGCTGAACCCCTACGATTCTTTTCCCAAAAAAAGAAAGTATGGAATTCGTGCCTGTTTTCGGCAAATTTCTATCTTTGCCTTACGAGAAATTACTGTCATTACCCCCTGTAACTATTTTTTACCAATTCGTTCGTCAGTTAATTTGACGAACTCTGCCCCGTATCTCATCAAGTTCGTTAATTTTGCGGTTGTTCACTGACTCGCGTTGGGGATAGGCCTGTGGTTTGGTTAAACGCAAGGCTTGCCCCTACTAAATATTAAAAAATGTATCATAATCCTGTATTACTGGCAGAGTGTCTGGAAGGTTTGGCGATTCGTCCCGATGGCGTTTATGTAGATGTTACGTTTGGCGGTGGAGGGCATTCTAAGGCCATTTTGGCACAGCTCGGCGAAAAAGGTCGTCTGTTTGCTTTTGACCAAGACCCCGACGCCCGGGCCAATGCCGAAGCGATTGATGATAAGCGTCTTACGTTTGTGGATGCTAATTTTCGTCTTCTTCAAAAATACCTGCGCTTGTACGGCGTTAAGCAAGTGGATGGAATTTTGGGAGACTTGGGGGTTTCGTCGCATCAGTTTGACACGCCCGAGCGCGGTTTTTCGACGCGCTTTGAGGCCAATTTAGACATGCGAATGAACCCGCGTGGCGGCGTCTCGGCCCGGGATATTGTCAATGGCTATTCGGCCGAAGAATTACACCGTATTTTTGGCATGTATGGTGAGTTACAAAATGCCAAAACGGCGGCGTTGGCGGTAGTGGCAGCCCGCGCCAACGGACCGCTCGAAACCGTGAATGATTTGAAGGCAAGCCTCCAACGCTGCGTGCCGAGAGGGAAAGAAAACAAATATTTTGCGCAAGTATTTCAGGCGTTGCGCATTGAAGTAAACGACGAAATGGGCGCTTTGCAGGATTTTTTGACGCAATCGGCAGAAGTGCTCAAGGTCAAAGGACGGTTGGTGGTGATGTCGTATCATTCGCTGGAAGACCGGTTGGTGAAAAATTTTATCGGCAAAGGCAAGTTTTACGGAGAAGTAGAAAAAGACTTGTTTGGCAACGACCTCAAACCCTTGCAGTCGGTCACGCGTAAACCCATCGAAGCATCAGCCGAAGAGATTGCCAAAAACTCCCGCGCACGCAGCGCAAAACTGCGTATTGCCGAAAAATTGTAAGTCATCAAGTAGTAGTTATAACAGTCATCAGCAAAACATTTGACCTATGGCCATCAATGTCTTAAAAGCCCAAAACCAAAAGCGTACCGCGCGCGCCGTTCGCAGCAAAAGCCGAGTATTGAGCTGGCTTGGGCAATGGTTCCAAGTTGAAAAGTGGATTGGCGGACGCGAATTTCCCGTAAGATACCTCGACGGAACCCTCTATTTACTTTTGTTAGGGCTTATTGTGATTTTTTTTCGCATCAATGCCGAACGACAAATGCGGCAACTTCGCAAAGCAACCGAAGAAGTCAATAACTATCGGGCCGCCTATACCATTCTGAAAGCCAATTATATGAAAATGGGTAAACAATCAGAATTGGCTCCTAAAGTGGCCAAAATGGGCTTGTCGGAAAGCCGAAAAACGCCCCAGCGTATTGAAGTGAAAAAGTAAGCCATTGGCATTTGTACCGTTAATTAACCCTAACCATGAGAGGCAAAACTGGAAATATTCGTGACGATATTTTGCAGCGTTCTTGGGTAGTAGCCATTGGGCTTATTATTCTTGGGGCGCTGGTTATTTACCGCATTTTTTATATTCAACACTACGATCTTTACAAGGGAAAACCTTGGATTGAATACATGTCCAAAACCGTTCGCGTGGATACCATTCCCGCCATGCGCGGCAATATTTACTCCAATGATGGCAGTCTGATGGCGACGTCGTTGCCTTATTTTGAGGTTTCTATCGACCCTACGGTGGCCGACAGCGTGTATTTCTACACCCGGGTCGACTCGTTGGGAACGCTTTTGGCCAAGACTTTTGGGCAACGGACGGCTGAGAGTTATGTGAAAGAGCTACTCTTTGCCCGACATGAATTTGAGCGGAACGAGCGGCGTGGAAACCGCAATATTCGACTGCTTAAACGTAAAGTTACTTACCGTGAGTACAGCATTATTTTGGGGCAAGAATTTAAGGGAATTGTCAAAAAAAAGGACGGCACAACCGAAAAAGCCACCTGGAAAGGCTGGCCATTTTTCCGCCGTTTTTCCTCTACAGGGCGCAGTCGAGGTGGAAAATTGATGATTACCTACGAGCGTTATAATCCTTTCGGTTCATTGGCGGAGCGTACCATTGGCTATCTTGACAAAAAGACCCGGCGCGGATTGGTAGGACTGGAAGCTAGTTTTGAAAAGCGATTGGCAGGGACTCCGGGCGTAGGGCTGTACCGAGTCCTTGATGATCAGACATTTATGCCCAACGAAGACGAAGATGGACTGCAACCATCCAACGGTTACGACTTACACACCACCATCGACGTTAATTTTCAGGACATTGCCGAAACGGCACTTCGCAATACGCTCCGTAGTTATAATGCAGCTTATGGTTGTGTGATTGTGATGGAGGTCCAAACGGGTGAGATTCGGGCCATTGCCAACCTCTCTCGCGATACCGATTCAAGCTACCGCGAAACCTATAATCACGCCCTCGCAGGGTTGGGAAACCCCGGCTCTACCTTTAAATTGGCCTCCATGTTGGCGGCTTTGGAAGAAGGGATGTCGCCCAAACGCATGTACCATACTGGCAACGGAATTGCGACCTACAAGTCGGCTATCATTCGGGATACAAAACGCGTAGGACACGGCAGTATCACGGCGCAGCAGGTGTTTGAAAAATCCTCAAACGTGGGTGTTCACTTGGTGATGAAAGATTATTTTTATGCAAAACCTGATAAATATGTGGGTTATCTGAAGCGCTTTCACCTGCGTGAGCCTACGGGCATTCAGATGAAAGGAGAGCCAGACCCCCGCGTTAGGATTCCATCTGACAAACGCTGGAGCAAGACCTCGCTGACGTACATGAGCTACGGCTATGAGTCAGAATTGACACCTTTGCAGATGCTTTCATTTTACAATGCCGTTGCCAATGATGGCTACTGGGTGCGCCCGATGCTGGTCAAACAGATAAAACAGGCTGATCAAATTGTGCAGGAAATGGTGCCATTCCGCAGCGAAGAGCGTATTGCGTCCGAAAATTCTTTGCGCAATGCTCGAAAAATGTTGGAAGGAGTGGTGGAGCACGGAACGGCCACGAATATCAAAAATCCGTTTTACAAAATTGCGGGAAAAACGGGTACGGCTCAAAAACTCGTGAATGGCCGCTACGTGCCGGGGTTGTACAATACGTCGTTTATCGGCTATTTCCCCGCCGATGCTCCTCGTTATTCGGTGTTGGTGGTGGTTGATAGCCCGCGAGGGTTCAGCATGGAGCAACTTTACGCGGGCAGCGTGGCGGCACCCGTATTTAAGGAAGTGGTAGACCGGATTGTGGGGTATGACATCAACATGCACCCACCGATTCCGAAACAACAAAATAAGAACTCCGAAATGTCGCGTCAGCTGCGGGCGGGTCATGCTGATGACCTGCGGGTGGTGGCCGAAGAAATGGACATTGAGTCGCCGGTGAATATCAACGGATGGGTAGAAGCCAAAAAAGATAAGGACGGTGTAAAGTGGGAAAGCCGCGATGCCGACCCTAATAAATTGCCCAATTTGAAAGGAATGTCGCTCCGCGATGCCCTTTATTTGCTCGAAAACCACGGTTTTAAAGTGGCATACAAGGGAAAAGGGAAAGTGGCAGAATACGAATATAAGGGAGGTACGTATATTTTGACGTTGCGATAGTTTTAGCCTCGTTTTCTTAAGTAAAACAAACATGAGTCATCCCCGAAGATTGGCAAACGCAACAAGTAGTGTAAAGTACGTGTGAGATGGCTATTCTTAGTCTGTAAATCGGTATTGAAGCGTTTCGGTACCGATTTCCAGTTCTGTGGTACTAATGTCTAAGAAGGAGCCAAATCCAATGGCTCCTTCTTCTCAATAACAATAACAGAAAATCATAGACTCACGCTCACTCTCCCCATAATGGTACGTTATTTGATATAAATCCGTTAATTTTCCGGCTCATTGGCAATGCCTGCCGTTTTGTACCTGTACATGTCAGCCAAAACACATTTTATTATTTATTCTATTCTCATGAAATCTACGTTGTTCTCCCTTGTTTTTTCCCTTTTGTTTTTTCCAGTTTTGAGTCAAGGTATCAAATTTGAAGAAGGTAATTTTCAACAATTGGTCAACTTGGCCCGTCAGCAAAACAAGCTGTTGATGGTGGAAGTCTACCTCAACGGTTGTCCTCACTGCGCGGCGTTGGCCCCCGTATTACAAGAAAAAAAAGTTGGGGAGTTTTTCAATCCTGCCTTTGTGAGCAGTAAGATAGAAGCCAATTCGCCCATTTCTAAGGAATTACAACTGCAAAAAGGCATTACCTATCCCGAATTTCCGCTGCTTTTCTTTTTTGATGCCAACGGCCAATTGATTCACCAAGCGGCCCCTGCTGAGCGTCCCAACCGCGCCGAATTTATTACCGAAGTCATTAAACACGGCAACGAAGCCCTCACCCCTACACTGCGCACGAGCAACTACGCCGCCCGCTACGCTAAAGGCGAACGCGGACTGGAGTTTCTAGTCAATTACGGCAAATATGCCAAAGCCACCAAAGACATAACACGCCAGAGTCAAATCGGTAACGATTTTGCCAAGTTGCTCACCAAACCCGCCGACATGGAAAGCGCCAACGGTTTTTACATTATTTCACGGTTAATCAACGACTTCCAGAACCCGCTGGCCAAACATTTTTTTGCCAACCTGCCCAAATATCAGAAATACAATAACGCCGAAAATCCAAAAGCGGTCAAAGACGCCGCCGAAGCCATCATTTACAACACACTTTACGGGCCGCGTACCAACAGCCTCAAGGCCTCAGAAGTGGTGGCCATGCGGGAAGCAATGATTAAGCTCGGCAACCCCGCCAAAGTCGTTGCTCCGCGCACGCTGTTGAAGGAATTGGAAGCGCATTTTCGCGAAAAAAATACCCCAGCCGCCACTGCCCGTTTCAACGAGTATCGTAAAATTGCGACGATGGACTTTCTGGATTACTCCTACATTGTTCGTCTTTTCAACGAAAAAGCCACCGAAAACTCTTACGTACCTTCTTTGATTTTGTGGGTAAACGACGGAGCTAAATTATTTAAAACCTCCAACGCCAACCATACCAAAGATAAGCTAGCCGACTTGTACAATGATTTGTCAAAAGCCTATCTCAGAACTGGAAAAAAAGCCGAAGGTAAAAAGGCCGCTCAGGAAGCCCTAACGATTGCGAAGGCCGCCAAAATTGACACAAAACCTTACGCCGACCAGTTGGCAAAGTGCAACTAAACTTGCCCGTTCTTCCAAACAAAAGCGTCGCCATGATTTGATGGCGACGCTTTTGTTTGGAAGCTTAAACTGGTGAATAACACCGTAGCAGGTTTTGATTAAAGAATCAAAATCAGTAATAAAACGATGACAATAATGGCACCAACAGAAAGATAAACACCGTTGTAGTTTGCCATTGCTTTTTTGATTTCCTTTACTTCTTTCCGCACGGCTTTGCGCTCGCTGCGGGTCAAATTGTCGGGTTCCATTGCTTTAATTTCCTCCAAGCGTTTCATCATTGCCTCCGCTTGCGCGGGAGTCATTGTTGACGTCGAAGTTCTCCCTGAGCCAGAGCTGGCCGAGTAGCCGTTAATCGTCATTCCAATCGTCATCAAAAGAACTGGTACGAGGTTTTTTAGTAATGCCTTCATTGTTGGATAGCGTTTATAATGAGTGGAAAGATTTACAAAAACAGGCCCTTTAACACAGGAAGGTTTTGACGTCACCACACCCTGCTTGTTAAAAACATGTTAAGACGTATATACGATTAAAACAACCAACGTAGCAGGCATTATGAACAATTTTAAAAAGTATTTTACATAGCCCACAATACAAACTGATAATGAGATACTTACATTAATTAATTTTAGAATATATTTTAAAAAATAGGCATAAAAAAATACTCCTTCACAGCTTGGCTATGAAGGAGTAAGACGATAGATAGTGTTAAGTATTAATGCTCTTCGCCGCGAATCTTGAAAGTAGTGCCTACCATGGTTTCATCCACGCGTAACTGACACGCCAAACGGCTGCAAGAAGTGGCCGAGGGCAGGGTGTCCAAAATGTCCAGTTCGGCGTCGCTGACGGGAGTCAGGCTATCGCCACCGTCCAAAATTTCGACGTGACAGGTAGCGCACAGTGCCATGCCACCGCAAGTAGCCAAGATGTTGTACTCAGAGGCCTTTAAGACTTCCATTAAATTTAAGCCAATGCCTTCGGGGATTTCGAGCGTTTGACGCTCTCCTATTCTATCTTCTATGGTGAATTGTATCATTTTTGTAGTATCTGTAAAGTAGTTAAAAAGCGTTCACTCCGTTGACCGTCGTATATTTAAAACTCAGGTGTTGGTTGGGATACACAAATTTGAAGGCGCTTTGGCACATCATAGCCGCTTCGTGAAAGCCCGTCAAAATGAGTTTGAGTTTCCCAGGATAGGTGTTGATGTCACCAATGGCGTAGATACGCTCCACGTTGGTGGAATAGTCCAAAGTGTTTACCTCAATCGCTGATTTATTGATGTTCAGACCCCACTCGGCAATCGGCCCCAGTTTTGGACTCAAGCCAAACAACGGAATAAAATAGTCGGAAGGCACCGCGTAGCTATTTTTGTCTTTGCCCGTCACCACCACTTCTTTCAGGTGCCCATTGCCGTTCAAACTCACTACATTTGATTGTAAAATGAGGTTAATTTTACCCTGCTCGGCCAACGCAAACACTTTTTCGGCCGAGTCGGGCGCTCCTCTGAACGTATCGCTGCGATGAATCAGGGTGGTGGTCTTGGCGATGTCGGCCAGATACGCCGTCCAGTCCAACGCTGAGTCGCCACCACCCGCAATCACAATTTCTTTGTTTCTGAATTTTTCGGGATTTTTCACCATGTAGGCTACGCCTTTCCCTTCAAAATGCTCCAAACCAGCAATCTCTGGTTTTCGGGGCTCAAAACACCCCAATCCGCCCGCAATGACCACCACCTGACAATGCACTTCGGTAGCATCCGACGTCTTGACAATCATTGAGCCATCTTCTTGTTTATCAATGGTTTCTACCCGTTCTCCCAAGGTAAAACTAGGGTTGAAGGGGGCAATTTGCAGCATTAGATTATCCACCAACTCCTGCGCCTTGATGGTGGGATAGCCAGGTATATCATAAATGGGCTTTTGGGGATAAATTTCTGACAGCTGCCCGCCTATTTGCGGCAAGGCATCAATCAGATGACACCGCATTTTTAATAAACCTGCTTCAAACACGCTGAACAAGCCAACGGGACCCGCGCCAATGATGCATATATCTGTTGTAATCATAACCTTTGGTAATTATTTGTACGTTTAACCAATAAGAAATTATCTAATCGTTTTTTGTGCTTTGTTTCTTAATTTGTGCCCAAAAGTAAATTATACATGATTCATGCGCCAATCATAAAAACCTATCTTTTATAACCAATGGTTATAATGACACGTTACAGGCAATTTAAGTCCATTAGTTTTATGAACAAACAGCCTTTCTTTGCAAGAACTAAAACCAATTCCTTCCCTGATGACTTCTCCCTCTAAAATCATTTGTTTTATCATTGCGGTCTTCTTCATCAGTTGCCGGGTTACTTCGCAAACCATTCCCAACGGACACGAAGCCAATAAACAAACTATCCCCATCGGTGGAAATGCGTGGCTCATCAGCGCCACTAAATCGGAGAAGATAACCAAAAATGGGTTTGAGCAATGGACTAATCCCTCCACCGTTTGTCGAACATTTTTGAGGGTAAATCAGGCAGGAAAATTGAAGGTCTCCGTCATGATTACGGCCAACGGAGAAAGTAAAGCCGCCGTTGCGGTGGCGGGCAAAACGCTACCCGTTATGATTGCTTCCGAAGGAACGCAGGAATATTTTGTTGGCGAATGGGCAATCAAAGAACCAGGCTATTTAAGCATTGATTTACAAGGGATTTCTAAAACAGGCGCGACGTTTGGCGCGGCACAAAGCATCAGTGTGAGCGGTAGCGCTGTCAATGCCGAAACCGTTTTTGTGAAAAACAACGTGGGCGAATATTTTTATTGGGGACGCCGTGGGCCATCCGTCCACTTGAATTACCCACTGCCTGCTAATGAAGACATTGAATGGTTTTACAACGAACTTACCATTCCCCAAGGTCAGGACGTCATGGGTTCTTATTTTATGGCCAATGGTTTTAAGGAAGGGTATTTTGGCATTCAGGTCAATTCTCCCACCGAGCGGCGGATTTTGTTTTCGGTGTGGAGCCCCTTCGAAACCGACAACCCCAACGCCATTCCCGACGAACAAAAAATTGTGATGCTCAAAAAAGGGCCTGATGTCTACACGGGCGAATTTGGCAATGAAGGCGCAGGCGGACAGAGCTACCTGAAATACAACTGGAAGGCGGGAAACACTTACAAATTTTTGCTCCAAGGCAAACCCACGGCCGACAATTACACTACTTATACGGCTTACTTTTTTGCACCAGAAGAAAATAAATGGCGATTGATTGCAAGTTTCAAACGCCCAAAAACGTCTACGTATTTAAAATCATTGCACTCATTTCTGGAAAATTTCATACCTGAAACGGGTAACACTAGCCGAATGGGGCTGTACAGCAATCAATGGGTCCGTACTACGGCAGGACAATGGAAAGAACTCACCGAAGCCAGATTTACGGGCGACAACACCGCCCGCAAAAACTACCGAAAAGACTACGCGGGCGGTCTTTCCAATGGCAGCTTTTACCTGCGCAACTGCGGTTTTTTCAACGATTTTGTACCGCTCGACGGCACATTTAGGAGAGATGCCGCAAATAGAATTCCGACGATTAACTTTTCGGCGTTGCCGTAAGTTACTTTATCATCAACCTTCAATCAAACCGTATGAAAAGAACAACTACTCTCCTCCTACTCTGCATCCTTTTTGCTTTTAATGGTTCTGCCCAACAGGTCATCCAGCGCGACCCGATGATTTCGGCCATGCTGGCGGAGGTCTCGCCCGACAGCCTGCGCAGTCATATCGACAAGCTCGTTAGCTTTGGCACTCGCCACACCATGAGCACCGTCACCGACCCCAAACGCGGGATTGGCGCGGCCCGAAAATGGGTACTGAGTCGTTTCAATGAATTTGCCAAACAATCGGGCGGACGCATGACGGCCACCATTGATACATGGATGCTCCAACCCGACGGACGGCGTGTGGATCAACCGCAGGAAATCGGCAACGTAATGGCCACCCTCAAAGGCACCGACCCCAACGACGACCGTATTTTCATGGTCAGCGGGCACATTGACAGCCGCGTAAGCAACGTCAGCAATCGCGAATCTGACGCCCCCGGGGCCAACGACGACGGCAGCGGCACGGCAGCCGTGATTGAATTGGCGCGTGTGATGAGCAAATATTCCTTTCCAGCCACCATTATTTTTGTGGCCGTAAGCGGAGAAGAGCAAGGTCTATTAGGGGCTAACCATTTGGCCGAGCGCGCCGTAAATGAAAAATGGAACCTCGAAGCATTGCTCAACAACGACATCATGGGCTCCAACCACAGCCCCGACACCCGCCTGATTGACAACACCAAAATCCGAATTTTTAGCGAAGGTCTATCTGGCTTTGAGACCGACAAACGCGCGGCGGGCGTTCGGCAATACGGGGCCGAAAACGACGGCAAGGCCCGTACATTGGCCCGTTATGTAAAAGAAGTGGGCGAACGGTACGTCGATAATTTGGAAGTGCGGCTTATCTACCGCAACGACCGCTACCTGCGCGGCGGCGACCATACGCCGTTTGTCAATCGTGATTTTGCGGCGGTACGCATCACCGAAATGAACGAGAATTTTAACAACCAACACCAGGATTTGCGCACTGAAAAAGGCGTAGAATACGGCGATTACGCCAAAAACATGGATTTTGAGTACTTGCGCAAAAACACTTGTCTCAATTTAGCGTCGCTGGCCAACTTAGCCAAAGCACCCGCCATGCCCCAAAACGTGACGCTCGAAGCCCGCAATCTCACCAATACTACCTCTCTTTTTTGGCAAACGCCCAAAGCTGGCAAAGTGAAAGGCTACTACGTGCTCATGCGCGAAACGCACATGCCGTTTTGGCAAAAGAAGTTTTTTACGGACAAAAACGGCCTAACCTTGCCCTATTCCAAAGACAATTACTTTTTTGCGGTGCAAGCTGTGGGCGAAGAAGGTCACGAAAGCCTGCCCGTGTTGCCCCGCCCAAGTATGCGGTAGCATCAAGAGTAGTCGCCGTTTCTCAAAACGGCGACTACTTCCAGTAAGGCATCTTAAATTGTCATTCAGTAAATCAAAGGTTTGAGAACCTTTTTATTCGAGGTTATAAGTAACCTCTCACACATCACTCTTATTCGAGGTTATGAGTAAAGTCTCTCACATCACTTTCACACGTATACACAAACCAAAAACCACTTAATTCTCACAAATACAATGAAAAAGACCACCCTCATTTATTGCCTCTTAAGTTTGTGCGCATTGGGAGCCTACGCGCAGGGCTTCAGAGCGGTTGACAAAAGCTCTCTGGATTATGCTTATTTCCCTGACAATTTTGCTCACGACCGCAAAGATGGTGAAAAAGCCCTCGTGCGTGTCACTTACAGTCGCCCCGCCAAAAATGGCCGTGAAGTATTTGGCAAACTAATCCCTTACGGCAAAGTATGGCGGACGGGTGCCAACGAAAACGCCGAGATTAAGTTTTATCAAGACGCCACCATTCAAGGCAAAAAAGTGAAAGCGGGTACGTATTCGCTCTTCACTATCCCAGGAGAAAACGAGTGGACCATCATCCTGAATTCTGACCTCGATTACTGGGGGGCGTTTAAATACAAGGAGGCCAACGATGTGGCACGCTTTACGGTGCCGGCAAAGAAATCGACAGAGGCTCCGATTGAGCATTTTTCCATCCAATTCCCCAAAGGCACCGACGCCATCATGCGCATGGGCTGGGACAATACCATTGTGGAAGTGCCTATAACTTTCTGAGTTTGAGATTGCGGTACCAAACCGTGCTGCCCCAATCCTGCAAGCCCAACAATCCAGTAAAAACGCCCTGAGCAATCGGGGCGTTTTTTAATCCGCTTCCTGCCACGCGCTGCTTCCAATCGGCGCTTGCCAAATCGTGTTCTTGCACCACAAACCCGTTGAGCGTTACGGTCAATTTCTTTTTGCGAACGCTAAACACCACCGAATTCCATTCGCCCACGGGGTTTATTTCTCGAATACGGGCGTTGGCAACACCAAAAAAATCGCCTGCTCGGTGTTTGTTCTCCGCTGCTCCTTCGTAAATTTTATCGTCAAGTACCTGCAATTCCAGCCCCGTATCGTGCATATTTTTGTATTGAGCGGCTTCTTTGACAAAAAAGAAAATACCACTGTTTGCCAACGGGCTTACTTTCCAATCGGCCTTAAATTCAAAATCGCCAGTGATGGGCACTTCGCTTACAATATCGCCGCCGTTGGGCGCTTTGTTGCCCGCGCGTTGGGGAACGTTCAATTTCAACGCACCCTGCTCCACAATCCACGCCGAGCCAATGCCCTTGGCCCCGTAAGAATGCCACCCGCTGACGTCTTTGCCGTTGAAAAGCAGTTGCCAGCCTTCTCTTTTCTCCTGTGCCGAAAGCGTGTTGGGAGATTGGGCATTGGCAAAAAAGGCAGCAAGTACTAAAAAGAGAATAGAAGCGGTTTGTTTTAACATGGTAAATAGGCGTTTAGTGTATTGGCTTATAGAAGTAATTTAGGTCTTATAATTACTACTTTTAAACCCGATTACCGTTTATTATATAGGTAAAAAAACCATTGGCAACCTGTCAGCGCATTTTTGTTTCACTGCCATTTTGTCCTAATAAAATATTGTAGCGCGAATATTGTTATTAAACTATTGACAAAAAGCTAACTTTGCGAAAAAAACAAGGGCATGGGCGCGATATTGGTGAAACCAGCTAACGAAGTATAACTTGACATCTATGGCTCGCTGATAGCTCTAATTATAGTAGGTGGTATTCAGAACCAAGGGTTAAAATGTTAGAGACATCAATATTCGCTTGAGTAAAGGTATTAAAAAGGGCATTGAGAAAATGTCGTCCAACTAAGTAGTTAAGAAACTGAAAATTACCATTTTGAAATGATAAAATTCCTCACTAAAAGTTTTACGGGATTGTTCGGAACGAAGGCCGACCGCGATTTGAAAGAACTCTCCCCTTACGTAGAAAAAGTAAATACTGAATTTGCCAAACTACGTAACCTCAGCCACGACGAACTGCGTAATGCGACCCAAGAACTCAAAACATACATTGCGGGCCAGCTTAAAACCATAGATGACCAAATCGCCGCTTTGCGCCAACGCATCACCGACGATGTCGAGATGGATGTGGATGCCAAAGAAGAAATTTTTAAGCAAATTGACGCCTTGGGTTTAGAGCGCGACAAAGAACTGGAAAAAGTTTTGCTGCACATTCTGCCCACGGCTTTCGCCATTGTGAAAGAAACGGCGCGGCGCTTCACCGAGAACGAATCTATCGAAGTGACGGCTTCGTTCATTGACCACGAATTGGCCGTTAAGAAAAACCACATCACCATCAACGGCGATAAAGCCATTTGGAATACTACTTGGGATGTGGCTGGGCACCCTATCAAATGGAACATGGTTCACTATGATGTTCAAATCATCGGGGGAACGGTGCTACACCAAGGAAAAATCGCTGAGATGGCCACGGGAGAAGGTAAAACGCTCGTTGCTACCTTGCCTGCGTTCCTGAATGCCTTAGCGGGGCAGGGAGTACACATTGTAACCGTCAACGACTATCTGGCCCGTCGCGACAGCGAGTGGAACGGACCTTTGTTTGAGTTTCACGGGTTGCGCGTCGATTGTATCGACCGCCACCAGCCCAATACCTTTGCGCGTCGTCAGGCATACTTGGCCGATATTACTTACGGAACCAACAACGAGTTTGGCTTTGACTACCTCCGCGACAACATGGCCCACAGCCCCGAGGAATTGGTACAGCGCAAGCACCATTTTGCGATGGTCGATGAGGTTGACTCCGTGTTGGTCGACGACGCCCGTACGCCACTCATCATCAGCGGTCCAGTACCGCGCGGCGACGAGCAGGATTTTGCCGAACTTAAGCCCCGCGTAGCGCGCATAGTGGAAGCCCAAAAACGCCTCGTAACGGATTTGCTTAACGAAGCCAAAAAGAAAATTGCGGCTGGCGACAAGAAAGAAGGTGGTTTGGCATTGTTCCGCGCCCATCGTGGTTTTCCAAAATATAAACCACTCATCAAATTTATGAGTGAAACGGGGATGAAAACCCTGATGCAAGAAACCGAGAAAATCTATTTGGCCGAAAACCAAAAACTGATGCCGCAGGCCGATGCACCGTTGTATTTCACGATTGAAGAAAGAAACAACAGCATTGAGTTAACGGAAAAAGGATTGGACTACATTACTGGTGAAAGCGAAGACCCCGCATTCTTTGTGATGCCAGACTTATCTATTGAGTTAAATATCATTGATAAAAACCCTGAACTTAACGACCAGCAGAAACTGATTCGTAAAGAGGAAGTCATTCGTGACTATTCAATCAAAACGCAACGTGTCCACACAATTCAGCAGTTGTTGAAAGCCTACTCGCTTTTTGAGAAAGATGTGGATTACGTGATTATGGACGGAAAGGTCAAAATCGTGGATGAGCAAACGGGCCGTATCATGGAAGGCCGCCGTTGGTCAGACGGTTTGCACCAAGCCGTAGAAGCCAAAGAAAACGTAAAAGTAGAAGACGCAACCCAAACCTACGCCACCGTAACGTTGCAAAACTACTTCCGTATGTACCACAAACTTTGCGGTATGACGGGTACGGCCGAAACCGAAGCGGGAGAATTCTGGACCATTTATAAATTGGACGTGGTCAGTATTCCAACCAACATCCCCGCCGTTCGGAAAGATGAAGAAGACAAAGTGTACCGTTCGGTACGCGAAAAATACAACGCCGTAGTAGACGAAATCGTCGAACTCGTTGGCAAAGGGCGCCCAGTACTGGTGGGTACAACTTCGGTAGAAAACTCGGAGTTGTTGAGCCGAATGCTTACCCTACGCAAGATTCCACACCAAGTATTGAACGCCAAGCAGCACCAACGCGAAGCCGAGATTGTGTCGGAAGCAGGAAAGCCCGGCACCGTGACCATCGCCACCAACATGGCAGGTCGGGGTACCGACATCAAGCTGACCGCCGAGTCGAAAGCAGCGGGTGGATTGGCCATCATCGGTACCGAGCGCCACGAAAGCCGCCGCGTTGACCGTCAGTTGCGCGGACGTGCCGGTCGTCAGGGTGACCCGGGTTCGTCGCAGTTCTTTGTGTCGTTGGAAGACGGCCTCATGCGTATGTTCGGTTCTGACCGGATTGCGGGCGTGATGGACCGCATGGGTCTGGAAGAAGGCGAAGTGATTCAGCACTCTATGGTGTCAAAATCTATCGAACGGGCGCAGAAGAAAGTCGAAGAAAACAACTTCGGAACGCGTAAACGCTTATTGGAATATGACGACGTCATGAACATGCAACGCGAAAATATCTACAAACGCCGCCGCAATGCCCTATTTGGCGACCGTTTGGCCATCGATATTGCCGACACCATGTACGACGTAGCCAGCGAAGCCTTGGCCAATACCGAAGACAATTACGAAGAACTTGAGCTGGCAGCCATTACCAATTTTGGAATTGAGCCTCCATTTACCCGCGAAGAATACGCCAAACTCAAGCCAGAGCAACGTACTCAGCGCCTTTACGACGCGGCAGAAAAGCACTACTTGGCTAAAAATAAAGCTATTGCTGAGCAAGTATTGCCCGTGTTGAAGCAAATATCGGCCGAGCGTGGCGCCACCATCAATGAGATTGTAATTCCGTTTACGGATGGCATCAAGGGCACCCAAATCGGCGTAAATCTCCAGAAAGCCATCGAGACCAACGGCCGCGAAATTATCCACGAAATGGAGAAATTTGTGGTACTTTCGCTCATCGACCAAGAGTGGAAAGAGCACCTGCGCGACATGGATGATTTGAAGCAATCGGTACAAAATGCCGCCTACGAGCAGAAAGACCCCTTGTTGATTTATAAATTCGAATCCGTAGAGTTGTTCAAACGACTGATGACCAAAGTGAATTTTGAAACCATCAGTTTCTTAATGAAAGCGCACATTCCGCAGGAGGAAGCACCGCAGCAAGCACCACGCCAAACGCGCCGCGCTGAGCCACAATTACAGACCAACCGCCACGACGACGAAATCGAAGAAGAAACCACTGGCGGCGGGCCCAATGCCTACGCCGCCCGTCAGGCAGAAAAGCAAGCTCCTGTGCGTACCATCAAAATTGCCGACCGTAACCAAAAAGTAACGGTGCAATACCGCGACGGTCGCGTGGTAAAAGATGTGAAATACAAAAAAATTGAACACGAAGTAGAGCGCGGCGATTGCGTCGTAATTGCCTAATAATCTTATAGTTACATTTCAATGGTATTCTTTTGAAATAGCACACGCAAAAATTTTCAAAAAAAAATAAAAAAAAATGTAACCAAATACATCACTCGACGTCTTAACAATAGAGTTTTTCATAACGTTGAGTAAAGATTTAAAATCCGATTGGGCTTCCCGTTCGGATTTTTTTTATGCCCCGAAAACGGTATTATTGTCCGACCAAAAACAATCATCAACACCTAACACCCAAAAAGGCTTTTAATCTACCGTTTCCTATGAAAGTCCTCTACACCTTTGCGCTTGTTTTTTTACTTCAGCTTGCCGCCTCCGCCCAAACCTATATTTTTACCCATGATGACACCCTTCGTGGCAGTATTACCAAAGAACGTGCTTGGTGGGATTTGCAGTTTTATCACCTCAATGTCCGCGTTCAACCCCAAGACAGCACACTCAACGGCAGCGTAACAGTGCGCTATAAAGTCCTTCAACCTTACCAAACCCTCCAAATTGACTTACAGCGTCCGATGAACATCAGTCGCGTTACCCAAGATGGGCAAACGCTTTCTTTTCGCCGAGATGGCAACGCTTTTTTCATTGATTTAGTCAAAAAACAGGAGGCCCAAAAACAAGAATCTTTGGTTATAGAGTACAGCGGCCGCCCACACGTAGCCAAGCGCGCCCCGTGGGATGGCGGATTTTCGTGGAAAAAAGACAAAGACGGACTGCCTTTTGTGGCTACTTCTTGTCAAGGGCTGGGCGCCAGCGTCTGGTGGCCCTGCAAAGACCACATGTACGATGAGCCCGACAGTATGCGCATCAGCGTGACAGTGCCTAAGCCCCTCATGGATGTTTCAAACGGACGCTTGCGGAGCATTACCGAGAATCCCGACGGTACGCGCACCTTTGACTGGTACGTTCAGAACCCCATTAATAACTACGGCGTGAATGTCAACATCGGCAACTACGTGGCGTGGACTGATACGCTGAATGGCGAAAAAGGTACGCTGGATTTATCGTTTTACGCACTCGCCGAAAACCTTGACAAAGCCAAAACCCAATTTCAACAGACGAAACCCATGCTTCGCGCTTTTGAACATTGGTTTGGCCCCTACCCTTTTTACGAAGACAGCTACAAGCTCGTTGAGGTCCCTTACTTGGGCATGGAGCATCAAAGCTCGGTCACCTACGGCAACGGATACAAAAATGGCTATTTGGGTCGAGATTTATCCGCCACTGGTTGGGGCCTAAAATGGGATTTTATTATCATTCATGAATCTGGACATGAATGGTACGCCAACAACATTACCTACAAAGACCAAGCGGATATGTGGATTCACGAGAGTTTTACCAACTATTCCGAAAATCTGTACACCGAATATTACTACGGCAAAGAGGCAGGCAGCGACTACGTGATTGGCTGCCGTAAATTGATTCGTAACGATAAGCCTATTATCGGCACCTACAACGTAAACCGCAGCGGCTCGGGCGACATGTACTACAAAGGCGGCAATATGCTACACACGATTCGTCAAATCATCAACAACGACGAGAAATGGCGCGGCATCTTACGCGGAATGAATAAAACGTTTTATCATCAAACCGTTACAACCCAGCAAATTGAGGACTACATTAGCAACGAAGCGGGTATCAACCTGAGCAAAGTTTTTGACCAATACCTGCGTGATATTCGGATTCCGGTGCTTGAGTATCGCATCGAAAAAAAGAAACTTTCATACCGTTGGAACAACGTAGTGGAAGGATTTGACATGCCGGTCAAGTATAAAGCTGAAAACGGCGAATGGAAAACCCTGAAACCGACCACCGAATGGAAGTCTATAAAAGTTAAAAAATCATCCGCGCTCGACGTAGACCGAGGATTCTACATAGAAGTCAAAAAACTCGCTTCTGCTTCGTAAAGCGTTGCGCAAAAGGGGAAGTCGTACTTACGTCGCCGAATAGCGAATGGGTTCGATTTCTCTTTTTCGAGCCTCTATTCTTCCTAATTTACATTTTGCTACGACCAAATATAGGAATCTGCATTAGCGTGGCCCCTCGCAAAATCTTCCTGATCAAAAAAGGTGGGGCGGCAAATAAAGGCGGCAAGATTACCTCTGATTACCTCGTGCGTCATCAGCTCATCGGCTCTTGAATACAGAGGGGTTTGTGCTTTCAGCAGTTTTTCAGCTGCCGATTTTGACACAGCATAAGCGTGCGTACAATCGTGCAAACCAGCAATGCGTAAATTGGTCGAGTAAGGTTTTGGATATAAATTATTGACGTGGTGGCGGGTGAGCCACTTGTAAGCTCGGAAGGTGGCCAACAATTTATAAAACTGCTTTTTACGCCAATGTTTAGGCGTTATTTCTTCATTTTTCAAAAAACCAAGATACACCAACTCCCAATGTTCAGGCAGTTGATTCATTGTCGTAAGCAGCAGTTCTAGCATCTGAAGTTTAGGCACCACGTCGTCTTCAAAAATCAGCACGCGTTCGTGGCCTTCTTGTACAATTTTTTCGTAAAGATTGCGGTGCGACCAAGCGCAGGCAATTTCACCCAACGATAATTTGCTGTGCCTATGCCGATTGAATTTCACCGCTTTGGCTTCATCATACACCCCCGACTTGATGGAGTCTGCGAGGGTAAAATCCTTTTTATCTACCGCCCAAAAGAGCTCATAGTTTAACCCCTCAAGATGCTGTTTTATAGCCTCCTGTCGGTCAGTGGCGCGCCTGAGCGTGACCACAAAAACTCGGTCAAAATAACCGTTCAAAAATTCATAGACTGATTTCATTCCTGACCAATAAAGTGTGAAATAATGAGTCTGCACCCGAGGGCGGCAAACCTTTCAAACAGTCAGAAATGGTGATGGATTAAACGTAGGCGGGTACGTTGTAAATACGCTCGTAGAGCAGGCTATTCAATTCAAGCATAAATTTAGTCCCTTCCAGCAATTCACGCAAGTGGACCAAATCACAAAGGGTCAGTTTCAGCGAAAGATTTGCTTGGGGAGCCTCAATGACTTCAAAGTCATATTCGTCCGAAAGATTAAAAATCATCGCGTGTAAGTCTACATTGTCGACTTTCTGCTTAAAATTCAGAAAATCGTTGATTCTGAAAGCCATTTTATACCCTGCAAATTCTACCATAATTCGGGCCGAACGATCACATTGATAGGTCGTTCCTTTTGAATTGGTGTAAAGTTCGTTTATGTAGGTTGCTTCACTAATCATCACGGCAAATATACGCGATTTTATTCTCTTTATTTAGAGTCAATCAAAATAAACCTAAAAACTTGGTGTTTTATCGGCCAATAGTACCGTATCGGCCACGGCGCCAGTGCGAGGTGCGCCCGCCTCAATCCAACGTCGAATGAACTCAATTTGGCCTTTATAGAGGGCTTTTCCATTTAGGGGCATGGGCGTACCGTAGCTTTTGCCGCCGTGGTGCGCGCCGCCTTCCCAATTAAGTTTATGAAAAAGTAAACTTTGCAGTGAAAAATACGGCAATACACGCTTCAACTTATCTTCCACCGCATTCTGATTTTTAGGGTCTTTATTGAATAAATAATCGTAGGATTTACCCGTAGCAAGCACCAAACCATGTTGGCTGAAGCTGGATTCCTGCTCCGAAGCGTGGCAGCCCGAAGTGGCACAGGTAGGCGTAAAAATGCGTTCCTGAATTAACTCAAACGAGGCTTTTGCGACGGGCACAGTTATTGGCTCTTCGTTTTTCTTACAGGCATTGAAGGTCATCCCAACGATTCCTGTAAGCAATATATTTAGCAGTAAAGGTCTGATGCTCATACCACAGTTTCTTTTTAAATGGCCATTATGATTAAAAAGTAAACGAAAATGCATTCTTTTTGTTACACTCCGTCTCATATCCCTACTGTTTACTTCATCGTCGTCAGTAGTACTCCCGCCAATACCAACACCCCTCCGATGATGGTTGTCAATGTCAGTTCTTCCCCCAAAAGCGTAACGGCAATAATGGCCGCAAAAACGGGGGTCAGGTTTCCAACAACGGCGGCTTTGGTAGCGCCTATTTTTTGGACAGCTTCATAATACCAAATAAATCCGAGCGCGGTGGCGGTCATTGCCATGTAGACTACTGCTGCCAACGACTGCCAACTTGCTTGTTCCAAACGTTCGATTAACCCATGTTGAAGCGCAGGGATAAACAACAAAGTCGCCCCAATCAACGCCGAGAAAGAACTGAGCGACAGTGCAGGAATGGTTTTCAGCGCTACTCGTCCAATGAGCGTATAAACCGTCCAGCTCAAAACACAACCCATGATGAGCAATTCGCCCAGACCCCAGGTCGTGTTGGAAAGAAGAGATGAAAAATCACCGCGAGCAAGCACCACAGCGGCGCCAAAAATAGACAACGCAATGCCCGCCCATTTGATAACCGACACCTGCTCCCCTAAAAAAAGCCAGCTCCCCAATGTAATAGTAATCGGAGCAAAGGCAATTACGAGTGAGGCCCGCACGGTAGGCATATACTGGATACCACTGAAAAAGAACAAGTTATACAAAAACACCCCCATCAATGCCGAGATAAACACCAATCCCCATTGTTTGGGAGTAAGAGAAGGAATTCTGCCGTTGGTTTTGTACAGATAAGCCATCAATAACAGCGCCCCGATGACAAACCGCAGAAAAGCCGTTGAATAAGGTCCTAAGGATTGAACGGCGATTTTGCCCGCCGCGAAATTAGTGCCCCAGAAAAAAACGGTAGCGATGAGTTTGAAGTAGGTAAGACGCATGAACAAACGATAAAAGAGGCTTTCTGAAATGTACTGTTTAGAGTACAAAAAAACACCGCCCGAAAGTTCAATGCTACCCGCAAATGAAACCTTGAAATAAGTGCCCTTTGAACGAATTTACCCATCTACAGAAGCCTTTCTTTAAGGCGTTTTTGTTTCGGTTTCTCCGTGGGGAGTTGGCAAAAAACTTTTACTGGCGGCCTTGATGTTGAGCAAAGAGCGCACCATCCGGAAAATCAATTGAAAAAGTAGAAGAAAATCTTTGGCAGAAATTTTCTTCCATAAATACCCTGGAATAGAAATCGCAAGGGTAAAGGCAAGAACGCCCAACAGGCTCCCCATCGTGACTAAAATCGGAATATTTAAGAATACTAAACCTATCAATACGCCCAGTCCTAAAACCGCCAGCAACAACGTACGCGGCATAATCAACCCTTTCAGATAAGCATTGAAGGCATGAAAATTTCCTTTAAACAGCTGCGCGAATCCCGTCGTAAAGTAAAACTTAATAAAATGAATCTGGGCCGCAATCCACCGAGAACGCTGCCGCTCAAAGACCGCTAGGTTTTGTACTTTTTCGTCATAAATGTACGCGTCTTTCAGGTAGGCGATATGAAAGCCATCCAACAACAGATTCATTTCCAATTCTTTATCGTAGCCTCCAATGGTTTGAAGGCGACTCATTCCGTGCATCATTGCATCAGGGACGAAGGCCATCCCTGACCCAATCAACGAAGCCGACATGCCCAATGCGCGCTGACCACCGCGAAAAAGATGGTTGTTGACCTCTTCGTTCATCGCATCAAAAACTGCCACACCTGTATTGGTATTTTTAGCCACCCGATGCCCCTGTACCACTTTCCAGCCTTGGTCAAAGGCCAAATTGATGCGTTGCAAAAAATCGGGGCGCATGTGATTGTCGGCGTCGGAGACCATCACTATATCGTACGTGTTGCGAGGAAGTTGGTGCAGCGCGTACGCAATTGACTTTTGAACCGTCGATTGTTCAAACTCTACCGTAATAACTTTGATGGGATAAGTCGCCAGTTTTTGGAGGGTTTCGGGCAAGAAAGAATCGGCAATGACAAACAAATCAAAGTAACTTTTGGGATAATCAAGTAGAAGGTTGGCCTCTACCGAATCAATAATCACTTTATCTTCTTTGTAGGCTGGTATCAGCACCGCGATTCTTCGTATCTGCGTGGGTTTGGTTGAAATAGGAACATCATCGGCTTTGCCTAAACGACCCGCCACCGCCGACAGTAATAAATACAAGACATTGAATGCCAAATAGATAACTATTGGCATCAGGAGAAAATATCCAAAAAATTGCATTGGGCAGATTATATTTTCGGTGGAAATAGAGTATTTTTTTTCAATCGTTGAATAGCAATGGCAAAATACACTTAATGTATTTCAAAAAAAACTAACCGCTCTAATAAAAAGACGTAAAAATAAGCCACACTTTCAGGATGAGTATTCCCAAAAGTTATATTTCTAATTGTTTAAGTACAACAATGACGCTAATCTTTTGATATTACTTTAATTATTTTTAACTAATACGCCAATATTAAGTATTACAACTTCAACGTTTGCAAAGCTTTATGAAAAAACTCTATTTAAATGTAATCCTGCTGTTACTATCCGTAAGTGTTTGCGCTCAAAAGGTCATTCCAGGCAAAATTGAAGCTGAAGCCTACGACGCTATGAGCGGCATTGCAACTGAAAATACCCAAGATACCGGCGGTGGCTTAAATGTAGGCTGGATTGAAGACAACGATTGGATGGATTACAATGTCAATGTTCCAGTCAGCGGGACGTATAAATTTAGTTTCAGAACCGCCAAGGGATTTGGTGATGGCACCCTTGAAGTAAGAACCGCCAACGGTGCGGTGCTGGGTTCGGTCGTTTTGCCGTTTACGGGCGGCTGGCAAGGATGGGGCACATCGAGCATCATTATTCCGCTCACGGCAGGACAACAAACCTTACGTATTTACGCCAAATACGGCTCCTGGAACTTCAACTGGTTTGAAGTAGAAAAATACAACGCCATTCCGGGCAGAATCGAAGCCGAAAACTTTGATGTCATGAGCGGCATCAATACCGAAAACACCCAAGATACGGGCGGTGGTTTAAACATAGGTTGGATTAACGACGGAGACTGGATGGATTATACAGTCAACGTGGCCGCTTCAGGAATTTATACCTTCGGTTTTAGGGTGGCCAAAGGATACGGCGACGGTACCATTGAAGTAAAATCTGCCACTGGCGCGGTGCTTGGCTCGGTTGTGTTGCCCTACACGGGCGGGTGGCAAGGATGGGCCACGGCCAAGGTTTTTATTCCTCTCTCGGCAGGCCAACAAACGCTGCGTATTTATGCCAAGCATGGCGACTGGAATTTCAACTGGTTTGAGGTTACGGGTAGCAGGCCTATTCTTGGAAAAACCGAAGCCGAAGACTACGACGTTGTCAGCGACGTAAAACCCGAAAATACCCAAGACGTAGGCGGGGGATTCAATATGGGTTGGATTGATGACAACGATTGGCTCGACTATCATTTCAGCGTCGACGAAGCCGCCACTTATAAGTTTACCTTTCGCGTTGCCAAACCTTACGGAGATGGCAAACTCGAACTCAGAAACGCAACAGGAGGCGTTTTGAGCGCCCTTACTTTGCCTATTACGGGAGGCTGGCAAACTTGGGATACCGTCAGCACCACGGTTGCGCTGCCAGTAGGAAAGCAAATTATTCGAATTTATGCCGTTAATGGCAGTTGGAATTTCAATTGGTTTAACGTAACAAAAGGGGCTAATACCCAGATTCAGTCGGTCATTAGTTTTGGAGCGTTACCCCAAAAAACGGTCGGTGACGCCCCCTTTGATTTGGTCGCTTCTAGTAACCAAAACCAAACACCCATTACTTTTACTTCTTCCAACCCAGCCGTTGCTGCGGTTTCCAACGCCACTGGTGTCTGGAAAGCCACCATTCTGACGGCGGGAACGACCACCCTTACGGCTTCGCAGGCGGGCAATACCAGCTATCTGCCAGCCAATAATGTTGGCCAAACCCTAACCGTAGTTACCGCCACTCCACCGCCGCCGCCCTATACTGGGGTTAAAATCCCGATTCAAGCCGCCCGCTGGTATCAGCTCAATAACGCCCCCAAAGGTTTGGAAGGCCTGTTTGACAACGTGACTGACGTGACCGTGCATACTGGATACAGCAAAGTATTGGAGAACTATGATGCTTACTATCCACTTCTGAATGGCGAACAAATGACCATCGACCGTATCAAATTCTTTGACGGCGAAGGTTCTTTTCCCGACAAACCCATGACACTTTCGATTATCACCAGCGATTGGCGGCGGATTCCTATTGCGACGTTTACGGGAGAAGTGTACAACGGCTGGGTAGGGCCCTATACAGGCCGCTCTACCACGGGCGATGCGCAATTCAACTTAGACTCGGCCATTACCAATGCGCGTTATTTGGTCATCAACGCTTGGTGGGGTTATCCTACCGAAATAGAATTGTACGGTGCTTATACGCCACCCACAACAACATCTAACGGCCCCTACCGCCAAAAATCCATCAAATTGAAAGAAATGATTGGCGTCAATGCCTTTGAGTGGGATTTTGAAGAAGCTTGGGACAACCGTATCAGCGAAACCAAACTGAAGGCCATGAAGACCTTCGGCGGAATACGACACTACATCGACTGGGAAAAACTAGAACCCAACGAAGGAGGTTATACATTCAACCCTACCCACAGCGGCAGCTGGGACTATGACGGCCTGTATACGCGCCTCAAAGCCGAAGGCATGGAGGTATTGGCCTGTATCAAAACCATTCCGCCTTGGATGACCGCGACCTATCCCGAAGGAGAAAGAGACTCGGAGAATGTTCCGTTGCGCTACGGCAAGAATTTTTCGGACCCACTTTCGTACATAGAGCAGGCAAAAGTGGCATTTCAGTATGCCGCCCGGTACGGAAACAACCCCAATGTCAACCCCGCCTTGCTGAGTGTGGATACCCGCCAACGCTGGAACGGCGACGGTATCAATGAGGTAAAAATCGGCCTGAACCTCATCAAATACATCGAGTGCGACAACGAGCGCGACAAGTGGTGGAAGGGCCGCAAAGCCTACCAAACGGGCCGCGAATACGCCGCCAATTTATCCGCTTTCTACGATGGGCATAAAAACACGATGGGTCCTGGCGTGGGCGTCAAAAACGCCGACCCTTCTATCAAAATTGTCATTGCGGGATTGGCGTCACCCTTTATCGGGGTTGATTACATCAAAGGAATGATTGACTGGTGTAAAGAATTTCGCGGGTACCGCCCTGACGGAAGCGTCAATTTGTGCTGGGACGTGATTAACTACCATTTTTATCCCGACAATGCATCTTCTACGCAAGACGGAACTGGCACGCGCGGCGTGGCACCAGAAGTGTCGACGGCGGGAGTGGTGACCGAAAAGTTCCTCCAATTGGCCCAAAAAGAATCGCAAGATATGCCCGTATGGATGAGCGAAACGGGCTACGACGTCAACCAAGGAAGTCCGCTAAAAGCCATTGCCATCGGCAATAAATCGGTCTTGCAAACCCAAGCCGACTGGATATTGAGAAATGCCCTTTTCTACGCCCGAAAAGGCATCGAACGGGTTTATTTTTACCAAACTTACGACTACGACATCAATAATCCGACCCAATTTGGCTCTTCTGGACTACTCAACAACAACCAAACGCGCAAACCAGCGGCGGATTTTCTGTACCAAACCAACCGTCAATTCGGGCAGTATATGTACAAAGAAACCCTCCAAAACGACCCCATCATCGACCGCTACGAACTCAACGGCAAATCGGCCTATGCGCTGGTTATTCCTGATGAAACAGGTCGTACGGGCTCGGCAACGTTAAATTTGGGAAGCGCCACCTCGGCCAAAATCTACACGCCAACCATCGGTAGCGACACCATGAACGTAGAATTGGTCAGCACCACGCAGGGGCAATTGACCGTCACCGTGACCGAAACGCCTATTTTTATCGTAGCCTCCGACCAAGTCGTTAGTAGCACCACCGACTCTACATCGACTCCAGTAGCCCGCATTGGCGACAAAACCAACGCCACCTTTGCCCCGAAAGAGTTGGTTGCCGAAAACGTTAAATTGCACGACATCGTCACCGTCTACCCTAACCCATCTACCGATTACGTACTGGTTTCGTTTGAAAGTACCAGTCGGGAAAAATTGCAGGTACGCATTTTCAACGCCAATTTGGGCATCCTCCACCGAGAAGCAACGTTTACTAAAACGGCACCTTCATTTTCCGAAAGGTTGGACGTATCAAATTTACTGCCAGGTGCTTACATCATCGAGATTCAGCAAGGCAACCAACGTGCCTTCCGTAAAATCGTAAAAGCGCCTTAAATTCAGTAAATCTCACTAAAAACCCCCGCGAAGAGTTTTTTCGAGGGGGTTTTTATCATATTAGAAAGTTGACAAGTCAGCCCATAATACGAGAAGTGATTGATGTAGTAACACCACTATACAGCACTTTATGTAACTTTATTGTGACGCTGAGCACATAGTAAAAAAATAGACCATTTGATTACTTTTTGTGGTGTCTCTGAGGTAGCAACAGTACCTTTTCTACCGTTGCCCCGTCCTATTAGGCAAATGGGCCTTCTATCCACCATTCCTGAATTAAGTACCGGGAATCGGGTACGTCTACCCGTCAACTCAATTCAGCTGTTTTCTCTAAATCCATCCCTGTATGCGGTTTTTTTCCTTCTTTTCCTGCTTTTATCGGTGGGTTTTCATCAACTTTAAGCCCAAATGAGCCCTGAATCGTTGGAGCTTTTAACCATTCAGCCTGCCGAAACGACTGAATCTTTTACTTGTCCAAAGGAAATAGACCTACGAGAACATTTCAAGAATATCATTGGAATAACTAATACCGGAAAAATTATAACTGTAAAGTTAAAATTTCATAGTCCAATACGTCTACAATATGCCATAACGAAAAAAATACATCCTTTGCAAAGACATGAAACGGACCCTGATGACGGCAAAACAATCCTAATACTAGAAGTCGCTTGGAATAAAGAACTAATAACAAAAATCTTAGAATTTGGATCTGATGTAGAAGTTTTAGAACCTTTCGATCTGAGACAAAAATTTATTACAAAGTTGGAACAGGCATTGCAAAGGTACAGATAGGCTTGTTGTTGAGGCACACGGTAGTATTTTCACAAATAGAGAGTAGAATGATTACCACCTATTAAAAATTTCCACTTCAACATTCTTTCAAGCATAATTTTCAGCATTTATTATACACCGAAACCCTGCAATAAACGCCCTAAAACACCGTTCAATCCCCCAAAAAAGGGACTTATGAAAAAAACTGTGTTGCGTTTTGGCATTATAACCGCCATTGCTCTTTTGGGAATATGCCTTAGTTTATTTGTCCTTAATGACCCACTCTCCAGGCTATTTCGTACGAACACCGAAAGTACGTTAAATCAGTACTTGAATAAGATGAGTGTTCGAGCAGAAAATCGTACACTTACCCGTGGCGATAAAATCATTATCAAAACCTTGACCCACTGTGGCATTGTGGCCGCTTACCCTATATACCCTGAAGCGGCGCGAATAATTTACCATTTACTACACGGCAAAGGAACACCCTATCAGATTCCTTCTTCCTATTTTGAAGATTCACCTTATTTGCAAAACGAAATTTCGAAACGAGAGATTGGGAATTTTGGCCCCATTGGACTGCGACAGCATAAAGATTGGCGGCTTTCGTTGGCCTTCAATCCCTATTATTTACGCATCACCAAAGACAGTGTAGAAGTTTATCATCCCAACATGGCCTGCCTGACTAGCCATAAAATCATCACTACTATTCCATTGGGGCGTCTCAACGTAAGAGTGCATGATAACCTTTTAACCCCATTTCAAACCCCTTATTATTGTTTTGCCAAATGGAGACGCAAGGATTAGTTTTGACATCGCATCGGAAATTTAAACGCTGCCCTTTTATTAAATACTACCTTTGGAGACAAAAATTCGTGCTAAGTTGATAGAAATACACAATACTTCTATTCGACGCACTCTTGTTTATACTCCCAAATATGTTTAAACCAAAGAAAAAAGCACTTACAACTTTTCGTCGTAAGTGCTTTCGAAGCGGCGAACCGCATTTTCAGATGTCGGGATAGCGGGATTTGAACCCACGACCCCTTGCCCCCCAGACAAGTACACTACCTGGCTGTGCTATATCCCGATTCGTGGTTGCAAAAGTAGAAAATTTTCTTTAAGTGTCAAGACAAACCTTAATAGAAAAATTCAATCAGTATTAAGTTGCTTTGTTTCTTCTTCCAAAAAAAACTGAAACCGCTGTCTCAATCGATGATAAAAAGCAATCAGTTCTCGGGCTTCTTTCGTAATAACCGCCCCTCCCCCTTTTTCGCCTCCGGTCTGGGTCAGTACAAGAGGGCGGCTTGATTGTGCATTGAGCGAGTTGACCATCTCCCACGCTTTTTTGTAAGACATTCCCATTTGCTTTGCCGCTCGATTAATTGAACCCATTTCATCAATGTATTCCAAAAGCTCTACTCTACCAGGTCCTAAGAACCGCTCTTCGGCACTTTCTATCCACAAACTCCCCTTTACGCTAAAATTAAGGTCTTTCAATAAATGTTTTATCGACGTTTCCATACATATCAAAACTATTTCAAAAATATTTTCCATCCAAAAGTACTGATTATCAGCGCTAGAAAACATTTCTTCGAAAAAATATTCATTCAACTGTTGACACTATCAAAAATAAACGTACCTTTGCACCACGTTTCACCCACGCAGCGAATATATGGAACCAGTCGGCCCATTCGTCTAGCGGTTAGGACACGACCCTTTCACGGTTGAAACAGGGGTTCGATTCCCCTATGGGTCACAAAATCGCTCTGCGGAAACGAAAAAGCCTCAAAACATCACGTTTTGGGGCTTTTTGCTTTTTAGCCCTTCCCAAAACGTACTTTGATTTTATTGATCAGTGAATAAATGGATCAAAACCAAAAGTTGTGGAGAGCGTTGGATTTTTTTAGGTTTGTGTTTTAATCAACCCTATCTGTTTTGGAAAGTTTTCTGGGATCAAAACCAAAAGTTGTGGAGAGCGTTGGATTTTTTTAGGTTTGTGTTTTA
>NZ_JAMZEL010000013.1:0-185536 GCF_024158025.1 Runella salmonicolor
GATACGATAAAATCAGGTAAGAGGTACTCTAATAAAGGCAGAAAACTTTCCAAAACAGATAGGGTTGATTAAAACACAAACCTAAAAAAATCCAACGCTCTCCACAACTTTTGGTTTTGATCCGTTGATTAAAATACAAACCTAAAAAAATCCAACGCTCTCCACAACTTTTGGTTTTGATCCGGGATACGTTGAAATTGTCGGTGTCTAAGATTTAGAAATAAAACGATAAAAATGGGTATACCCCTAAACGACATGACCCCGTCTCAAGGAGACGGGGTCAATGCTACACACTTTACCCTACTTTGAAAATTATTTTGAAGCTATCGAATAGCTCGCTTATTGCTTTTCCATAACATTGAGTACAGCCAATATGAATTACTCTTTGAAGAGTTTTTTTCGACTGCTTTTTCGACCACTAAATTACTGTGAATTTGAATACAGACGGCGTTATTTTGGCTCAAAAAACCGTGAAACCTAACTATTGGCCGGTGAAATGACTATAAAAGCCGGTGAAATGACTGTATTGATGGGTGAATTTGTAGGCTTGTTTTTGCTTTTTAGACATAAATTTTGACAACAAAATAAAAAATCCTCGGTTGGACGAGGATTTTTAGAGTTCTTAAAACTGAAATTTTGGATTAAATAAGGATTCCCTGTCGAACCAACTCTTTGAAAATAAATTTCCCGAGCGCTTGTTTAGGGTTAACAAAAGGCGGCTTCAAAAGATAATTTTTTAGACCGTCAGAAATTTCGTACGTTGAATAAAGTATTTTGTCAAACAATACTGGAGCGTCTTGTAGCTCAAAAATACTATACCTACTAAAGTTGAATTCGTAATGAACTCTTTTGTATGCCGAATTTGGCGGTGACTGTAATGAATCTTCCCGGTTGATTAGTGCGTTGTGGATGTAGTTCCATCCTTCCCATTGTTCAGGATAGGAGGCTACATATTTGGCAAAAAAATCGAAAAGATATTGCAATGTTTTGGTTGAAAACTCTTCCCTCGAAGTTCCTGGCTCGGCTTTTATGGCCTCGCCCGCATAAAGCATATTAGTGCGGTCGGGCTTACGGTACGAAACCACAGGGACGAGTGGCACGCCAGTGATATAACTAAGATAGGTCATCCCTTTGCGTGCGTTAATTTTTTGACTTAAAAAGTCTACTGGGTCAAGTTTTTCATCTCCTGTACCAGTGTTGCCATCTAAGTATACTAATAGTGATCTGCCAGATTTAAGCTCGCGGACCAACTTCAATAAAATTTGAGGGTCTTCTGCATTTAACACACTTACCTCACTGTTGGTATCATACTTCTCCTTCATGCGAGCGGTATAGCTCATCATGGATTCGATTTGTTTACTATAAACATCCTGCCTGACGATGGTAGAGAAGTTGTGCCCCATCCTGATAAGCAGGTTTGCAATGATTCTGTAAGAGCCTAAGTGAAACGTACAGAAAATCTGAGGCGTTTTGTTGGATTTAAGCGATTTTATATTGCCTTTGACATCGCAGAAATCACCAATTTGCAGTAAATTGCGTTCGAAACTTTCAAAGGCTAAATTTGTCAGTAAACTTTTGAAAAGTTCGGCATGTTCTGATGGGGGGATTTCTGGGAGAAAGTTGGTAAGGTTGGCCGAAAAAATAGCAAACCTTACCGTATAACCTTCCTCTTCGTGTAAATTCACTCGGTTGAGCGCGTCTTCACAGTCAAGAAGTGCACGTTTATAATTGGCTAAATCCGAGGTTCTCATGCGATTATAATTAAAGAGCTAATGATTGTTCTGCCTGCTTCTCAAGTGAGATACCGTAGCAAGAGGCCATTGGATCTTTATCACCGAAATTCAGGAGGCGGCTTGATTCGTTTTTAGCATAGAATTTGCCTTCTTTGATGAATGAATTCAAAGCTTTTTTTGGTTGGATGCTGAATGACTTTTTCATAATTGTTGTGTTTTGAATTAAGTGAAATAATGATTTTAAAATATTGATTTACAATTCCTTGCGTTAAAAGATTTTGCTATATTTATCGTTCTAATCTTTCGACAATGCAAAGGTAGAGTACATCTAAGTTGCAGCCTATCCGTACTAATTGCTATATTTGTAGTGCTTTATAGTCATTATTGACTATTTTGTGTACTTTTGAAGTAGTCAAAGTGTGAAAGTTGAAGTTGTTATCAGGTAGTGTAGAGCGTTTTTTGTTATTATGAGTTCACTAACTCTGACTCGGTCTCTTTATAGGAGCCCACAAAATGGGTTGATTTTCTTGCTGGTGATAGTCCTCTTCTTTGAAATCATAGGATGGGCTATTTCACCCGCCAATAAGCTATACACTTACAGCTCGTACCAAACGCTCTTCTCTTACTTAAAGAATCTGTTTCTGGGTTTACTTGCACCTGAATTTTGCACGCTCTACATAATGGTGTTTTTAATTGATGTCTTCCACCGTTTTCTTGGAATTCGGAAGATTAACATCAATTTCTCATCCATGATTAAATATGAGGCGGCATTTCTGCCTTTGTTCTTTATTTCTTTCTTCTTATTCTTCCCGATTACTTTACACGTTCGCTTTTTACTCAGAGAGTTTCCAAACTATTCCTTACATCGCTACATTGAGTTGTACGTTTTTCAAGGGTTTACCTTGCAAACCTACCTTATGTATCTGCCGTTTGTTGTGTTGTTAGGGTACATCTTAGTAAATGCCGCATTGGTAAAAGATTTTTTAGACAGTGGTGATTCTTCTCAGGTAAAAATCACTCCGATTATCCCCACTACTACCGTTTTTGTACCAATAGAACCCTCAACCACTTCGTTACAACCAGTGGGAGTTGAAAAAAAAGAAATGTACCCGCGAGTCATTGAAGCCAAGACGGGTACGGGAGATGTTTATCTGAAACTAGAGGAATGCTATTACTTTGAGACAGATGAGGAGCGGTATTATGTCGTACATCCAAAGGGACGTTTTCGAGTCATGAAACCCTTATCTGTTTTAGAAGAAGAATTAGATCCACTACATTTCTTCCGGGTTCACCGTAGCTACATCATTAATCTAGACCATCTTGACAGCTATATTTATTGGGAAAAAGGTAAATATATCGTTTATATCAAAACTGCTGCTGAGATTAAAGAGATGATGATGTCTCGCCAACGTTTTCCTGCTTTCAAAGATGCCCTTGCTGCCAACCGGAGCAGGTAACGCCCTTTTATTTACAACGTATTTATGTGAGATTTGATTTGTAAACCAAATTTCAGCAGTTGCCGGTTACTAGAAAGTCCGAGCTTGTGGATTAAGTTCTGTTTGTGATTGGCTAATGTTCGGTAGCTAATACAAAGTGAATCAGAGATTTCATAACCCGTTAATCCTTCTGTTACTAAATAAAGAATCTGCTTCTCTCGATTAGTTAATGTTTTCAGTTTCTGCTGCGTATCGCTGTCAATTTCGTTAAGGCCTTGCTTTTTGATTAAGTCTTTGAATCCGTCGCTGTAGTATTTTGATTGCGTCTGAATGTAAATGAGGCATTTGTAGAGCTCCTCCAAACGGTCTTCCGAATACAAATATCCCTGAAAATTGGCGTCCAATGCTTTGGTCAATTCTTTTGAATTTGAATTGTTGAAGTAAAGAACCAGTTTGGGAGGGCTTGATGACTCCGAAAGTTCCTTCAACAGATGATTGGTTTCTTTGCCAATTAAATTTGCTTCAACAATAACGCACTTGGGCTTCTTGGTGTGGATTTTTTGGATTAGGTCATCGAGTTCATTGGCACGTCCAACTACATCAAATCCTTCTCGCTCCAGAAGTTTGCTTAATACCTCGCAGGAAAATGGTTCCTCTTTTGCTACCAATACAGAGGAGTCCAGTTTGCGAATTCTCATTTCATTATTTTTCATAGTCGTTTTTTGAGGATAGTTCAAGCGGTTTGCTATGAAGATACATTAAGGTATACCCAAAACGCAAGTTTTTTCCGTGAATCCTACCTTTTTATCCGTGAAATCACTATGAAAATTATGTTTCACGGATTTTACAGTAAAAAAGCCTCATTTATTGTGAGGCTTTTTGGGATATAATTTGACTTAAAAAACATTAAAACTGTTCTGTTTTTGAGAAGTAAAAGCTACCTTCTAGGGCGGCATTTTCGTCGGAGTCAGAGCCGTGAACGGCGTTGGCTTCGATAGACTTTGCAAACAATTTTCGGATGGTTCCTTCTGCTGCCTGCGCCGGATTGGTTGCGCCAATCAAGGTGCGAAAGTCAGCGACTGCGTTTTCCTTCTCCAAGATGGCCGCATAAATCGGGCCCGACGACATATAGTTGCAAAGGTCGTTGTAAAAAGGCCGCTCGGCGTGCACAGCATAAAACTCACCCGCCCGCTCTTTGGTCAACAACGTCTTTTTCAATGCTACAATTCGGAATCCTGCTTCTTCAATTAATTTGAGAATCGCTCCTGAGTTACCATCCGCTACGGCGTCTGGTTTAATCATCGTAAATGTTCGGTTAGTCGTCATTTGTTGGTTCATTTGTAGTTAAAAACAATTTTTGAGCAGCGGATAATCACTGCTTCATACCAGAACGCTACTGGTCAGGTACATGCCATTAGGACAAAATAACGTAGCTGTCTTTCTAAAATAACGCCTCAAAATTAGGAAGTCTATACGGCTTTCGGAAACATTTCAACGAAAGTTACTAACTTTGCAGGCTATGCAACAGTGGAACGCCTTTTACGAGCTTATTAATTCGGATTCAAAACGTTTTGTGATTCTTACCCATCAAAACCCCGACGCAGATGCGATTGGGTCCTCGTTGGGGTGGAAATTGTACCTTCAGAAAAAAGGACATACCGCTACGGTTATTGTTCCTAATGAATGCCCATCAAATTTGCGTTGGATGCCCGACTATGCCGAGGTGATTACATTTGATCAGAATGCACAGACGGTTGCTCAATCCAAAAAACTTCTCCAAGAAGCAGATGTCATCTGTTGTTTAGATTTTAATGCATTACATCGAATCAAAGGCTTGGGGAGTTTGGCGCAAAGCTCAGAAGCAACTAAAATACTGATTGACCATCATTTGGAGCCAGAATCGTTTGCTGATTTTGAATTTTCAGACACAACCAAGGCCGCGACTGCTCAGTATATTTGGGAAATTATTAAACAAATGGGTGATGCTGAATTGGTAGATAAACCCATGGCAGAATGCCTATACGCTGGCATTATGACCGATACGGGTTCTTTCAGGCACGGTAACACTACCCCCGAAGTACACTTAGCGGTGGCCGATTTGATGAGGACGGGCTTGAATACAAACTATGTTCACCGGGCTATTTTCGATAATAATTCATTGGGGAGAACCCGACTACTGGGGTACGTATTGTCGGAAAAACTTACTTGGCTACCCGAATATCGCACCGTTTACATGACTCTTTCGCTGGAGGAACTCAAACGGTTTAATTCCGAAATTGGAGATACGGAGGGAATTGTCAATTTTGGCCTCTCGCTCGAAAACGTTGTCATGTCTGTATTGCTCATTGAGCGCCGGGATGAAATAAAACTGTCGTTTCGTTCGGTACAAGATTTTTCAGTGCGCGAACTTGCCAACAAATACTTTTCAGGAGGAGGGCATAAGAACGCATCGGGCGGACGTACAAATACGAGTTTACCCGAAACGGTAAATTTACTTTTATCTATCTTGCCCGAATACCAAACCCAACTTTTAAACGTTGAGAAATAGTTTGGTTGTCAATACCTTACCTAAATTAAACATTAAATATCAATAAAATCAATCACAAATAACGCATAACAATTAACTGTGCAAGAGCACTCATTTCATGAAATTTAAATCAATACTTTCTTTGTTTGCGGCGGGAGCCTTGCTTGCTGCGTGTAACAATCGCGTCAGTGTAAGCGATACAGGCTTAAAATACCAAATTCATGACCAAAAAGGTGATGGCCGCAAACCCAAAATCGGTGATATATTAACAGTACAATTGGTACTGAAAAACAGCCGTGACTCGGTGTTGCGTGATACCTATAAAGAAGGCCGCCCTCTCCAGGTGATGCTCCAAACGCCTCCGTTCAAAGGCTCATTTGAAGAAGGATTGGCGATGCTTGCCAAAGGCGATAGCGCTTCCTTTTTTGTAAGTGCAGACTCGCTCTTTACGCGTATGATGCAGCCTCTGCCTCCAGGCATTGCTAAAGGAACAGACATCCAGTTTACGGTAAAAGTCCTTGAAGTGCAAAACGAGCAGGAATTCCAAAAAGGACAAGCCGCCGCTCGCGAAGGACAGATAAAAGTCGATGCTAAAATCATTGATGCTTACGTAGCCAAAAATTCTTTGAAAACCGTTGAAACGCCATCAGGGTTAAACTACGTAATCGTTAAAGAAGGGGATGGAGTTAAGCCTGTGGCGGGCAATATGGTATCGGTTCATTACGTTGGAAAATTGTTGGATGGTAAAGAGTTTGATAGTTCTTACAAAAATCCACAAAGCGGTGGCAAGCCTGTTGATTTTCCAATTGGTCAGGGAATGGTTATTCCAGGCTGGGAAGAAGGAATCATGAACATGAAAAAAGGCGGTAAAAGCACCTTTATTATTCCATCGAGCTTAGCTTATGGTGAGGCGGGTTCTCCGGGTACTATTCCGCCAAACTCAGTATTGGTATTTGACGTTGAACTTGTGGATGTTAAAAATGCGCCCAAGCAGCAATAAATAGTTGTTAGTGAACAGTGATTAGTGAGTCGTTTTTTGAATGGCAGCACCCACAAACCACCTCTCACTAATCACTTTTACATAATCACTTAATTACAAATTATCTAATAAACCAGAATGAGGGGGACGTTAATTTTAGGGTTAGCAGTAAGCTTAGCTGTTACGATTGTAGCTTGCGAGCAAACCGAAGAAGCCTTTCAAGACCGTAAAACACGCGATAATAAAGCGGAAATACGGAGCTATCTGCTCGCTAACAACATACAGGCCGATAGCCTTCGTAATGGATTGTATTTCAGTATCCTGAATAAAAATCCGAATGCCCAAAAACCGCAGATAGGCGATGAGATTACGTTTCGTTATATTGCCCGGCGCCTAGACGGCACTATCGTCGATAGCAGCCAAGTAGGGATAAACGATGTGTATATTCGCTCGTTTAATTCCAATGATATTACGGCGGCGGGGTATGCAATGACTTACCGCTTTAATGCAGTACCTTCGTTTGAAGAACTTTTAGCAGCACCACAGGAAAAAATCAGGGAGGGCGATAAAGTCTCGCTGTTTGTTCCGTGGTCGTTGAGAGGAACAGGTGATGTGTCGCTGTTGGCACCTTTATATATTCCAATTCGATACGATTTGGATATTCTTAAAGTGAGAACCGAAGAAGAACAAATTGAAGATTTTGTGGCGCTGAACAAAATTCAGGGTTTGGAAAAAAATCCAACGAATGGCCTTCGATTTGTAAAAACCAAAGCATATCCCGATTCCGCATTGATTGCAGTTAATACCACCGTGAGTGTGACTTATACGGGAAAATTGATTCGGAATGGAGTACAATTTGATGCTGGAACAATCGACGTAAGTGTGGTAGACCCCACAGGTAATGCCTCTGGAGGAGTAGTAAAAGGCTTTAATGATGGAGTGGCAAAGCTCCGATTTGGTGAAAAAGCAATTGTCATTTTTCCATCGGCACTTGGCTATTCGGTACAGGGCAGTGCTGGAAAAATTCCGGCATATTCGCCGCTTTATTTTGAAATAGAAGCCAAACGAAAATAATTAGTTTACTAAAAGCGGCGTTAGCGTCGCTTTTTTTATGTTCAATTTTATGCAACTCTGTTTTGCCACCAACAATGCCCACAAGTTGGCAGAAATTAAGGCGCTTTTAGGGAAAACCTTTGCGCTCAAAACATTGAAAGAAATTGGTTGTGAGGAAGAACTTCCCGAAACCACCGATACCATTGAAGGTAATTCCCGTCAAAAGGCCGAATACGTTTGGGAACATTTTGGTGTCGATTGTTTTGCCGATGATTCAGGACTCGAAATTACCGCCCTCAACGGTGCGCCGGGCGTACATTCGGCCTATTATGGTGGTTCAAGGGATTTTCAGGGCAACATAGCGCGGGTATTGGAAGAACTGAAATCGGAGTCTGACCGAAGCGCACGGTTCAAGACCGTAATTACGTTGGTTGTTCAGGGCAAGGTTTATCAATTTGAAGGGATTATCACTGGTCAGTTGCTGAAAGAACAACGCGGAAGCCAAGGATTTGGGTATGACCCTATTTTTGTTCCAGATGGCTACGAACGAACGTTTGCTGAAATGTCAATTGAGGAGAAAGGCAAAATCAGCCATCGTTCTCGGGCTTTTGCTCAGTTAGTCGATTTCTTACAGACTTATTCTGGAGAGTAAAGTATAAGCAGTAAAGGTATTTTGTATTTTTTTTCCAGTTCTGTTGCATCAAGCTAGGCTATTTTGCGTGTGCGTTCGGATTCATAAACATTCTTTCTGTAAAATCGCGGCTATTGGTTACGTCTTTTTAGTATTTTTACTTTTCCTAAAATTATACCTCTAACAGCGCCTGTCGCTTTTTGCCACTCCACGTATGCATTATCGCCTCTACTCCGACAACCCCGAAAGCCGTTATATTGAAGTAGAGTGTCGTATCAAAACTGAGGAAACCCACACCCTTGAGGTTCAGCTGCCCGCTTGGCGCCCAGGAAGGTATGAGTTGCAGAATTTTGCCAAGAATATTCAAAGATTTGGGGTTTTTGATAGAGCTGGAAATCCGCTTTTGTTCAAAAAAATTACCAAAGACCGCTGGCAGATTCAAACCCAGGGAGAAACGGATATTGTAATACAGTATAACTATTACAGCGCCGTTCTAAACGCTGGAAGCAGCTATGTAAGCGAAGAATTTTGGTACGTCAATCCCGTTAATCTGTGCCTTTATACCGACCAAAATCTTCACGAATCCTGTACGTTGGAGTTGGTTATTCCCGATAATTTTGTGGTGGCCTGTGGTCTAAAGCAGATTTCAGAATCTACCCAAATTGGAAAAAAAACGCTGCTGGCGAAGGATTATTATGAGTTGGTGGATAGTCCTTTACTGGCCTCGCCCACCATTCAAAGTAGGTCTTATAAAATCAATACGACCACTTTTTATGTTTGGATGCAGGGAAATATCAAGCCCGATTGGCACCGAATCTTGATTGATTTTGAAAAATTTACCGCCGCCCAAGTCAGCACCATGGGCGATTTCCCTGAATCTGAATACCACTTTTTAAACCTGATTCTTTCCACGCCCTTTTATCACGGTGTAGAGCATCGGCATTCGACCATGATTGTCTTAGGCCCTGATGATGAGGGAGAAGGATTATATACCGACTTGCTAGGGGTAAGCTCACATGAGCTGTTTCATGCTTGGAACATTATCAGGATACGGCCCCAGGAACTCTTGCCGTACGATTTTACGAAAGAAAATTACTTCACCACCTGTTTTGTGGCCGAAGGGGTGACCACCTACTACGGAGATTTGTTTTTGCGACGTTCGGGCGTTTTTGATGATGTGGCCTATTACCGTGAACTTCAAGTATATATGAAGCGACATTTTGAAAACAACCGTGATGCGCAGCAATCCTTGGCGGAGTCGTCGTGGGATTTGTGGTTGGATGGATACGAAAAAGGAATTCCTAAGCGCAAAGTGTCGGTATATCATAAAGGCGCTTTGGTGGCGTTAATATTGGACATTTCGATTCGCAAAAATCATCAGCACAAAAAATCTTTAGATGATGTAATGCGGGTGATGTGGCAACGTTTTGGCATACCATTTGTAGGATACTCGTTTGAGGATTATCAATCTGTGGTGGAAGAAGTCGCAGGGGAGTCTCTGGATTGGTATTGGAAAGATTGTATTTTGAGTAATATCCCTCTTGAAAATCACCTTAATCATGCGCTTTCGTGGGTAGGTCTCCAAATGGTTACGTTTAGTGACGGAACGGTACATTTACAGGAATTAGAGAACGAAAGGGCTATTTTACAAAGAAATAAATGGTTAAATAGCGATATTTAGCCAAAATATGAGCATATTAGTTTGTTTTTTATATATTTATCACTTATTCATTGGGATATAAAATCAAGTACACAAATGAAAATAACGCCGATTGAGATTCGCCAGCATACGTTTCAAAGAG
The DNA here is from genome assembly GCF_024158025.1 of Runella salmonicolor. Taxonomy (NCBI): domain Bacteria; kingdom Pseudomonadati; phylum Bacteroidota; class Cytophagia; order Cytophagales; family Spirosomataceae; genus Runella; species Runella salmonicolor. The sequence goes on from NZ_JAMZEL010000013.1 coordinate 10,162, forward strand.
TCTTACGTGGATATGACATGGAGGAGGTTGGGGCGTTCTTAACGTCCCTTTCTAATGAGTGGGAGCGCGTATTGAACGAAAATAAGCTGCTGAAAATGCAATTGGAGATTGCGGAAAAAGACTTGAATAAACTCCGCGAAGTAGAATTGACGATGTTTCGGATGCTCAAAACGGCAGAAGATACCAGTGCCCAAATGACCGAACAGGCCAAAGTAGCCGCCGAACAGTACATTGAAGATGCGCGTCAAAAAGGGGAAGAACTGGTAAACGACGCCCGCAAAAAGGCGAATATGCTGATTGTTGATGCCGAAAATCAATCCAAATACGTGCGCGAAGAAATCCTTGGGGAGTTTAAAAACCACGAGCGGGATTTCAAAGCCATGGAAAAATACCGCGATAATCTGATTGTTCAATTAAAAGCCCTTGCCAACAATACCGTCGATAGTATCGAACGTTTTGAAAAGAAATTTTCGCAAGTTACCGTTCAGGAAAAATTTGAGGATTTACGAATTCAGGTAAGCGATTCTCTTAAAGTTGGTGAAGAAGGCCAAAAAGCACGATTGGAATTGGAGAAAACGGTAGAAGAGGTTGTGGAAGGGGAAACACAAGAGGCCAAAGAAGGCGTGGATGAAGTAGAAAATGAAACAACGGCCGAAGCTACGGACGAAATAACTGACGCGGCCGAAGTAGCGGCAGCGGAAGAAACCAAGGAAGAAGAAGCCCCAGAAGAACCGTCAGAAGCCGAAATACAAGCCGAAAAAGATGAAAAAACCAAGGAAGAAGGGTCGTTTTTTGACCAGATTGGGTAATTAAATACAGAAAAAAACGGGTTACGTTTTTCTAACCTTTAACTTTTAACCATACTTTGGGGACAGTTTCGCTCGAAGGAATCGAATTCTTCGCTTATCATGGCACTTCGGAAGAAGAGCAAAAAATAGGAAATAAATTTTCAATAGACGTAACCATCACGACCGACTTTAGTGAAGCAGCCCGTTATGACCGCCTGAAAGGTACCGTAAATTATGAGGTTATATACCGGGTTGTGGCGCAGGTAATGCAAAAATCCAGTCGACTTTTGGAGCATATCGCCTACAATATTATTGATGAAATACGAAAGGCGTACCCGTCGGTAGAAACGATAGAAGTTAGCGTTTCGAAGTTTAACCCTCCCGTGGGAGGAGTCTGTGCCCGGTCACGGATTACGCTGAAAGGATAAAAGGTAGAGGCGCAAAAGTTGCGCCTCTACGTCAAAAAGAAATCTTTTTTACCACCCGTCTTAGCAACAAGACGGGTTTCTTTTATGATAATGTGTTGGCTCATGGCTTTGCACATGTCATAAATAGTCAGCGCCGCTACGCTTGCACCCGTAAGGGCTTCCATTTCAATGCCTGTCTTGCCCGTTACGCTTGCGGTACAGACAATCTCTACTTCACGCGCCTCGTTTACCGTAATATCCACTTGGCAATTTTCTAATCCCAACGGGTGGCATAGTGGTATGAGCTCGCCCGTGCGCTTGGCGGCCATCACGCCCGCAATGACCGCCGTTTGAAAAACAGGGCCTTTTTTTGTGTGAATCTCGTCGTTTTGGAGCAAATCCATGATTTCGTCGCCCAGCACCACTATGCTACGGGCTTTTGCAACGCGTTTGGTGACGGCTTTTTCCGATACATCCACCATACTTGGATTTCCTTCGGAATTTAAATGAGTAAGAGACATTCGTTCGTTTGTTTTAAATACAAAATACGTAAAGAATACGTTAACAGTGACTATTACTTTATCGTTATCTAATTTTAATCATTTTATGATTGCCCACCGTTTACTACCATTGTACCTTTGTAACGAAAGTTAAAAGTAAAGTAACGCAAAAATCAGTATGTTAACTCAGATAAACAGTCTTCTTTGGGAACTCCTCAGCGCGCAGCTTACGACCTCAGAAGCCGATTGGCTATCAGCGAAGGGAGAAGCTGAACCGTTGGAATTGATGACGGCTTTTGTGGCGGCGCCCCGTTTTTTGGCCAAACGCACGGTGAAGCCAACGGTGCAGCAAACCATAGAGTTAAACGAGATTCTACCTGGATTTTCGGTGGAAGATTGGGGCATTGTACGGCTGAGCCGTGTGTGGTTGTTGAGTTGTTTGGAAGCTGCCGATAAAGAAGAATATTGTCGCCACATAGAAACCCTTTTTGATACCGCCGAAATGAACGAGCTAGTAGCGCTTTACTCGGCGCTTCCAGTGTTGAATTACCCCGAAAAATGGCTTTTCAGGGCCACTGACGCTGTACGTTCCAATATGGGAGTAGTGTTTGATGCCATTGCTCTACGAAATCCGTATCCGACAAAACACTTTACAGAACTGGCTTGGAATCAGCTCGTACTCAAAACCATCTTCAACGATAAACCTATTCATTTTATCGTAGGGTTGGACGAACGAGCCAACAAAAATTTGGCCCTCACGCTTTCTGATTTTGCCCACGAACGCTGGGCGGCGGGCAGGATGGTGGCTCCGCAAGTGTGGCGATTGGTGAGTAAATTTTTGAACGAAGAACTTCTCTCCGATATGGAGCATCTCTTTAAGTCACCTTCCATCCACGACCAGCAGGCGGCGGCCCTTAGTTGTCATCATTCAGATTATGAACCCGCAAAGCAATTGCTTGCCAACTACCCTGATTTGGAAAAAAATGTCCACCATAACCAATTGACTTGGACCCACCTTGAATTTATTGATCTTAATACTTATGTGCCTAACCGATAAAGAATTAACGCAGAATCCGTCCCATTTTGAGGAGACGGATGAGATTGTCACCCATCGCGATATGGGCTGGGATGATTACCGGGAATTGATTCGTGGAATGCGCTTTTTTGACCCGCATATTCACATGGTTTCTCGGACCACCGATGACTACGAAGCCATGCGTGATGCGGGCATCGTGGGACTGATTGAGCCCGCTTTTTGGGTAGGTCAACCCCGTACTGGACTTTCTACCTTTAAGGACTATTACAGCAGTTTGGTGGGCTGGGAGCGTTTTAGGTCGTCGCAGTTTGGGATTAAGCATTATTGCACCATCGGTCTCAATTCGCGCGAAGCCAACAACGAACCGCTGGCTGAGCAAGTGATGGAGATTTTGCCACTGTATTTATATAAAGAAGGCGTTGTGGGCGTGGGAGAAATTGGTTTTGACGACCAAACCGCCGCCGAAGAAAAATACTACCGTCTTCAGTTGGAGTTGGCAAAAAAAGCAAAGCTGCCTGTACAAATCCATACCCCGCACCGCGACAAGAAAAAAGGAACGGAGCGAAGCATGGCCATTGCCCTCGAACACGGCCTTGACCCGTCGTGGGTGATTGTGGACCACAACAACGAAGAGACTGTAAAGAGCGTATTAGACCAAGGCTTTTGGGCGGCGTTTACCATTTACCCTTTTACCAAAATGGGCAACGAACGCATGGTAAAAGTAGTGGAACATTATGGACCGAATCAAATCATGGTTAATTCGGCCGCTGATTGGGGGATTTCTGACCCGCTGGCGATTCCTAAAACCGCCGCTTTGATGAAAATGCGCGGCATTCCAGATGAAACCATTCGACTCGTGACCTACCAAAATGCCATTGATGCCTTTGCCAAAAGTGGTCAAATTGACGTCAGTGATTTTGAAAATGGCCTCAATGTAGACCAAAGTGAGAAGTTTAACGGAAACACCATTTTACGCGGCGGCCAGCAACCCCGCGTTGCCAAAGATTCTTTAGTAATTCGATAACGTGAGCGTCATAAAACCATACCTGCAACTTACCCGTCCGGCCAATATTGTCACGGCCATTGCTGATATATTGGCGGGGATGGCCATTGCCCAATTTACGTTTGGAGCGAGTCCCGCGTATTGGTTGGTACTTTCTACGGTGGGCCTATACGGTGGTGGGGTGGTGATGAATGATGTATTTGACGCTCAACTGGATGCCATTGAGCGCCCAGAGCGCCCCATTCCGAGTGGAAGAGTGCCTATACGCTCGGCGGCTTTTATGGGTCTTGGGTTGCTGATTTTAGGGGTAGTTTCGGCGGCACTTTTCAGCATATTGAGCGGTATGATTGCCCTTATAGTGGCACTATTGGCCATTTTATACGACCGTTACGCCAAGCACAGCGCAGTCTTTGGGCCATTGACGATGGGATTTTGTCGGGGTGGAAATCTACTTTTGGGCATGAGTGCCGTTAGTCCATCGTTGCCTGAATGGGGTTGGTTAGCGTTGGTGCCAATTGCCTACATTGGCGCTATTACGCTCATAAGTCAGGACGAAGTTCATGGCGGCAAGCGCCGCTCGCTTTACATTGCAGCGTCGCTTTATACCACGGTTCATGCCATTCAGTTTTTGGTGGCGTTCAATGAAGGAAATGGAACAATGGCGTTGTTGCTCATTGTGTTGCACGCCCTGATGGTAGGGCGTCCTTTGTGGAATGCGTTCCAAAATCCGATTGGTCCCAACATTGGAAAAGCGGTAAAAGCAGGTGTACTTTCTCTTATTGTAATGAATGCGGCCTGGTGTATTGCCTTTGGGAACTGGCCCGTAGCACTTGGTGTTCTTTTATTACTTCCATTATCCATACTGTTAGCCCGTATATTTGCGGTAACCTAGCGAATTTTAAACTTATGCAGACCCTACAACAATCATTTCAGGTTCCTTATACCTATTCCATTTTTTTTACCAAAGGACTGTTTGACCCACAAAACAATACGATAAGGAGCTTTTTTAATTCCTTTGGTGAGGCTGGTTTTCAACGTAAAGCGCTTTTTGTGATTGACGGTGGCTTTTTGGCGCACTATCCAACGCTTGAAAAAGAGATTGTTGCTTATTTCGCTACGTTGGGAGATGCCGTGAAATTGGTGCCTGACCTCATCGTGCTGCCCGGTGGAGAAGCTGCCAAAAATGACCCTGCCTTGTTTGATAAGATTGTGGAAGCCATTGACGAACACGGCATTGACCGTCATTCGTTTGTTGTTGGCGTGGGCGGAGGTGCTATTTTGGATTTAGTGGGCTACGCCGCTGCTGTATCGCACCGTGGGGTGAAGCACATTCGTATTCCAACCACCGTTCTTTCGCAAAACGACTCGGGCGTTGGGGTTAAAAATGGGATTAATTACCAAGGAAAGAAAAACTTTTTGGGGACGTTTGCACCGCCCGTAGCGGTTTTTAATGACCTTTCTTTCTTGCAAAGCCTCGACGACCGTGATTGGCGCTCGGGTATTGCCGAAGCTATAAAAGTGGCTTTAATCAAAGATAAAGCCTTTTTTGAGTGGATTGAGGCCAATGCCGAAGCCCTTGCGCTCCGTAATGAAGAGGTGATGGCTTACCAGATTCACCGTTGTGCTGAAATGCACGTTGAGCATATTCGCAGCGGCGACCCCTTTGAGTTTGGCTCTTCGCGCCCGTTGGATTTTGGGCACTGGGCGGCGCACAAATTAGAGTACCTTACGGATTTTCAGATTCGCCACGGCGAAGCAGTTGCCATTGGCATTGCCTTAGACTGTGTGTATTCGGTCAAAGTGGGGAGATTGAGCCACGACGAATTGCAACGAATTTTGACCGTTATTCAAAAACTTGGTTTTGATTTATACCACCCCAAACTCGCCGAAAATGATAAAATCAACCTACGTAATGGCCTGCGGGAGTTTAGGGAACATTTGGGCGGCCGTCTGACTATCATGCTGCTCGACCAAATTGGCAAAGGTGTGGAAGTCCACGAAATGGACGCCGACCTCATTGCCGAAGCCGTAGATTATTTGGAAGGGCATTATTCGAGTTTGTTGATGAGTTAAAGGCTCCATTAACAATGACGATTTTTGAAATCATTATTGAAAAACCGACACATACTTTTATTGCTAAATAATTACTTTGTCACCTTGTAAGGGCCTTGAGGCGCTAATGGGGTGACAAAGTAATTTTTGACCGACAATCACTTTATTGATGATAGCGGTATTCCAAACCATTTTCTACATCAACCAATATGCAAACCCCCCACGGACACCTCACTTATTGCAGCAATATTCACCCTGGCGAACGTTGGGATGAGCATTTTAAGACTTTACAGGACAATCTCCCGTTTATAAAAAATCAACTTTCGTCCAATGCACCTTTTGCTTTAGGTTTGCGTCTGGCCAATGATGCGTCTATTGAACTCTCCAAGCCTGAGCGACTGGCAGAATTCAAAGCATGGTTGGCCGCTAATGATATTTACGTGTTTACAATGAACGGGTTTCCCTACGGAGGCTTCCATGCTACGCGGGTAAAAGACGATGTACATACGCCCGATTGGACGACCACCGACCGCACCGAATACACCAAACGCCTCTTCAGGATTTTAGCACAACTGCTGCCCGACGGCATGGAAGGGGGTGTTTCTACCTCCCCGCTGTCGTACCGCTATTGGTGGCAGGGTGAAGAAGAGACCCAACAAGCCATCAAAATTGCCACCGAAAATATTCTTCAAGTGGCCGAAACTTTGATTGAGCTTCGTCGTACTACTGGTAAAGTAATGCACCTCGACATTGAGCCTGAGCCTGATGGAATCTTAGAAAACGGTCAGGAATTTATCGACTGGTACGCCGATTATTTTTTACCAAAGGGCATCGCCCATTTACAGGAAACCCACGGTTTTTCGCCCGAAGACGCCAAAGAAGCGCTCCTGACACATATTCAGCTGTGCTACGACGTCTGCCATTTTGCGGTGAGCTATGAAGAGCCACAAACCATTGTCAATCAATTAAATGAGTTGGGTGTCCGCGTCGGAAAAATCCAAATCAGTTCGGCTATTAAAATTGATTTACGAGAAAATAGGGAGGAAAAATTAAAAGCGATTCAGTCGTTTGACGAGCCAGTGTACTTGCATCAGGTGGTTGCAAAAGACATGGATGGCACTTTTCAGAAATACCGCGATTTACCAGAAGCTTTAGCGGCAGATACCGACCAACAAACAGAGTGGCGTATTCACTTTCACGTACCGCTATTTATTGAATCGTATGGCTTACTTGATTCTACCCAAGGTGACATCGTAAACACCCTCAACGTACAAAAAGCCACGCCTTTTACGCAGCATTTGGAAGTAGAAACCTACACTTGGGGTGTATTGCCCGCCGATATGCAAAAGCCAATCGGTGAGTCGATTGTGCGGGAGTTGGAATGGGTGCGTGGGCAATTGTAGTTTATTATATTTTAACAACATGCAAAAAACCGTCGTCATTGATATTGTAGGGTTGAGTGCCAACCTGTTGGGAGAACATACTCCTTTTTTGAGTAAATACGTTAAGGGTCGTCATATTACGCCCATTAAACCCGTTTTACCCGCCGTTACGACCACGTCTCAGAGTTGCTATGTAACGGGAAAATGGCCTTCAGAACACGGTATTGTGGCCAACGGCTGGTACGACCGCGATGACGCCGAAGTGAAGTTTTGGAAGCAGTCCAATAAACTCGTGAAAGCCGACAAGATTTGGGACGTGGCCAAAAAGCAAGACCCGTCGTTTACTTGCTCCAAAATGTTTTGGTGGTACAACATGTATTCTACCGCCGACTATTCGGTTACGCCTCGCCCCCAATACCACGCCGATGGTGTGAAAGCCCCTGATTGCTACGCCTATCCCGCGAGTCTGCGCGATGAATTGCAGAAGGATTTAGGACAATTTCCGTTGTTTAACTTTTGGGGCCCCAACGCCAACATCAAATCAACAAAGTGGATTGCCGATGCTTCGATGTGGGTAGACAACAAACACAACCCTACGCTTACGCTCATCTATCTGCCGCATTTAGATTATTGTTTACAAAAATTCGGCCCTGATTTCTCCAAAATCAGCAAAGAATTAAATGAAATAGACCAAATTGTGGAGGAGTTGGTGCGGTTTTACGAAGCCAAAAACACCAAAATTATCTTACTTTCGGAATATGGCATCAACGCCGTTAATCGGCCCGTTCACATCAATCGGATTTTGCGCGAAGAAGGCTTGATTGCGGTTCGTACCGAACGTTGGTACGAACTCTTGGACGCGGGTGCTTCCAAAGCCTTTGCCACCGCCGACCATCAGATTGCGCACATTTACCTCAACGACCCGTCGGTAAAAGCGCAAGTGAAAAAGCGGCTGGAACAGACGTCGGGCATCGAAATGGTGTTGGACGAGGCAGGCAAAAAGGCCCATCACCTCGACCACGAACGTTCGGGCGATTTGGTTGCGGTAGCCGCTCCTGACAGTTGGTTTACGTACTATTACTGGTTAGACGACACCAAAGCCCCCGATTATGCGCATTTGGTTGATATTCACCGCAAGCCAGGCTATGACCCCGTCGAGATGTTTATGGACCCAAAAAATCCATTTATTAAACTGCGGGCAGGTTACAAATTGGGTCGTAAGTTGCTTGGATTTAGATATTTAATGGATGTTATTCCCTTGGATGCTACCTTGGTCAAAGGCTCGCACGGGGGCATCAGCGCACCCAAAGAATTTTACCCGATTTGCGTCACTGACCAACCATTACCCAAAAAAGAATTGGAAGCGGTGGAAGTGTATGATGTGATTTGGGAGCATTTGGTTTCCTAAAAAGAAGTGCATCAACTTTTATCCGCTACCTCTATGAAGCATTTCCTCAAATCTCTGCTACTGATTGTAGGGGGATTGTTTATCGTCAATGGATGTAAGCCTAAAGAAGACCTACTGCCTGCACCCACTACAGAAGGGCTCAATACATTTGGTTGTAAAATCAACGGCAAGGTTTGGATAGCCAACGGCATTCGTAATGACCAAGGCCCCGCTGCCAAGGCCATAGAAGTAGAATTCAGAGAATTGAGTACTACTACTTTCTATTTGTTCATTCACACTAATGCAAGCACCAAAGACCGCGTTCAACTATCCCTCCCTAAAGGTATGGTGGGAACCAATCTATTGGAATATCGATACGACGAGCCTTTTGCCATTTATTATGATGACAGTTTTAGGCTTTTTACATCAAAATCAGGAAAAGTAGTCATCACTCGATTGGATAAGGTCAATCAGATTGTGTCAGGAACGTTTGAATTTGAAGGGGAATACATTGTTACCAAAGAAAAAGTGAAGATTACCGAAGGGCGGTTCGACATCAATATGAATAAGCTGTAATCAAGTCTTTTCTTAAATGGTAAATTACATCCCTAAGGCTCTTAGCGGGTCAAGGATTAAGCCCCGACAAATCAAATCACCTAATCCACCGCATTCTCCTCCAGATTAGGTATCTTTGCGAAATTTTTTTTCGTTTTAGTATCATGAATCTGTTTAACGTTTATCCGATTTACGACATCGAACCCGTCCGGGCGCAAGGCTCCTGGCTCTGGGACAGCAAAGGCGAGAAGTATCTCGACCTTTACGGCGGCCACGCCGTGATTTCTGTGGGTCATTGCCACCCGCATTACGTCGAAAAAATGACGGAACAGTTGCGACGAATTAACTTTTACTCCAACTCCGTCAGGATACCGTTACAGGATGAACTCGCCCAAAAACTCGGAGAATTGTCGGGCTGCCCAGATTATACACTCTTTTTGTGTAATTCAGGGGCCGAAGCCAACGAAAATGCGCTCAAATTAGCCTCGTTTTATAATGGTGGCAAAAAAGTAGTGGCATTTACAAAAGCATTCCACGGACGTACGGCGGGTGCGGTAGCCATTACCGACAACCCTTCTATTGTGGCGCCCGTAAACTACAACGCGCACGTTACATTTTTACCATTCAACGACGCGGAGGCCGTTCGTCAACACGATATGACGGATGTCTGTGCGGTGATTGTGGAAGGTATTCAAGGAGTGGGTGGGATTCAGGTGGCGTCGGAAGAATTCCTGCGCGCCATTCGTGAAAAATGCGATGAGACCAACACCACGTTTATCCTAGATAGTGTACAGTGCGGCTACGGACGTTCGGGTAAATTTTTCTCCAATCAGCATTACCCAAATCTCCAAGCCGACCTTTATACGACGGCCAAAGGCATGGGCAATGGCTTCCCGATTGCAGGCGTGTTGATTTCACCCAAGTTTCAGGCCAAATACGGAATGCTCGGCACAACGTTTGGCGGCAACCACCTCGCGTGTGCAGCAGGAATTGCGGTATTGGACATTATGAAGGATGAAAATCTGATGAACAATGCCACGGAAGTTGGAGAATATTTAATGAAAAGCCTGACCGAAATCGGTGGATACAAAGAACTACGCGGTCGTGGGTTGATGATTGGAATTGAATATGACTTTCCAGTAGAAGATTTACGGAATAAGTTACTCTTTGATTATAAGCTGTTTACGGGCGTTGCTGGCAAAAGTACCATCCGTTTGCTGCCTTCTCTGGCCGTAACAAAAGCAGAAGTAGATTTATTTTTAGAAGCATTGAGTAAAGAAGTACGCGTAATGGCGTAGGCCTTTGCTAGAATGATACGCAGTGCAGGATTCCTCAATCCTGCACTTTTTTTGTGCAGTTGCGGAGTGGCTATACTGAAAGCGATGGCAGCTCATACTTTTCAAAAAACTCAGGGTCGAAGTTGGCCTGTTGGAAGTTTTTGAGAACGTATTCAATCGTTTTCTTTTCTTTAATCCAAGCCTCACACACGGCATGGCGGAGTCGGGTGCCTAAGGCGTTGAAACCCGTGACAACCTCGCTTTCAGTGTGATAGTTGATGCGTATTGCTACTTCTTTGTCGGGATGTTGCCAATAAAAAGTGTTGATTCCTTCGGGTAATTTCGACGGTACATCCCCGTAGCTTTGGTATTCAAGGTCAAAAAATTTGGCTGAGTTGAAAAATACGCCCGGCTGGTAAGCGGTGCGTGTGCCACAAATCGTTTGCGCAACGGTTTCGCCCATGATGCGCCCCGTATACCAGATTTGTTCAATCGGTTTTCGGCCTTCCATCGGTGTTTGGTGCTCCACGCAATCGCCGATGGCGTACACGTCGGGTAGATTTGTTTCGAGGTATTCGTTGACCACAATCCCCCGGTTAATTTTCAGCGGAGAAGACCCCGAAGCAAGGAATGAAACATTGGGAGTCACCCCAATCGTGAGCCCTACCAATTGACATTCAATGGTTTCTCCTTTATTGGTTTCTATTCCTTCAACCCGTTTTTGTCCTTTGATTTCCTTGATTTCGGTATTGAAACGCAAGTCAAGGCCGTGTTTTTGCAAATGTTGCGTCACCAGTGCCGACTCTTCGTCGGGCAGAACGCCGTTCCAATAGCTTTTTTCGCGTACCAATAGCGTGACGGGAATGTGGCGCGTGTGCAGCATCTCGGCCAACTCCACCCCAATCAATCCGCCGCCTGCAATCACCGCTTTTTGGAGATTGGGCGTATTTTTTTCCAGTAATTCTAAGTCCTGATAACTATACAATCCCTGAACACCTTCCAAGTTGCGGCCTTTCCAATCGCCCATTTTTGGCACCGAACCCGTGGCTAAAATGAGTTTATCGTAGGTCAGTTCAGCAGAAATGATGACTTGCTGAGGCGTTTGTTTGGGTGCAACTTTTGTCAGCCGTTCCCACAGTGAGGGTTTGTAGTTGACCTGGTAACTATCGGGAGAAAGGTGGATTGATTTTTTGTCAAAATCAATAGTTTCAACGGTGCCGCGCACTAATTCAATGCGATTTTTAGCCCAAAACCAATCTTCGTAGGGTTTGAGGTGCTCGTATTTTTGGTGCCCCATGTACACGTACATCAACGCCGTACGGGAAAAAAAATGGTCGGTTTCTTTTGAAATAACCGTGATTCGGGCGTCGCTGTTTTTGCGAATATGCCGTGCTGCCGTAATTCCCGCAATACCGTTGCCGATGATGACGATGTGCATAAATGTAGAAGTTAAAATCCGCCGCTTTAGGGTATGAAAAGCAAAAATTACATCGGCATTGTTTTCATCCCTTTTGTTCCGATGCTCAATCTTAATCCAAAATCTTTTCCTTTACTCACATCTTCCAATTTTACCATTCTGCCGCCTTTGTCTTTCCAGAAAGCGACTTTACTTTGTTTTTTATCAATGACATATTTACCAGATAAATAAGTCTCAAACTGCGTCCAAAGCCCCTTAACAGAAGCGGCATCGTTGAGGTACACATCGACGCGAATACCATTGAGCAATTGATTTTTATCGAGATAATACATCACATCAATCGCCTCAAAATTTTCGGTTTCGTACGTGAATCCGACGTGGTCGGTGCTGTCTTCAAACAATTCAAATGACTCCAACTCCTTGATTTTACTGATAGGGTCGCCAAACTTCACCCCACGAAAATCGCCTCCTGGTTTTCCCAAAACCGTTTGGAGCAACTCAGACTGACTGGTATTGGGAACATTCGTTGTTGGGCCAGATAAAGAATCTACGGCTGGTTTTTCGGCCTCGCCTGCCTGCTGATTCTTCGTGTCGCATGAGCATATCCAGATAGCGCTGATGGCTACCAAAAATGTAAAACAAATTTGTTTTGTAAAATTTACTTTCATTGGTTAGAGATATGATACTAGTGCGAAAGTAACATATTTACGGAGTTCGTCGCAATTAATGGTTTTTTTAAAAGCTAAAATGAAAAGTTTTTTATAAAATATTCTATTTTTGAAGGAGAAGAACGCCCCCATAAGCGATTCTCTTAACCTATGAAACACCATTTTACTGCTTTCTTTCTGATTGCTTCTTTGTTATGTGTCTACGAAGTGAAGGGTCAAATTCGATTATTCGGGCAAATAATTAACAAAACAACCCAGAGACCCATCAGTGGGGCATCCATCCAAATGCTTAATTCCAACGTCGGTACTACCTCCGACAGCAGTGGAAATTATACCCTTACGGTGCCTTCGACGGGCTTCAATCTACGGGCTACGGCCGTGGGGTATTATCCCAAAATGCGCTATTTTGAACCTAAAAAAGATACCCGTTATGTGTTTGAATTGGCCGAAGAATTTAAGCAGTTGGACGAAGTAACGGTCAAAACCAACCGAGAAGACGCTAATGTTTCAAGCATCGAAATGAGTACGCTGAAGCTGGATACCAAGAGCCTACGGCGTATCCCTGTCGTGTTTGGCGAAGCCGATATTATCAAGGCGCTTTTGCTTCAGCCGGGGGTATCAACGGTGGGTGAGGGGGCGGCGGGTTTCAACGTGCGGGGTGGGCGTACCGACCAAAATTTGGTGCTTTTGGACGAAATGCCGCTTTTTAGTACGTCACACTTGTTGGGGTTTTTTACAAACGTAAATCCTGATGTTGTGCAAGACGTTACGCTTTATAAAGCGGGGATTCCAGCCCAATACGGCGGGCGACTTTCGTCAATGATGAACATAAACCTCAAAAACGGTAATCCCAATAAAATCAATTATCAGGCAGGTGCAGGCAACGTCAGCGCACGATTGGTGGCCGAAGGGCCGTTGGGCAAAAAACTTACATTTATCCTTGGAGGACGCATTGCCTATCCCAATTGGATGATCAAAAGATTTCCTGATAATATCCGCAACAGCCGGGCTTTTTTCTACGACTTGAATGCTAAACTGCGCTACCAAATCGGTAAAAACCAGCAACTCACGCTGTCTACGTACTTGAATCACGATGATTTTAAATTTCCCGACGACACTGTGTATAGTTGGAATGCCAAGGCTGCGTCGTTGCAGTGGAATGCGCAATTAAACGACCGACTTTCTCTCAGTGCCGCCGCTGTTTATAGCGATTATGCCTTCCAGATGGAAGGCATCAAAGAATTTTATCGGTTTCGATTTCAGTCGGGAATTACGCACAAGGAGTTAAAAACGAACTTGATTTTTGCCCCGTCTGAAGCACATCGACTCGACGTGGGCGCAAGCATGATACGCTACGACGTTGCCCCGGGTTATCGCACTCGTGTTGATGATGAAAGCAACATCAATCCCAAGGCCATTGCCAACGAGCAAGCCTACGAGTACAGTGCTTACGTGAGTGAGGAGTGGAACGTGGCGCGTTGGCTTACCGTTCAGGCGGGGTTGCGCTACGCGGTCTTTGCGTTGGTAGGCCCCAAGACGGTGTATAATTACGAAGCGGGTGTACCGCGCGCACCCGAAACAGCTACCGAAAGTACGCAGTACAGTTCTGGTCAAAAAATTCAATCTTATGGCGGTTTTGAGCCACGTGTTTCGTTGCGAATCGGATTGAGTAAAATGCATTCTATCAAACTGAGCTACAACCGTACGCGTCAGTATTTGCACCTTATCACCAACACAACCGCTATTTCGCCCGCTGATTTTTGGAAATTGAGCGACAATTATTTACCACCTCAGGTAGCCGACCAGTATGCGGCGGGGTATTATCTCAACCTGAAAGACAATGTGTACGAGTTTTCGGTAGAAGGCTATTACAAAAACATCAGCTCATTGTTGGAAGCTAAAAATGGGGCCATTTTGTTACTTAATCCCCAACTCGAAACGGCGCTTATCACTGCCCGTGGGCTGGCTTATGGCATAGAATTGAGCGCAAAAAAGAACAAAGGCCAATTTACGGGACAGGTCAATTATACCTACGCCCGTACCTTTATCCAATCGCTCAGTACGTTTGCGTTGGAGCAGATTAATCAGGGCAATTGGTTTCCCGCCAATTATGACAAACCGCACATTCTCAACGTAGCCGCTAATCTCACGCTGGGGCGTGGTTGGTCGATGTCGTCCAATTTTACGTACAATACTGGCCGCCCTGCCATTTATCCCGACGGCAATTACAGTGTAGCGGGCTATCCGTTGATTAATTATTCGCGGCGTAATGCTGATCGAATTCCTGATTATCACCGCCTCGACTGGGCCATTACCAAGAATACCCGGCAGAATAAAGAACAATTGCGGTACAGTACGTGGGTGTTTTCGCTGTACAATGTTTACGGACGGGAGAATCCTTACTCGGTCTATTTTGCTCGGTTCAACCGCATAACGCGGGCCTATCAATTGGCGGTGTTTGGCAGCGTTGTCCCTGCGTTATCGTGGAACTACAATTTTTAGTGATTGCAGGCAATTAAAGCCTCCAGTTGGCTCCCAAAATCTCACTTTACAATTATATTCATTGGCATGAGAATCATCAGAAATAGATATAATAAATTCATTCTGGCAAGCGTACTTTCCGTTCTGTTCGTTTCGTGTATTCGAGAAATTGACCTTGCCTTGCGCGTCGAAAAACCCGTTTTGGTAGTAGATGGAATGATTACGAATGAAGCCCCTCCTTACAACGTCAAGCTCACCTACACGGGCGTATATGAAGCTTCCAATCGCATCAACGAAAATCAGGCCGTTAGCGGTGCTCGCGTTAGCATCACAGATGACCAAGGCCTGAAAACGCAATTGGAGCAGGTACTGGAAGAGCCCGGAAAGTACCAAACAAACGACCCGCAATACTGGGGTCGGGTGGGGCGTTCGTACACGCTTACGGTGGAGCTCCCCAACGGAGAAGTGTATGAATCAAGCCCTGAAAAATTAATGGCAGTGCCCGAAATTGATAAATTGTACAGTGAGTTTACCGAAAATGGTAGCGGTGACCAGCGCGTAGGATACAACGTATTTCTGGATGCTAAAGACCCCAAAGATGCCCCCAATTATTACCGTTGGCAGGCCATTGGCTACCGGATGCGTTTGGCGACGGGAGTGCTTAATCCTTTTTCGGGCGCCATGGAAAACAAACAGTGTTGGCAATCCTTTAAGAAGGAAACAATAGACATCGAAACCGACGTGGATTTTGACGGGAATACCATCCAGAAACGGCTGATGCTTTACAGTCCTGCGTATTCCAACGGGCAATACTTAATCGAAGTGACGCAGATGTCGCTGTCACGCGAGGTATACCAATTTTGGCGACGGATGAACGAACAATTGACCCGTACGGGCAGCATTTTCGACCCGCTGCCTAGTCCAGTTGAAGGCAACATTTCGCTCAAAACAAACCCCAACAAATTGGCGTTAGGGTATTTTGGTGCTTCGGCTGTTTCCAAAAAACGCCTCATTATTTTTGAAACCGACGAGGCCAAACGGCAACGCATTGAGGTATCATCCCAGCCTTTTGTTCCAACGGGAGGATGTACGAATCTTTTTCCAGGGACCACTCCTTTCAAACCAAGCGGTTGGTAAAAACACCTCCACTATGAAAACATTCTCGGTATTTTATTGGACAATTCTCGCGGGGCTGGCACTTGCGTGTGAGCCTGCGCTTATAAATGAAGAGACAGTCCCACTCGAAACCCTCAAACTGCGATCCGTTACGCCCGATTTTGCCAAAAATTCCGTTACCATTCAAGGCGAAATTTCGGTAAATACAGACGTTGAATTTGGGTTAGTGTACGGCACCACCGCGAAACCCACCGTGGGGGGGCAACAGGTGTCGCTGCAATCGAGTGGTACCACTTTGTCAGGAACCATCAGCAACTTGAAGGCTGGGCAGCGGTATTATTTTCGGTTGTATTCCAAAAAAGGTTCGGATGTGTTGTACAGCAATGAACGCAGCGTAGTTTTGAGTGCAGGTTGGCGGCAACTGGCGTCGCTCAAATTTGACGGCCAACCGCTACCTTACGGCTGGATGAGCGAGTCGTATGGAGGATTGGGTATTTCCGTTTTTACCCGCACGAATCTAGCTTCCGAAAGCACTGGGCAACAGTGGAATTATTTTGGAAGTGGCGAATGGCAGGCCAATCGAAGCGGGACAACGTCGTTGCCGGCGCGTTATAACCCCATTTATTTGCCTTATTCTGACCAAACAACGTATTTCTTTGGCGGTGGCTATTATTATTCGCCCGAACCAAGCCCCACCTACACGTACCAAAAGTTTTTTGATGATTACCGCGACGGCGCGGCTCTCGACTATCCCGGCGACGATGTGCCCACGGTACAATTTGCCATTGGTGCCAATCTCCCCGATTTGTATGTGCTTGAAGTGGGCAATCAATACCGACTCTGGAAGTACCAAAATCGTACAACTCCAACGGGCTGGGATTTGGTCTCTGGTGCCGAATTTCCCCAAAAAAACCTAAAAAAGTTGTTGGCCTTTACGGTGGGAGAAAAAGGTTTTATTCTTTCTGAAGAGGACGGAAGCCTGTGGGCATTTGACCCGAATAAGAATCAATGGACTATCCGGAAAAATACACCCTTCAAAGGCCGTCAGCGAGGCTCGGCGATTTCGATGACCAAAGGCGGGGTGTATGGATTGGGTATCGACGTCAAAACGGGTGAAGGCTACCGCGATTTGTGGCTCTACGACGACAAAGCGGACACTTGGAGCTATCTGACCGACTATCCAGGCGAAGGAAGTGCCAACGTAACAGTGGTAGGGCGTAACAACCGCATTGGGTTTATGATGGGTTATCGCGCCACCACCACCGCTATCGGCACCGCTGAATTCAGCGTAGCGAAAGATGCGTGGGTGTATGAGGTGAAGTGAGAAGTTCAGATAAGAGTTAAAACTCCCGTCCAAACGAAAAATAAGGCCGTGCTTCTCCGAGGTGATTGATGGAGTAATTGAGGTGCCCCACAAAATTGTACCAAGATACGAAGTCGATGCCGATACCTCCACCTGCCAAAAGGCGATTGGCCAATTTGCTGTTGTTGAGCTCTGGGTATTGGTTATGAGAATATCCGAAATCGGCGTAAATATTGGGATAAATGGCAAGCGGGAAGGTATTAAACTGACGAAATTTGATGAGTTTGCTCAGGTTAAACGTTCGGTTAAGCAATTGATACCGAAGATTGGTTTTTGCGTACCCAAAATGCTGACCATCAACTACATATAACTCATATCCGCGCACCAAATCACCCCCGTAACCTAAGCCACGAATCTGCAAAAAGGGTTGCTTGCCTGGCGTTGAAAATTTAACTTTGGTCTGGTAACTGAAAAAAAGCTTTTTGGCCAAAGGAACGTACTGCCCGAAGCTAAGCGTAGCTTCAGATAAACGGACGTCATCTTTGGGTAAAATGCCCGATTGACTGACATTAAAACCGTAATAAAATCCTTTCAGGGCGTATTGCCCACGGTCGCGGCGGTCATAAAAGTGCGAATAGGAAAGTTGAAGGTAATTTTGACGTTTGATACCGTTGAGGAAATAATTCGGGTTGAGGCGCGCGATGGTGTCGGTGACGGAAGTAATGGAATATTGGGCGCTAAACGAGTGATGGCCGTAAAATTTGGGCCGGTGCGTAATGGTCAGGTAAGGTACAATTCGCTCGCGGGTGCGACTTTCGCTGCCCAAAAACATCAATTTGTCGTTGTTGGTACGGTAAGCCAAGGTGCGATTTGTAATCCGTAATATACCGATGGTCAAGCCCATTCGTTGTTTTTTGTCGAGATAAGGCGTTGAGTAGTAAATATCTAAACGGGGAATAAAACCAAATTCCGCTCGCAGTCGTAGGCGGTCGTTATTGCCAGTCAGGTTTTGGTGGAGGGCATAAACGCCGTAAATCGTTCGGCTAAAATCCCGGTCGCGTTCGTACCACCATTCATTAAAGTTGCGGTCGGCCAATTGAAACACCGGAAACGCCAGCATGTACCATTGTTCTTTCACAATGACGTCAAGGTCAATCTCTTTTAGATTCCCGATACGCTTGCCGTCGGCGGTAATGTACACGAGTTGAGTGGTATCAACTACGGGTTTTTGTTTTAATTCGACCGTTACAAATAAGTTGGTATTCAGGATTTTACGGCGGTCATATTCGAGCAATGAATCCAGTTTTTGTCGGGTTAGCGTATCGGCAGCGCGCACGTCCATCTCACGCCGAATGATACGTTCACGTGTGCGAAAATTGCCCGTGAAAGTCACTTGACGCACTATAATTTTTTCAGTAGTATCCGCAGAAATACCCGAAATGGTTAACCAAAAAGCGTGAAATAGGTTGAGAAGAAGCATCTATGGTTTCTCTAAATAAAGAAAGTTTAATTCTTTGATTATAGAGAACCCCTTATCCGAACTGATAAAAGGAAGCCCTACTTCTATTGCAGTAGCTGCAATAATGGCATCAGGCAACTTAATTTTGTACCTCTGACGAATCCAAATACAACGGTCTTTAATATTTGTATTCATGTCAATAATAAAACACTCGTCAAGAAGTTTTCGAAGCAGTGTTTTTTCGGGTTTTGAAAGACTGAATTTCCCCAAAAGTTCTATTTCTGTAATGTATGAAATAGCAAAATGATAGTCCAGAAAAGGTTCAACTATACCATTACCCTCATGTACATAAATCAAAAAGTTAGTATCTGCCAAAAAATCAATCCCATTCATTTCTGATTTTCTTTTGGTAATCTAACCCGTCGATTTGTCTTTTTAACGCTCCAAAATGCTTTCTTAAACCTTTGGAGGGCCCTGCTGTTTTTATCTTCCTTATGATTTCTTCAATCTTTTTGTCGGAAGTATTATTTTTGATTACCACTGTCATAGTACTAAGGCTTTTTACAAAAATAACAGGAATTTTAGTTTACTCAATAAACCCATATTTAACTTTGGCTTTCTCTCTCGACATGGCATTGTAGTGCCACCATTCGGTCTGAATAGACGTGTAGCCCGCTTTTATCATCACGCGTCGGAGCAATTTACGATTTTCTAATTGTTGCTTGGTGAGCTTGCCCGATTTCAGCATGGCGGTTTCGCGGCGTGGCTCGGCCAGTTCTCCAAAAAAATCAAAAATGGTGCCCATGTCCAGCGGTTGGCCTTTTTCATCGGCAATGGTCAGGTCGACGGCGCAGCCAAAATTATGAATTGAGCCGCGCGCGGGGTCGGCCACAAAATCTTCGCGACGGTTGTAAGGTAAGTGGCTCATGCGCGCCCAAAAAATCTTGGTTACACTTCGCGGGCGGGCCCCGTCGTAGACTAAGAGTGTATAATTGGGCTTTTCTTGTTTCAGAAATTTATTGGCTTTTACCAGTTTTTCGGCGGCCATGGGTTGCAGATATGCCCGCTCCAAATCGCCATAAACATCTTCTTTGATAAAATTATCGGTGGTAGAGTACTTCAATTCTACTTTGAGGGTAGGGTCCAATTTCTGAACATCCACCAAGCCACGGTCAATGAATTTTCGTTCAAAGGCACTTATTTTCGTTTGACCATAACCAGTCACGCCCAGCGTCATAAGGACCCCAGCGACAATTGTTTTAGGTATCATATACTTCTTTATCACTACGCTCAACGAATCTTTAACGCCAAACAATAGCCCAACCGTGTTATAATGGCGTATTTCTTTTGTTGTAGCTTTTTTCGGAAAGTCAAAAATAAGCATTGTTTATTCATATTTTTTAAAAAACCATTTCATACAACGGTAGCTACTCCGCTGAGCCTGCTTTTGTATTCGTCTGTTCGTAGTTTAAAACAAACCTTTAACAAGAGATGAAATTCAAACCAAAAGACATGACGGTATCGCGCCGGGACTTTGTTCAGAAAAGTGCGATGGCCGTGGGTAGTTTTTTTATTGTTCCTCGCCACGTATTAGGGAAGGGCTTTACGGCTCCTTCTGACAAATTGAATTTGGCCGCCATTGGTGCGGGAGGAAAAGGAACCAGTGATATTTTTAATGCGTCCAACAACGGCGTTAATAACGTAACGGCTCTTTGTGATGTAGACTACAAGCAAGCCGCCAAGTCCATCGAGCGTTTTCCAAACGCTGCAAAATACAAAGATTGGCGGGTAATGTTTGAAAAGGAAGGGAAAAACATTGACGCGGTCACTATTTCAACTCCCGACCACAACCACGCGGTCATTGCAATGGCGGCGATGCAACTGGGCAAACATGTCTATGTACAAAAGCCCCTCACGCACAATATATACGAAGCACGTATGCTTACCGAAGCCGCGCGCAAGTACAAGGTAGTGACGCAGATGGGAAACCAAGGCGCCTCAAATCCCGCACAACGCCAAATGGTAGAGTGGTTTGATAAAGGCATGATTGGGCCAGTTCATACCGTTCAGATTTGGACTAACCGCCCTGTTTGGCCGCAAGGTATTCCTACTCCCACGGGTAAGCCCGATATGCCTGAAGGTATTGCTTGGGATCAGTGGATTGGCCCCGCACAGATGGTAGATTATCACCCTGGCTACCACCCGTTCAAATGGCGCGGCTGGTGGAACTTTGGAACTGGTGCTTTGGGCGACATCGGCTGCCATACCATCGACACTCCTTTCCGGGTGTTGGGACTGAACTACCCTACCGAGGTAGAGTGCAGCGTGGGCGCGGTCTTTATCAAAGATTGGCAACCAGAGTGGATTCCAGAAGGATGTCCGCCGTCGTCGTCGGTTGAGATTAAGTTCCCAGCTACGGCCAAGAACAAAACCGAAATGAAAATGATTTGGATGGACGGCGGTTTGCGGCCTTTCCACCCCGATTGGATTCCAGCAAGTGAGCCCCTCAGCACAGATGGCAACGGAGCAAACGGGGTATTAATGATAGGAACGAAGGGTATCATTGCTTGCGATATGTACGGCAATAACCCTAAGATTTATATGAAAAACGGGGATAAAATCGTAATGGCGAAAGACAGCAAATATGCTGCGCCAGTCAATATGCCTGAGTATGGCCATCAAATCCACTGGACAGAAGCTTGTAAAGCAGGATTCGGCAGCGACAAGCACAAAGGCTTAACATCGTCGTTTGATTACTCAGGACCTTTGACCGAAACGGTGTTGATGGGTAACTTGGCCATCCGTAGCTACATGCTCCGCAAGCCGCAAGGCAACGGCTTTGATTATTACGGCCGCAAGAAACTCTTGTGGAACGGTACGGACATGAAGATTACTAACTTCGAAGACGCCAACCAATTTGTGTCACGTCCTTACCGCGACGGCTGGAAATTAGTCTAAACGATTGGGTGATAAACCAGAAGAGCCGCAAAATGTTTGCGGCTCTTTTTTTGTAATTATCCTTAAATGCTGCAATGATTTATTTCTTTTTGCGCAGATATACATTGCCGTGGGTAGTGCGAATGGAAATTTTGGTTTGTGGGTCATTGAGGACGTATTTGGGGGCGTTACGGTCGCTGTCCCAGAATTTATACTGCCCATCCGAAAATGAATAGTAGGTGGCGTTTTGGCCAGCTATAACGACATTTTCATCAGCGCCGTACGTTCTGATTCCGACCACATTGGGAGCCGAAGCATTACCGCGAATGGTTGCGGCTCCGCTGGTCGTTCCTTGTATTGGTTGACCAACGATTACTGTAGGTTCTCCGTTTGATTTCCACGCGTTAGCGGCCATTTGTCGGTCCATTTGGGCTTTTTTTGCGATTTCACGCACATTCTCGGCCGTTTTCTTCTCTTCTTCTAAGGTTTTAGGATCAGGGGTGTAAGGTTTTAAATCCAAGTCAGTAAACATGTTGCCCTCGGAAGAACTGACGCTGAACAGTACCTTTGCTTTGTCCGAAACCGTCACGTCGATATTATCACCATAACTGACAATAGAAGAAGGCTTTTCGGGCATTTTCTCGTCGTAAACCACTTTAATTTTGCCCTGGCTGGAGTTGGCTACAATCGGGCCGGTAACGTCAGTAAGCGTGATATCTTCGTAATTGGTGTTGACCTCAATGCTCCCTTCCATGCCTGAGATAGACATCCCCAATTCGTTGCAAGAGCAAGAGTTGCGCTTTTTCACCACCAATGATAATTCTTGCGGAATTTTAATTTTATAAGTGGCTTTCCCTTTCATTACTACGTTGATTTTAAGCACATCACCGTTGGCATTGGCCGTCAAACCAAGGTTTGTATTGTCTACTCCTCCCGCCGACAACGGGCGAAGGCCGTCGGCTTCTTTGGGTACATCGGGTACATTTTGGGCTTCGATGATGATTTCGTCGCCCTTATATCCTTCAATGTCAAGTTGTTTGGCGTCGATGTCCATAATTACCCGTTTATTGGCTCCGCTAAACTTGGTCTTGAAGGTTTTGGGGTCTTGGGCAAAAGTGCTGCTGGCAATGACCAACGTACACACGAAAAGCATGAATTTTTGCATGGCTTTATCTGAAATTATTTAGTTTTAAATTGAGTGATTTTGAACCCGTAGAGGGCAATAGGTATGCGTATATTAATCAGTAATCATGGCCAGTTCTCCGATACCGCTTCCGGCCAAAAGCCGCACGGACCTGTCCACTTTTTCGTCTTTTTGGAGTTGTTCAAAGATGGGCAAACTTTCTTTTACGCGCATTCGCACCAGTGTTTCGATGAGCGTTGTTTGCTCGGTAGGTTCAGATGTTTGGGTAAGTTGATTGACCAATACTTTTTTGACTTCGTCGGTTTGTTTAAATCGCTCCAGTGTTTCGATGGTGGATAGGCGCACGTTCAAACTTTCATCTTCTCGCAGGGTTTTGATTAAGGCCTGAATAACGGCAGGCTTAGGGTTGTTGAGCGCCGCGGCATAATTAAGCCCCTTGAGTCGTTCCGAAGCCGATTGGTCTTTCAAAAGACTTAAAATCACCAATTCCTGCGTCATTTTCATCTCCCTTCTCAGCGTTGCAATTTGTTGGGAAATCGTTTCTTCTTTTGGCTTTTTCTTGGGTTGGTCGGTTAAATTGACCGCCTCTGTTACGGTTTCGGGTAATGATTGTTGGCGGTCAATGGATTTCGAGACGGGTGGCGTGGCGGTGATGGTCCGGTATTCAATTTGCGTAGGAGCAGTTTGACGGCCGAGCCAAAACGTAAACACTACACTCGCTACGGCAGCGGCATACTTCAGGTACGTGAGCCACGGCTGAGGCTTGAGCGCTACAATTGTAGTTTCAAGCATTTTTTCACCTTGCAGCGAACGATAGAACACGGCATCCATTTCGTCGTCGGTTTCGGCTTCGGCATTTTGGAGGTCCTGCCAAACGCGCTTCAACTCTTCTACCTCTTTCCGCAACACGGGGTCGGTAGTAAGCCGCTGCTCAAACACAATCCGTTCTGCCTCAGAAAGATGCCCCATCAGGTAGTCCGTTATGATTTGTTCGTTTAACATCGTCTTTTTACGTTTGGTAATCGTTGAAGAAGTTTTGAGAAATGGCCGATTTTATTTCTCTCTTCTTTGCTATTCACTGCTTACATTAAAATATAAATCCCGTAATTTCTGCATGGCCCTGAACACCCGCACTTTCACATTGGCGACCGATAGACCCAGCGTTTGACCGATTTCTTCGTAACTCATATTTTGAAACCGGCTCAGCAACAGCACTTCGCGGTATTGGTCGGGCAACTGGGCCAATGCGTTATGCAAATACTGGTGCTGTTCTTCCGTTTCGTCATACGACTCACCCATGTCCAGAACATCGGCAAGGTCGGAGTACGTCGGGTTTTGTTTGAGGTAATCAAAAAAAACATTGCGGGCAATCTCCAACACCCACGTACGAAACGAGGCGCCTTCACGATACGTATGCCGATAGCGCAACATGCGCAGAAATACCTGTTGGGTCAAATCCCGGGCATTTTCACGGTCGCTTTGTCGGTAAAGGAAGAAGTTCAGCAACGACTTTTTGTAGCGTTCGTACAAGATGGCCGCCTTGTCTAAATCTCCTTGGCTTACGGCATACATGGCCTGTTCGTCGGTCATGGGCTGTTTGGGTTTTCATAGAGAGATTACTGAACGAGAGGGGAAAGGTTACACTGGGGGAACAGAAAAATATTGAACCGAAGAATATAAAATGTAAAAGTGTTGGTATACAGAGGTTTATAGGTGTATCTTTTTTGAAATATAAATAAAAATACCCGTTCTCGAAAATAATACGAAAACGGGTAAATGAATGCTGTGAGAAGAAGTGAAAAGAAAAACTGCTTTTTTATTGAATCATCTGTAAATCAGAGAATTAGTTTTCATAGTGCCCCATACATGCGACCACTATAATTGTTTCATCGGTGACTTTATACACAATCCGATGTTCTTGGGTGAGTCTTCTCGACCAATACCCTTTATAATCATGTTTTAAAGCTTCGGGTTTTCCTTTACCTTCAAAAGGCGTGCGTGCAGTTTCAGTAAGTAAATCAACTAGTTTTTTCCAAAGCTTAGCGTCTTTTCGTTGCCATTCGCTGAATTCTTCCCAAGCTGAAGGCTCAAAGCGAATACTTCTCATCCAATCGTACTGGCTTGTTGCTGAATAGCTTCCCAATCGGGCGCAATTAGCTCTCCCTCGTTTTCGATGTGATGTATTCTGCGAAGCAATTCTTTCTTGGGAAATGTTTCTTTAGACACTTCGCTAATCGTAAAGTTGAGTGCCTTGGCAAGTTCTTTCAGTACTGCCAAATGTTTTTGATTCACATTCTCTAACACTACATTCATAATGTTGTTGCTTTTGGAATACAATATTAATTAAAATCTAACCCAATTCCTCCAAAATTCGCTTCAATACTGCTTGCGCTGACCATACACGGTTGCCAGCTTGTTCTATTACGATAGATTGTTCACTATCAAGGACTTCGTCGGTTACTTTCATGTTGCGTCTTACGGGCAAGCAGTGCATGAATTTACCGTTATTGGTCAATTCCATTTTTTGTTTTGTAATCATCCACGAAGCGTCTCTTGTAAGCACTTGGCCGTAGTTTTGGTACGAAGACCAGTTTTTGGCGTAAATAAAATCAGCGCCCGCAAAGGCTTCGTCCTGATTATAAATCACTTTGGCATTGCCCACGTAGTTGGGAGACAATTCGTAGCCTTCGGGGTGCGTTACTACGAATTCTACATCACGGCGGTTCATCCATTCACAAAACGAATTGGCGACGGCCTGCGGCAATGCTTTAAAATGCGGGGCCCAAGTCAAAACAACTTTAGGGCGGGCCGTGGTTTTGTATTCTTCGATGGTGATACAATCGGCCAACGATTGCAGGGGGTGCCGCGTGGCCGATTCCAAGTTGACGATGGGTACACCAGCGTATTTTTTAAACTGCGTCATGACCGTTTCGGCATAGTCTTTTTCGCGGTCTTGTAAGCCCGCAAATGCCCGCACGGCCAAAATATCGCAGTATTTTCCCATTACCGCCGCTGCTTCTTTGACGTGCTCGGCGTTGTTACCATCCATTACTACGCCTTCTTCCAATTCCAATCCCCAGCTGTCTTGACCAACATTGAGCGCCATGGTGTTCATGCCCAAGTTTTGGGCAGCGCGCTGAGTGCTTAGGCGCGTCCGAAGACTTTGGTTGAAAAACAATAAACCGATGGTTTTGTGTTTACCCAAGTGTTCAAACGCAAAAGGAGATTGTTTGTGCCGAAGGCCTTCCTGCACAAGGGCATCAATGTCGGTGACATCGTGAACGGAAATGAAATGTTGCATCGTTAAAAAATGAAGGTGGATTGCCTAAGCGGCAGTAGTATGCTGAAACAAAATTGCAAAATTGTTTCAATACCGACCTATTTTAAAACAATACCTATAAAAAGAGGGGAATTAAAAGTTAATATAACTTTCAATTCCCCTCTTTTGCAGAAATATGATTTTTGATATTAAATCCCTACGGCTTTTTTGAATTCGTCGTCGGTTGGTTTGATTTTAGAAGCAAAGAAGTGGGTCAGTTTTCCATTTTCGTCTACTACATACTTGCAGAAGTTCCACGATGGGGCTTTGTCGTTCCAGCCATTAAGCGATTTGGTCGACAACCAGCGGTACAACGGATGTTGGTTTTCGCCAGTTACGTCAATTTTAGAGAACATTTGGAACGTAACTCCGTAGTTTTTTTGACAAAAAGTGGCAATTTCTGAATTAGAGCCAGATTCTTGCGACCCGAAGTTGTTGGCAGGAAAACCCAGAACTACGATTTTGTCGCCGTATTGCTCATGGAATTTTTGCCAGTCAGCGTACTGAGGAGTGTATCCACAGGCAGAGGCTACGTTGAGCAACACGATTTTTTTGCCTTTGTATTTGCTCAGTGAGATGTCTTCGTTGCCCATCAGGGCTTTCATTTTGTAATCGTACACAGAGGCAGTCGGTTTAATGTTTTCGGTGTTGGAATTGATTTCTTTTTTATCGGCAAAAAGGCCCGTAATGATTGATAAAAGCATAACAAAAAGTAATTTAATGGTTGCCATCGGTTACATGGTTTTGGGTGAGTATTACAGTTTTATAACCAACCGTTAGGGAAGATTGTTCAGATAATGAAGGGATATCTTCTGTAAAAATCAAAATGCGCCCAATATCTCTTGGTACGAAATCAAAAAGATAGCCGCCACTGCCAGAACCAAACCCAATTTGTTGAGTGGCTGGAGGGTTTCTTTAAATAAAATCCACGCCAAAAAGGCCGACATCAGCATACTTAGTACATTATAAATGGGAAAAACAAAGGCCGCGCTATTGCCAAAATCGCTCAAAGCTCCCAAAAGAAAATAGAAAGACAAAAAGTTGGGAACCCCCAGAATTAATCCTCCGACAATGCTCCGTAGGCTTACTTTTTCGTTGGCTGTTAGTACCTTAAAAATCAAAAAAACGGTGCCTACCAAAATCGCTCCCGTGCAAGCCAGCGCGGTGAAAAGGGCCGATTGCTCAGGACGATAAAAAGTGGCGCTGACATAGTTGATGAGCGTGTTGTTGGTGCCGCTGCCCAAAAACAATAATACTGGCAGAAACAACACCCAACCCGTTTTGGTTGAATGATTGCTACCTTCTTTTTTGATGGTGCTAAACGCCAATGCCAACAGGGCCACCAACAAGCCCAGGTAATTCAGAAAAGTAAAGTCTTTGTTGTTGTTTTTAAAGACAAACAATCCAAACAAAACGGGAATGACCAGCGACATATTTCCCGCCAATGACGCGGCGGTTACCCCCACTTTGGTAGTGGTAAAACCAATAAGCACAAATACGATGACGAACATTGTACCGAGTGCCAGCGTTAGCAAAGTAGGGGTGGAGGTCCAATCAGCACTGAAATAATGGCGGCGGTCGGGCATCAACGCGAGCCCCATTGCTACGCAGGTGTAATAATTGAAAATGACCGCGTGGAGAGGATTGACTCGGTATTTTGTAAATGACCGCATAATCAAGTACAGAGAAACTGTAAAAACAACAGCAAGAATAAAGTTGATCATCGGAAGTAAAGTGAATAGTTGAGGGCGAGCGAGTTGGTATTAACGGTGCGATTTTAATGAAAACGTTTATCGAAACAAAAACAGTCCGTAATATTGCACTCTCAAAATCTGAACACCAAAGCAGTATGCAATTAGATAGAACACTGGCACCTGATTTTCGTACCATTGAAACGGTACAGTTTCCTACTCCCCAATCGGTGGTGCTGGACAATGGCCAACCGCTTTACGTCATCAATGTCGGCGAACAACCCGTGGTTCGTTTGGAGGTGTTGTTTGAAGCCGGAACATGGCATGAACAAGTCGAAGGAGCATCGTTTTTTGCGGTAAAGATGCTTTCTGAAGGAACCAAAAAACATACCTCGGCCCAAATAAGCGGACATTTTGACCAAATCGGTGCGTTTTTGGAATTGAGTCACACCCCCGACCGCGCCAATGTGATGGTGTACGGTCTGACCAAGCACTTAGAAACGATATTAGAAATGGTGTCGGAGATGTTGCACGAGGCGACGTTTCCCGAAAAAGAATTTAACGATATACGCAATATCACGCTCCAAAATCTGCGGGTTAACCTTGAAAAAAGCGCTTATGTAGCGACCAATACCTTCAAGGAGCGGCTTTTTGGTTCTGCGCACCCATACGGGAGAGTGCAGAAAGAAGAGCGAATCACGGCACTATTGACTTCTGATTTGGAAAATTTTTATCATCAACGCATCAAAGCCCGGCCGTTTCGCGTATTCTTATCGGGGCAGGTCGGCGAGGCAGAAATTGCGCTTGTGAATAAATTTTTAGGACAACATTCTGTTTCAGAGCCCCTTCTGCCCAATATAACGCCAGAGATTGCTCCTCAAACGGAGCCGTATTGGTTGGAAAAAGAGGATGCAGTTCAGTCATCGGTGCGGGTAGGACGTAGACTTTTTAAGCGTCAGCATCCTGATTTTTATCGGATGGTGGTGGCCAATGAGGTCTTTGGTGGCTATTTTGGTTCGCGGTTAATGAAAAATATTCGGGAAGAAAAAGGCTTTACATACGGAATTTCGGCGAGTGTTGTGCCGATGCGTCAGGAGGGATATTGGGTAATCGGGACCGACGTGAAGAAAGAATTTGCGCAGGCCACTTTGGATGAAATTCAAAAAGAAATTGGCATCATGCAAAATGAGCTTGTCCCTGCCGAAGAGCTTGAAGTGGTTAAAAATTACTTGGCAGGAGAGTTTGCAGGCTCGTTAAATACTCCTTTTGAAATCGCTGACCGTGTCCGGCTTATGGTGTTGGAAGGCTTGGATGTCGATTTTTATTCCAACTATATCCAACGTTTACGCGTCGTAACGGCAGAGGAAATCCAATCAATGGCGCAGCAATACTGGAAATGGGAAGAGTTGCAACGTGTTATTGTTGGGTAGTTTTTCTCAAAAATTAAACTGAATAACTAATAAATCGTGCAAAAGCACTTCAAACGAATGAAGCAATTAGTAGTGGCGGTTTTGGCCGCATTGAGTATGGTATCTTGCCAGAAAGTTCTGGAAAATGAGGCTGAAAAAAATTATGAATTGAACGAAAAGGAGATTCAAAGCTATATCAGCGCCAATAATCTTACGATGGAAAAAAGTGCTACGGGGCTTTATTACAAGTTTACGGCCACTAATCCTACGGGGCTGAAACCCAACGTCGGCGATCAGGTTTCGATTCACTATACCTTGTTTAAGTTGAATGGGGTTGGTGCCAAAATTGATAGTACCGAACGCCTAAAAAATAAGCCCTTTACGTACATTTACGGGGTAAATTCGCTCATCCCAGGCATGGACGAAGCCATCTCCATCATGCGCACCGGCGACCGGGCTTTGTTGCTAATGAATCACTTTTTGGCTTTTGGGGCGCAGTCCGACGATATTCTGCCTGCTTATTCAGCGCTAGGTGCCGATGTAGAACTGGTGAAAGTACGTAATGAAAGTCAGCAAATTGAAGACTACATAAAAGAGAAAAAACTGACCGTGACGGAAGTGACTTCTACGGGGTTACGTTTTATTCAGACCACCACCACCACCGACGCCAAAGTAGCTCCGGGCGATGTAGTTCGGGTAAAATATACGGGTAAGTTGTTGAATGATAAGCAATTTGATTCGGGTGAAATCCAGGTTCGCCTTGGCGGGGGCAGCGTGATAAAAGGTTTTGAGGAAGGAATCAGTAAGTTGCGTTATAACGAAAAGGCAACTTTAATTTTCCCTTCTTCACTCGGCTACGGCGTGCAGGGTTCTGGCAATGTTATCATGCCTTACTCACCGTTATTGTTTGAAATAGAAGTGTTGAAGTAAGACCGTAACCATGCTTTTTAATGATATGTGTAGAGCCGCAATTCATTGCGGCTCTACGTTTTTAAAACCTTTTCAGGGCCAATTCAGCTACGGTTAGACCGATAGATAGCGAGGAGGTAGCCGCTGGCGACGGGGCGTTGCATACATTGATGGCATTGGGGCGCTCAATAATGCTAAAGTCATCCAACAAGCCTCCGTTGCGGTCGCAGGCCTGAGCGCGGACACCCGCGCCACCGGGAATGAGGTCGGATTCCTGAATTTCGGGGATAAGTTCTTGCAGGGCTTTGGTAAACGCCGCTTTTGAAAACGAACGATACATTTCCCCCAGTCCTGTTTGCCAGTATTTGGCGGCTACTTTCTGGAATCCAGGCCAAGTCAGGGTTTTCCACAATTCGCGGGCGTGGATGTCCAGTTTTTTGTATCCTTCGCGTCGGAAAGCCAACACGGCATTGGGGCCTGCCTCTACGCCGCCGCCAATCATGCGCGTAAAATGCACCCCCAAAAAAGGAAAATTGGGGTCTGGAACGGGGTAAATTAAGTTTTTAACCAAGTATTGTTTTTCGGGTTTGATTTCGAAATATTCACCCCTGAACGGAATAATGCGTAAATCAATCGGCGTTTGTTGCGTAAATTGAGCCACCTTGTCGGAATACAGCCCGGCGCAGTTGATGACCAATTTGGTTTCGTAAAAATTTTGGGCCGTAATCACCATCGATAGGTGGTCGTTTTGGCGAATCTCAACCACGCGCTGACCAAAGTTGATTTGTCCGCCTAATTTCTGGAAGTTTTCGGCGTATTTTTCACAGACTACTTTATAGTTGATAATGCCCGTCTGCGGCACAAAAAAACCTTTGATTCCTTTTACGTGCGGCTCATATTCGCGCAAACCCGCTGCATCCAGCATTTTAAAGCCTGTCAGACCGTTTTGGGCGCCGCGCTCGTACAGCCCGTCCAAAATAGGCACTTGTTCGGGGCGAGTCGCGACCACGATTTTGCCACAAAGGTCGTAGGGAATACCTTCTTTTTCGGCAAAATCCAACAGCATTTTGTAGCCTTTGATGCAGTTGGTGGCTTTTAGGCTGCCGGGTTTATAATAGAGGCCCGAGTGAATCACCCCGCTATTGTGTCCTGTTTGGTGAACGGCCACTTCGTGTTCTTTTTCAATGACCAGTACCTTTAAGTGAGGACTTTTTTCCTTTATTTTTAAGGCGGTGGCAAGACCCACAATTCCTCCCCCTATGACGGTGATGTCGTATATTTTGTTCAAGGTCGTTTTGCGTTTTATATGGTGCAAAGTTAGGGTAAACTCCTTAATTTTGACACATGAAGAAAACCTTAATCGAGCTCTATACTGCTTTTTTTGCCTTCAAAGACTACGTGTTCAGGGAATGGATTATGTACATTCCGTTTTATGCCATACGACGATTTTTTATCAAACAAACCGTTAAGCGGTTGGGTAAAGGAGGATTTGTGATGATGAAAGCGGAGTTTCGAGACGGGAAAAATATCGAAATCGGTGATTATTGTTTCATCAACAAATACAGCCTTTTGGACGGGCGAGGTGGTAAACTTATTGTTGGCAACAACGTTGACATTGCCCAAGAAGTAAATATCTGGACGCTTTCCCACGACCCGCATGATGACTTTCACGGCGTAGTGGGAAAGGATGTTTTCATTGAGGATTATGTGTGGATTGCCTCCCGCGCTACCATCATGCCGGGCGTTCGTATTGGGCGTGGAGCCGTGGTGGCGGCGGGTAGTATCGTGACCAAAGATGTACCTCCGATGACCATTGTGGCGGGTAGCCCCGCCAAAATCGTAGGCCAACGCAAAAGCGAATTAAAGTATCAACTTGATTGGCAGCCTTGGTTTAAGTAAAGGCTTTTGCCCTTATCCTTGAGACAGTCTTGTGGATTTTACTCAATCCCTCTGAACAACCGATTCCAGCGAATTTTATTCAAAATGGACTTAGGATTCGGGTCGATGGACATCCACGTAAAGAGCGCTTTTCCTACTATATGGTCGGCAGGAACAAAACCCCAAAAGCGCGAATCAGCCGATTCGTAGCGGTTGTCGCCCATCATAAAATAATAATCTTGTTGGAAGGTATAACTCGTCAGTATCTTGCCGTCAATGCTAATTTTACCATCCTTTACCACTACGTTGTTTGGGTCATTGTGGTCGAAAAATTTAATGGCGTTGGCATATTTTGCTACGTTGGCGGAGTCCAACTGAATCGTCCATCCTTTCTTGGGCACTTGAATTGGTCCCCAAAACTCCTGATTTTGAGGAATGGCCTTTGGAAAAATACCCGCCTCGGCGGTGTTGGAAGCATACTGACTGATGTGCGTAACACTGCGAACGAACGAATGTTTTTTCAGATTGTCAACAATTTGGGGTGTTGTTCGGATCTGATATACAAATGTATTGGGCTTGGCAGAGTCGGCAGGATAATTTCCGTAATCCTGAATGTCTTCATTTTCAAAAAAACGGTCGTCCAACAAATCGCCAGATTCCAAACGGTAATAAAATACTGCCGTCGGCGGCACGGCGGCGGGTTGGCCGTTGATGTATACGACGGCCTTTTTTATTTCAACTACATCGCCACTGACGGCCACGCATCGCTTGATGAAGTTGTTGCGTAAGTCAACAGGAAAGTGTTTGTAGCCTCCGTCGCCGCGCGCCACGTCTTCAAAAGGCTCATCGGGGTCGCCTGGATAGTTGAAGACCACTACGTCGTTGCGTTTTACGTCGGTAAAGCCTGGCAAACGGAACACTGGAAGCTGAATCAAGGTCGAAAAAGAGGGGATTTTTGTGCCCCAAATGGTTTGATGCGTCAGCGGAATCTGTAAAGGCGTAGCTGGTGTGCGGGCGCCGTAATGGAGGTTGCTTACAAAAATAAAATCGCCAATCAGAATCGTTTTCTCCATCGACGACGACGGAATAACGTAGGGCGTAAAGAGCAACCAACGAATGAACGTGGCCGCCACAACTGCAAAAACAATAGAATCAACCCACTCTCTAAAGGCCGACTTTTTTGGATTTTTTGATTTGCTTTCGGCTGTTTTTACTTCCATCATGGCGGTAAGCGTTTTTATTATATTCTTTGGGCAGACGCCAGCGGCGGCCGCTGTGGGCCTGCCCCTACTGTGTTTATCCTTTATAAAAAATCCATTTTGACAACTCCTTGTAATTCACCTTTTTACCGTACATCAAAATGCCAATCCGATAAATACGCGCTGCGAGCCACGTGGTGCCCACAAATCCCATCACGAGTAAAACCATCGAAAGGGCGATTTCCCACGCGGGTACGCCAAAAGGAATCCGAGCCATCATCACCACGGGTGAGGTGAAAGGAATCATTGACGTCCAAAATGCGAGCGAACCGTCGGGTTGATTGATGGACAACTGCGCAAAAAAGATGGAGGCAATGATAGGAAGCATGATAGGAAAAGTAAACTGCCCAGCTTCCTGTTGGTTTTCGACCGAGGCACCAATGGCGGCGTAGAGAGAACTGTACAACAAGTACCCGCCCAAAAAGTAAAAAATGAAGCAAATGAATATTTGCGCCAGCGGCAATGACTGTGCCGATTCCATAAACGTATTTACGGTATTGAGCGTGTTGCTTTGCGACTTTTCCAATTCTTTTTTCAATTCAGGGTCGGCTTGTTCGGCCTGCTTATTGAGCACCTCTTGGGTTGCCGTAAAACGATTGAAGCCAAACAGCGTTTGGGTCGCGGTTGTTACCCCAAAGGTAAGAATGCCCCAAAGTAAAAACTGCGTCAGGCCTACGGCGGCTACGCCTAAAATCTTGCCCATCATCAAATGAAAAGGCTTGACCGAAGAAATAATGACTTCAATGATACGGTTCGATTTTTCTTCCATCACCCCTTGCATCACTCCTGCTCCGTAAATAAGGATAAAAATGTAGAGCAAAAAAGCTGCCGCGTAGCCCGCCACGTACGCGGCAATGGTGCTACTTGACTGCGTTTTTCCTTCGTCGTTGAGGCTAAAAGTCTGAGCGTCAACGTTCATGTTGGCTTCTTCGATGACCTGTTGGGTAATGCCTGCTTTGGAAAGTTTGATGTTGCGAAGCTCCTGCTGAACGATTTTTTCAATGCGGTTCTGTTGCATAGGGCCGATGTTTTTGGCGGCATAGATTTGCACGCCCTTCGGCCGGTCCATGATATCGGCGGGGATAAATACCAGAAGGTTTTGCTCTTTGTCTTTTAGTTGTTTTTGGGCCGTAGCAATCGGCCCACTGATAAATTCAAACGTAGTGTTGGCATCGCTTTTAAACTTGTTTTTAAACAAGCCGCTTTCGTCAATGACCTGAATGGTTTTGCGTTCATTGTTGAACGAACCCACGGCGGCCCAGATGATGATGCCGTAAAAAGCAGCAATCAGCAGCGGTGTCAAAAGGGTCATTACGATGAATGACTTTTTGCGTACGCGTACCAAGTATTCGCGTTTGAGGACAAGGAATATATTTCTCATAGCTTCGAGGAGGAGTTATAAAATATCATTGGAGTTTTTGAGGCAGTATAAGCACAAAAACGGGAATGGGGTTCATCAATAAAATCGTTGCTTAGGCGGGCTGGCAGCCTATTGTAGGCTGTTTATTTCCTCGGGTATTTCGCCACCAACGGCTTTGATGAAAATATCGTTGAAAGAAGGAATGTTTTCGTGAAAAGAGACCAGCTCTACCTGACTGATGAGGTTGCCCACCAAGGAGTTGACGGAGGCGTTGCCTATCAACCGAATGTTTGCTTTGTTAACTTGTTCGTCGTCGATTTTGTGGGAGATAATCTCAAAATCAGCGGGCAGTGATTCCAACGTTCCGTGATAACGCACCGAGTAGCTGTGCTCCTTGAATTGATCTTTTACCTCTTTTTTGCTCCCCTTTAAAATCACCTGCGATTTATGAATCAGGGCAATGTGGTCACAAAGTTCTTCTACCGATTCCATGCGGTGCGTTGAGAAAATGATGGTTGTCCCTTTGTCGCGTAGTTCGAGGATTTCGTCTTTAATAAGGTTGGCGTTAATCGGGTCAAATCCCGAAAATGGTTCATCCAAAATAATCAGTTTAGGTTCGTGCATGACGGTGGCCACAAACTGAATTTTTTGCTGCATTCCCTTAGAAAGGTCTTCGATGCTTTTGGTCCACCACGTTTTGATGTCGAATTTCTTAAACCAGATTTTTAATTTTTCCATGGCCTCTCGTTCCGACAGTCCTTTGAGCTGGGCTAGATAAAGAAGCTGCTCTCCCACCTTCATTTTTTTGTACAATCCACGTTCTTCGGGCAAATAACCGATGTGTTGGATATGTTCGGGGCGTAGGCGCTCCCCGTCGAGCAAAACGTAGCCTTCGTCGGGCGCAGTGATTTGGGTGATAATCCGAATAAGTGAGGTTTTTCCCGCGCCGTTGGGACCAAGTAATCCAAAAATACTGCCTTTGGGAACATTTAAGCTTACCCCATCAAGGGCGCGATGCGAAGCGTACTGTTTTACGACCTCGTGAACTTCGAGAATGTTGGGCATATAGTTAAGAGTTAAGAAGAAAAGGCTGTGTAAAAGAGCATGAAAGAATGCCTCTCGCTTTATAAAGAGTTCGAAAATTAAGGCCATGCACTTGCTATTATCAAGTGAATGCGGATAGTTGGGGGATTTAGAAGGATAAGCGGTAAAACCAAATGCGCTTTCGGTCGATTTGGCACTTAATCATTTTTGAAAAAAGCGTTTGGCCGCAAGGATATTGACTAATACTAATCACATCAGTAAATAGCCAAACTCTGTGGAGTGCGCTAAAACGTTTTTTAATCTTTAGCATAGAGGTTTATGTAAAAAAATATAGCCCTAAAAAAATATACTTATTTGGCATTTATTTCTTTTTTAAAATATTTTTCTCCTTTAATTTTTACTTAAAAAGCTATTTGTTGTATTATTTATTTACTATAAATATGTCAATTAATTAGTTAAATCCTTATATTGCCATAAAACAATTACAGTCACACCAATAATCGATAAAATGCCCACAGTGCCTGTATATAAATTCTTCTTTTTGGGCCCTGTCTAGCTTGCTAAGCTAGCGAATGGATAGACGGATAGAGTTTATCATAATCAGGTCTGTATTGTAGATAATCGTGCTTTTTTACGGAATCAATTGCCTTTTTTATTTTTCTTTCTACCACTCTAAATCTTTACCCTAATGAAAAACACACACAATTGTGGGCCTTAGCCCGGGCGCTGTTCATCTTTTTAGTACTTCTTAACTTATCGTTTTACCAAGTGAAAAGCTGTTAAAAATGAAAAGAATATTAAACATTGTCTCAAGCCCGGGAAAAGAGAATTCTTTTAGCGTCAGATTGTCAAATGCTGTAGTGTCCAAATTACAGGCCGCTTATCCCGGCAGTACGGTTCAAACCCGGAATTTAGCCCTAAATCCGTTTCCGCATCTGGAAGAATCGCACATTACCTCTTTTTTTACGCCCGAAGAGTACCGAACCGAAGCCCAAAATACGGCACTTCGCCATTCAGACCAAGCGATTAAAGAAGTAATGGACGCCGATATTATTGTAATAGGAGTACCTATGTACAACTTCGGTATTCCGTCCAACCTAAAGGCGTGGATTGACCATATTGTTAGACAAGGCCAAACGTTTACCTTCACCGAGAAAGGCCCCGAAGGATTGCTAAAAAACAAAAAAGTGTACTTGGCGATTGCGACAGGCGGTATTTACTCAGAAGGCCCGATGAAAACCTACGATTTTACCGAGTCTTACTTGAGAACTATCTTGGCTTTCATTGGAATTACCGACGTTTCGGTTTTTCGTGCCGAAGGAATGGCGATTCCAGGAATGCAGGAAACTGCACTGCAAAAAGGAATAGAGAGTATCACTGCTTAATCCTAAAATCCATTTTGCTCAAAAAACAAGCAACCTAATTTTAGGAGCCTTATAAACCTTCCTCTGCTTGATGGCGGTGCCGATTGTCATAAATCGGTACCGCCTTTTTAACTTCTAATACAACACCGTAAGCAGAATAACGGGTAATAACTACGGTCAATGGTTTGTTTTTAGTAGTTTGCATCTGATAACCAAAAAAATAGACCATGAATATTGTGATGAGAGTGCTTGCTTTCCTGCTTTTATTGAAAGGCATCCTGTCCTGCAACCCAAGTGCAGAAGAAAAAAAGGAAGAAGCAAAGTCGATGACCACGTTTGTCTATGACCTGACTCAGCCGGCTGAAACCTACGTTTTGCCCAAAGAGCTGAAAGAGATTTCGGGGGTGGCTTTTTACGCAGAAAACCAACTTTTGTGCGTGCAAGACGAAGACGGTGAAGTGTTTGTGTATGATTTGGCACAACAGAAAATTACGGAAAGTCATCGTTTCGGCCCCCGTGGCGATTATGAGGGAATTGAGAAAATTGGCGACGAAATCTATGTATTGCGAAGCGACGGAGCACTATTTAATTTTAAACTTGGTAACAAAGAAACACGCGAAATTGAAACTGGCCTGCCCGGAAAAAATGACGTCGAAGGCTTGACCTATGATTTTGGTACCAAACGCCTGTGGTTGGCGGTCAAAGAAGCTTCTAAGAAAGCCGCAAAAGATGATGATAAGGTCATTTTTTCTTTTGACCTGAAGAGTCGAAGGGTGTTTACAGAGCGTGAATTGAAAGCCAAGCAATTTGACCAAGTAGGATTGAAAGGCAAGAACTGGAAGGATTTTAAACCCTCTGACATTGCTTCTCATCCCAAAACTGGAGAACTATATTTGCTCAGTTCGGCGGGGCATCGATTGGTTATTTTCTCGGCGGGAGGGGTGCCCTTAAAAAATATTGACCTTGACCCCAAACTATTTCGGCAGCCCGAAGGAATCTGCTTTACCCCCGAAGGAACCCTTTATATATCAAGTGAAGGCGATGGTAAAGATGGGTATATTCTAAAGTTTGATCCATTGAAGGAGGCGGATAATTGAGCGGAATAAGTGCTAGCAAAGATATGTATCAAACCCCCGACGCGAAGAAATGATATTTCGACGTCGGGGGTTTGATTGTTTTAAAAAGAGGGATAATTATAACTTCTTTTGAAAAAATGCGGCAATGGCTTTGTTGACTTTTACCTGATTGGCGTGCATCATAAAATGGTGGGTATCATCTACAATCACCATCGTTTCGATGGGTACTTTTGTTTCTTCTAAGCGGCGTACCAAGTCGGTACTTTGACTAAAACGCACGTTGCGGTCATCGTCGCCGTGGATGAAAAGTACGGGAGAAGTCCACGTATTTACATACGCAATCGGGGACGATTTCCAGGCTACCTCCAAGGCGCGGGTGGCATCGGGAGCGCGTTCGTATTGGTCGGGCATCAGAATATTGCGGGTGCGCTCGATAGTGCGGTCGTGTACGCCGTGGACGTCGACACCTACGGCAAACAGCTTAGAGTCGCGTCCTAAGGCCATCGCCGTTAGAAATCCGCCGTACGAGCCTCCGTATATCCCGATGCGTTTGGGGTCAATTTGCGGTTGTTTGGCGAGCCATTCACCAGCGGCTTTGATGTCGATATATTCGGAAGCACCGTTGGCACCGCCATTTTTCGCATTGTGAAACTCGTATCCGTAACCAATCCCCAATCGGTAATTGACCGATAAGACTGCGTAACCGAGGCTTGCCAAATACTGATTCATGGCGTAAGCATTGGCGTAATAATCACCATAATTCCACCCCAATAACATCTGCCGAGGTGGCCCACCGTGAACATAAACAATGGCGGGCTTTTTGGCGGGTCCTCCTGCTTTTTCAAAGAGTTGGCAATGAACCGTTACGCCGTCGGGTGTTTTGAAGACCACTTGTTTTGGCGTCACCAAATCTGTACTTGGGTAGGTTGTAGGCAAACGGTCGGTAGCGAGGAGTTTCATTTCTCCGCCGTTGGCGGGCATTACGGAAGGGAGAGGAGGGCGTTGAGCGGTAGCACTGATAAATGCCATTGTTTTTCCGTCGCCCGTCAAAACAGGGAACCATTCTAGGCCCGTTCCAGGCGTCATTATCTGCATATCTGCGCGGTCAACGGATACTTTAACGACGTGACGCCGGTCAATGTCCAAGGCGTCAGTACCCGCATTGGCGGCAAAAACGAGCGATTTTCCACCGGTGCTGAGTTGAATATGTTCACACATAAAATTGCCGGGTGTAAGCAAAAGCGGCGCACCACCTTGCTCAGTTAATGAATATAAATGTGGCCATCCGTCTTGGTAAGAAAGAAAAACGATGCGATTGGCCGCCCAGTGCAAATTGGGCCCTCCATGGGTGTTGGGCACTGAGCCATTCAATCGTTTAGGCGCAGTCCAAAGGGTTTTTGCTTCTCCTGTACTTACATCGGCCGTCATGATTGACCACGGGATATGCTTCCTGACGAGGATAGAGTCGGGCTTGCCGCCTAGTCCGTTGGTACGAATAAAGGCCAATTTCTTTCCATCAGGCGACCAACGCGGGGAATTGTCACGTTTGTATTGCGGGTCTATCCAAACGATAGGGGTTTGGGCGTCGGTATAAACACCGATAAAACTGTGGTCAACGCGATTGGATTGAAATGCCAGCCGACTGCCATCGGGCGACCAAACTGGCGTGCCGTTTGTGCCACGGGCCGAAAAGAGCATCGTTGCCGCCGCCGAGCCATCAAGAGGAACGGTGTATATTTGCCCTCCTTTGGAGAAAGCTACTCTATCGCTTTTGGGCGAAATAACGGGGCCTTCGCCTTCGCCCAGGAGCTTGGGCTCGCCACCAGTAAATGGTATTGCCCACATTTGCACTTTGGGAGGGGTAGGACTAAAGGTAGGATTGACGGGGAGCTCATCGCCCCAATTGGAGCCATGGTCGCCGCCGCGTACATAGAGCACCCATTTTCCATCATCAGATAATGCTACACTACTGAGTTCCTGACCATCGTCCTGTAAATAGTTGGTGAGCCTTCGCGCGTTGAAGTCGGGCCCTTCTGCTACATAAATATTACGTTTTCCCTCTTCGTTGAATGCCCAGGCAATGCGTGAACCCGTGGCTGAGGCGGTCAATTCGTTGGGAAAAGGATAGGATTTGACGGCCTCCATTGAAAAACCGTTTTGTGCTCGGGATACAGTGCTGAAAAGACAGTGTAAGAGTGTGAAGAGTAGTAGCGTAGGTTTCATGAAGTGAGGGGTAGATGAAACCCAAACTTACTAAAAATCAATCTCATTGAGGAGCTTATTTAGGTCTTTATCTGAAATATTGCCATGGTGCGCTTGGTCGTAATACCATAGAGGTAATCACACAAGCGCTGG
This sequence comes from Runella salmonicolor, assembly GCF_024158025.1. NCBI lineage: Bacteria > Pseudomonadati > Bacteroidota > Cytophagia > Cytophagales > Spirosomataceae > Runella > Runella salmonicolor. The sequence continues at coordinate 50,738 of NZ_JAMZEL010000013.1, forward strand.
CGCTTTTTCGTCTCATTGCTTTTTATCGCTAGGCATATTTTGTGACAATCTTACTCAAATAGCTATTTCTCGCGCCAGTGAGCGATACATTTCAAAAGGAGCTGAATGATTTTTTCAAAGGCCGTAGGATGAGAGTCCTAAAAATGCTCATCAGACTTGGCATTTTTAGGATAGCCTAATCTTTTCTTGCGGCGGTAGTATTAAAAGAAGAGCTTCGTGCTTCTGAAAACTAAAATATTTTAAAAATTAGCCGTAATTTTCGGCCCTACTTTTTACCGAACAAATGAAAACATTTCAAGTCATTTCTCCCGTTGATGGCTCCGTGTATGTGGAGCGCGAATATAGTACTGCCACTCAGATTGAAAGCATCTTGGCAAATGCCAAATCGGCTCAAAAAATGTGGAAAAACGTTCCGCTACGCGAACGAATTACCATTTGCGAAAGAGCCTTAGATTATTTTTTAACCCATGCCGATGCCATAGGCGAAGAGCTAACATGGCAAATGGGACGCCCGATTGGGTACACTCCCAACGAAATCCGTCGTGGTTTTCAGGAGCGTGCACGCTATATGATACAAGCCGCCATTGGTGCCTTGTCGGATGTGCCGGTTTCAGAAAAAGAAGGTTTTCAGCGTTTTATCCGTCGCGAAGCCCTCGGAACGGTGTTTGTGGTGGCTCCTTGGAATTATCCCTACTTAACGTCGGTCAATGTAGTTATTCCTGCATTATTGGCGGGCAATACCGTGATACTCAAACACGCGCAGCAAACGCCCCTTTGTGCTGAGCGCTACGCGGCGGCGTTTAAAGCGGCTGGTTTGCCCGAAGGTGTTTTTCAATATCTCCACACCACCCACGATTACGTGGCCCGAATGATTGCCGACCCTCGCGTAGACTTTGTGGCCTTCACGGGTTCTGTTTCGGGTGGTCATGCGGTGCAGCGGGCGGCCGCGGAGCGTTTTATTGCCACTGGTTTGGAGCTGGGTGGCAAAGACCCCGCCTACGTACGCGCAGATGCTCCTCTGGCTTTTGCCGTGGAAAATTTGGTCGATGGGGCGCTCTTCAATTCAGGGCAATCTTGCTGCGGTATTGAGCGTATTTATGTTCACGAAAAAGTCTATGATGAATTTGTGCAGGGTGCGGTAGCCCTTGTTAATCAGTATGTTTTGGGCAATCCGTTGGAAGCGGGCGTACATCTTGGGCCGATGGTGCGTACCTCAGCGGCTGAGTTTGTACGCGGTCAAATACGCGAAGCCGTCAGTCAGGGAGCAGATGCATTGATTGACCCGTCGGGTTTTCCATTGAATCAAGTAGGAACGCCCTATTTGGCACCGCAATTGTTGGTCAATGTCAATCATTCTATGCGCATCATGAACGAAGAGACCTTTGGGCCAGCCGTCGGAATCATGAAAGTAAGCAGCGACGACGAAGCCATTCGACTCATGAACGACAGTGACTACGGCCTCACGGCGTCGGTTTGGACGAGTGATGCCGATGCTGCGTTGCACATTGGAAACCAAATTGAAACGGGAACGTGGTTTATGAACCGCTGCGATTACCTGGACCCCGAACTTGCCTGGACGGGCGTGAAAGACTCTGGTCGTGGCTGTACTTTATCGGCGTTGGGCTATGAAGCCTTGACCAGACCGAAATCGTTTCATTTGAGAGTGGATGGGTTTTGAGCTTTTGGAAAAAGCTCAGTATAAACGGATATTAAAAACAAAAAAACTGCTTTGTTCTGCTGAAAGTGTCTATTGTAAATGCAAACCCACTTTTTAGATGCTTTCAGCAGGATAAATAAACGCATAATCTGTGACAAAAATAAAAATTGGCCTGTTAGAATGTGACCATGTGCGGGATGAATTTCGGCACATTGCGGGCGACTACCGCGACATGTTTCCCGTGTTGTTTATGCCTTTGGCTCCCGAATGGGAATTTGTATTTTATGACGTAGCCAACGGCCATTTTCCAGCGTCCGTTGACGAATGTGACGTTTATCTCTGTACGGGCTCTAAATCTTCGGTCTATGACGACGAGCCATGGATTCGTGACTTGAAAGCGTTTTTTCGTCAAATGTATGCCCAACAAAAAATCTTTTTAGGGGTATGTTTCGGACATCAGATGTTGGCCGAAGCCTTGGGCGGAAAAGTGCAAAAATCGGCGGTGGGTTGGTGCGTAGGAATTCACGAATTTAAGATGTTAGACGGAGAAAGAACCCCTTGGATGAACCCGTCCAAGGAAAACCTGAATCTGCTGATGATGTGTCAGGACCAAGTGCACCAATTGCCACCTGATAGTACGATATTAGCCTCGGCAGATGATTGCCCCGTAGCCATGTTTCGCGTAGGAGAGCGGATGCTGGGCGTGCAGGCGCATCCAGAGTTTCCGCTTCTGTACGAAGAGGCCCTCATGCGCTCGCGGGTGGAGCGAATAGGAGCCGAAAAAACGGCCAGAGGACTCGAAAGTTTAACCTTACCTTTGCACAGTACTTTGATGGCGCAGTGGATGGTGTCGTTTGTAAAGTCTGTTTTGTGATGTCTTTTCAATGATTCAAATGATGATTGCCCAATTTCAGGTAAGTGAGCTAGCTGAGTTTCTTAAATATGGTATTTCGGGATTAAGTGCCATTGCTTTTATCTTGTCGTTTTACCTGCTGAGCCGCGAGAGCAGCCGGGCTAAGCCACGGGCCGAGATGCTGCGCTCTATTAGAATGTTCATGGGTTTGACGCTCGTCTTGGGGTTGGTTTCGGGCGTAGCCGCCATTCTGAACCCCAAAGACCCTGCCCCCGAAGTTGCCAAGAAGCCCGTCAAAAAAGCATCTTTGGTAAGCAAAATAGTAAAACCTCGCACCGTTTGGAACATTGAGCTATTTTACGAAGCAGGGGCTAAACCGCTCGCCCAGCAACTCATTGACGAACTGCAAGCCTATAAAGATTATAGCGTCAAAATGACGGCATTGACGGTTTCCCGAAAAAAAGAACTCAAAATTAGTCGGAGTCAGATAAGGTACGAACTCGTTGAAAAAGAGGCGGCTAATCAGCTTCAAAAGCGTTTGGATAAGATTCTCCCGCAGGATGTCAACCTAGACCTCAAGCAAATCACCTCGACCTCTCCCAATTATTTAAGCATCTTTGTGTGCGATTAATGGTTTTGGTACGTTAAAAAACGCGCTTGAGATTCTTTCATACTGTAGGAAGTATTTTTTGTAATTAAATTTTCAATAATCATAAAACAACGATGAAGAAAACGTTCATAACCCTTTCTTTACTGGCTTGTGCCGCAGCTGGATTTGCTCAAACCCCTGGTGGTACCCCTCCAGCGGTTTCTCCTATGCCCATGAAGCCCGAAATGACCGAAATCTGGGAACCCGAAGTAGGGGTCGTAACGCCGGGTAAAAATGCAGGAGACCCACCCTCCGACGCTATAGTACTTTTTAACGGAAAAGACCTTTCGCAGTGGGTCTCTGCCAAAGATGGTGGTCCTGCTCCCTGGAAAATTGTAAATAATGACTATTTGGAAGTAGTTCCTAAAAGTGGCGATATCAAAACCAAAATGAAGTTTGGTGATTGCCAGCTTCATCTCGAATTCAGCGCGCCAGATGTAGTAGAAGGCGTGAGCCAAGGTCGTGGAAACAGTGGTGTGTTTTTTCAGGATCGTTATGAACTCCAAATTTTGGATTCGTACCAAAACCGTACCTATCGCAACGGACAAGCTGGAAGTATTTACAAAGACCACGCGCCGCTCGTGAACCCTATGCGCGGGCCGCTTGAGTGGAACGTTTATGATGTGGTATATACCGCACCTCGTTTCAAAGCAGATGGCCGTATTGATGCACCTGCACGCATCACCGTTTTTCTGAATGGGGTACTGGTTCAAAATAACGCAACCATTAATGGATTAACGCTTTACATTGGTTTACACCACTATCCTGAAGCACACGGCGACGACGTGATTCACCTTCAAGATCACAATAATAAAACGCAGTTTCGTAATATTTGGGTAAGAAAACTGTAATTCTAGATTTACTAAGACAAACAAAGAGGGGCGAATATTCGCCCCTCTTTGTTTGTCTTAGTAAATGTAAAACGAACTCTACTTTAAACTTTTACATTTTTTTTGGGGCCCGCAACGGCTGACCTTGCCCGTGCGGTTTATTATTTTTCGGTTCTTTACAACCCTGTTATCTCCTTCAGTTTCTCAAAAAAGCCTCGTTTGCGTGGGGAGCTTATTTGCCAATTGACGGGCACCGATTGATAGCCTTCGTCGAAACCTTCGTCTTTCATTCGATAATCAAAAAATCCCCAAGAAGCATAGGCGCTCGTAGCGGCTACGAAGTTGTTTAGGGGTTTATCAAAGTTGAAGTGGTCGTCTTCGTTGAATACAATCGGCATGGGGCGATAACCCGCAACAGCGCGCGTTTTGTTGACCATATCGACAATCTTGGCAGGGTCGCTGACGCCATTGCCGTGAAGCAATAAAAAATCAGCTTCGCGTACTACATTTTCCTTCGGAATAGCCCCGCCGCCGTAGCTCGTACTGACCAATAACCGTCGTCCTTTCACCTTTTTGCGCTTCACTCGTTGTATTAGTTCGTGTACGCGCTCAGGTTGAAGAATGGCGTGGTCGTAGCGGATATTGCACTCGTTGTTAATCTCAATCAATACATTTTGATAGCCTGCTTCCAAGAGCCAATCGGTGGCATTGTCGACTGCCCTGATTACGGCTGCTTCATCTTTCAGGCGTTCATCTTGGCCGAAGTAAAAGAAGCCTACAATGGCAATCATGCCCAACTCATCGGCACGGTCAAGGATTTTTTTGAGTCGATTCCAATAATGGGGATTCCAACTTCCATCCTCATTAAATGCCGAATTATGCCAAGGTTGGTCTTTAGAATACCCCTGCGGACTGCCTCCCTGAAGATTGAGCGTAAAGGCCAACAGCCCATGTTGTTTCCAAACGGGCATGGCGGCCAAAAACTCGTCGGTGTTGCGGTCGGCGTCCCACTGTTTGGTGTCAGGGTATGCCCACTGCGCGCGGGTGGTGGGATTGCGGTCATCAAATGTGGCCTGCACCATACGTGAGTTGGGCAGCAAGCCTTCTATCTTGTATCCATTCCAGACGCGCCCCTTAAAAGTAGGCTTTCCGTTGATATAAAACTTTTCTCCAACGATGGAGATTTTTGTGTTTCGTTTGGGAGGGTTGGCCGTAGCTGCCAGCCAAAATATACTGAACAATACAATCGCAAACCGTTGGAGAAAAGCCATATTTTTGGGTGTCAGATGTTAGTATCTGATTGACCAATAAGGGTTTCGTTGTGCTTTTATACTGTCAAAAATGTGTTTTTTGAGCATCTGGTCGTAGTCGTTGTTTTTGATTTTTTTACCCTTCATTTTGGGTAGAGCCAACTCTTTATCCACGTTTTTCAATTCTACTTTTTGGGCCGCTACAATCACATCGCCGTCGTTGATGTCTAGTTCTAAAATGAGTCCGGGTAAACCAAAATAGCGCTCAGGGCCTGCTGACACGGGAATGTCTTGCGCAAACCACGCCGTAATTTTATGGTTTTTGATGGGGTCGAAGGTTTCGGCTTTCATACAAACGTAGCCGGCAACATCCTTGATTTGATTTTGAATACGCCAATTGTAGGTCATCAACGAATCTTCGAGCAGGTAAGTTTTGCCCAACATTTCGTGATTTTCAATGAGTTTTTCTTGCTCAAAATTACGATGAATCAGGTAATCACTCTGCCGCCACGAATACCGCCCATCTTCGGTTTGGCCTTGGTCGCTAAAATACGTGTAAATGCTCTGCTTATCGTTGAACGTCAACTTCATTTTGGTCCCCGGGCCGTCCTCTTCATTGCCCCAAGTCAATTTCATGCGGTCTTTTTCTTCCTTACTCAAAAACGTGAGGCGCGAGTTAACTTTCGTCCAGTAATACTTATACTCGTAAGTCACCATGCCTTCGGTTTGTTGCGCTTTGGCCGAGATGGAAAAACCTAGACCTATGAGCGCCAGAATGGCAAATCCTGACTGGCGAAGCTGATAGCGAACAGTGGATAGTTTTATATTTTTCATTTTTTGGTTTCTTGTTTTTCGGTTTTAGAAAAATCCGCCTCTGCGTTTGATGTTGGTATTCATGCCGCGCATATTGTACGTAAAGCTCAACATTCCGTAGCGAGCCAAGGTCTGAATACGCTCCTGCGATACGTAGTTTTGGTTGGCAAACTGACTCACCCCCAAGTTGCGATTGAAGACATCATAGATAGAAAGTCTGATTTCGGCTTTCTTGGCTTTGCCCAGAATTTTATAGATAGAGGTGTTCAGAATCGGCACTTGCTGGTTAAAACCAAAACGCTCGTTTTTGTAAATTTGGTAATTGAGGTTGGAGTTGATGAAGAAATCTTTGGGCAAGCGGATGTTCATCGTACCACTATAGCTATGGTTGACAATCTGCTGATTTTGACCAGTGTTGATAGAATAACGCGTATTGCTGACGCTCCAGTTGGCGTTGGCAAAAATCGTAAAATTGTCGCTTGGGGTCAAATCAAGCCGCGTTCCAAACCGATAACTATCGGTGTTGGTTTGGTTCAGTACGCCGTTGATGGGCGTGAGGTTTTTGCTGAAGCCGGGGTTGAAGTTAATGTTCATCGACGCTTTGGTTTTCTTTATCGGAAATCCAAAGCCGATATAAGAACCAATGTTTTGGCCACCCGTGATGTTTACTGGTTTGGTCACCGTAATCAAGGTTGTAGGGTCAACTTGTTGGTTATAAACAACTTGGTTTACATTGTATGAATAATACATGTTAACGTTGACGTTCATAAAACTCGCGGGGTTGAACATGTTGTACCCAAAATTGATGTTATGATTTACCGTCGGTAACAAATCGGGATTTCCTTGACGGATAATCAGCGGGTTGCTGTTGTCAATGACGGGTTGTAAATCACGGGTCGAAGGTTGACTCACGCTTACATCATAGCCCGACCACAAATACCGGTTATTTTTGAGGTCATAATTCAACGAAGCGTTGGGTATCCACGTCGTAAACCGACGGTTGATGTTGATAAAAGAAGCTGGGTTTTGGCCAAGTGCAAATTTGCCGTCAATTTGGAAGCTCTGTACCGCCAACCCTCCTGAAAAATTCAATCCTTTGTAGGAGTACCGCACACTGCTTCCTATCCGGGCGTAGTTGTAACTGTTTTTATAAAAACTGCTTAAACTATCAACAGGTACCCGGCGACCGCTGTCTTTGGCGAGGTCAAATACGTCGCGGTCTACGTTGTCGGAACGGTAGCTCAGGTTGACAAAACTTTCCCAGAAAAAGCGCTTAGCAAATGGCTCCACAAACAGCAAACTAGATTTTAGCTGGCTCACTCGACTGCCAGTGTTGTTGGTTAAATCCAACATGCGGCGCATTACATCGGTGGGGTCGGTGGCGTTGTAGAATAAGTTGAGCGATTTTTGGTCGGCAACTCCGTCGTTGTTGGTAAAGTTATAGGAAGCACTGGCGGCAAAACTCCGTCCTTTATTTTTCTTAAATTTCAAGCGGTAAATCAACGTGTTGGCCGTTTCAATTTTATCCACGTTGGTGGCATTATTGATGGTGGTTTCGTTGGATTTGAAATTGTTGTTTCTGAAAAATTCCTGAAGGCTGTTCAGTCGGGTATCACCTACGTTGTAGCGGCTGTTGTTGGTAAAAATAAAGGCATTGAGTGAGTCAACGGTTTGTTCATGGCGGAACGCGAGTCGGTGATTGCCGACGAAATTGATTTGGCTGCTTTCTTCTTCGGTTTTAAAAGAGCCGTTTTGTAGGAAGTTCTCGCGGTTGCGCACTGCATCCACTACCTGCCGGGTAGAGTTGTAATAATAACTGGCGTTGGTCTTGATTTTTTTGGTGTTGTAATTGTAGTTGATACCGCCAGCAATGTTGTTGGAGTAGCCGCGACCGTTGCCGCCGCCGACTGGAATGCTGAGTCCGCCGTCGTCGTCACCGCCAATGATGATGTATCGACCGCCGCCGCCACCAAAACCAAAATCGCCGTTGTCGTTCCAACTATTAAAGGAGCTACTGCCTCTAAAGTCTTGATAATCATCCCATGACATTCCAGTTTGGTTGGTGTTATTGGTCAATCCTATGACCGAAAACTGGTTTTTATCGTCAAACTTATTGTAATTTCCTTTGATTTCGCCGCGCGGTCCGGCATTGCCGTTGCCGTCGGCTCCCAATCCAGCGGTCAGTTTTCCAAAGCCTCCTTTCTTAAATCCTTCTTTGAGTTCGAGGTTGACCGTTTTTTCTTGTTTCCCATCGTCTACGCCCGTCACTTTTGATTGCTCAGTTTTGTCGTTGAAAATCTGCACTTTAGTAATGGCGTCGGCGGGGAGGTTTTGGGTGGCCATTTTAGGGTCACTCCCGAAGAAACGTTTTCCATCTACGGTTACTTTCTGTACTTGCTGGCCTTGGGCAATGATGTTGCCGTTTTGGTCTACCTGCACGCCAGGAAGCTTGCGTAATAAATCTTCAACCGTTGAGCCAGGAGGTACTTTAAACGACGCGGCGTTGTACTCAATCGTATCTCCTTTGATACTCAGGGGCGCGCGGGCCGTCTTGACCACCACCTCAAAGAGCTCTTTGGTAATGGCTTTTAATTTGAGGGTTCCTAAGTCGACGATTTCTTTGTCGCCAAAAACAATGTCTTGTTGAAAAGGAATGTAGCCGACGTACGAGATTTTGAGCAGATAATCTCCGCGCTTTACGTTGCGCATGGCAAAGGCGCCTTTGTCGTTAGTGCGGGTAAAATTAACCAGTGAGGAATCTTTGCGTTGGAGCAGCATCACCGTGGCAGAACCCAGGGGAGTAGATGAGGTGTCGGCGGTAATACCTTGAATTTGAAAGCGATTGGGCGTTTGAGCATACAATACACTCATGCATGGCCACAGTAGGGCCAAAAGGAGAAGTTTACGCATGGCTGTTTAGGTAAAGGTTTAAATTAAGGATGGATGGATGGTGATGGTGTATTTTTCACGGCTACTATAAAGGTGTAAACGTACTAAAGATTTAGTTTATTGTCAAGAAAATTAAATAATTTATATTTAAGAATGTTGTATATTTTTGAATACTGTAATATAAGCATTAACGACTACTTGATTTTGAGAAAAAGGTTACAGTAAGGCCAAAAAAAAGAGCCAACTCTTGCGAGAAGGCTCTTTTTTGTATCTTCTTTCCTAATTACTAGAAACGGAAGTGCGAGAACGCCTTGTTGGCTTCAGCCATACGGTGCGTATCGTCTTTCTTTTTTACTGAAGCACCTTCACCTTTTGAAGCGGCGATGATTTCAGCGGCCAAACGATCACGCATGGTTTTTTCACCGCGTAAACGAGCGTATTTGATCATCCATTTCATTCCCAACGCAATTTTACGGTCAGGACGAACTTCGGTAGGAACCTGGAAGTTGGCACCACCTACACGGCGGCTTTTTACTTCTACAGCAGGCATTACGTTGTTCAACGCTTTGCGCCAGATTTCAAGACCGCTTTCGCTAAGACGTTTTTCGGCAATTTCCAACGCGCCGTAGAAAATATCATAGGCGGTGCTTTTTTTGCCTTGCAACATCAAGTTGTTTACAAACTTGGTTACCATTACGTCCCTGTATTTAGGGTCAGGTAATAGGTATCTTTTTTTCGGTTTTGCCTTTCTCATTGTACTGAGTTGTTAATGTAGGTTTCGTTTTTCAACTGATTCACCCCAAACCTTTGCTTGGGATTACTACCCTTTTATGCTATTGTACTGTATTACGCAAACAAAAAGGACGAGCGATTAAACGCTCAAATTACTTCTTCTTCTTAGCCGGAGCGCCTTTTCCTGCGGGTGCTACCTGACCTGGTTTCGGACGTTTTGCTCCGTAAAGTGAGCGGCTTTGCTTACGACCGTTTACACCGGCAGTATCAAGCGCACCACGCACTACGTGATAACGTACCCCTGGAAGGTCTTTTACACGACCACCACGCACCAATACGATTGAGTGCTCTTGGAGGTTGTGTCCTTCGCCTGGGATGTAAGCGTTGACTTCCTTCATGTTTGATAAACGTACACGCGCTACTTTGCGCAAAGCCGAGTTTGGCTTCTTCGGGGTCGTTGTGTATACACGCGTGCATACACCGCGACGTTGTGGGCACGAATCTAAGGCCGGAGACTTAGATTTCCACGTCATTTGTTCACGTCCTTTGCGTACTAACTGTGAAATAGTTGGCATTTTATGCTGGTTTTTTCAAAAATGGTTATACCACCCCAAAAATGGGAGTGCAAAAATAGTGGGTTTTTGCGGGAATGCAAAAATTAAGAGAGAAGTTTTTTGAAGAATCCGTAGGGGCGGGGCTCGCCTCCGCCCCTTTTAACGAAGCAAATCGCCCTTTTTTGACGGAATAAGCGGATACTGGGCAGAATAAAATCAGGCGTACAAAATATATCTCTTCGCTTTAGGCGGCAAAGCGGAGGAATGTGGGCGAAGGTAAGCCCCGCCCCTACGATGCTTGGAATTCCTTTTACATTTTGTATTTATTATTTTTCTGTCTTTCGGTTTATGTAAACTGACGGGTGTTTTCGGGCGGAGGCGAACGGTCCATCGATGCGACCCCGCCCCTACGATTATTTGATGCCTTCTTTGGCCAAATCGGCATAGCCTGCCCCTTGGAGGTTATAAATTTCTTTAAAACCTGCTTCTTTCAGGATTTTGGAAGCTTTGGCGCTGCGGCCGCCAGCGGCGCAATACACAAATACGGGCTTGGATTTATCCAACTTCTCGACTTGCTGTTTAAAATCAGCGTCCATGAAATTAACGCATTTGGAGGATTCGATTTTTCCAGCGTTCCATTCGTTGGGGGTGCGTACGTCTAGTAATTGTGCCTTGGGCGTTTCCTTAAACTTTTGAACGAAGGCTTTGGTGTCAAGATTGGTTTGGGCAAAAGCGCCGTTAAGGCAACTTACGGCGACTAGCAAAATGAAAGATAAAAGAAACGATTTCATATCAGAATAAAGTTAAAATGATGGTTTTGAAATATTACCTCAAAAATAGCTCTTTAAAAATAATGAAGACCCCCATCAAGAGAATAAAATAACCAAAAATGGGTTTGAGTCTTTCGCCGCTGATTTTGTGGGCTAGGGAGCTGCCCGTTAAAATTCCCGTGATGGCAATGGTGGAAAAGTAGACCAAGAAGCGCCAGTCAATGAGTTCATGCAATTGATAGTCGCGCCAAAAACCCATAAAAGAATTGGCCGTAATGATTACCAACGAGGTGCCTACGGCTTTTTTCATTGGGAGATTTGCCATCAGAACCAATGCTGGAATAATGAGAAATCCTCCTCCAGCTCCTAAAAGTCCCGTTACGCATCCTGCCAGCATTCCTTTTATAGATAATGAAAACAGATTGTAGGAGATACTTCCTACAGTCTTATCTTCTTCGGTCGTTTCTTCTTGGTCTCTAATCATGAAAAAAGAAGCAACGAGCATGAGTATTGCGAAGAGAAGCAGTAAAAATAGCGATTTGGTGAGTACTAAATCGCCCAGTTGATAAATAACGGGAGGGATAAGTGGGAGGACGAAAGACCGAGTCAGATAAACAGCGGTCAGCGAGGGAATACCAAAGACCAGCGTGGTGGGCCAGTGAATATTGCCAGCACCAGCGCGTACAGTTGCGCCGACTAAACTCGTAATCCCTACAATGAAAAGCGAGTAAGTGGTAGCAATGAGGGTATCAATATAAAATAAATAAACGAGAATGGGCACGGTGAGAATGGAGCCACCACTCCCCACAAGGCCCAGCGACAGTCCCATTAAAAATGCTCCGATGAAGCCTGCAATTTCCATTTGGTAAACGTTGCCCCGAACGACGCACCACAACTTGCGTGTCTTGGGGCCGAACGTTGACTATGTTTCCAAAATTAGAGTAATTTTTCTTCCAAAGCCAGTTTGACGAGTTCGGCGGCGTTGTGAACCTGAAGGCGGCGCATCATGTTGGCGCGGTGATTGTCGACGGTACGAACGCTTAAATCCAGTTGGTCGGCAATTTGGCGACTGCTCATTCCTTCTACCAACAACCGCAATACTTCTCTTTCTTTTTTGGATAAAAGCGTTTTGCGTGACTCGGTCGCTTTTTCAACTTTTTGTACCTGAGATAAATAGCCGCTTACAATCACGCTTGCCACCGATGCGTTGAAGTATTTCTCGCCATTTTTGACGGCATGAAGGGCGGTCAGAATTTCGTCGCGGGTGGCATCTTTGAGCAAATAACCATACGCGCCTGCTTCAACCGACTTGAGGATATAGGCGTCGTCGTTGTGCATTGAGAGGATAATGGGCCGGATATTGGTCCACTGCTTCGTTACTTTTTTAATCAATTCAATGCCCGAGATACCCGGCATTGAGATGTCAACGAGGATAATTTGCGGTTTGAGAAGGGGGATTTTTTCGAGGGCTTCTTCGCCGTTAGAGGCTTCGCCGATGACCTCTACTTCGTCGGTGTTTTCTAAAATAGACCGTAGGCCATTTCTAACAATGGTGTGGTCGTCTACGAGCAGTACTTGGATTTTTTTCATCGTTTGTTGATTATAATTGGGGTATTTGTGCAATGACTTCGGTGCCGCGCCCGATGGCTGAGTTGATTTTCAATACACCATCAAGCAAATGCGCTCGTTCGTGAAGATTGCGTAGTCCATTGGTGGCAGTTGATTTTTTTCGAGCAGCATTAAAACCCTTGCCATTGTCGGTCACCCGCAGGGTTACTTTTTTGTTGCTCAGCGAAACATCCAGACTGATTTGTGTTGCTTCTGAGTGCTTTACGGCATTATTAATGGCTTCCTGCGCAATTCGGTAGAGTCCTATCTCAACATTCCTGTCCAGACGTTTTTCCTTCAAATTGGAAGTAAAAGTCAGCTGAGCGCTTGTATTTCGCGCCGTTGAATCCATCAATTGTTTCAAGGCCAAGTCGATGCCAAAATCATTGAGGACGGTCGGCATCAGGTTGTGGGAGATGGTTCTGACTTCCTGAATCGTTTGGCTGATAACGGTCCGCAAATCTTGCGCATTGCGGAGGTCGCGCGGGCTCCATTCTTTGGTTTCGCCAAAATTTTCAGCAATGAGTTTTAGGCCCGTAAGCATTTGCCCCACCCCGTCGTGCATTTCTTTTGAGAGGCGTTTGCGCTCTTCTTCCTGTCCTTGCAAAAGCGCCGAAGCCCGAATTTTATGCTCTTTGATTTCTTGCTGGTGGCGGAGTTGGGTGGCTTCCAATAGCTGCGCCTGCGTGTCGCGCAGTTGTTGATACGCTTTTTGAAGTTCCCGGTTAGCAATCATCGTGTTTTCGCGTGCATCCATCAATTGAGCGATTGTTTCGCGTAATTTTCCCACCGCTGGGCGGAAAATAAACAACCCCTCCAACAATAGTATAACCAACGTTAAAGCCATCAGCCATAGTTCAATACGACGAAGGCGAGTTACTTTTTCTTTTGCTTCTTTATCGTATTGGAATACGATTTGATTCATTTTGTGTAAAAAAATCAGTTCGTGCGCAAAAATATTACGAACTGATAAGTCGATGCTGGCCGAGTCTCCAGGCTTTTCCATCCACTTCAGTACCGAATGGGCATTTTGTTGAATAGCGCTGAAATGAGGTTCTATATCCACAAACATTGCTCTTACGGTGTCACTATTGACGTAAGTGGCCGAAATATCCCGCAGGTTGCCCGTTTGGAGTTGATCCTGGTGGTCTTCCCAATCGGCCAATACCCGTTTAAACTCTTTCAATTGAGTGCTTTGGTCGGCCAAATCGGGACGTTGGGTAAGGAGCAGGGCGGTTTTGGCAATCAGTTGACTTTGAAAGCGCTGCCGCCCTGCAAAATTGACCAACCAAGAGTCATTCAGGCCGTCTTTAAGGGTGTTTTGGACCAAGATTTGCCCCAATATCGTTAAAAAAGCAACTAACGATAAAGCCGTGATATACAATCGGGTGAACCGTTTGGGAATACGTATGGGCATAATTCATGGTTTTAGACGCCAATAAAAACGAATCCGTCTTCTACTTTGACGGGGTATACATTGATGCAATAGTCTTCGCCTTGCAGGTTGAGGCCTGTTTCGAGCGAAAAGGTTTTTTTATGAAATGGGCACGCTACTTTAGGATGCCCCTGTTGGTCGCCGAGCATCCCTCGGCTCAAAATCATCTGGTGCTTGTGAGGACATTCGTTGTCGGTGGCATACCATTTGTCTAATTGTTTGAAATGGAACACCGCAATTTGCCGGTCATTGTATTTTACACAGGCTCCGCCATTTTCGGGAAACGCTGATATCGGGGCCGCTTTAAACCAAGTTGTATGTTGAGTTGTCATGAGAATTGTCGAATAAATGATGATTAGAAACGTTGTTTTTACCAGTCCGACGGACGTTTTTGGCCTCTCATTTCTACAAATTCAAGGGTTGGGTCGGCTTCTTCCGAATTGACAAAGTGGGTAAAACGCGCCCGTATTTCGGGGGTTTCGACGGCCACTCGCCATTCATCATGGTACGTTTCAATCAAATACTCCATTTCTTTTTCCAGCTCCGCACAAATCCCCAGACTGTCGTTGATAATTACGTCGCGTAGGTACTCCAGCCCGCCTTCTAGTTTGTTAAACCACGTGGCGGTGCGTTGGAGTGGCTCGGCGGTTTTGATATAAAACATCAAAAACCGGTCGATGTACTTGATGCAGGTGTCGTCGTCGAGGTCGCTTGCAAAAAGCACGGCGTGTTGGGGCTTGATGCCTCCGTTGCCGCAGAGGTACAGATTCCAGCCTTTTTCGGTCGCAATAATCCCGAAGTCTTTGCTTTGTGCTTCGGCGCATTCTCGGGTACAACCCGACACCGCACTCTTAAGTTTATGGGGCGCACGAATTCCTTTGTAACGATTCTCGATTCTGACCGCATACCCTACGGCGTCTTGCACGCCAAAACGGCACCACGTATTGCCAACGCAGCTTTTTACGGTGCGCAGGGCTTTGCCGTAGGCGTGCCCACTTTCGAAGCCCACGTCAATCAGTTCTTCCCAAATAAAAGGAAGTTGCTCTACGCGTGCGCCAAATAAATCAACCCGCTGTCCGCCAGTGATTTTGCAATAAAGGTCGTATTTTTTAGCAACGGTTCCGAGGGCAATCAATTGGTCGGCAGTGATTTCGCCTCCAGGCACGCGCGGTACAACCGAATACGTTCCGCCGCGCTGAATGTTGGCTAGATACCGGTCATTGGTGTCCTGAATAACGGCTTGCTTGGCAATCACGTCGTTATAAATACTCGCCAGCATGGAAGCTACTGCGGGCTTACAAACTTCGCAGCCGCAGCCTTTGCCGTGTTTTTCTAGCACTTCATCAAAGGTACGCGTACCCGACATTTTGATGAGGTGATACATTTCCTGGCGCGAGTAGTCAAAATGTTCACACAGTACTTTTTTGACCGTTTTGCCTTGTTTTTTGAGGGTTTCGGTCAATAAATCCGATAGCATCGGAACGCAGCCTCCGCAACCCGTACCTGCTTTGGTACATTTTTTAATGGCCGCTACATCTCCCAGATTCTGCCCTTCAATGGCTTCACAAATGGTGCCTTTTGTAATGTTTTCGCAGGAACAAATGCTTGCGTCGTCGGGTAAGGAAGCTACACCCATGCCTGCACCAACGCTTTCGCCTTTGCGAACGGGCATGACCAAGTCTTCTGGGTTGGGCGGTAAAATCATTTGATTTTTAACCATTTGAAGCAGCATATTATAATTGTCTGCTTCGCCTACCAGAATTCCGCCCAAGAGGTATTTTCCGTCGGTGGTTACGTTGAGGCGTTTGTAAATACCTTTGAGTTTATCTTCTACCACGATGGTGTCGTGGGGTGTATGCTCGCAGAAAGGCTCCCCGAAACTGGCTACGTCGACCCCAATCAATTTAAGTTTGGTCGACATATCAAAGGCGTGAAAGGATTTCACATCTCCTTTTTTGGTAACAGACAGCGTGAGGTTATTGGCTACTACTTCGGCCATTTCGTAGCCAGGCGCTACTAGCCCGTAAATCATTCCTTTGTGCAATGCACATTCGCCGATGGCATAAATATCGGAATCGGTGGTTTGCAGTTCGTCGTTGACCATGATTCCACCCCGGGGGCCAACGCCCAAACCAGCTTGTTTGGCCAGCTCGTCGCGGGGGCGAATACCCGCCGAAACCACCACCATGTCTACCTCCAACGAGGTATTGTCCACAAAGGCAAGCCCTTTTACGTTGGATTCGCCTTCAAAATGCGCCGTATTTTTATTAAGGTGAATTTGAATCCCCAAGGCTTCCATTTTACGTTTGAGCATTCCTGCCCCAGCGGCGTCCAATTGCCGTGGCATGAGGCGCGGAGCAAACTCAATAACGTGCGTTTCGAGGCCGAGGTCGAGGGTGGCTTTGGCGGCTTCTAGCCCCAAAAGCCCGCCTCCGATTACCGCCGCTCGGCCAGCTCCCTGCGCATAACTTATGATGGCATCTAAATCTTCGATGGTGCGATAGACAAAGACACCTTCTTTTTCAACGCCGGGTACGGGGGGGACAAACGCCGAAGAGCCCGTAGCGAGAATGAGTTTGTCATACTCGATTTTTCGCCCAGTGTGGGTCATGACGTAATGCGCTTCGGGGTGGATGTGCAATACGCACTCGCCCGTGAGGAGTTGGATGCCGTTTTCGGCGTACCAACTTGCGGGAGCCATTGTAAGCTCGTCGACCGACGTGCCAGAGAAATAAGCGGAAAGATGAACCCGATCGTACGCTGGCCGAGGTTCTTCGCCGATTACCGTGATAGAAAACGAGCCGCCACCCGCTTTATTCAGCAACTTTTCGCAGAACTTATAGCCTACCATTCCGTTGCCTACTACCACTACCTTTTGAGGTTGTGCCATGAAAATGTTGTTTTGAGAATCCCTAAGTACTCTTTGTTATTTACTGCTTTTTATTAAAATAGTTAAATTAATACTTGTTTTACCTTAAAACTGAAAATTGTTGTTTTTGCAAAAAAGAATAATAAAATAGATATTATTGAATGTTGTTTTTGCAAAAATAGTAGTGTTGTTTAAATTATTACTTAAAAATAATACTTAATTTCTCAAAATTTGCTATTTTTGAATAAATATTTTTTAAAATAGCTACTTAGCAAAATAATATTTCAATAAAGTATTTATAAAGTACAAAAAGCGTTTGTGTAAGCATTAAAAGTAGGTCCAGAAAATACTGAGTAGACAAAGGGTGGCGGCCCTGTTTCTGGAAGTATTCATTTTTTTAAAACGGGATTAACGATGAAACCAAAATTAACACTCGTGGGAGCAGGTCCAGGAGACCCTGAGCTCCTCACTCTCAAAGGACTTAAAGCCATTCAATCGGCAGATGTGGTATTGTACGATGCCCTTGTTTCTACCGAACTTCTCACGTACGCGCCAGCCCACGCCCGTATCGTATTTGTTGGCAAGCGTCGCGGGCGTTGTGAATTTGTCCAGCAAGATTTGAATCAGCTCATTGTAGATTATGCCCTCAACTACGGCCACGTGGTCAGACTCAAAGGCGGTGACTCGTTTGTGTTTGGACGCGGCTATGAAGAGATTGCTTTTGCCCAAGATTTCGGTATTGAAACAACCGTTGTGCCGGGCATTTCAAGCAGTATTGCTGTACCAGCCTTGGCGGGAATTCCGCTGACGTGCCGTGGGGTGAGCGAAAGTTTTTGGGTATTGACCGGAACCACAAAAAATCATACACTTTCTAAAGATGTAGGCAAAGCGGCGCAAAGCTCCGCTACCTTGGTGATTTTGATGGGAATGCAGCATTTGGCACAAATCGTGGCTGAACTTGCTGGGGCTGGCAAAGGCGATACGCCCGTAGCCATCATCCAAAATGGCAGTAATCCCGAAGAAAAAATAGGGTTGGGAACGGTTGATACCATCATTGAAGTCGTTGAAAAAGAGGCATTGGCCAATCCCGCAATTATCGTTATCGGCGAAGTAGTACGACTGCACCCCTCTTATGAAAAAGGTAGAATAGAAGTGCTTTCGGCTTTGGGTTACTAAAAACCCCTCTGTATGAAACGCCTTTTATTATTGCTTACTACCTCTGTGGTTTGTCAGCTTTCGTATGCCCAAGCGGCGCCTGAACTTTGTCAAGGTGCGTATTTTACCGAGCCTCAGGGAAAAGATTTTTTGGGGCAGCACGTTCCTGCGTCCAAACAAGAATGGGAAACCAGAGCGCAACAAATCAGGAATCGTATTTTGGAAGGCAGTGAATTGCAAAAAATGCCTCCGCGCCCTTCCTCAAAGCCGATGATTCACAGTCGGAGAGAAATGGATGGGTATACCATTGAAAATGTGGCATTTGAGAGCATAGATGGGTATTATGTAACGGGTAATCTCTATAAACCACTGAACCAAAAAGGCCCTTTTGCGGCGGTCTTGTGTCCGCATGGGCATACCGCCAAGCCAGATGCGCGTTTTCTGGAACCGATGCAGTTTAGGTGCGCCAATCTGGCCCGCATGGGCGCGGTGGTGTTTGCTTATGATATGATTGGGTACAGCGATTCGCAACTGAGCACGCACAAAATCCCCAAAGCCTTTAAACTTCAGACCATCAACAGCATTCGAGCGTTAGATTTTTTATTGTCACAACCCAATATTGATAAAAACCGGGTAGGGGTAACGGGAGAATCGGGCGGTGGAACGCAGACTTTTATGCTCACGGCGTTGGACCCTCGTATCAAAGTTTCGGTGCCAGTGGTGATGGTGTCGGCGCATTTTTTCGGCGGTTGTGTGTGTGAAAGTGGGATGCCCGTTCATAAAAAAGGGGGCTTTCAAACCAATAACGTAGAAATTGCGGCATTGGCGGCCCCGCGGCCCATGTTGTTGGTGTCGGACGGTGCCGACTGGACCAAAAATAATCCAGAGGTGGAGTATCCACATTTACAAAAAATCTACGGATTATATGGCAAAGAAAATTTGGTTGAAAATGTACACCTGCCCAACGAAAAGCACGACTATGGCCCCTCAAAACGTGCGGCAGCGTATCGTTTTTTAGCCAAGCATTTAAAATTGGACATTTCGAAAGTAACCAAAGCCGACGGTAGCATTGACGAAAGTCACGCCAAACTCCTCGACCGCAAAGACCTTGAAGTGTTTAATGAAGCCCATCCGCGTCCTACCAATGCTGTGGCTAGTGAAGAGGCGGTGATGGCGCTGTTGAAGTAGTACTGCATCGCGGTGTCAGACGGTTTTAAACCGTCCGACACCGCGATTTTCTTATAAACCATTCAGTGCTTGTTTCAAATCTTCAATCAGATAGTCAACTTCTTCCAGACCTATATAAAGCCGTACCAGACGGTGTTCTGGATTTTTGGCATTAAATTCTTCGGGGTGTAGGCCTGCGCATTTGGGCATGATGAGTGATTCGTGGCCACCCCAACTTACTGCTAATAAAAAGTGTTTCAGGGTTTTAGCAAATTTCTCAATTTGGTCATATCGTTCTACTTTGAGCGCAATGGTCACCAAACCACAAGCCCCGGTCATTTGTTTTTTTGCCAATTCATACTGCGGAAAATCAGGGTCGAGTGGAAAATAAACGCGCTCAATGGCGGGGTGATTTTTCAAAAAAGCGACCACTTTTTGGGTACTTTCCGAAATATGTTTCAGCCGAATGGGCAACGTCCGTAAGCCTCTTAATAGCAACCAACCGTTAAACGGAGATACAAATGCACCCGTATTGAGGGCTTCACGGTCAAAAATCTGCTTTATCATGGCTTTACTGCCCGTCAAAACACCCGCTACGGTATCTGAGTGCCCGCCGATGTACTTGGTGGCCGATTGCAGGGATAAATCGATGCCAAAGCGATGCGGTTTTTGGAACAATGGGGAACAGTAACTATTGTCAATGATGGTGACAATGCCCCGCGATTTGGCCAGTTGAGCCACCGCTTCCAAATCTTGCAGGTCAAAAGTCAGGGTATTGGGTGATTCCAAATAAATCACTTTAGTGTTGGGTTGCAGGGCAGCTTCAAAATTTTCAATCAGCGTACCGTCAACGTAAGTGGTCGAAACATTGTACCGGGGCAGAATGTTGTCAAACAATTTCCAGGCCCACGTATAGGGTTTGTGAACGCTTACAATGTGGTCGCCAGCCTGAACATTGGACATTACCGCGCAAAAAATGGCCGACGCGCCGCTGTTTAGGACCAAACAATCTTCAGCTTCGTCTAAGGCGGCTAATTTTTGGCGTAAAATATCGACCGTTGGGTTCACGCCCCGAGAATACAAGTAGGCCGACATTTCATCTTCAAAAGCCGCGCGCAGAGAAGCAAAATCATTAAAAACGAAATTGCTAGTTTGGACAATCGGCGGGCTAACGGCGTTGAAGTACTGCTCGCGGTCTTCGGCAAGCTCGTTGATAATATGAGAATAGTGCATGTAAAGTGAATTTATCGCAGTAACATCCCGATGAAAATGCGAAAATAGAACACTACGTTAATTATTAGTGCTACTGCTGACAGAAATATCCAACCGTAGGAGAGCAATGGCTTTCGGGGTTGGGATTACAAGGGGAGAGATATGACAAAGCGGGTGCCCTTTCCGAGTTGAGAAAAAGCCCTGATACTGCCGTTGTGAAGTTGAATAATTCGTTGGGTAAGGGCCAGCCCGATACCGTGTCCTTTACGAGATTTACTAGAATCACCCCGGTAAAAAGGTTCAAAAATATGGGGTAAATCTTCTTCCGAAATACCGATGCCCCGGTCGGTAAAAGAAATACGTATGGTGTCGGAATGGGCCAGTAATGACACATTAACGCGTTGGTCTTCTGAGTATTTACAGGCATTTGCCATGATGTTTTGAAAAGCCATTTGAAGCAGTGATTTATCGCCCTTGATTTTAAATTCTGTTTCTTCCTCTTGCGACTCATCAAACTCGATTTGAATGTTGTAGTCAGGAAATTGGATGAGCAACGATTCGCGAACCTGCCACAACAAATCATCAATATTTAACGGACGAAAATGCAACTGAAATATGTCATTGTTGATGCGGGCAAGTTCTAGTAGTCCATTGATTAAATCGCGCATTTTCTTTACCTCTTCAATGGCCTCTTTGATGGTTTGTTGGTAGTCTTCGACGGTTCTTTTCTGAAGCAAAGCTACTTCTAATTGCCCCATCATGATAGTGAGTGGGGTGCGTAATTCGTGCGAAGCGTGTGAAACAAAATTGCGCTGTGAGCTAAAAGCTTCCTCCAATCTACTTAGCAAATCATTGAAAGTGGCCACCAATTGCCCCAATTCATCTTTATGACGTCGGGCTTTGAGGCGTTCGTGGATATTACGGGCTGAAATGTTTTTTACCTGTTCAATAATATCCGAAACAGGCCGTAGAGCATCGCTCGCAAAAAGCCATCCTGCCAAAATAACCAGCAGCAAACTAACCGCCCAACCCGTAATAAGAATGTTACGTAACCTTTCCAATTTACTGAATCCATACACATCAATTGCGTACGCAACCACGACCAGCACCTGTTTTCGTTTGTCTACGTACCTGACGCCAATGATTTCTTTTTCGCCATCCCGAAGACTAAAATCAATTCCTTCTCTTGCTTGAGCCAGCAATTGAGGGGTGATGATGTAGGGCTCTTTCCCACTGTCATAAACTACTTTGTTGTTGGAATCATAGACCGTCACTTCCTCTTTGTACATCGTAGTGAGGTCGTTGCGTTCGATGTCGTGTAGAAGTTCTTCGGTGATTCCCCCCACATCCTCAAACAGCCGAACCGTGGTCAAGGCTTTGTCGCGCAAGCGTTTGTTAAATTCTTGCTCTCGAAATTGATTGTATAAATAGTAAACAGACAACGAAAAGGCCAGCATGATGGAAGCAACCAACACCGCAAAGAGAAGCGTGAGGCGCAGCCGAATGTTCATATTCTCATTCCAATGCGGAACGTCCAGTATTCTTTTCATTATTCTTTGAGAATATATCCCATGCCAACGACGGTATGAATCAGCTTATGCGAAAACTCTTTGTCGATTTTTT
The DNA here is from genome assembly GCF_024158025.1 of Runella salmonicolor. Taxonomy (NCBI): domain Bacteria; kingdom Pseudomonadati; phylum Bacteroidota; class Cytophagia; order Cytophagales; family Spirosomataceae; genus Runella; species Runella salmonicolor. Next base: position 72,804 of record NZ_JAMZEL010000013.1, read on the forward strand.
TACGCAGAAAATTAACGTAAACATCGATGGTATTGGTGCCAGTGTCGAAATGTATATCCCAGACTTTTTCGGCAATATCTACCCGTGAAACCACCCGACCACGGTTGCGCATAAAATATTCTAACAGGCCAAACTCTTTGGCTGTCAGTTCAATACGATGCCCTTCGCGCCGTGCTATTCGCTCATTCAGGTCTAATTCCAAATCGGCGATTTTTAAAACATTGGTTGTGGGTCCGCTTTCTGAATTTCGTTTCTGTAACGCTCGGAGTCGAACAATAAGCTCTTGAAATTCAAAGGGTTTCACCAAATAATCATCTGCACCAGATTCAAAGCCCGCCAGTTTATCATTGAGGGTTCCGAGGGCGGTCAGCATCAGAATTGGAGTACGGATGTTTTCCCTGCGCAACAGAGCGGCCAACTCAAAACCGTTCATTTTAGGAAGATTAACGTCCAAAACAATGACGTCGTAAGGATTTGAAAGGGCTAAACTACTGCCCATTTGTCCGTCAAAAGCTATATCTACTTCCCATGCTTGCTCTTCAAGTCCTTTTTTTATAAACCCCGCCAGTTTTGGCTCGTCTTCAACAACTAAAACTTTCATATACAAACAATTAAGTAAATGGTGGTTTTTCATTCCGACTCCAATTTTAAAGATAAGATTTTTTCACCGAAAGCCTTACGCTGGATTTTAACTGCCTTTTAATATGAACAATATGAAATCACAAAACCCAAACGGTCGGTTAAAAACCGTTAATCATCGGCAACTTATCGTTTTTTGTCTAATGTATTGTTTTGATACAAACTATCGCCTCTATCTTTGAGTGAAATCCGTCATAATTTTACTAAGAAAACTACAAATTTCTCTTGCGTATGTATTTCTCTACCTCTCTTCGTAAGTTGGGAGCCGTTGGTCTAATCGCACTAGGCGCGGCAACCGTTACTTACAGCCAATCGTCACCTCCTGAAGAAAACCGCTTTACCAAAAGCATTTTGACGGAAAAATTGGACGAACCCATGGAAATGACCTTTTTGCCCGATAAGCGGGTGTTGTTCGTGGAGCGAAAAGGAAATTTAAAAGCGTATAATCCCAAAACCAAGGAAGTGAGCGTATTGGCCACGATTCCGGTCAACACAAAATATACCAATCGGCAGGGCCAAGTGCGCGAAGCAGAAGAGGGTTTGATGGGTTTGATTGCCGACCCTAATTTTGCCAAAAACAACTGGATTTATATGTACTATGCCGACCCAACGGATAAAAAGCACGTGCTGGCGCGTTGGGAATTGAAAGGCGATGAATTGGTGGAATCTTCCAAAAAAGTGATGTTGGAGGTCACGACCCAGCGCGAAGAATGCTGCCACACGGGTGGCGGAATGGTGTTTGATAAAGTTGGGAATTTGTACTTAACCACTGGAAACAATACCAGTAACAGTAACTCCGACGGCTATGCCCCCATTGATGAGCGCCCCGAGCAAAGCACATGGGACGACCAGCGCGGCGCGGCCAATACCAACGATTTGCGTGGTAAAATATTGAGAATCAGGCCACAGGCTGACGGAACTTACACGATTCCCGAAGGGAATTTATTCCCCAAAGGTACCCCCAAAACCCGCCCCGAAATTTATACTATGGGTCACCGCAACCCATGGCGCCCGACCATCGACAGCAAAACTGGCTTTTTGTATTGGGGTGAAGTAGGTCCCGACGCCTCGCAGGATTCACCGCGCGGACCACGTGGATATGATGAATTCAACCAAGCGAAAGGTCCCGGCTTTTTTGGGTGGCCTTATTTTATTGGTGATAATAAAGTGTACGCAGACTGGGATTTTGAAACCAATAAACTCAAAGCCGACTCAAAATTTGACCCTGCCAAGCCCATCAACGATTCTCCCAACAATACTGGTTTGCGGGAATTGCCACCTGCTCAAAAAGCATTTGTATGGTATCCCTACGCCAATTCTACGGAGTTTCCGTTGGTAGGAAGTTCGGGGCGGAGCGCTACGGGTGGACCCGTTTTCAGAAAAGCTGATTTCAAAAATGCCCCCCGTCCTTTTCCGGATTATTATGAAGGCAAGTGGCTAATGGTGGAGTTTATGCGCGGCTGGATTATGGCCGTAACGATGGACGAAAACGGCGATTATAAATCTATGGAGCGGTTTATGCCCAGCGAAAACTTTAGCAGTGCCATCGACATAGATTTCAGCCCCGACGGAGATTTGTACGTGTTGGAATATGGAAGTGCGTGGTTTAGAGGGAATGACAATGCACGCTTAGTAAAAATTGAATACAACGCAGGCAATCGTACCCCGATGGTAGAAGCAACCGCCGACAAAAAGGCGGGTTCGGTGCCTTTCAAAGTGGCGTTTTCGTCGGAAGGAACGCAGGATTTTGACCGTGATGTGTTGAAATATGAGTGGAAAATTACCTCCAAAGCGGGTGTTTTTAAAACGCTTACGCAACCCAATCCAGTGGTAACATTCGACAAACCGGGTACCTACAAAGCTACTTTGACGGTAACTGACCCTAAAGGAGCCAAAAACAGCCGTACGCTAGAAATCAAGGCGGGCAACGAAGCCCCCGAAGTGGCATTGGAAGTAACCAAAGGCAATAAATCTTTCTTTTTTCCCAACGAAAGTATTGAGTATAAAGTAAAGGTAAGCGATAAAGAGGATGGTAGTTTGGAAAATGGAAAAATCATTCCCACTCAGGTAGCGGTCAATATCGACTACATGCCCGATACGTTTGACCCCATCGAAATTGCCTCCAACTACCGGGGCACCGATGCCTCGGCGCGCTTCTCGACGGGCTACAAACTCATAAGTGCCAGCGATTGTAAATCCTGCCACATTGTTGATAAAAAATCTGTGGGCCCCAGCTACAAAGACATTGCACAGAAATACAAAGGTGATGCCGCTGCTCCTGAAAAATTAGCCAATAAAATCATTGCTGGCGGTGGGGGAGTATGGGGAGACCACGCCATGAGCGCCCACCCACAAATTTCTAAAAACGATGCCGCAACGATGGTTAAATACATCATGAGCCTAGGCGAAAAACCATTGCAGGCTAAGTCGTTGCCAACCGCAGGTGCTTATACTACCAAAGTACCTGAAGGAGAAAACGGGCGCGGAAGCTACGTGTTGCGCGCAGCCTACACCGACCGAGGAACAAAATTGTTGTCGCCGTTGATGTCGGAGAATATTTTGCACTTGCGCAACCCTTCGCTCGACCCCGCCAAAGCAGAGAAGAGCAAAGGAACGCAGTTGTTGATAACACCTTCAAAATCATTCAATTTGATTGGTAATGACTCCTACATTGGATACACCCAATTGGACTTGACAGGTATTAAACAAATCGAAGTGTTGGCCCAAGCTACCACGCGTGTGGGTGCTTCTGGTGGTGTGGTAGAAATTCGTTTGGGCTCTCCAACGGGTAAATTAATCGGAAAAACATCGCCCGTAGAAGTCAAAGACCCCTCTTTTGGACCACCACCAGCGGCGCCTGCCGCAGGAACGCCTGCCGCAGGAACGCCTGCCGCAAATGCACAACGTACGCAGGGGCAGGCGGCCACTGACCCAGCCGCAAGAGCTCGGCGCGGGGCTCAGCAGGCCGTGGCCAAAATTGAAGCCACAGAGGGCGTGCACGATGTGTATTTTGTGTTCAAAAATCCCAATGCACAGCCGAATCAAATCGTCATGTCGGTGGTTTCGATTCAGTTTCAAAATACAATTACTAACCTATAAAAGTGCCGCTAGAAAGTCGTCGGGCGTACTGTCCGGCGACTGACTTTCTGGTTTATCAATTCAGGATTATTACCTCGAACAACTATGCAAAATCGCAGAACTTTCCTTAAAAATACCAGTGCTTTGGCATTGGGAAGCTTGGCCGTACCCGCGTTGGCGAAAAATCTTTTGGCCCCAGAAGCATTACCGCGCCCGGGTTTGCAGCTGTTTACGCTGTTCAGAGCCATGTCTGACGATGCCAAAGGCTCGTTAGAAAAAGTAGCGGGTATTGGTTATAAAGAAATCGAATCTGCTTTCAGCATGAAAGACGGGTATTATGGCTATTCGCCCAAAGAATTTAAAAAGATAGTGGAAGATTTGGGAATGACTTGGCGCGCCCACCACGTAGGAGGTGCTCCTTTTCGTCCGCGACCCGCTCAGGCAGGTGCCCCCGCAGGAGGTGGCGCGGCTGCGGCAGGTGCGCCACCGCGCCAAATGCCAGCTAATATGCCCAAACGACTGAATTTGTTGGAAAATTACCAACAATTGGTAGATGAAGCCGCCGAAGGAGGGTTGAGTTATTTGGTGTGCGCATCTACGCCCGTGGGGACGTTGGATGAAATCAAAAAATCTATTGAAGTATTTGTCAAAACGGGTGAAGCCTGCAAAAAAGCGGGTATCGGTTTTGCGTATCACAATCACGCCACCGAGTTTGACAAAGTAGAAGGCCAAACGCCCTATGATTTGATTTTGTCGCAAACCAGCCCTGACCTTGTAACGATGGAAATGGACATGGCGTGGGTAGTAAAAGCGGGCCTTGATCCCGTAGAATTGTTCAAACAGCAGCCCGGTCGTTTTCCACTTTGGCACATCAAAGACATTGATAAAGAACTTAAAAAGCCCGTAGAGGTTGGAACTGGGGTCGTAGACTTCAAAAAGATTTTTGCAGGGGCCAAAAATGCAGGCCTGAAATACTACTTTGTGGAGCAAGACATGGCGGCAAGCCCCTTTGAAAGTATCGCGACGAGTTTTGCCAACTTGCAAAAATTAACTGCGTAATTGTCTCAATTTGAAACACTTTCGTTGGATTTGAGTTTCTTATTTATTGGAGTTGTCGTAAGTTACACAACGCGTAAACCATAAAATCAATACTGGTATGAAAAAGATGTTTTTGTCTGTTGCAGCGGCCCTATCGGTAGCAGTACTGGTTGCCTACACCAACCGCACCGCAAGTGTTTTGAGTGGATTTGAGACGGGGACACCCGAGGTAAAGTCGATGAATGCGCTTGCTTTTGGACCTGAAGGGGTCTTGTTTATTGGTGATTCTAAAAGTGCTTCGGTGTTTGCGGTTGATACAAAGGATGCCGAAAACGTGGCCAATGCCAAACCCGTTGACATAAAAAACATCGACCAAAAAATTGCCGCTTTGCTGGGTACCGAAGCCAAAAATATCACCATTCAGGATTTGGCGGTCAATCCCATTTCCAAGAAGGTATATTGCGCCGTGCAAGCTGCCAACGGAACACCCGTATTGTTTAAAATAGACGGCGAAAACATTCAGCCCGTGAGCCTGAAAGACGTCAAGTTTGCCTTGGTGTCGCTCAATAATGCGCCTGCCGAAGACGCCAAAGACCAACGAGGCCGGCCGCTGCGGGTTTGGGCTATTTCAGACCTCAATTATGCCGATGGAAAAGTGATGGTGAGCGGATTGTCTAATCAGGAGTTTGGCTCTACTTTCCGCAGTATTCCTTTTCCATTTACCAACAAACAAGAGCAATCTTCGTTAGAAATCTATCATGCCGCCCACGGGCAATACGAAACCAACTCGCCCATCAAGACCTTTACAACGGCAGAATTGAATGGTAAAAAGTTTCTGGTAGCAAGCTACACCTGTACCCCACTTGTTCTTTTTCCGATTGATGACTTAAAGCCAGGTACGCACGTAAAAGGCCGTACCGTCGGTGAATTTGGCGCGGGAAACAGCCCGTTGGACATCATCACGATGAAAAAAGGCAACGATTTGTTCCTGATTATGGCCAATTCTGACCGGCCGGTGATGAAAATTAAGTACAAAGATATCGAAACTTACGAAGGCTCATTGACCGAACCCATCAAGGAAAATTACAGCACGGCTGGCGTGCCCTACGTTTCGTTTCCGATGGTGAATGTGCTCCAACTTGACAAACTGGACGATACTCAATTTGTGTTTTTGCAACGGAGAGCCAACGGAGACCTTGACATCCGAACTTCCAATAACCGATCATTATGAGAAAAAGAGTACGAATCAGTTGGCCCAGCCAACTGATTCTTTTTTCTTTGTTTCTGTTGGTTCGTTGTGCGGGAAGTCAGGATACGTTACAAAAAAACATCGTAATTCGGTGGAAAAATAATCAGGCAATGGGGCTGTCGATGGCGTTAGGCCAATTCGAAGCTCACTCTAAAGAAACGCTGCCCGAATTGCTGAAAGTACAACTGGCCAACTCCAAAACGGCGATTTTAGGCGATTATTCGATACTGAGAGATTCAGTGATTTTTGAGCCTCTTATCCCTTTTACCCCTGGTTTGCAGTATGAAGTGTTACTGGAAAACCGTCTAGTGGGTGAAATTGATATTCCGCAGGCAGTGCCTTCCACCACCCTGATTGGAATTTACCCTTCCCAAGATACGCTTCCTGAAAACCTCCTTAAATTCTACTTCGTTTTTTCTCGCCCCATGCGGGAAGGCCGTTCTTTAGCGTATGTTTCTCTGCTTAATGCCAAAGGAGACACATTGCCCGGCACGTTTCTGAATTTACAGCCAGAATTATGGAACGCTGAAAAAACTGTTTTGACACTGTGGCTAGACCCGGGCAGAATCAAGCGCGATTTGCAACCCAATAAATCGCTAGGAGCGCCTCTCACGAAAGGGAATCATTATACGTTAGTTGTTTCAGAGCGTTGGCCAGATGAATTAGGGGCTGGGCTGACACAATCATATACCAAACGTTTTGTGGCGGCAACACGTGATATGACCTCACCCGACGTCAAGTCTTGGACGATTAAAATTCCCTCGAAAGGCACTACCCAAGCCCTTGAAATCCATGTCAAAGAAGCACTGGATTATGTTTTATTACAAAATACGATTCGGATAATTGACGCTCGGGGCAAGATTATAAACGGAGTCATTCAGATCAGTAACAAAGAGCACCTTGTAGACTTTATTCCAGCATCGCCTTGGTTGGCAGGTGCTTATAAAGTGCTGGTGGAGTCGAGGTTGGAAGATTTGGCGGGGAATAATTTAAACCGTCTGTTTGACCGTGACATAACCGATAGGCGCACAAAACCTTCACAACAAACGGTTTTTGAACTGAATTATCGGATTGACTAAACTCCTTTTTTAGGTTGTTTTTTTGATTCGATAAATGTAGGGGGGCTTGTGGGCTTTTCCCGAAAATTTCTTCTCAACCCGCTCCAATATCTCCATGCTGAGCATTTTTCGCTGAAAATTGGCCCGAAGGAGCTTTTTATCTAAAATTGTCTCGTACAAACTTTGAAGCTCATTCATCGTGAATGTTTCGGACAGTAGATTGAAACCGACCAATTTATAATCTAACATCAAACGGAGAGTGCTAAGGGCCTTTTCGACGATTCGGTTGTGGTCAAGAATCAGCGTCGGAATCTGATGAATATCGTGCCAGCCACCTATATCTGAAAAAATATCGGGCGTTGGTATTACTTTCGAGAAGTCTACCAAGGCGTAATAGCCAATGGAAATAAAACGTTGCAAGAGCCAATGATTGGTTTCCAGTTCAAATCCGTGGGAAGACATGGTGGCTTTGTGTACATCCCAGTTGCCACGATTTTGTTCTCCGAAGGTATGAAACTGTTCAAGATAAATGTCTTTTACGCCTGTTCGTTCCCACAGAATCCGGGTGGCGGCTTCGTCGGCACTTTCTTCCTTAAATACAAACCCCCCCGGTAAAGCAAAGGCTTTCGTATGCTTAAACTCCAATAATAAGACTTTGAGTTGACGTTCATGAAACCCAAAAATCACACAATCAACCGAGACACTCGGAAGGTATTCTGGGCCAGCTTCCAAAAAAGTTTTAATGTTTTGGCTAGGGGTCATAAAATAAAAATTTTGCACAAAAAAAAGAAAAAGTTTGGAATATCGTTGTTGTCCCGATAAGTTTGTATCAAAATGATTCAATCGACCATGAAAAACCTATTTATTCTTCACTTTTTTGACATATCGCTTCAGGATTCAGTAAAGAAGGAGTAGTTGAGTGAGTCGATGTGTAGCATTTTCAAGAAGGGGTCAAGTCAATCACAAAGGACACACTCACAGTTCGCTTATTTCAATGCTATCGTTGTTTGTTATTTCAGTTGTAAGGTACGTATCCATTATTAGATATACGTATTCATTATTAAATATAAACCTTTGCGTATATACGTTAGCTCAATTTTTGCACATGTTTTTTAGTAATAATAAATAAGACTTTTAAATTAAAAAATAGGCTTAATTTGTTTGAAATGAGAAATAACTATACTTTTACAAGTAAAATTGCAATTAATAATCCTTTTTAGGATTGATTTTGATTGCCCTTTTTCCTCAGCATTTTTACTGAACAATTACGAAAGCTGAGCGTCAAAAGTGCTAATATTTTAAACTGAATTCTTTGAATATTAAGGTAGTAGCGCAGGTTATATTTAGCAATACTATCCAAAAATACACTGCCGATAAGTCAGTGTCTCCACACCCACCCGATAAAAAGTGACTCGTGATAGTAACCACTTAGAAGGTTATTTCACTAATCAACAAGTCTTCCTATTGGCAAAATTGCTGGCTAGGAAGCAACAAAGCGTAAATCCATTCCTCTGTTCGTTAGAGAATAATAATTGTTTTCAGTCATCTATTTAGCGTCAGCAATAGAGGGCTGTTGAGGAAGTCGAAAGTGCTTTTTGAATTTGTATTTTTTTTATTTTTAATTGTTCATTTTTAACCTATCAGTTTTTATTTATGAAACCAAAGTTCTATTATCCGCTGATGTGTGCGGTGGCATGGATGTTTATTCTATTCCTTGCACCCAGTTCGGCACATGCACAAGACCGGAAAGTGACGGGCAAGGTCGTTGCTAACGATGGGCCTGTTCCCGGAGCAACCATTTTATTGAAAGGCAGCAATGTAGGTACTTCCGCTGATGCCAATGGGGCATTTACCATTAATGTGAGCGGGGCAAATCCTGTGTTGGTGATTTCGGCCATCGGTTACAAGCCACAAGAAGTAACGGTAGGCAATCAGAGCGTTGTAAATGTAAAAATTGAAGACGATGTGAATGCCTTAACGGAAGTAATCGTAACGGGTTACTCCATCGACAGCCGCCGTGAGACGACGGGGGCGGTTTCGACGGTAAAAGCAAAAGACCTGACCGTGCGCCCATCGGGTAACGTTGAGCAGCAGTTACAGGGTCGTGTAGCTGGTTTGACGGTGATTACCAACGGACAGCCAGGGACTGCCAGCCAAGTACGCGTACGCGGGTTTGGTGCTTTTGGTGGTAACGAGCCTTTGTACGTAGTAGACGGAGTACCTGTAGGTTCAACTGACTTTTTGGCTCCAGATGACATCGAGACAACAACGGTGTTGAAAGATGCTGCCGCCGCTTCTATCTACGGTGCGCGTGCTGCCAACGGGGTAATTGTATATACTACCAAAAAAGGTTCAAAAGGAGCAAAGAAGCTGAACATCAGCTATGATGGTATGTACGGTGTAACGCTTGCTGGTGAAGGCCAGAAGATGATGAATCCAACTGATTTTGCTACTTGGACTTGGAATGCCAAGAGAAACTCAAACGAAGCTTTCGGGCACCCTCAGTTTGGCTCAGGTTCTACGCCTGTCATTCCTGATTACCTCACAGTAGGTGGTCGTTCAGGGGTTGTAGGTACTGTTGATTTGGCTGCTGAAAAAGCCAAATACAACGTTGACCCTACCGCTGGTTCGATCTATCAGGTAGTAAAAGCTAACAAAGAGGGTACTGATTGGTATAAAGCCATTACGCGCAATGCGGCCCTTCAGCGTCATTCACTTGGATTCTCAGGTGGCGGTGAAAACAGCCGCTTCTACATCGGTTTCGGTGCTCAGAATCAACAAGGTATTTTAAAAGGAAACGATTTTACACGTTATACTTTCCGTGCCAACAGCGAGTTTAACGTGTTGAAAAATGTACGTATCGGCCAGAACCTTCAATTTACCTACCGTTCGATTCTAGGCCAATCAGGTGGTGCTGGTGGAAACGGGGTTGCTGCTGACGAAAATGACATCTTGAGTGCTTTCCGTATGCCCTCTATCATTCCAATTTATGACGAGTTTGGTGGTTATGCAGGTACGGCCGCAAAAGGATTCAACAACCCCCGTAACCCAGTTGCTAGCCGCGACGGATTGGCTAACAACCGTAGTTTTAACGCCAATGGTTTCGGAAACATTTATGCCGAGTGGGATCCAATCCCAGGTTTGACTTTGCGTAGTAGCCTTGGTGGACAGTACAACAACTTCTACAACTGGGGTTATAGCCGTTTGCAATACGAAAACTCTGAAAACAACTCGGCGTTCGGTTACAACGAAGGCGGTGGCTGGAGCTTTGGTTGGGTATTGACCAACACTGCCACTTACAAAAAGCAATTTGGCAAGCATAACGTAGAGGTGTTGGCTGGTCAAGAAGCCTTGAATACAGGTAAAGGCCGTAACATGAGCGGTAACGGTTTGAATCCATTCTCTACTGACATCAACTACGTGAACCTATCCAACGTAAGTGCCAGCGGAAGAGTCGTAAACAGTAGTCTTTTTTCGGGGGTTAACTTCTATTCTTTATTCGGTCGTGTAAACTACATCTTCAATGATAAATATATCATAACAGGGGTGGTTCGTCGCGACGGTTCTTCACGTTTCGGAGCTAACAATCGTTTCGGGGCATTCCCTGCGTTCTCGGCCGCTTGGCGTATTTCATCTGAGCCTTTCATGAAGCAATTGACATGGGTATCAGATTTGAAAATTCGCGGTGGTTACGGTACAATGGGTAACTCAAACAACGTAGATCCTAACAACCAGTTTAGCTTATACGGTGCCAGCATCGGAAACTCTGCTTACGACATCAACGGTTCTAACTCAAGCACTGCCGAAGGTTACTATCGCACGCGTATCGGTAACCCCGATGCTAAATGGGAAACTTCAATTACCAAAAACATTGGTATCGACGGAACGTTCTTAAACGGTAAATTGGACGTAGTGATTGACTTCTGGCAAAAAGATACCAAAGACTTGTTGTACCAATTGCCAATCACGGCAACTGCTGGACCATTTGCCTCACCTCCATCGGTGAACATCGCTAAAATGGCCAACAAAGGTATTGACATCTTGGTAACCAACCGTGGTCGTATCACTAAAGACCTGTCTTATGACATAACTTTCACTGGTGGTACATTGAGCAACGAAATCGTTTCGGTTGCACCTAACGTAAATTACCTTACCAACGTAAACCCTGGTTTCCGTGGTATCAACCCTATCCGTAACCAAGTAGGTTATTCAATCTCTTCTTTCTACGGTTATAAAGTGATTGGCTTGTTCCAAAACGCCGAAGAAGTGAAAAATGCTCCTACGCAGGATGGTGCTGGCCCAGGTCGTTTCCGTTATGCTGACATAAACGGCGATGGAAGAATCAATGCCGATGATCGTACCTATTTGGGTAGCCCAGTTCCTAAATTTACCGCGGGTATGAGCCTTGGCTTCAAATACAAAGGATGGGAGTTGGAAGCGTATTTGAACGGTTTCTTCGGTAACAAAATCTTCAACGTATCTAAATGGTTTACTGATTTCTATCCTTCATTTGCAGGGGCAGCCATCAGCGAGCGCGTGAAAGATTCATGGACTCCGAGCAATCCTGGTGCTACTACTCCAATCTTCGAAACAGCATCAAACTTCAGTACCAATACCCAGTCTAACTCGTTCTACGTAGAAAACGGTAGCTATGTACGTTTCCAAAACATCACGTTAGGATACAACCTTCCTGCCAGTGCGTTGAGTAAGGCCCGTATCCAGCGCTTGCGCGTGTTTGCGTCTACCAACAACATCTTTACCCTTACTAAATACCAGGGCTTAGATCCGGGTGTAGGTGGTAATGCTGATACTAACTTCGGTATCGACGTAGGTAACTACCCACTCACAAAAGGTTGGACTATTGGTTTGAACCTTGGATTCTAATAATGTTACAATTCTAATTAATTGATAAAAAATGAAAAATTACGCAATAAAAGGATCGATTACCGTCGTATTGCTGGTAGCGCTTTCGGTTGCTTGTAAAGATAGCTTTCTGGAAGTGGCACCAACTGGCTCAGTGGGGAAAGAACAGCTTTCTACTAAGAAAGGATTGGAAGGAGCGTTGATTTCGGTGTACAGTAACCTGAACGGTCGGGCCAACCGTATGGCCAGCGCTACCAACTGGGTATGGGGAAGTATTCGCGGTGGCGATGCCAACAAAGGAACTGACCCAGGTGACTTCAGTGATATCAACCCGATTCAACGCTTTGAAAACCTGTCCACGCAAGGAGTAATCAGAGACAAATACACTGGTACTTACGAAGGTGTGGCCCGTGCCAACGCTGTATTGCAATTGTTGACTACTGCTACTGCGGAAGTAACCGATGCCGACAAAAAACGTATCTCGGCCGAAGCACGTTTTCTACGCGCTCACTACTATTTTGAGCTGAAAAAGACGTTTGGCAATACCCCTTACGTAGATGAAACACTTGACTACGGAACAGGTATTGAGAAAGTTAAAAACGATGTAGATTTGTGGCCAAAAATTGAGGCTGACCTTAAGTACGCCTACGATAACCTACCCGAAACGCAAGCTGCTGTGGGTCGTGCCAACAAATGGGCTGCCGCATCTTACTTAGCTAAAGTGTATCTGTATCAGAAAAAATACGCCGATGCTAAAACTTTGTTTGACTTGGTGATTGCCAATGGTAAAACATCAAACGGCAAAAAATACGGCTTGGTACCTAAGTATGCTGATATTTACAGAGCTTCTAATGATAACAACGAAGAGTCTATCTTTGCGATTCAGAATGCTGCTAACACGGGTTCGGTAAACAACGCTTTCCCTGAGTTTGACTTGAACTATCCGTACAACACAGGCCCTAACGGCCCAGGTAACTGCTGCGGATTCTTCCAGCCAAGCTTTGAGTTGGGTAACTCATTCCGTACCAGCGCTGCAGGTTTGCCTTTGTTGGATGGTTCGTATAATGTAGGCGCTAATCAGGTAAAAACTGATATGGGTGTTGGCGCTAGCGAAACTTTTACGCCAGATGCAGGCAACCTTGACCCCCGTATCGACCACTCTATCGGTCGTCGTGGTATCCCTTATTTGGATTGGCAAGATCACCCAGGTGCTGCTTGGATTCGTAACCAACCTAATGGTGGTCCTTATTCTCCTAAAAAATATACTTACTACAAGTCTGACGTAGGTTCTTTGCAGGATAACAGTACTTGGACGCCTGGCTACACTGCCCTTAACTTCACCATCATTCGTTTTGCGGATGTGTTGTTGATGGCTGCTGAGTGCGAAGTAGAAGTAGGAAGCCTTGAAAAAGCGCGTGACTACGTAAACCAAGTGCGTAAACGTGCTGCCAACCCTGCTGGCTTTGTAACCAAAGCGGGAGCTCCTGCCGCTAAATATGTTATCTCTACGTATGATGCCCCTTGGACCGATAAAGCTGTGGCTCGCGACGCCGTACGCTTTGAGCGTAAATTGGAGCTTTCAGGCGAAGGTTTCCGTTTCTTCGACCTAGTACGTTGGGGTATTGCTGAGAAAGAAATAAATGCCTATTTGGCGTATGATAGCAAATTCCTGCCTGGTACACTGGGTGGTGCTAAATTTACGCCTAACAAGCACGAATTGTTGCCACTTCCACAAGATCAAATTGACTTGTTAGGCAAGGATGTATTGAAGCAAAATCCGGGTTACTAATTGATTAATAGTAAACGATTTTTGTAGGCAGTGCTTACTACTATTATAAAAAAACGGCAAGCCCTACGGCTTGTCGTTTTTTTATAATAGCCACATCATTTGTTGTTACTATTTTTGTATTTAGTATTTCTCATACCCACCCCAATCCTTATGTTACGCTTTTTTTATTGTATTCTATATGTTGCACTTGCAGGTCTGGGTTTAGCCTGTGGAAATGACAAAACGCTTTTTAGCAGGGTACCAGTGAGTGAGTCGGGCATTGATTTTTCCAATCGGATTCGAGAAAATGATACGCTCAATATCTTAGATTTTGAATACATCTATAACGGTGGAGGCGTGGGGATTGCCGATATGAATGGCGATAGCTTGCCCGATGTGTTGTTTTCTGGAAATCAGGCTGATAGCCGCATTTACCTCAATCGAGGTAATATGAAATTTGAAGACATCAGTAAGAAAGCGGGGATTTCCAACGTAGGCCGCTGGTGTTCTGGAATAAGCTTGGTAGACATCAACGCCGACGGCCGAATGGATATTTATTTGACTTCTACGGCCAAAAAAGCAGAAACGCAACGCGCAAACCTGCTCTTTGTTAATCAGGGTAACAACGCCGAAGGTATTCCGACTTTTAAAGAAATGGCCGAAGAATATGGCATCGCCGATAAAGGTTACTCCATGAATGCCGCCTTTTTTGACTACGACAACGACGGAGATTTGGACGTATATATTTTGACCAATACCCTCGAAAGCAACCCCAATCAATACCACGAGAAACTTCGCGACGGCTCTTCGCCAACCACCGACCGACTTTATCGCTGCGAATGGAATGACAGCCTTAGCCATCCTGTTTATACCAACGTGTCCAAAGAAGCGGGTATTCAAATCGAAGGTTTTGGCCTCGGGGTTAATATTTGTGATTTTAACCGTGATGGATTCAAAGATATTTATGTTACGAACGATTATTTGTCGGACGATTTACTGTATATAAACAATGGTAATGGCACTTTTAGTGACAAAGCAGCCTCGTACTTTAAGCATACCAGTACCACCGCGATGGGCAACGATATTGCCGACATCAACAACGACGGATTGATGGATGTGATAGCCGTTGATATGTTGCCAAAAGATAATACCCGTAAAAAACAATTAATGGGCCCCAACAGCTATCAGGCCTATTTGAACAATGACTTGTTCGGATTTAATCACCAATACGGACGAAATACCCTTCAACTCAACATGGGCAATAAGCCCGGAACCAACGAGCCCGCGTTTGCTGAAATCAGTCTTTTAGCCAATGTTGCCCAAACGGATTGGAGTTGGACGCCATTACTCGTTGATTTTGACCATGACGGATGGCGTGATTTGATTGTCACCAATGGCTTCCCACGCGACGTAACTGACCGTGATTTTGCGCAATTTCGCGCGCAAAGCAGTTCGGTTGCTTCCAAAGAATACATTCTTGGGGAAATTCCCGAGGTCAAAATTCCCAACTTTGCCTTTAAAAATAAAGGAGATTTGACGTTTGAAGATGTTTCGGAAAAATGGGGGCTTAATCAGGCTTCTTTTACCAACGGAGCCGCCTATGCAGATCTTGACCTCGACGGTGACCTTGATATTGTTTCCAACAACATAAATGACTCCGCTTTTGTATACCGCAATAATTTGTCAGAATCACATCCCGAAAAAGCCAATTACCTGCGCATAGGTTTTAAAGGTTCGAGAAAAAACGTACAGGGTTTGGGCGCTGGCGTAGAGCTCTATTATGGCAAAGGGCTGGTACAGGTGTATGAACATTCGCCCTACCGGGGGTACTTATCGACCGTTGAGCCGATTGCCCACTTTGGACTTGGTGAACATACCCAAATAGACTCGGCAGTAGTGGTTTGGCCCAACGGCAAAAAACAGACGTTGAAAAATCTGAAAGCCAATCAAACAGTGTACGTTTCGGAAGCCAGTGCTACCCAAATCAATACTCCTGTGCAGTCAAACCCGCGTTATTTGTTCAATGAATTGAATGATTCTCTGAATATCAAATGGACGCACCAAGAGCCTGAATATATTGATTTTAACGGACAAAAATTACTGCCCCATAAGCTGTCGCAGTACCCGCCAGCGGTATCGGCAGGCGATATAAATGGCGACGGCTTAGATGATTTCTTTGTGGGAGGCTCACGGCAAAACAAGGGTAAATTCTTTGTGCAAAATCCCAACGGGACGTTCAATATCAGTGATTTACTGCCTGGTGTTGAGGGGCCTGATAAAACCTCAGAGGACATGGGAACGCTGCTTTTTGACGCCGATGGCGATGGCGACCTCGACCTCTACATTGCGAGTGGAGCCAACGAATTGCGAAGCAATGACGCTGGCTACCAAGACCGATTATACATCAACGACGGAAAAGGAAAGTATCAATTGGCCGAGGGTGCTATTCCGTCGATTTTGGCCAGTAAGTCGTGTGTACGCGCGGCTGATTATGACCATGACGGCGATTTGGATTTATATGTGGCGGGGCGTGTGGAGCCTGATCACTACCCCAAACCTGTAAGTAGTTTTATTCTACGAAATGACACTTCTCCTAACCAAGCGCCCAAATTCACCGATGTTACGCCCCAAATTGCCCCTGCATTAACCAATCTTGGTTTGGCTTGTGATGCGTTGTGGACTGATTATGACAACGATGGCTGGGTGGATTTGCTTATTGCGGGAGAATGGATGCCGCTGACACTATTGAAAAATACGAAAGGAAAATTTACGGTTTTACATTCCGCTTTGGATACTCAAACAGGTTTTTGGGGTAGTTTGGCCGGAGGTGATTTTGACGGTGACGGCGATACGGACTACATTGCAGGCAATCTGGGATTAAACGCGCTCACCAAAGCTTCAGATGCTTATCCAATTAGTATCATGGCGGGCGATTTTAACCAAGATGGTATGTATGATGCCATTCCGTTCATTTACTTTCCAGACGCCGAAAACAAGCTGATTCGGGTTCCTTTTCATGGACGTGAGGATGTAATCAAACAGTTTATCCAGACACGGGCGCGTTTTCAGACGTACAAAGATTTTGCGAAAGCAACCTACGATAATCTATTGACGGAAGAGGAACGCAAAAAAGCGCTGAAACTAGATGCCAACTATTGCCCGTCAGTCTACGTTGAAAACACGGGCAATGGCACCTTCAAAACCAAGCCCCTGCCGACCCTCGCGCAGCTATCACCCATCAACGGGATGATTGTGGAAGATTTTGACAAAGACGGTCACTTGGATGTATTGCTCGTGGCCAATGATTTTGGAAATGAAACCAGTACAGGCCGCTACGATGCTTCTAATGGCTTGATGCTCAAAGGAAATGGGAAAGGAGATTTTGCGCCGCTTACCCAAGCCATTACGGGTTTTTATGTGCCTGGCAATGCCAAAGGATTGGCCCAAATGGCAAGCTCTGATGGTCGTAGAATGGTGATTGCAACCCAAAACCGAGGGCCTTTGAAAGTGTTTGGACAGGCAACCGCTCCCATGAAATGGCTGCCGCTGCAAGCCAATGACGCTTATGCACTCATCCAAACCAACGACGGTAAGACCCATCGCCAAGAACTATACTATGGGGCTTCTTTTCTATCGCAATCTGTTCGTAAATTACCCCTGACGGGTCGGGAGAAATCGGTAGAGATTGTTGATTTTAGAGGTAAAAAACGGAAAGCATATTAATCGTGTCTTTATCTTCCTAACAATAACGGTCGCCCATTTTTGGGCGACCGTTATTGTTATAGACTTTTGGAGCTGTTTTTAGAAATTCAACTCAATTAATACCCAGCATTCTGTTTCAAATACCCAGGAATGTTGGAGGCCCCGTCAATGGCAGTTTGCGGAATCGGGAACACCCGCTTGTTTTTGTCGGTGTTGGTTTTTTCGGTCCAAGTACCTTCGTATTTGCCAAAACGAATCATATCAGTCCGGCGGAGCATTTCCCAGTAGAACTCAAATCCACGCTCGCGGAATAACAGATCGAGTGTCATGCTGGTAAGCGCGGGCGCAGGAGTGGTGGCCGTTCTAGCGGCTCTGACGAGGTTTACGTCGGCAAGGGCACTTGCGGCATCGTTGCTTTTGCGCAATTTGGCTTCGGCCCGCATCAAGTATACATCGGCCAAACGCAAGATGATGATGTCGGCTTCGCCGAAGTTACGTCCACTCACCGATTTTTTGCTGAATTCGTATTTTTCAACGCGGTAGCCTGTATTGTAGTTACTTCCGGCTACGGTAAAGTCAATCTGCTCCGTAAAATCAACCGCCAGTGTAGGTTTATTACGAGTATCATGAAAAAGTTTGCCCACCTTCATTTTACCGTCGGGACATTTCAAAAACACCCCGTTTCTTCTGATAAGGCCATATTGCTGCCCGCGCAAAATTCCCCGGTTGATATTGAAGTTTTCGGCCGCTACGCAAGAGTCAGCGGGGTTTGAATAAATGCTCAAATTTTGCTTATAAAACCTCGGGTCTGCTGCTGCAGGGTCTTTGGGTGCATTGGCCGTTACCCACGTTCTGTAGAAATCAGGGGTGATGCCTGGTCCATCCGTACCGTTGGCGTTTGGATAAGCAGGAAGCGGAAACTGGTCGCCTGAAAGCGAGAAATAAGCCATCCGGTTGTGCCCGTTCAAATCGGCCCGCTGGTCTACCGCAAAAATCAATTCTTTGTTGTTGTGGTTATCGTCGTTGAAAAGTGAGAAATAATCCCTTGACAACTGATACATACCTGAATTGATGATTTTATCGCTGTACTCAACGACTTTATCCATGTCTTCGAGCTTAAAGGTAAATTGAGCGGCATACGGGTCGCGGTACACGGCGGCGTTTAGATACAAACGGGCCAAAAGTCCCCAAACGACTCCTTTAGAAATGCGGCCAGGGCCCACGTTAGGATCGACCAAGGGTTCGATGGCAAGAAGTTCGCTTTTGATATATTCAACGGCCTCTTCGCCCCGGATGATTTTGGAGTTTTCGCCCAAATCATCTTTGACGAACACCAATCCAAACATATCAAGGGTCAGCATCGAATAATAAGCGCGCATACCTCTTGCTTCGGCCAAAAAGGTTTTTGCCGAGGGGTCATTGAGGGTTGGTAACGAATTGATGGCGGTAATGGAGCGTGACATTCCCTGCAAAATCAAATTCCAAGTGTTACGGATGTTGGGGTCGGTACTTGTATGTGTGTGCTGGTGCATGGCCAGATAGATACCATTGTCACCCCAATCGGTGCCGCCTCGGTAGGGGAGAATGGCCTCGTCGGTCGAGATTTCTTGCAGGGCAAAATAGTTGGTATGCTGAAAAATATTGGGCAACAATGCATACACGGGTGAGATGATTCCTTCGGCAGCTTGCTTGTCAGAAAGTCCCGATGCCGAGGCTTCGTCCAACACAATTTCGTTCAGATTGGTACAACTGTTGAGCACCATGAGCCCAACGGTTGTCACTAATATAGATAGTTTCTTTTTCATCGTTCTTAATGTTAAAATGTAACGTTCAAACCAAAAATGAGCGATTTGGCTTTGGGATAACTCAAGTAATCAATACCGTAGGACGAAATTCCGTTGATGGTCCGGTCGGTGTTTACTTCGGGGTCGTACCCATCATATTTAGTAATTACGAATAGGTTTTGGGCCGTGGCCGAAACCCGAATCCCCGCAATCCATTTGTTGATTCCCAACGCTTTGGTGTTGAGGTTATACCCCAATGAAAGGTTGTTTAATCGGAAAAATGCGCCGTCTTTCAAATAACGTGTCGAAACGGGTGCTGCATTGTTGACCGACTCATTGGCCGCCGCAATTGCCTCGGCGGTAGTGTTGATTCCTTTCGATAATCTCAGTTTATAAAAGTTTGCGTTGGCAGTGTTGTCATAGATTTTGTTTCCCGACACACCATTAAAGTTAGCTACTAAATCAAGACCTTTGTAGGCAATGCTACCGTTGAAGTTGAATTGTTTTGTGGGTAAAGCACTGCCAGCCGTTACGCGGTCTTTATCGGTCACGATACCGTCGCCGTCGGCATCCAAATAGGTACTGATTCCTTTGTCGTCAAAACCAGTGAATTGTTTCAAATAAAACGTACCGATGGGCTGGTCATTGATGTAGCCGTTGATGGTGGCTGAAGTTAGCCCCGAACCAGAAGCCGAGCCAGAAGGGATAACTGAGTATGGAGAATTGGTTACGTTGTTTTTGATAAACGTAACGTTACCTCCAATGTCAAACCGCAATCCGTTTGTCCCGATGTGGCGGTAGTTTAATTCTAACTCCAAACCTTGGTTTTTGATGGTCATGTCGGCTACATTGGTCCAGAAAGTACCTGCGGGCTGAACGGGGTCAGCGGGGATTACTTCCAACAAAATATTGTTGGATAGTTTGGTGAAATAGTCGATTGTACCCGACAATGCCCCGTTGAACAACCCAAAATCAAGCCCTACGTCGGTCTGTGTTGATACTTCCCACTGAATGTTGGGATTGGCTAGTCGAGAGTAAGAAGTGCCGGGAGCGTAGGCACCTGTGGGGTACAAAGGATAGCTGGTGGTACCTGATACCTGTGATGTAAACAAGGCTTGGGTAATTTTGGAAGGGATTTCTTGGTTACCGGTTTTTCCCCAACCCGCGCGCAGTTTCAAATCACTAAATGGCAATGATTTTAGGAACTCTTCCTCCGAAAGTCTCCAACCTAATGAGAACGAAGGGAAAATTCCGTATTTATTATTAGAGCCGAATTTAGAAGACCCGTCGGCCCGTACCGTGGCCGTCATCAAATAGCGGTCTTTGTATTGGTAGTTTACCCGCGAGAAGAATGATTGCAACTCGTTGACCACGGCATAACCGCCCGGTTTGTTGTTGGCCAATGTCAATTCTTGTCCAAGTCCTGGATTGTAAATCGGTTCGATGCCCGAAATCGGGAATTTATTGATGCTGTTGTTACGGCCCTGAACAAATATTTTCTGGTACGAATGTCCTACCAACGCCGAGAGACTATGGTCGGTTTGGTTCAACGTATAGGTCAGATAGTTTTCAATCAGCTTGTTGTTGTTGTAAGTATAGATGGTTTCGAGGCGTCCATCTTGCAAAGGCACTGCGTTGGGCAAAGACTGCAAATCACGCACGGAATTGGAGTTGTCGATACCAAAGTTGAGTTTGTACACCAAGCCTTTGATGATGGTAAACGAAGGAGAAATGTTACCAATCACCCGGTTGATTTTGGTTATATCTTTTTCCAATTTCAAAGTAATCAATGGATTCACTCCGCTGGCGTATCTGAAAGGCTCGCCGTTGGTATCATACGCAGGGTACGTAGGGTTGGCTGAAATAGCGCCACCCAACATTGCCCCAAACGGTGGGCGCTCATTTTGGGTATAACTTGCGTTCAAATTTACGTCAATGCTCAGGCGGTCGTTCAGTAATTTTTGGTTTACGTTGATACGGCCTGTATAGCGGTTGAGTTGGTTGTTTTTCAAGATACCTTCTTGGTTCTGTAAGCCCAACGAAGCATAGTACGTCAGTTTGTCGGCACCACCTCCAAAAGATAAGTTGTGGTTTTGTGTATAGGCCGTTCTGGTCACTTCTTTCTGCCAGTCGGTATTCGCTTTCAAATCTTCCAACACGCCGCCTACTGCTGGCACCTGCTTACGGTATTCATCAGCCGTAAACACATCCAATGCCCGAGCCATGGTGGAGATTCCGACGTTTGAGGAAAAAGTAAGGCTTGAAAAACCCGCTTTCCCTTTTTTTGTCGTAATCAACACCACGCCATTTGCGCCCCGTGAACCGTAAATGGCGGTTGCTGAAGCATCTTTTAGCACGTCGATGGACTCAATATCCTGCGGGTTAAGAAATGTCAGTGGGTTGGTGGCCCCCCCCGTGCTGGAGTTGTCTAATGCCATACCATCAATCACAAAAAGAGGAGTACTGCCCGTGCGTACACCGCCTGGCCCTCTGATAGTGATGGACTGCGCCCCGCCTGGCTCACCGCTGGCGGAGGTGACATTGACTCCCGCTACTTTTCCTTGCAAAAGCTGCTCGGGCGAGTTGATGATTCCTTTGTTGAAATCGGTGGTTTTGAGGGATTTTACCGAGCCAGTCATGTCTTTTTTGGTGGTGCTTCCGTAGCCGATAACGACCACCTGCGCCAAATCGGAGGCGCTAGATTTGAGCGCAACGTCTACGGCATTGCGGGCACCCACAACGATTTCCATTTTTTCATAACCGATAAAACCAATGACCAATACGGCTTTATCATCGGGTACAGACAGTGTGTAGTTTCCGTTTGCGTCGGTGTTGGTTCCGCGTTGCGTGCCTTTAATCACGACGCTACAGCCCGCCAAAGGCTCACTGGTAGTGGCATCGGTGACACGGCCCGTTACGGTTTTGTCGGTGGTTTTTACCACAGAAGGAGCGGAGGCGCTTGTTATCTGAGGAGTGGCAATCATAGCTCCCCCTACCAACAACGACCATAACAGCCACTTCGGGGACCTCAAGTTGTAGATATTGTTCATATAATAAACAGTTATTTGTTTGTAAATAAAGCTTTGCAAAGGTCAGGCTCACCCGTTAACAAATTGTTACGTGAGCATTATCGAATTGTTACGTGAGCATTATCGAACCATTATGTTTAGCAATGGTAAAATTTAGATAAGCGTAAAATGAACTCCTCGAAAATTTTAAAGAAGGGATTCTATAAAAAAGAGGAGAACGCCGAAGCACTGAATGAAGGAGAAGAAAAAGGTAAAACGTTAATCATAGGGTATTGCGATTATGAATTAGATGGAGAAAGGAAGGTAATTTCGGTACAATAGTATAATTGAATTTTTTAAATAAAAAATATGATTGGCATCAATGGCTATGCAAACGTTTGAAATTGTAGAATAAACCGAATGCTCTCAACTTTGATTTCAGAGTAAAGGTAGAATGAACTGATAATAATAGCTGAAAATGTTTAATGTATAGATAAATCCCTGAAAGGGCAGGACAAACAAAGACTTTTTGGTTTTTATTTTTTTGAAATAATTCAAGTAAAAATGTTGCTTATGCTTGCTTTAAAGCAAGGTTACAGTTTTACTGTGCCGTTTAGCTCACTTAATTTATCTAACAAAACATGAAAAAACATCTTTACCTAGCCACACTTTTGTGGCTTTGTGCGCTTAGTTCGTGGGCGCAAAGCCGCTTAACAGGGCGCGTTACCGACGCCGCTGAAAGTATCCCACTTCCAGGGGTAAGTGTCCTACTGAAAGGCACTAACACGGGAGTCACTACCGATGGAGAAGGTCGATTTAGCCTTCCAAATGCCGCTTCAAACAGTGTATTGGTCGTTTCTTACATTGGTTATATTTCGCAGGAAATCACCGTTGGAAATCGTACGAATATTGACGTTGCCTTGGCAGTCGATGTAAAATCACTCTCTGAAGTTGTGGTGACAGGGTATGCCAGTCAACGCAAAAAAGACATTACGGGAGCCGTAACGGTGGTCAATGCCAAAGAATTGACGGCAGTGCCAGCGGCCAGCGTCACACAGATGCTTCAAGGACGGGCATCGGGGGTAGTAGTTGGAAATGACAACTCTCCTGGAGGAGGTACCATGGTGCGTATCCGTGGGTTTGGTTCTATCAACAACAACAGCCCGCTGTATGTAATTGACGGTGTCCCTACTCAAGGAACACTTAACCAGCTCAATCCCAACGATATTGAGTCGATGCAGGTGTTGAAAGATGCTTCTGCCGCTTCTATCTACGGGGCACGTGCCGCCAACGGGGTAGTTATCATTACCACCAAAAAAGGTAAAACGGGTGAGCCAAGCATTACGTTTGATTTTTACAGCGGTACGCAACGCCCCGGTAAGATGCTGGATTTGTTGAATACCAAAGAATTGGGAGAGTATTTGTATCAATCTGAACTCGGCGCTGGAAAAAACCCGTCGGTTACTTCACCATCGGCCCAGTATAAGTTTGGCCCTAACGGCGAGCAAACCATTGCGGATTATATCTATCCAAACGTTTACGGAACGCTTCCTGCCAACTATACTTATACCAACGACATCGCCGACCCTAATTTGGGTAGAACGGCTTTTAACATCACCAAAGCCAACAAAGAAGGAACCAACTGGCAGGATGTTATTTTTGATCCAGCTCCGATTGCTAACTTCCAAATAGGTGCAACAGGCGGTTCAAAATCAGGAAAATACGCCATCTCGGCCAATTACTTCAAGCAAGATGGTATTTTGAGATACACGAAGTATGATCGCTACTCATTGCGTGCCAACACCGAATTTACCAAAGGAAAAGTGACAATCGGTGAGAACTTTACCTTCTCATACGACGAAAGACAGGGTATCACCAACAACGATGAGTCCAACCCCATCATGTTTGCGATTCGCGTACACCCCATCATTCCGGTATTTGACATTACGGGCGGTCCGGTAGCGTTGGGCGGAACCAACACATCACCTTACAATGGTTTTGCAGGAAGCCGGGGCAGTAACTTAGGAAATGCTCCCAACCCATTGGCAAGATTATACCGTGAAAAAGATAACATAACCAAAGGCTCACACGTATTTGGAAACGTATTTGCCGAAGCAGAAATTATCCCGGGCTTAAAGGCCAGAACTAGCTTGGGCCTTGAGTATAATCAGTACAACCGCTCCGAGTATTTTCACCGCGACATTGAGGCGGCTGAAGCAAGAAATGCCAATAGTTTAAACGTAATCAATAACTTTGACCGCTCATTGACGTGGTTCAACACCTTGAATTACAACAAAACCTTTGGTGTTCATTCATTGAATGTATTGTTAGGAACCGAAGCTGTTAAAACCTATGCAGTAGGTTTTCAGGCCAGCCGAAGCAGCTTTGCTTTTGATGATTTAGATTATCGTTATTTGGATGCAGGTTCGGCCGCAGGCTTGAACAACGCTGGCGCGGGTGCAACGTTGAGCTCGCTGTTCTCTCAGTTCGGAAAAGTAAACTACTCGTACAAAGAACTTCTCTTGGCCGACTTCACCCTTCGCCGCGACGGTTCTTCCCGTTTCTCGGCGGCCAACCGCTACGGGGTATTCCCCGCGTTTTCGGTGGGTTTGCGCATGACCGAACTTGCCTTCATGCGGGAAGTGAAGTTTATCAACGATTTGAAAGTACGCGTAGGTTGGGGTAAAACGGGTAACCAGTTGATTCCTAACGTGTATAACGCTTATACGCTATACGCTCCCGATCCTTTAAACAACGCGTATGACATCAACGGTACGGGTTCTTCAATTGTCGGTGGATTTGACTTGGTACAGTTTGGTAACACAAATGGTAAATGGGAAACAAATACCTCCACTAACTTTGGTATCGACGCCGTTTTATTAAACAACAAAATGGAGTTTGTATTAGACGTTTATAACCGTCTAACGACCGATATGTTGACCCAAATTGCGATTCCAAGAACGGCGGGTTCGGGTACTATTCCTTACACCAATATCGGTGAAGTGCAAAACAGAGGCTTTGACCTTGGTATCAACTTTAGAGATAAAAAAGGTGACTTCCGCTATCAGGTAGGTTTGAATTTTGGGCACTACAAAAACGAAGTGAAGAAATTGAACGATGACCCCAACGCCACGGTATTTGGTTTCACCACTCGTTTGCCAGCTATCTCGGCTACCAAAGCAGGCTTGCCCATTGCCAGTTACTATGGATACATCGTGGATGGTGTAATCAAAGATAAAGCAGAAGCCGACGCCGCCCCCAAATTTGGAACTTATACCCGTGAAGGTACTTTCAAATTCAGAGACATCAATGGTGACGGTATCATTACGGCTGCCGACCGTACCATCATGGGCAATCCTCACCCTGATTTTACGTACGGTATTAACGTAAATCTTGGCTATAAAAACTGGGATTTGACAATGTTTGGTCAAGGTGTACAAGGCAACCAAATCTTCAACTATGTGAGATATTGGACTGACTTTAACGTATTCCAAGGCAACAGATCGAAGGATATGCTTTACAATTCATGGAAAAAACCAGGTGATGATGCAAAATTGCCCCGCTTGAATTCTGGCGATGCCATCAGTCAGCAGGTTTCTTCTTACTTCCTCGAAGACGGCTCGTATTTGCGCCTGAAAAACATTCAGTTGACATATACCCTTCCTTCTTCTCTCTTGAAAAAAGCAGGATTGGCTTCGGCGCAAGTGTATGTACAAGGACAAAACATCCTGACGCTTACCAAATACAGCGGACTTGACCCTGACATCAACCTCAGAAGATCAGGTAATGACAACCAGGATATTCACATGGGTGTTGACGAAGGTGCCTATCCAGTGGCAAAGTCGTACATCGTTGGATTGCGTTTTGGTTTTTAATCTTAGTTGACAATCATTATTCTTGAATCATACAATGAAAAAAATAATCTCATTACTAGTCTTGGTCGGCTTGAGTTTCTCATGTTCTGAGAGCTTCTTTGACCTAAAGCCCCAGGGGCGTGCTTCCTTGGAGCAGTTAAGTAATAAAAACGGCGTAGGCGCCTTATTGATAGGAGCTTACTCTCTTATGGACGGTGTTGGTGCAGGAAATACGGGACGTCAATCCACGATTTCAAATTATGTGTTTGGTGGAATCAGTAGCGACGACGCCGTAAAAGGAACCGATGCAGGTGACCAGCCAGAGCAGTCGTTTATCGAACAATACAACTGGCTTTCTGACAATACCTATTTCCTCGGAAAATGGTGGCACTCTTACGACGGTGTGGCCCGTTGCAACGAAGTGATTCAAATTGTGAGTAGCGCAGCCGTAAAAGATATGACCGAGGCTGAAAAAACGCAGGTGATTGCCGAAGCACGTTTTTTGAGAGCGCACTACCACTTTGAAGCCAAAAAAATGTGGAATAAAGTGCCGTTTATCGACGAGAAAGTCTACGTTGCTTCTGACCCTAATTCTACAAAAGTGCCTAATACCGAAGATATTTGGCCTAAAATTGAAGCAGATTTTGATTTTGCTGCCAAAAACCTTCCTGCTGTTCAGGCCCAGAAAGGCCGTGCTACGCAGTGGGCTGCTAAATCGTATTTGGCTAAGGCCATGATTTTTCAGAAAAAATGGGCGGCAGCAAAAACGTTGTTGGAAGATGTTTTGAAAAATTCGGGTAAAAAACTGGTTGCTAACTACCACGACAATTACAGAACGACGGGCAACAACAATAGCGAGTCAATTTTTGAAGTTCAGTTTTCGGTCAATGATGGTACCAACGGAAACAACGGAAATGCTGGCGATAACCTAAATTGGCCGTATTCGGCAACGGCTCCAGGACGTGGGTGCTGCGGTTTTTATCAGCCTTCACACAACTTAGTAAATGCGTTCAAAACCGAAAATGGCCTCCCAATGATTGGCGCTGCGGCTGACGGTACTGCTGATACCTACAACAAAGTAGATTTACCCAATGACCAAGGAATCACTGCTTCAACGGCATTTACATTGGATAAATCAATTCCAGTTGACCCACGTTTGGACTGGACGGTGGGTCGTCGTGGTGTGAATTTCCTTGATTGGGGCCCAATGCCTGGCTCTACTTGGATTCGTGACCAAGCCTACGCTGGTCCGTTTACGGGTAAAAAATGGATGTATTATTTGTCGGAAGAAAACAGCACTACGCACTCCACAAGTAAGCGTAATGTAAACAATAACTACCGTTTGTTGAAGTTATCGCACGTTATTTTGTGGTTGGCAGAATGCGAAGTAGAATTGGGCAATTTGGCTGCTGCCGAAGGTTACGTAAACCAAATTCGTTTGCGTGCCAAAAATGGATCGGTTCAGGATGCTTCTGTGACGTATCAGATTGAGGCATATCCTGCCGGTACTTTTGCCGCCAAAGGCGCTGATTATGCCCGCAACGCCGTTCGGATGGAGCAGCGCCTGGAGTTTGCGATGGAAGGCCACCGCTTCTTCGACTTGGTGCGTTGGGGCATTGCCGAAAAAGTGTTGAACAAATATGCCGCCGAAGAATCAGTACCGGGCACTGAGCCTTCAGGACGTAAGTTCAACAAGCGGGGTTATATGGCTGGAAAAGTATTTACTTCTAAAAACAACTACTTCCCGATTCCTCAGGATGAAATCCTGAACAGCCAGAAAGATGGCAAGCCTACTTTGACCCAGAACACAGGGTACTAACATATTTCTTTTTTATCACAAAAAAGGCTCCGCAGTTTGCTGTGGGGCTTTTTTTGTGATAAAAAACACAAAATAACTTGGTTTTAGATTACTGTTTAAACCATTGAATGGTATGTTTTTCTAAGGAAAGAATGGACAAACAAACCAGAGCCAACCAAGGTGTTTGATTTTAATCAATGTGTTATCCTAAACAGTATTAAATATGAAATCTGATACGAGACTTATGACATTATTAGCTACAGGACTGCTGATTTACCTGCTTTCAGGGTGCGTAGTAAGTCCGCGTCCCGTGGTTGTTCGTCCTGCTCCGCCTGCTCCTCGTGTCGAAGTGATTCCGCGCAAGCCATCCCCTCGCCATGTATGGGTGCCCGGGGAGCACCGTTGGCGTAAAAATCACTATGTATGGGTTCCTGGTCATTACCGACGAGTTCGGTAATGACAAAAAAACTCCGCCACGTGGCGGAGTTTTTTGAGGAAAGCAATCGGTACAATTAGTTATATCTCAGTGAATCTGAACTGTACGTATGTTTTGGCCAGCAAGGTCATTTTTTGAAAATCAGGAACTCGAATCCGTACTTCCTGAATACGGGTTGCGGGCGTTTCCTTGATTTTATTGAATAACGTCAGATAATACACATACGCCAGATAAACGCCCATACGAGCGCTACGAGGGAGCTGTTTGATGGCACCATAGGCAGCATCAAAGTCTGCCTGAATGTCAGTTTCGATTTGGTGTTTACTCTCTTTGGTAAATTTCGTAAAATCAACCCCTGGAAAATAAACGCGCCCCCGGTCGACATAGTCACTTTTTAGGTCGCGCAAAAAATTTACTTTCTGAAAAGCCGCCCCTAAACTACGAGCACCGTCTTTTAGTTGCTCAAACATGGCGTTGTCGCCTTCACAAAATACACGCAAGCACATCAAGCCCACTACTTCTGCCGAACCATAGATATACTCTTCGTATTTTTCGTCGGTGTATTCCTGTTTGTATAAATCCATTTCCATGCTGTGCAAAAAAGCATTGATCAGGTCATGGTCAATCTTATATTTGTTAACAATCAGCTGGAAAGAATGCAAAACTGGGTTTAGACTAATACCCGCTTCGATGGCTTCATAGGTATCTTTGATAAATTTTTCGAGCAGGTATTTTTGATTAAATTCATAAAACGTATCGACAATTTCATCGGCATAGCGTACAAACCCATAGATAGCATAAACAGGTAAACGGAATTTTTTATCCAGCGTTTTGATTCCCAGCGTAAACGACGTACTGTACCTCTCGGTAATGAGTTTGCTGCAATCTAGCGTTGTTTGGTCAAACAATTGCTTCATATAAGCCGTGCCACGCACGCAGGTTAATGGGTTATTGGAAGATATGATTACTAATTTGGTCCAAACTCTTTGGCTATCTCATCAGCTACTACCAGCCCCGAAATCAGGGAAGGGGGAACCCCAGGGCCTGGAACAGTGAGCTGTCCTGTATAAAACAAATTATTTAGCTTTTTGTTTTTGAGCGTCGGTTTCAGAAAGGCCGTTTGCAAGAGGGTATTGGCCAGCCCGTACGCATTTCCTTTGAACGCATTGTAATCTGACTGGAAATCTCGGTGCGCAAAGGTACGTTTATAGACAATGTTGGGCCGAATGGCTTCCCCTACGTAGGCCTCTAACCGTTCCATCACTACGTTGAAATAACGCTCTCTGATTTCGTCAGTATCGT
The DNA here is from genome assembly GCF_024158025.1 of Runella salmonicolor. NCBI lineage: Bacteria > Pseudomonadati > Bacteroidota > Cytophagia > Cytophagales > Spirosomataceae > Runella > Runella salmonicolor. The sequence continues at coordinate 102,381 of NZ_JAMZEL010000013.1, forward strand.
CCGTCAGTCCCGTTGCCACTGGAATCAGGATAAAGAGGTTTTCGGAGCCTTCTGGTGCAACCGAGGGGTCGGTTTTTGAGGGCGCCGAAACGTAGAAAAGCGGCTTGCTCGGCCATTGGGGTTCGGTATAAATTTCGTACGAATGCTGTGAAAAATCTTCGTCAAAGAACAAATTATGATGGAGCAGTTTTGGTATTCTTTTGTTGACCCCCACATAATAAAGCAGCGAAGATGGGGCAAGTGTTTTTTTGTTCCAATACGCTTCAGAATAATTTCGATATTCACCCAGTAATTTTGAATCTACATGGTGATAATCAGCCCCTGCCACCACGACGTCGGCCTCAAAAATGTCGCTATCGGTGATTATCTTCTTTGCGCTGCGATTGGTTACTTCGATTTTCGTTACATTCTGATTTAGCTTTATTTTTACACCTTTTTCTTCCGCCAGTGCCACCATTCCTTTCACGATTTCATACATACCGCCCATCGGGTACCAAGTTCCCATGGTTATCTCGGCGTAGTTCATGAGGCTGTACATGGCCGGTGTATTTTCGGAGGTGGCCCCTAAAAACAAAATGGGAAATTCCATCAATTGCAACAATTTAGGGTCCGTAAAAAACTTACGAATATGCTCCGAAAATGACTGCAATACGTCCATGCGCCCCAAATCATACAACAGTTTAAGGCTTACAAACTCCGTAATGCTGCGACTTGGCTTCCAAACAAATTTGTTCATGCCCACGTCATATTTGTACGAAGCCTGTTTCAGAAATGCGTCCAATCGCGCACCGCTTCCTGGTTCTATGCTTTCAAAAAGCTGTTTGAGCGCCTCGATTCCCGCTGGAATTGCAACGGTGGTTTTTTGGTCAAAAATAACCGCGTAAGAGGGGTCGAGTCGGACCAGATGATAATAATCCGATGGTTTTTTGCCGAATTTACCGAAATAGGTTTCAAATACATCGGGCATCCAATACCAACTCGGGCCCATATCGAAAGTAAACCCCTCGGCTTCAAACACCCGAGCGCGTCCTCCCGGAACCGAATTTTTCTCTAAGATAGTAACATCAAACCCTTTGTCGGCTAGGCGGGTAGCGGCCGAAAGCCCCGCAAATCCAGCGCCGATAACAATTACTTTTTTCAAGGTATAAGACTTTTTTTATTGTAAACTTCCAAAAGGGGGTGACGGTTTGAGAACATACGTAAAAAATGACGCCGTCGTGCAAATTGCTATTGCTTATAGACTACGCCATCTTTCATCACGAACGTAACGTTTTGGAGCGTTTTGATGTTTTGAAGCGGATTTTCGTCGGTGGCAATGATGTCGGCGTATTTGCCTTTGGTGATGCTTCCCATGTTGTCCTGTTCTCCTAAAATTTGGGCAGGAACCACCGTTGCCGATTTTATAGCCTCCATGGGGGGCATTCCGACTTCGGTCATGTATTCAAATTCTTTGGCATTTTTGCCGTGGGGGTACACGCCACCGTCGGTACCAAAGGCAATTTTTACCCCAGCTTTGTAGGCTTTCTCAAAAGTTTTTTGAATCAAAGGCCCAATTTCCAGCGCCTTCATGCGCACAAAAGGGTGGTAATAGCCAGGCACTTTGGCGGAGTCGGCGGCAGTACGCCCAGCGATGATGGTCGGGACGTAGTAAGCCCCCATTTTCTTGAACAACTCAATGGCTTCATCGTCCATGTATGTGCCGTGCTCAATGGTAGTTACGCCTGCTCTGAGGGCGCGTTTCATGCCGTCGGTTCCGTGGGCGTGTGCCGCTACGTGAAACCCATAATCTTTGGCGGTCTGCACAATGGCCGAGATTTCGTTTTCGGTAAACTGCGGTGCCTTACCGCTTTTGGCAATGCTTAATACGCCCCCAGTAGCCGTGATTTTGATACAATCTGAACCATCTTTGTAGCGTTGACGTACGGCTTTTCGGCCTTCATCGGGGCTGTCAACGATTGCATCAGTGACTTTATCTGGAACACTGTACATGTTGCTGAGTCCGTTGGTGGGGTCGCCGTGCCCGCCCGTGGTGGCGATGGTCTGGCCCGACGTAAAAATGCGTGGCCCTGTCACCAAGCCTTTGTTGATGGCATTGCGAAGGGAAATGTTTACGCCCGTGCCTCCCAAATCTCGTACGGCCGTAAAACCCGCCATGAGCGTAGTAAGAGCGTGTTTTTGGGCTTCAAAGGCAATGTCGGCCGAGTTGTTGCTGAGCCGTTTGAGGTATTGGTCTCGGCTGGTTTCGCTTTCGATGTGTACGTGCATATCGGTCAGGCCGGGCAAAACCGTTTTGTTTTTTAGGTCAATCAGTTTATCGCCTGTTAGCGCTTTGGTATAGCCTTTTTCAACGGCCGTAATTCGATTTTTTTCGACGATAATTGTGGTCTGCTCTTGGGCGGCATCACTGACTCCGTCGATTAGTTTTCCGCAATAAATCAGCGTTCGTTGGGCATGGGCGTAATTTGCCGCCGCAAAAAAGAGTCCCGCAAAAAGCAAACGTTTTCTCATGGATAATTTGGTCGTTAGGTTCATTGTAATGAATATTTTACCTAAATAAAGCGTTTTTTCGTCTCAAATGGAAACGGAGAAGGAAAGTAGTATACTGATATGTCCATAAAAAAACTCCCTGGTCGTGTTGCCACGACCAGGGAGTCAAATAATTGGATACTAAACCGTACAATTATTGCTGCTGAGTTATTCAGGATAGCCCGGATTCTGTGGTTTCAGATTCGGGTTGTTCAGCATTTCTTGTTTTCCAAGTGGCAATAACAAATGTTTTGATTGCAGCGGCTGGTTAGAGCTCAAGTTCACGTGTCCCACAAAGTTGTCAAATCCTTTGGTTTTTTCGTTAAACACTTTGCGGAGGCGAACCATGTCAAACCAAGTGATTTGCTCATAGCACAGCTCATGCCAGCGCTCTTTCCAAACGGCTTCGCGGAAAGAATTTTGGGTATAAGTACCAAGAGCAGGCGTAGTGAGTTGCGCTCGGTCACGGATGCGCTTGAAGGCATTATAAGCTTCCTGTGTAGGTCCACCCACTTCGTTTTGGGCTTCGGCAAAGAGCAATAACACCTCTGCATACCGAATTTGGGGTACATTGAGGTTGTTTGCGCGTGAGCCTGGCACCCCCGAAGTACCGTTTGCCACTCTGTTGAAATGTTTGAAAATATAAGGAGCACCCAGTTCAAACCGTGCTCCACTACCGTTGGTAAAATAGGTAGTGTAGAAATACCCTTCTTGGTCTTTGGCACGCAAATCGCCTGGTTCGTACGACTGGTAGAAGGCAAGGGTCGGAACGGTACTTCCTGTTCCACCTGGACCGTTGAAAGTTACTGGCTTAAAGTTAGGAAACATATTACCCATCGGATTTTGCTCTACAACGGCATTGTATTGCAGCATAAAAAGGTGTTCTACACGATTTTTCAAACTCTCCCGGCGAGTGTCTTCGTAAGTAGGAAACAAGTTGATTGTTCCAGGATTGGCATTGGCATAGTCGATCACTTCTTTGGCTTTGTCGGCGGCCAACTTATAGTGTGAAGCCCCTTTGCTGAGAGGGAAACCTGCCATGGTCAAATATACGCGTGCAAGCTGCGCTTTGACAGCCGCCAAATTGACCCGTCCACTCTGATCCATCCATGGTAAACCAGCGGCTTCTGCTGCAAGTAAGTCTTCTACAATCAGTTTGTAAATATCTTCTTGTGGCGAGCGCTTAGGGAAAAAATCTTCCGAACTAGCCGTTTGTGGATTGGTAATCAGTGGAATATCGCCCCACAAACGCACTGCTGTAAAGTAAGCGTATGCACGTAGAAACCTTGCCTCTCCCAAAATTTTCTTCTTTTGTACTTCAGGCATGGGTGTAATGGGCGGCACTTTGGCAATCACCTGATTGGCTTGTGCAATGATTTTAAACAAACCATTCCAATAATTGACTACGTGTACAGTATTGCCATCGTGTACTAAACCATACAGGTTGTTCAAGTCTGAATTTTGGGCAGTTTCGGTGGTAGAAGTACCCGTCATGGCCTCCAGTAGCTGCCAGTTAGAAGAAAATATACCTGCTCCTCCACCCATAAAACGTAAATCGGCATACACCGAAGCGAGTGCTGCCTCGGCGTGGTCGGGAATGGTGTAAAAGCTTTCGGGTGTTAGGTTAGAAGGCGCTTGCTCCGCCAAAAAGTCGGTGCAGCCTGAGTAGCCCAGTAAAAAAGAGGCCATCAGTGCTGTTTTTCCTATATTTTTTAATAGTTGCATTTTCTAATTGATTTAGATGTAAAACAGTGATGAATTAAAGCCCTACCTGTAATCCGATCATGAAAGTAGTGGGTTTAGGATAGTTGTGCCAAATCATACCTTGCGAAAACGCACTGTTGGCATTTCCTTGATTGGTAGGGGTAACTTCTGGATCACCTACAATCTTATCTTTCACCGCGAGGAAGAAGTTTTGGGCCGAAGCATACACTCTGAGGCGACTCATTTTGAGTTTGCTGGTTACGTTGCTTGGGAAAGTATAACCCAATAAAAGGTTTCTACCCCGTAAGAAAGACCCATCCTTTATCCATTGGGTATCCACGTTGGTTACGTAGCCTGCACGGGTATCACGTATTTCGGCAATCATTGTGTTTTGATTCTGAGGTGTCCAAGCGTTCAATACCGACGTGTAGCTGTTGGCTAAGTTTTGACGGTCTTCGCTGGGGTGTAGGTTCATCAACATTACGTCGTTGCCATACGAAAACTGCATCTCAAAGGTCAAGTCAAAGTTGTTGTAGCGAAATGTATTGGTCATGGCTCCCCAAGCTTTAGGACTACCGTTTCCGATGATACTACGGTCGGCATCGGTGATAGCCTTGTCGCCGTTTACGTCAAGGTATTTGATGTCACCAGGAAGGATGGTCAAGCCATTGCGGTAGCTGGTAAATTTAGCCGCTTCTTCGCGCTCTGCTTCGCTCCATACGCCTAAGCGAGTTAAGCCCCAGAAAGAACCTACGGGTTCGCCAATTCTGATGATATTGGTAGGATTAGTAAAGTTTGGACCACCTACGTTAAAAATATCAGAAGGCGTAGCCAATGAAAGCACTTTGTTGCGGTTGAATGAAATATTGAAGTTGGTATTCCACTGGAAGCCACCACGGTCGATATTGATGGTATTTAAGGCCAATTCCACCCCTTTGTTGTACATTGAGCCTACGTTTCTACGGATGGTAGCATAGCCACTGGTTTGCGGCACAGGTGCATCCAAAAGCATGTCAGTGGTAAGGCGATAGTAGTAGTCGGCTTCAAGTGTTATTTTACCTCCAAACAAGCCTAATTCGATACCTGCATCGGTTTGAGCTGTTTTTTCCCAACGCAAATCCGGGTTAGCCAAACGTTGCAGACCTGTACCCGCTACCCGCCCTTCGTTATACACAGTGGCGTAGTTTGAGCTCAACAATGACAATGAAGTATAAGGAGGAATTTCAGAGTTTCCGGTCAAGCCGTAGCTCGTTCTAATTTTGAGGTTAGAAATAATCGAGTTGCCTTTCAAGAAGTCTTCTTCAGAAACCCGCCAAGCCAAAGCTCCCGAGGGGAAAAAGGCAAATTTGTGATTCTCTCCAAACTTCGATGAACCGTCGGCGCGGCCTGTCAGGGTTACTAAGTATTTGTTTGACAATGTATAATTAACACGGCCAAAGTAAGAGTTAAAAGCAAAACGTGAGGCTCCTGAACTAACGGAAGGATTGGTAGCACCTGCACCCAGGTTGTTAAAACCAAAGTAGTCAGTGGCAAAGTTGTTTACACTGGCGCCGATACCAAACACATTGGTTTCTTGCCACGAAAGTCCCGCTAAGGCATTGATAGAGTGCTTATCACCGATTTGCTTGTTGTAGGTCAAGTAGTTTTCCAATGACCAGAAAGTTTCTCGGTTGTTGTTGGCAGAGGCGTTTCCGTTACCACCAATATTAAGTGTTCGGGTCTGCGATTGGTTTATTTCTTGGGTTTGTACATTGACCCCCAACACCGTCCGCATCTCCAACCCTTTGGCAATGTTGATGTTGGAGTATAAGCTACCCAATGTTGTTTGGTTGTTTACGATGTACTTACGACCTTCCAAACGGTGAACAGAACTGAAAGTGCCTTCGGCAAGTGGATAATCGCGATTGTTGGCATAAGTACCATCTTCGTATCTTACTGGCAAAAACGGAAAGTCTTCAACAATCTGACGTGCTACGGCATCGTTGATGTCCACGATATTTTCTGATTGGTTGTTATAAGAAAGTGTACCACCTATTTTCAACCATTTTTTCACTTGGTCATCAATCGTAAAACGGGCAGAATACCGTTTCATGTAAGACTGTTTCAATAAGCCTTGGTCATCGCGGTAGCCCAATGAAAGATTGTATTGTGTGCGCTCATTGCCACCACTAAAACCTAATTGGTGATTCTGAGATAGTTTGTTTTGGGTTGTTTCTTTAAACCAATCGGTATCATACTTATTGCTGCCATCGGGGTTCCATACGCGTGGATCTACCCTGCGTAACTTTGGATTGAGGTTTGCAAACCTACCAGCTGCCCAGCCAACAGGGTCGTATTTGGCCATGTTGGCCCAGGCCAATTCTTCTACGGCCATGTATTCTTTGGCATTTAATACTCGTGGTCTGTTGGGCCCGATGGTGTTTACGCTAAAATCGGCATTGTAGGTTACTGTACCTTCGCCGGCTTTTCCTTTTTTGGTGGTTACAAGGATAACCCCGTTTGCGCCTCTGGCTCCGTAAATAGCGGTAGAGGAAGCGTCTTTCAGTACTTCTACCGATACGATGTCGTTGGGATTGATGTAATCAATGGCCGACGTAAATTGCGTTTGGGTTCCTTGTGGCATCATTACGCCATCTACTACATACAACGGGTTGTTGGAGGAGTTGATAGAGCTGAAACCGCGTACCCGAATGGTGGTTCTACCTCCAGGGCGACCTGAGTTGGTGTTTACTTGTACACCAGCCATTCTACCAGATAGTTGTTGTGCAAGCGAGGGCGCGGGGCGTTCCATTAGTTGATCCGCTTTTACGGTACTAACAGAGCCCGTTAAATCTGATTTTCTGAGGGTACCATAACCGATAACCACAATTTCTTCCAATACTTTGCTGTCGGATTTTAGCGTAAGATTAATGGAAGATTGGTTACCAACGGCGATTTCTTGGGGCACGTAACCTACGAATGAAAAAATAAGCGTTGCATTGTCAGGGACTTCCAATTTGTAGAGCCCATTCCCGTCGGTTACTGTACCGCGTTGAGTACCTTTAATGACAATACTTACGCCGGGCAACCCACTATTTGTTTCGTCTACAACTTTTCCGGAGATAGTTTTATCTACCGCTTTTTCTTCTAAACGAACGTTAGCGTTTTTTTCGAGTAAGTCTCGATCAGGAGCAGCGTAGGCAAATGTGAGGCAGGAAAAAGACAGAACGAAGGGTGCGGTGGATTGTCGCATCATCCTGCTAAACCGGCCATGCGGTTGTAAGGGTTTTTCCATAGTGATAATTCAGGCTGTCTGTACAGCGTTTAAGTTAAAAAAAACAGTTTGAAAACAAAATACGATTTTAGAAGAGATATAGGCCTCGTAACTACTGCCTTTCTTGATAAAAATTATGTTAATTCTTGAGCCTATAATATAATTTATTTAATATATTAGGTATATTTTTTGAATGAAAATGACAATAAATATAACTTTGGTAAGGCTTGACTGATATTATTCCAATTTATGGCATTGGCTCCGTAAGCCGGAAACAGAGAATAAAAATAATAAATGAAGTATTATCAAGTAGGTGGGAGTACTTGATAGAGTAGAATGATAAGGACTTAAAAAGATATATTTTTGAGTTTGGAGCAGAATCAGGGCTCTCTGCTTTGTTTTGAAGACCAAAAACTTGGCAAGCCCAAGCTTTTTATCCTAATAATACCTAGGAATTCCTAAAGGGATACCAGTACTGATGGTGAAGGAGGTGAAGTCGGGGTTGAAAGGCGTCGTTACGATGTGCTCAATTTCTAATTTTATCTCACCAATCACCATTCCAATTTTGGGGGCGGCGGTAAAAAATACTTCTTTGCCGTGTCGGCGTAGGGAATATACCTGTTGGGTTATTAAGTCTTTGGCCTCCAATTTCCCAAAGTAGGAAGCACCCGCACTGAGGCCGATGTAAAAACGGGTTTTGGCAGGAGCCCCCCAGCTTCGATAGGCAGGTGTTAGAAAAATATCGGTAAAGAATAACCCGTAGGAGGTAAATTTGGGCTGAATGATACTGTTGGACTCGGCATCTTCAAACTTTGGGCGGAAGATGCCTCCCAATTTCAAACCCATATTAATTCGCTCATTTACAATGTAATAAGGGGATGCGAAAATTTGCCAGCCGAGTCCTGCTTTGGTCAAAAATAGGGGTTTAGTACTGTACGCACTGCCCGCTTTCAAAAGGCCAGGACCCACGCCTACCGCAAGCCACAAACGGCGCTCATCCTGCTCGGTCGAGATAAAGCGTTGGGCCAACACATTTGATCCAATAAGAACTCCTAAAAGCAGACTTTGTAAAGCGAGTTTCATCATTTTTGCTTAAGTAATCAAAATGCAATGGCAGCCATTAGTAGCTTAGAGTACTACTGTTTTTCTACTTTCAAAAACCGTGCTAATCCGTAACTGCCAACCATTTTTGCCGTAAAAATATCAATTTGGTGTCATTTTTGGCGTTTGAAGGTGAATTGGTTAGTTTTGAGGAGGTGTTAAACTAACCTTCGTATGAAAAAACTATTCTTACTGATTTTTGTTGGGCTGTGTGTGGCAACTATGACGGCCTCTGCTCAAGAAGATGTGCTAAAAAAACTACAGGCCATTGCCGTGGTTGATCAAAAAGTGATGATGCCCATGCGGGATGGTGTTCGCTTGGCAACGGATATTTTTCGTCCTAAAACCGATAAGCCTGTTCCGGTGATTTTTTCCAGAACTCCTTATAATTTTAATTCGTGGGGCAACGGCGAACCAAGAAACGGAACCTATCAGCAGGCACTGGATGCGGTTTCGCACGGGTATGCGTATGTAGTTCAGAATGAGCGCGGACGGTTTTTTTCGGAAGGGGAGTGGGATATTCTCGGAACACCCGTAACGGATGGCTACGATGCTTTTTCGTGGTTGACCAAGCAGGCTTGGTGCAACGGAAAAATCGGTACGCTGGGCTGTTCTTCTACCGCCGAGTGGCAAATGGCCGTGGCTGCCCTCGACCACCCTTCTCATGCCGCAATGGTGCCGCAAGGCTTTGGCGCGGGCGTAGGAAAAGTAGGGGAGTTTTGGGAGCAGGGCAACTGGTACCGAGGCGGCGCACAGCAGATGCTGTTTACGGCGTGGCTCTATGGCACTCAAAACGACGCAATTCGCCCGCAGTTTCCCAAAAATGCCACGCAGGAAGAATTGGTACGCGCTTCTCGCTATTTCGATTTAGCCACCGAGATGCCTCCCGTCGATTGGTCCAAAGGATTACGTCATCTTCCGGTGCAGGATATTATCAAAAACGTGAATGGACAAAAAGGGGTTTATGATAAAATGATTGTCCGCAAACCCAATGACCCAGATTGGTTCAAAGGAGGATTGTACCATGACAATATGCCTTTTGGCGTGCCGAGTTTTTGGTTTGTGTCTTGGTACGATGTGTCGAGCGCACCCAATCTTGCGCTCTACAATCATGTTCGTAAAAACGCCACCGACCCGCAAGTGCGAGATAATCAATATCTGGTCATTGCACCTACGCTCCACTGCGCCTACAAACGTGCTACCGAAAACACCATCGTGGGTGAGCGTAGCATGGGCGATGCCCGCCTCAATTATGATGAGCAAATTTATGCGTGGTTTGATCTTTGGCTCAAGGGAGAAGCCAACGATTTTACAAAGAAAACGCCTAAAGTTCAGTATTTTACGATGGGGTCAAACAAGTGGCAGTCGTCAGATACGTGGCCACCTGCCAACGTTGAAATGACCACTTATTATCTCATGAGCGGTGGTAAAGCCAACAGCCTCTACGGCGATGGAAAACTCACGCTTTCAGCCCCGGCCAAAGAAGCTAAGCCAGATGTTTTTGCTTATGACCCTATGTTCCCCGTTCCTTCTTACGGTGGCAATGTCTGCTGTACTGGTACGGCGGTGCAAGGAGGCTCGTTTGACCAGCACCAAATGGAAACGCGACATGATATTTTAGTGTACACGACTGACCCATTCAAAGACGGGGCGGAGCTGTCGGGACCGATTGAAACGACGCTCTACGTAGGCTCAGATGCCAAAGACACCGATTTTACGGTAAAACTTATCGACGTTTATCCCGATGGGCGTGCCTATAATCTGGATGAGACGATTCTGCGCGCCCGCTACCGCGAGGGGTTTGACAAAGAGGTATGGATGGAAAAAGGTAAGGTGTACAAACTTACGCTCAGCCCTATGGTAACGTCCAATTATTTTGCACCAGGTCACAGCCTTAGGGTAGAAATATCGAGCAGTAATTTCCCTCGGTTTGACCGAAATCTCAATACGGGCGGGAAAAATTTTGATGAAAAAACGGGGGTCGTTGCTAATAACCAAATTTTTCATTCTGCGGCGTATCCATCGGCGATTCGGGTGCCGTTGGTGAAAGGGAAATAAAAAGTGCCGGCGGTGAGAACACCGCCGGCGGCATGAAAAGATATAAACCTATTGCTTTTCTCCTTTTCTAATGTGGAGGTATCAAATCGCCTTTCGTCCAATACTTTAGAATAAAAAACGTTACTTTTAAGGCGATAATAGCGAACAAATTATTATGTCTTGCCCTAACTCAATTTCAATTGCTGCGTGAAAAAACACCTTGCCTGGCTTTGTCTGTTGCTTTTTTTAGGTTTAGAAGGCTGTAAAACGGCCCAAAAACCACGTGCCGGTTTCCGCGACTTTGGCCCAATGGGTTTACGCCGAGAAATGCGGGCCGTTTGGATTGCCACCGTTGATAATATTGACTGGCCCAGCCGCAAGAATCTTTCTCCCGAAGACCAACGCGAGGAATTTATCCGCATTTTAGACACGCACAAGCGTACGGGCATTAATGCGGTATTTGTTCAAGTACGTGCCGCCGCCGACGCATTTTATGCCAAAAGTGAAGAGCCGTGGTCGGAATGGCTCACGGGCAAACAAGGTCGAGCACCCGAGCCATTTTATGACCCGATGGAGTTTATGATTGAGGAATGTCATCGGCGCGGGATGGAGTTTCACGCTTGGCTCAATCTCAATCGGGTATCGCACCGCGTAAGCAAGAGTATTTCCAACGAGAATATCGGTCGGCAGCATCCTGAGTGGGTTTTTGAGTATGATGGGTATAAGCTGTTCAATTTTGGCCTGCCCGAAGTGCGGGAGTATATTACGGGTATTACCACCAATATTGTTAAAAATTACGATGTCGACGGGATTCATTTTGACGATTATTTTTATCCTTATACGGTTACCGGGCAGACCCTAAAAGACGAAGAAGCCTTCCGACAATACGGTGCTCGATTTAGAAGCAAAGACGATTGGCGACGTGATAATATCGACAAACTCATCAAACAAATCAGCGATGCCATCATTGCCGAAAAGCCGTATGTAAAATTCGGTGTTAGCCCTTTTGGGGTATGGCGAAACCGGAAAGATGACCCCACAGGCTCGGCCACGGAAGGCGGCCAAACATCGTACGATAACCTGTATGCCGACACCAAAAAATGGATGAAGGCGGGATGGGTTGACTACATGGTGCCGCAAATTTATTTTTCTACCAAACACGATAAAGTCCCTTTTAAAATCCTGACTTCATGGTGGTTGAAGCATACCTACGGGCGTCACCTGTACATCGGACAAGGCGCGTATAAAGTAGGGGTACAAGAGAAAGACAGGGCCTGGACCAACGCTTCTGAATTCTCCAACCAAATGCGGTTTATCCGGCTTAATCCCGAAATTACGGGAAGTGTATTTTTTAGTTCTAAATCTTTGATTAACAATAAATTGGGGCACGCAGATTCGTTGCGTACCAATTTCTATAAAGAGCCTGCTTTTCCACCTACGATGCCGTGGAAAGACCGAGTAGCGCCGCAAACACCCACTAACTTGCAGGTATCCGACACCCGTAACGGGGTAGAACTGCGCTGGAATGCCCCAGAGCCCGCCCGTGATGGCGACAAAGCTCATTATTACGCTGTTTACCGCTATTCTGACAACGAAAAACCACGGTTGTTGGCGGCCTGTTATGAAGGTCAAACCCGCGCGCTTGACCGTACCGCACTCCGTAATCGGCGTTATACGTATGCCATCACGGCCCTCGACCGCCTGCATAATGAAAGCGAAGCCGTACTTGCCAGCATCATGGTGCGGTCGACTGTTCGCGCTTCCAAAAAATAATGGGGTAACTTTCTTTCGATTGAATATGCCTGACAGGACTCTTTAAGGTTTGGTCTCTCATTTCTCCACCCGTACTTTCCATTCTGGGCCGCTTTTAACGCTGTATTTTGTGGAAAAATCGCCCATGTTTAGGGCAAATGAAAGGTTCATCAGGCTGTTAAGATAAGCCATTGGTTGTCCTTCGGGCACTTCGCCGAAGGTATTGGCAAATGGCATTTTCCCTTCAAAAATGAGTTTTTCATTTTGCCACACCGTTATCTTTACTTTTTGTCCTGCGGCGATATTCAGTTTTTTAAATAAATCGGCGGAAATATTGGTCCAGATATTGCCGTATTGAACGTCTAAAATTGGAATATTTCCCACAATGGCCTTGCCTTCAAGAACGGGTTTTTGAAAGGGGATTTTCACCACTTCGTTGGGAAGTCGATTCCCGACCTGCGCTAAGGTAATCACCCCCGCTGCCAATCGCGCTGCCGTGTAAGCGTAAACATCACGCCCGTGAAAGGTATAGGAAGACTGTGAGTTGCGGCGACGGTTGAGGGCCTCGTCGATTTCATGAACTTCCTGAATACCCAACGACTCGGCAATGAGGGTAAAACTGCCATTGTCGGGCCCGACAAAGTAATGCCCACTTTTGGTTTTAAGTACTACCGACTTGCGTTCTGTGCCCACGCCTGGGTCGACCACCGACACAAAAACGGTGCCTTTTGGCCAATAGGGAGCGGTTTGTTCCAACCTATAGGCCGCTTCCCAAATGTTATAGGCAGGGATTTCGTGCGTAAGATCAAAAAGCTTCAGATTTGGATTTACGCCCATCGCCACTCCTTTCATGGCCGATACCGCACCGTCTTTCAGGCCAAAATCAGTTTGAAAGACCACCGTTTTGGGCTGGGCAAAAAGGGTGAGTGAGCAGACAAAGAGGAAGAGAAGAGTAGAGAGGGTTTTCATGGGGTTGATTGGTTTTTCCTGTCAACGTAAAGATACATTTGTGGTTATTAATGGCGGAAAAAGGTACTTTCAAAACGTTTTTTTGGATTGTTTTTGGGTGGCTAAAATAGCGATAAGTTTCTTTTAATCGCCTTTTAATCTGCCCTTAATACCCGTTTAATGCTAGAAGAGGAATTTTGTGATGTTAAAATCAAGCACTCTGCATCATGAAATCAAAAGAAAGCATTTTTGACAGTTTACAATCCTATTGGAGCAAAGATTTATTGTCGGGTTTTTTAGTGTCATTGATTGCCTTACCGCTTTGTTTAGGAATTGCGGGGGCCAGTAATTTTCCGCCCATTATGGGCGTGATGACTGCCGTCATTGGGGGCATTGTTGTTGCATTCTTTGCGGGTTCTGAATTGACCATCAAAGGGCCAGCGGCTGGTTTGATTGTCATCGTGGCGGGCGCCGTAGACGAACTCGGCAAAGGAGACATGGATTTAGGCTGGAAACTGGCGTTGGGTGTGATTGTTGTGGCGGGCTTAATTCAAGTTCTTTTAGGGGTGCTTAAAGTAGCCAAACTCGCCGATTTTTTCCCTCTTTCGGCCGTTCATGGTATGTTGGCGGCCATCGGGATTATCATTATGTCGAAGCAATTGCATTTAGCGGTAGGTATCCCGCCTTCAGAAATGAAAGGAAAAGAGCCGATTGAGTTGCTCGAAATGGTGCCTCACAGCCTGGCGCACATGGAGTACCACATTGCCATCATCGGGGCCATCAGTTTGGTCATTTTGTTTGGATGGCAGTACCTGAATATCAAGGCATTGAAAAAAGTGCCGCCAGCTCTTATAGTATTGATTGTGGGCGTGCTTTTAGGACAATATTTTCACCTGACCGAACCTACCTACAAAAATTTTAAGCCACTCGTAACTCCTGGCGACTTTTCATTCAATTTGAACGTAAACTTCGGAGTGCTTACTACTCCCGAACTGTTTCCGATTTTCTTTAAATACCTTTTGATGTTTGTGCTTATCGGAAGCCTTGAATCATTGTTGACGGGGCGGGCTATTGATTTGATTGACCCCGAAAAACGCAAGTCAGATTTGAGTAAAGATCTTACTGCGGTCGGAATTGGTAATACCATTGCGGGTTTGTTGGGAGGGTTGCCGATGATTTCAGAAGTGGCACGTAGTTCGGCAAACATAAATAACGGTGCGAAAAGCCGCTGGGCCAATTTCTTCCACGGTATTTTTCTGCTTTTGTTTGTCGTAATGATGGTGCCCCTTATCAAAATGGTTCCAGTGGCTTCGTTGGCGGCTATGCTCATTTTTGTAGGCTTTCGCTTGGCCTCCCCCAAGGAGTTTGCCCATATTTACCACATTGGTAAAGAGCAGCTTACTATATTTCTGATTACCATTATCACCACCATTGCTACCGATTTGTTGATTGGTATTGCAGCGGGTATCTTGACCAAGTTTATCATTCAGATAGCATTCGGGGTAAAACTGAGCGACATTGTCAAATCACGTTTTGAACTTCAAGAAAAAGAGCTAGGCGTGTATCAATTGAATGTAAACAACGCGGCGGTGTTTGCCAATTACTTAAAATTGAAAAGCTTATTGATGAAAGTTCCGGCGGGTAGTTCGTTGGTGATTGATTTTTCAAAAGCCGCGTATGTCGACCATACCGTTGCCGATAACCTCAACAACTTCCGTCGGGATTTTGAATCAAAGGGCGGTTCGTTGACTTTGCGGGGATTAGATTTACACGAAAGTCTGTCCGAACACCCTCTGGCAGCCCGCCGTTTGCCTAAGCATTTGCGCAAAAATACGGTTGAAATCGCCTAAGTTTTCAAAAAACAAGGCGATTTACCAACAAAAAAGCAGCGACTGTGTTCGCTGCTTTTTTGTTGGTAAATATGGATTAAAGACTAAGTCTAATACGCTGATATCCAGCTAAAATTATAGTCCAAGTTAGGCACTTTGGTGCGTTCTGCTACGCGTTTTAGGCGAGTGGGTAGGGCCATCAAATAGTCGCGAGCCTTTTCGCCAGCTTCGTTGAGACCGCTAACTTTGTCAATCTTCCATTCTTTGAGCAACGAGTCCATGATTTCGATGTAATCGTACGTGGTGTAGACACCGATTCGTTGGGCTGCGTCAGAATAATGACTGAATGTTTCGCCTATTTTGACGCCCGTTTCACGCAAGAAGTGCGCAGGCATGACGATTTTTTTGCGCATCATGTCTTCAAATGCCAGCATCATTTCGGAAGAATCAACCTCAAAAATCCGTTCTACAAACGCCTTGTAGGCCTTGGCGTGGCGCATTTCATCGGCGGCAATGACTCCGCACATTTTTGACAGCAACGTGTTTCCGTATTGTTTGGCCAAAGTAGCCGTGCGGCGGTGCGAGATATTGGTGGCCAACTCCTGAAAAGAAGTATAGACAAAGTTGCGGTAGGGGTCCGTGCCCGTTTCGATGTCAAATCCATCCGCAATCAAGTACTGGGTAGATACTTCCATGGCGCGCATGTTTACCCGTCCTGAAAGGTATAAATATTTGTTGAGCAAATCGCCGTGGCGATTTTCTTCGGCGGTCCAAGCGCGTATCCATTTGGTCCAGCCTTGTTGTGGGTCCTGCTGATTGACGCCTTCAACGGTCATGAGCCACGATTCGTAGGTTGGAAGGGCCTCTTCGGTGATGGTATCACCAACCAATACGGCGATATAGTCGTAGGGCAGTTCACGGGCGGCTTCCTGAAGGAGTTTGACGTCCGACAAAAAGTTTTCGTTGGCAGAATCTGGCAAAAAATCGGAGGGTTGCCAGAGCTCTTCTATGGGTTTGAGAAATTCATAAAAGACAGAGTCAATCTTTTGCCCAATGAATTTCATTACCTCTATGCGGGTGGCGGGGAGTTGCATATTATGTAAAACGTTTAACTTAACTATCACGAAATTGGGCCGAAGGTACGCATTATTTTAGGAAAATTGTTGCTGTGTGGTTTTAGGAATGTTTGATTAATTTTGCCTCTGGATAGATTTATTTCCCACAATTGCATGAAAAAAATACTAGATTACTTCCTCAGCAGTGTTTACATGATTTATTTTGGTTTGACACTGGTGATATTTCACGTCATACAAGTCATTTGTTTTCATCTTTTTGGCCGCCGAACGCACCAAAAATCGGTTCATTGGCTCAATGGATTTCTATTGCACGGATTGTGGATACTGGGGACCCGCCTGCACCATGAAGCAAAAACAGAGCTGCCTACTGACCGGCCCGTTATCTTTGTGGCAAATCATCAGAGTATGTTTGACATCGTGGGAATGATTTGGTACATGCGCAAAAACTACCCAATTTTTGTCTCCAAAATCGAATTGGCAAAAGGTATTCCCAGCATTTCTTATAATCTGCGTAAAAGCGGGGCTGCGCTCATTGACCGAAAAGACGGAAAGCAAGCCATCGTTGAAATAGCCCGTTTGGGTAAGTTGATTGAAGAAACGAAGTTTTCAGCGGCGATTTTTCCCGAAGGAACCCGTTCAAGAACGGGCGAGCTAAAGCAGTTTGCTGTGGGGGGGGTGGCCATACTCGTCAAAAAAGCCCCCCATGCTTTGGTGGTACCTGTCGCTATTAAAAACACGGGTAAATTGAACCCAAAAGGGATTTTTCCGCTTAACAGTCTAGAGCGGTTGTCGTGGATAAGCCTAACACCCATAGAACCGAAAGGAAAAAGTGCCGAAGAATTGGTGGAGTTGGCGAAGTTAGCCATTCAAAAAGAGCTAGAAACCGCTTAATAGTTGATTTAAATTTGCAGAAATAAGTGTAAATTTACCCAATCTGCGTTTTTCATCAAGGTGAAATAGGTAGATTTGTCACTGAAATAATAGTTGGGAATTTAAAAATATAGTTTCATTTTTGCATAGAATTACAGCCGTAATTGTATCTAACATAAAGCTGGTCAATGAATTACGCAAAAGTATTCTTGTTGATTCTTTTTAGTCTTCTTATAGGACTGGTGTCAGTCCTTAGGCCTACTTTGAAGGATATTAAGAAACAAGCTGCGAATGAAAAAATGGCGGACTCTTCCTGCCCTGATTCTGAGACCAATTGCCCTTTTGACGAAGAAACTGGCGAGGAAGGATGGGATGAATTTGAGTCCTTATCTTACCCCGTTTTTAACGTCTCGGCGCTGACCAAATCGCATCTTAATTTCACGTATCTAATGCCTGCTCCTGAGCATTTTACGTCGATTTGTATTCCTCCTCCCGAAAGCCATTAGTGCTTTTTTGTTCTTAATTCACCCTTTCCGACCCGTTCTGTCGCGTATTTGCTTGGTTAACAAACTTATTGCCCTATTTGGCCCAGTTTGTCAATGGATTTTGTTTTTATGTTGCTCGACAGCCCTAAAAATAACCTGCTGCGCTGTGATGTGTTGTACTTAATCGTTGGCAGTTATTGCTACGAATCATCTTCTCAATTATAATAAAAAATAATCTAAAAACAGATTCCACTTAATTTAATAAAATGAAGGACCTACTGAATGATTTAAAACAAGATTTACCCGCCGGATTAGTGGTGTTCTTAGTGGCATTACCCCTCTGTTTAGGTATCGCTTTGGCGTCGGGGGCGCCTCTTTTTTCGGGAGTTATTGCAGGCATTATTGGCGGGATTGTGGTCGCAATAGCGAGCGGTTCGCCCGTGAGTGTGAGTGGGCCTGCGGCTGGGCTCACCGTTATTGTGCTGAACTCTATCCAACAATTAGGCTCGTATGAGCTGTTTTTGTTGGCGGTGGTAATAGCGGGTATCATGCAGGTTGTTTTAGGATACCTCAAAGCTGGGATTATCGGTCATTATTTTCCCTCGAGCGTCATCAAAGGTATGTTGGCGGCAATTGGTTTAATTCTTGTTTTCAAACAAATTCCTCATGCTCTTGGCTACGACAAAGACAGCGAAGGTGATTTTGTATTTGTGCAGGTAGACGGAGAAAATACATTTTCTGAAATCCTAAATGCGCTCAATTTTCTTCAGCCTGGCGCCATCATTATTGCTACCCTTTCGCTCCTCATTCTTATTGCTTGGGATAAGCCATTCTTCAAAAGATACACCTTCTTTAAGTTTGTGCCTGGCGCATTGGTCGTTGTGGCCTTGGGGGTTGGGTTAAATGAGTTCTTTAAAGTCGCATTTCCCGTACTCGCTTTGGAAAATGACCACCTTGTCAAGCTCCCAGTGGCAAGTTCTGTCAATGAATTTATTGGTCAATTTACCCTGCCCGACTTTTCAGGGTTTAGCAACTACAACGTTTATATCATTGCGTTTACCATCGCCATTGTGGCAAGTTTGGAGTCGCTGCTGAGCGTAGAAGCAGCCGATAAACTTGACCCTTATAAGCGTAATACCCCTACCAACCGTGAATTAAAAGCCCAAGGATTGGGTAATATTATTTCTGGGTTGATTGGCGGACTTCCTCTGACGGCCGTTATTGTGCGCAGTTCAGCCAACATCAATTCGGGAGCTAAAACCAAAAAATCGGCCATCATTCATGGGCTGTTTTTATTAATCAGCGTGGTTGGTTTTGCCTCCTTACTAAACAAAATACCGTTGGCCTGTTTGGCCGCCGTTTTGTTGATGGTGGGCTACAAGCTGGCCAAATTATCCCTCTTTAAGTCGATGTATGCCTTGGGTTGGGAGCAATTTGTGCCTTTTGTAGTGACCATTGTTGCGATTTTGTTTTCTGATTTATTGAAAGGAATTGGCATCGGAATGGCCGTTTCGATTTTCTTTATTTTGCGCAATAATTATAAAAGAGCGTACTATTTTATGAAAGAGAAACGTAGTGAGGGTGAAACGATTACGATTCAGCTGGTAGAAGACGTGACGTTTATCAACAAAGGAGTCATTACGCTTACCTTAGATAAACTGCCTTTAAATTCGAACGTCATCATTGACGGGACCAAATCCCACAACATTGATTTAGACGTTCTCGAAATCATCCATAATTTTAGAGAGACCGCCGTTTTGAGGGGAATCAAACTGGAGTTGAAGGGAATTCCGGCATTTAAGGGTGTGGCAGGGCATTAAACCATGTGTACGCAATTGCATTACTACCAATTTTAAATTAATCCTGTGGACATTGAGCCACAAAAAAAACTTAAAAAATGAAAGCACATTCAAAAGAAACACAATCCAATCTGACGCCAAGGAAGGCCTTGCAAATTTTAAAGGAAGGCAACGAGAGGTTTATCCACAATTTGAAAGTTCAACGAGATTTATTAGAACAAGTAAATGATACGCGAGAAGGCCAATGGCCATTTGCCATTGTACTAAGCTGCATCGATAGCAGAACATCTGCCGAGCTTATTTTTGACCAAGGGCTAGGAGATATTTTCTCGGTAAGGATTGCGGGTAATATCGTAAATACCGATATTTTGGGTAGCATGGAATTTGCCTGTAAATTGGCAGGTTCAAAATTGATTGTTGTCTTGGGGCATACTAAATGTGGTGCCGTAAAAGGGGCTTGCGACCATGTAGAAATGGGGAATTTAACGGAACTTTTGGCTAAACTTCAACCAGCTGTTTATCAGGAAAATGAAACCAAAGAAAATCGTAATTCTACCAATAAAACGTTCGTTGAAAATGTCGCTACAATAAATGTGAAGCGTAATGTAAGAAACATTATTGAACGAAGTTTTATTTTGGAACAATTGGTCGAAAATGGCCAAATTGGGGTTGTAGGTGCAATGTATAACGTAGAGACGGGCGAAGTGGAGTTTTATGACGATGTCATGTTTATTCGTGACCCTGAAAATGCTGAATTTAGTGTAGAAAGTTTACGCCATTAATTTGGCGAAACGCCCCCCGCATTTACAAGGGATAGCAGTCTAATAAACCCCAACTCGGATGACGTTAAAATATTTGAATAAAGATTTTTCAGCAGGGGTAGCGGTGTTTTTAGTAACGCTGCCGTTGTGCCTCGGTATCGCGCTGGCTTCGGGGGCGCCCCTTTTCTCGGGATTACTGGCTGGCATTGTGGGGGGTATTGTCGTTACTTTGTTTTCGGGGTCGGAAATCAGTGTCAGTGGGCCCGCCGCGGGGCTTACTGTCATTGTTTTTGATAGTATTCAACGACTGGGTAGCTATCCCAATTTTCTGATGGCCGTGGTGTTGGCTGGCGTAATACAATTCTTGTTGGGATGGCTAAAAGCAGGCCGATTAAGCAGTTTTGTGCCTTCCAGCGTTATTAGTGGTATGTTGGTCGCTATTGGAATTGTGATTATCCTGAAACAAATTCCTCATGCCTTAGGATGGGATGCCGATTATGAAGGCGAATTTGAATTTTCGCAAGCCGACCAGCGCAACACATTCTCAGAAATTATAGAAGCCTTGAGTCATCCCAATGCGGGAGCTATTTTGATAAGTGTGTTCTGTTTAGGGCTGATTGCTTGGTGGGATTATTCTGCAAAAAGGGGGATAAAATTCTTCAAAACAATCCCAGGGGGTGTGGTGGTGGTTTTAGTGGGGGTTGTCCTTAATCAGTTGCTGGCGTTATGGTTTCCAGCCATGAGTTTGAAAGAGGAAAGTCACTTGGTGCGGGTTCCGCTCATTCGTGATTGGACCGATGCAAAAGCCGCGTTCAATTTTCCAGCGTTCGAAATCTTGGCCAATCCACAAGTGTATATTTCGGCCCTTACGTTGGCGATTGTGGGAAGCATTGAGTCGCTTTTCAGCTTAGAAGCCGCCGATAAGTTGGATACAAGACGTCGTATATCATCTCCCAATCAGGAATTGAAGGCGCAGGGAATCGGCAATATAGTTTCGGGCCTGATTGGAGGCTTGCCGCTCACGTTGGTAGCGATTCGAACTTCGGTCAATGTGTACAGCGGCGCGCAAACGCGCCTTTCGTCTTTCATTCATGGGCTTTTGATGCTGTTGGCGGTGTTTTCTATTCCCCAATTACTCAATTATATCCCATTGGCTTGTTTAGCGGCATTGCTTATATCGGTTGGTTACAAACTAGCGACGGTCGAGATTTTTAAAAAAATGTACCGTGAAGGCTCCGACCAATTTATTCCCTTCATTATTACGGTCCTTGCCATTGTGTTTACCGACTTATTGATTGGACTGGCCATTGGGCTGATTGTGGGCATGATTTACATTGTGTATACCAACAATCTGTCGGCAATAAGTGTAGGACGAGACAAGGAAACGGTACTGATTTGGTTTAAAAAGGATGTATCATTTTTAAACAAGGCCCATTTGAAAGAAGTATTGGCGGCCTTAAAACCAGGAGACTATGTGTTTGTGGATGGCCTGAGGGCACAATTTATCGACCACGATATTTTTACAACCCTAGAAGAATTTGAGGCCGATGCCCCGTTAAGAGGAATTCAAGTGGAATTTAAGGGGATTACGAGACGTAAAATCGCAAAACAAAAATCCAATGCAATCATACAAAAAACTATTACTGGCGAATAAATCTTGGGCTGCTGAAAAGCTTATGCTCGACGAAAGTTATTTCGACGAATTGGCGGCCGATCAAAAGCCTGAGTTCTTGTGGATTGGCTGCGCCGACAGCCGGGTGCCCGCCAATGAGGTGACAGGCACGGCTCCTGGCGAAATTTTTGTTCACCGCAACGTGGCCAACTTGGTGATTCATACCGACATAAATATGCTAAGTGTATTGCAGTACGCGGTAGAGGTGTTGGAAGTAAAGCACATTTTGGTGGTAGGACACTATGGCTGCGGGGGCGTAAAAGCCGCCATGACCAACAAGGATTTTGGTTTAATCAACAAGTGGTTGCGGAATATCAAGGATGTCTATTCAAAGCATTATGATGAGCTTGAGGCGGTGCCCGAGGGGCAGGAGCGTTTTGACCGTTTGGTTGAATTTAACGTCATTGAGCAGACCAAAAATCTGGCCAAAACCACGATAGTGCAAAAAGCTTGGAAAAAGAGAAATTATCCGCATCTGCACGGTTGGGTATTTGATTTACATACGGGTTTGATTAATTCAATTACCGAAATCCCACCCGGCTCGCCCGTTGAGTCTATTTATCGGTATGATTTTGAAGATGAGCCCCAAAAAGAGGAAGATTTATCGCATAATTATAAGCATTGAAAAGAGCCACAATCTCTTGGGGAAGGCGTATTAATTGAGTTTGGCAACCAATTTCTACACGAAGTTTACAGGAATAACTGATTCAATGGATTAAATAGTTTTAAAATCATAAGGAAACGCGGCAAAATGGGGAATAAAATGTGGTGAAGCCAACTTTTCTAAAAAAACAGTTGTTAAATACAAATTACCCATCTTAACAAACTATATGAAAAAAGCAGTCGCTACTTTGCTCGCATTGAGCAGTTTTTTTGTAGGCTTTAGCCAAACCAACATCCCTAAAAGTACTTGGCGCGCTGCGCTACAGCGTGGAGTGCATGATTTGCCCTTCGGGCTGGAAATCAATCCGAAAGCCAACGGAAAATATGAAGTTTTTGTACTAAATGGCTCGGAGCGCTTGGCCATGGATGAAGCCTACATGGTAGGCGATTCGATTCATATTCCGATGCTGATTTTTGATTCTGATTTGGTTGCCAAAGTATCAGGCAATACAATGACGGGATCTTGGAAGAAAAACAGAAATGGCGTTTGGGTATCGGTGCTTCCTTTCAAAGCCGAAAAAGGCGAGGTGCATCTTTTTGCCAAAACCCCCGCCAAAACCACGAAAAACGTAACTGGTAAATACGCCACTTATTTTTTGCGTCCTCAAGCAAAAGATTCCACTTTTGCCGTCGGTATTTTGGAACAAAAAGGTGCAAAATTAGCAGGAACGGTACTGACTCCTACGGGAGATTATCGGTATTTGGCGGGTGATGTGATTGGCGATAGTCTTTTTATGTCGTGCTACGACGGTTCTCATGCTTTTTTGTTCAGAGCTGCCATTGCTTCCAACGGTACGATTCGAGGGGGATTATGGTCAGGCATTTCTGGTTTCCAACACTTTGTAGCTTACCGCGACGAAAAAGCTGAATTGCCTCCCCCTACGGCATTGACTTATTTGAAGCCGGGTTTTGAAACGCTTGATTTTGCTTTCCCCGATACCAAAGGAAACATTGTTTCGTTGAAAGACGAACGCTACAAAGGGAAAGTTGTGGTTTTGCAGCTGTCTGGGACGTGGTGCCCAAACTGCATGGACGAAACCCGTTTTATGGTGCCTTGGTACGAAAAAAATGCCAAACGCGGGGTAGAAATCGTGGGTTTGATGTTTGAACGTTCGCCCGAAATGAAAATATCAGGGCCGAAAATTGATTTTATGGGCAAGCGTTTCGGCGTGCCCTATCCGCTGCTTTTGGCGGGTACCAACGATGCTGATGCGGGCAAATCGCTCCCTGCGCTCAACAAAATAGCGGGGTATCCAACCACCATTTTTATTGACAAAAAAGGACGCGTACGCGAAATTCACACGGGCTTCTCTGGCCCGGGTACTGGCAAATACTACGATCAGTTTATTGAAGATTTCAACGCACTTATTACGAAATTACTGAGTGAGTAAGGGATTTTTTGAGGGACCATCCAAGGTATTTAAGGTTTTTATTTATGAACTTAAATACCTTGGATGGTTTAATTTTTTAGTAGGTTCTGGGGTTATCGCGCTTATCTTTCTGAATATCTTGTCGTGCTAAAATAATGACTCTATGCAGGAGCCACTGGTTAGAACTCGCACTTACAAATGGGCAATTCGTTAAAATTAAGCGTTAGAAAACTATATTTACTATGTTGCTTCCCCAGTAGCGCTAAGGCTGCCATGAAAAACTTCTTGATTCTATACTTTATTGCCTTTACTAGTTTTGCCCAAAAACCATCCCAAATAGACTCTCTGAAAAAAAAGTTAGCGACAACGTCGGACATCCAAAGAAAGACCCAAATCGTGCAGGATATTTGCGAAGCTTACAGTAGAAATCAACCAGATTCGGCCCAAAAATACCTTGAAATAGCGCAGGATTTTTCCAAAAAATCAATGGATAAAAAGCTGGAAGGCCGTTCGTATCATTTGGCGGCTAACTTTTTTCGTGCTCAAAATGAATTCGAAAAGAGCCTTCAGGCAAGTCAGAAAACCATTGATTTGTACGAAGCAATTGACTACAAAAGGGGGCTTGGAAGGGTCTATAACAGCATTGGCCTGACGTATAAAAAAATGGGCGACTCCCAAAAAGTTGCCGCTTTTACGCGAAAAGCACTCATGTTTTCTTTGAAAGCGATAGACATGGCCAAGGTGGTTGAGGATACCAACGGCTTGATTTCTGGGTATAACAATGCCGGGATTGCTTACCGGGATTTGAAGGAATTTCGCAAGGCGGAAGATGCCTATAAGATGGGATTAAAGAATGCCGAAAAATACAAAGTTGACCGGGATGCGGGCGTTTTGCACGCCAATTTGGGGCAGATTTACATTGATTTCGAAAAAGAGTACGACAAGGCAATTGTTGAATTGGAGAAATCACTGGTGATTCACGCCAATCACAACGACCAACAGGGAATTGAACACGCTTATCGGAGTTTGGGGAGGGCGTATCAGATGAAAAAAGAATATAAAAAAGCCATTGATTACGCCCAAAAGTCGGTGGCTATTGCGCACTCCCTCAAAGACATTCATCGGCTCTTTAATGCCTACGGAATACTTTATGGGATTCAGGAAGACGCGGGTTTGTACAAAGAGGCATTGGCAAGTCTGAAAATAGCCAAGCAATTGGAAGATTCTACCTTGCGGGTCGAAAAAACCAAAAACATTGCCGAGATTGAAAGTAAATACCAAACCGAGAAAAAGGAGATTGAAATAAAAAGCCTGAATGAAAAAAATGCGCTGCAACGGAATCAACTGGCATTTGCGGGCTTGGGATTGTTGGTTTTAATGGGCCTGTTGGGGACGCTGTATTGGCAATATAAAAAGATAAAAGAGAATCGGTCGCAGATTCAAAAGCAATCCGATGATTTAAAACTGATGATGAAGGAACTTCACCATCGCGTAAAAAATAACCTAGCGATTGTCAGCAGTCTGTTGAAAATACAATCGAGTAAAATGGAGGACGAAAAGGCCGTTTTGGCGGTTCGGCAAGGGCAACAACGCGTAGAAGCTATGTCGTTGATTCATCAGCGGTTGTACCAGAATGACAAAGTCTCAACCATCAATATCAAAGAATACATCAGCGATTTGGTGGATAGCCTGATGAACGCGTATGGGCATGAGGTGGATAATTTTGAGGTGCAACTAAGTGTTGAGCAGGAAGAAATGGATGTAGATTTGGCCATTTCTTTGGGGTTGATAATCAATGAGTTGTTGACCAATTCTTTCAAGTATGCTTATACAGAAGCCGTCCATCCAGCATTAAAAATTACGTTGAAAAATAAAGTGGGGCTGTCGTTGGAAATACAAGATAACGGGCCTGGATTAGACATGGAGCGCTGGAATCGCGCCAAGGATTCTTTTGGCAAAAAACTGATTGCAGGGCTTACAAAACAGATTGGGGGTAGCTTCACGATTGAAAACCAAAACGGAACCTATTGTCGATTGTATATCTCTCCAGAAAAAATGAAATTGGTGGCATAAAAAATGAAGATATTAATCATTGAGGACGAATTTATTCTAGCCACCGATTTGAGTGATACCCTCGAAGCGGAAGGCTATGAGGTTGCATTTGTAGCCGACAATGGCCCCGAAGCGCTTGAATTTTATCAAAAAAATGAAGTGGATTTGGTGCTGTGCGACATCCACATCAACGGTGACTGGGACGGGATAGAAACGGTGAAACGGCTCATTGACTTTCGGCAATCCCCGATTATTTATTTAACCGCTTTTACCGACGCCGAAACCCTCGAACGCGCCAAAGAGACCTACCCGGCGGCGTATATTCCCAAGCCGTATCACATCGTTAACCTCAGGATGGCAATCGAAATGGCGATTAATAATTTTGCCATGCGGGTTCATCCGATGAAAATCTTGAAAGACACAAAAACGGATGTAGCCCGAAAAGAAGCCATTTTGCAGGTAAATGAATGTATTTTTATCAAGCAAAACTACCAATTTGTCAAATTCAGATTAGACGACATTCTTTATCTTGAAGCCGAGAGTATGTACACCAATATCGTTACGTCTCAGAAGAAATACGTTATTCGTCAGACCGTAGGTGGAGTATTGGAACGGCTGCCAATCAAGCACTTGGTTCGTATTCACCGTTCGTACGCGGTCAATATCCATCGAATTGAATCTTTTAACGAGCACGAAGTGACCATCAATGGCCAAGCCTTTCCGTTGGGGCGTTCTTTTAAGGACGAGTTTATGCGACAGTTTATGTTTCGTTAAATTTTGACCGTTATTTTTATCAACAAAGCCAAAACTTATTCCTAAGTTTTGGCTTTGTTGAGGGAGAACAAATAGCTACTTTCGGCTCAAATTGTTTAGGTCCAACCTTCGCGGTATTGCCGCTTTACAAATGCATTAGCAACGTCAAAATTGGTGATTTTCATATTGGCCCCATCCCAAAGAAGTTTTTTACGGCCAGTGAATTTACCATTTTCGCGGTGTAGATAGCTACGAACGGCCAAGTTGCCCATCAATACGATTTCGGCCAAGGGCCCTGCTTCATCAAACGAAGAGCTAGTGTAGGTTCCGAATCCCGCTTTGCAGGCTTTTACCCATTGCTGTTGGTGGCCTGTGGTGTCTCCTTCAACCAACGGGCGGGTGGGAGCGGGGAATTTTACGTCCTGTAATTGTCCTTTGACAAATAATTTAGGATTGTTGCCAAACAGCTCACAGGCGAGTACTCCTTTGGTTCCGATAAACATAACACCGCCGTCAACACTGGCAAATATTTTTTCGTAATCACAGCCTTCGGGGATTTTGGGTCGGATGCCGCCGTCGTACCACGAAAGACTTAATTCGGGATATTTCTTAGAACTTGGGTTGGGAAATTTAAAGTGGATTGACGTGGCTTGTGGGCCAATATCGCCAAAGAAAGCCTCTTTGAAAAAATCGGCATATACCGAACTCGCGGAACACTCAACGGAGGTAGGATACCCCAATTTGAGGGTACGAAACGGCACATCCATGAAGTGGCAACCCATGTCGCCGAGTGCGCCCGTACCAAAGTCCCAATAACCGCGCCAACGCGTGGGCATGTAGGCTTCGTGGTACTCGCGGTAAGGAGCAGTGCCGAGCCACAAATCCCAGTCCACCTCGGCCGGAATAGGCATAGTTTCTTTTTTATCTCTGGGCGACTTTACCCCTTGCGGCCACACGGGGCGGTCGGTCCAAACCTCCACGGTATGTACTTCTCCAATCATGCCCGACTGGACAATGGCTTCGGTTTGGCGGGTGCCTTTGCCGCTGGAGCCTTGGTTGCCCATTTGAGTCACAAGTTTCTTTTCTTTGGCGAGTTGGGTCAGCATTCGGGCTTCCCAAATATCGTGTGTGAGGGGTTTTTCGAGGTAAATATGTTTGCCCAATTGCATGGCGGCACTGCCGATGACGTAATGCATGTGGTCGGGGGTAGTGACAATGACCGCGTCGATGTTTTTGGCTTCTTTTTCCAACATCTTGCGGTAATCTTTATAGTAGGGTGCATTGGGAAACTGCTTACGAAACTTCACGGCTTGGCGGTCGTCCACGTCGCAAAGTGCCACAATGTTGTCTGAGCCATTGTTGTAGGCTAATGGAATATTGACCCCCGCTTTGCCGCCGCATCCCACGGCGGCCATGTTTAGCTTGTCGCTGGGAGCCACGAAGCCCTTGCCAAGTACATGACGGGGTACAATCATAAACCCTGCGGCGGTTACGGCGCTTCCTTTCAGAAAGCCACGACGGTTAACCATTTTTTTGTTTTTGGAATTCATAGGTTTGTGAAGAAAGAATTTGTTAGAAAAAAGCAGCCTGTAAGCGGTTTTTACTCGCAACTGGTTTGCAAACAGGAGAGTACAGGGTGAAGGTAGAAAAACGCTTGCTGTATCTTTCGACAAAAAAGACGTAGTACTAAACCCTTTCATCATGCAGGTATTATTTGGTGTTATTTATCACTTCATCGGGGGTTTTGCTTCCGGTAGTTTTTATATTCCTTACAAAAAAGTACGTGATTGGTCGTGGGAGAGTTATTGGATTGTAGGCGGGCTGTTTTCGTGGTTATTGGCACCGTTTATTGCCGCCTATTTGACTGTGCCAAACTTCATGGACATTATTCGTAACACTGACAGTACTACGCTGTTTTGGACATACGTGTTAGGTGTGCTGTGGGGCATTGGCGGTTTGACCTTCGGCTTGACCATGCGTTATCTGGGTATGTCGCTTGGCATGGCTATTGTATTGGGCTTTTGTTCGGCCTTCGGAGCGTTGATTCCGCCGATTTACCGCGATTTGTTTACTGACGACACTAAAGGGACTTTTTCGAGTATGTTGGGAAGCACGGGCGGACAAATCGTATTGCTGGGCGTAGCGGTTTGTTTGGCAGGGATTTACATCTGCGGTAAAGCGGGTGTAATGAAAGAAAATGAACTTTCGGATGCAGAAAAGAAAGAAAGTGTCAAAGAGTTTGATTTTTGGAAAGGGATAATTGTGGCAACCATTTCAGGCGTGCTGAGCGCCTGTTTCAACTTTGGAATTGAAGCCGGAAAAGTAATGGCCGAGGCCGCATTGGTCAACGGTAGTAACCCTTTGTTTCAGAATAACGTCATTTTTGTGCCGCTGCTGTGGGGTGGGCTTACTACAAATTTTATCTGGTGCATGATTTTAAATACCCGCAATCGTACTTTCGGCGATTATACCAACGCTAAAGCCCCGCTCAAAACTAACTATATGTTCTCGGCCATTGCCGGTACAACGTGGTTTTTGCAGTTCTTTTTCTACGGGATGGGTGAAAGTAAACTCGGCAACGGAGCCAGCTCATGGATTCTGCACATGGCATGTATCATCATTGTGTCCAACGTTTGGGGGATTTACTTCAAAGAATGGAAGGGTGTTTCTTCAATAACGTACCGCACTATTATTTTGGGCATTGCTACCGTTATTTTATCGGTTTTCATTGTCGGAATCGGGAATTACTGGTAGCAGAAGTATTGGCAAAGTACTAGTAGACGTTGGCCGATATGCACTGTCAATTTCTGTGCATATCGGCCAACGTCTGTATTTATTGGGTAGGCTTATAATCGCCAACATTGATGACTTTGTCACAAAAATCGTATTCGGCAGGAACGTTGGAGCAGAGCAATAACAGTTGGCTGGGGGCTAAACGCTGTACTTCTTGGAGGTACCACGCCGACCATTTGGCGTCGAGGTTAGAGGTGGGTTCATCCAGCATCACAACAGAAACATCCGAATAAAAGGCCAATGCCAATTTGAGACGTTGCTTCATTCCCGACGAAAAATACTTGATAGCTTTGTCTTTTGAGGCGTCCAATTCAAGACGTTGGAGGATTTCTTGGTTGGTAATTCCCGCTTTGAAAGGCTTAAAGCCCGCATGGAAATTGAGCAATTCGACCAGACTGAATTCTTCAATTAGCTCAAGATAAGGAGCCGCGAGTACGATTTGGCGGTACCAATCGTCTTCGTCGATGATTTTATTTGATAATTGATAAGTTATTTTTCCTTCGGTCAGGGGCATTACGCCCGAAATAACTTGGAGAAAGGTGGATTTTCCGCTGCCGTTGGGGCCTACAAACGTATAGCTGTTTCCGGCGTTGAGTTCAAGCATTACATTTCTAAAAATCCATTCGCGGTTAAAACGCTTCCCAAGTCCGTCAATGATAATTTGCATACATCACTTTGTCAAAGGCAATGAGGTTGAAATAGGTTTTCAACCTCATTGCTGAAAATTTCGACAAAGGTATCAACTAAAGTTTTGCTTCCGCCCACCATTGCTTAAATAAGGTCAAATCTTTTTTCATCGCCGTCAGTAATTCCTGGGAGCTGATGCTGAGTTTTTTAGCCCCGTTTTCGGCCCCGCCCAATGGATATTCGTAGTGCATCGTGATGGGCAATTGAATATTATATTGTTTCAGCAATTCCAGGTATTTGGGCCAATTGACCACGCCTTCACCCAGCGGGCAGCCTTGTTTGCCCCATTTGTCGTTTTTCTTGGTCCAGAAAAAATCTTTGATGGCAATCGATTTGACGTGCGGTGCAATGAGACGAAAGCCCGTTTCCCATGAGCCGCCCGCTTCGGCGGTGGCATGGTTGATGTCGTATTGGCACCCTATGGCGTTGGATTTGATGGTTTGCAGTTGTTGGTACACATCCCAAATCGGTGCTCCATGATAGTTGCCTGAGTGGTTTTGATAATGCCCAACCATGCCGTATTTTTCGTTCAAGGCAGCCACAGCCTTCATCCGCTGACCAAAAGCCGCGCTTTGGCCAGCGATGTCTTGCTTCATATTGTAGGGATACCAACCCATGCGGTAATGTTTGATGCCGAGTGATTGTGCCGTTTTCAGAATTCGTTCGCTTTGGGCATCGGCGTCCAAAATCGTGGTCACCATCAAAGGAGCTACAAGGTTATGTTTTTTAAAAGCCGCAACGGCTTTGGGCAAATCCTCTTCCACGCGCTCGGGCAACACGTGCCCACCCGGGCGAACGGTCAGGTCAATGCCGTTGAAGCCAAGCCCTGCGATGGTTTCGGCGAGTTGGTCATATCCTTCAATCCACTGAAACATTTTGGAAAAAACATAGATTTGGGGCGTGCCTGCGGCCACGGGCGGCTTGGCTTGCAGGGTAAACGCCGCGCTGCCCGCGAGGGTTGTCCCGATAAATTCACGACGGTTCATAAGGGTAATGCCTGTTTTTGGGTGAGTCAATGATTGAGAATAATTAACCAAAAATCTTTTTTGCGTAGCTTACATTCTGCGGATAGGTTTCGTCTACGCTTTTGCCTTTGGGCTGCGACCACTCGATCTGCGCCCAGCCTTTGTAACCTGATTCATCAAGTAAACTTTTGATGCGGGGCCAGTCCATGGTGCCTTGTCCGAGCAAAAACTCGTTGTCTTTTAGGTGGATTTCGCAAATCAGTTTGCGCTTTCCCAGCAGCGGAATGTCTTTGTAAATATCATAGCCAGCATCGGCCGAATTGCGCGGGTCATAATAGACTTGTAGATTGGAAGAGCCTACGGCTTCAATGATTTCAATGTGCTCTTCCGCGCTTAAATAAGACTCAATACCTAAGATAATGCCCTGTTTTTCAGCCTTGGGGGTAAGTTGCTTTAGCCGTTCGATGACTACTTTTTTGCTAGCATCGTCTTTGCGTAAATCACCGTTTCCAAAGAAGGCCAGAAGAATCACGTTAGTGCCCAGCGCTTTGGCGGCATCGATGCTTTCGCTGACCCACTCCACCGTTTTTGCTTCGGATTTGAGCGGTACGTCGTTGAGCATTCCGATGGCTAAACTGGCAATTTTGACCCCTGTACGCTGAGACGCGGCGAGAATGGCCTGCCGATTTTCGGAGCGCGACAAATAGTTGAGGTCACTTTTGGAATTGTAGCTTACCTGTACGCCTTCCAAGCCTATTTTTTGGGCGTAGTCAAATGCTGCGGGATTGCAGTTAAGGCGCAACGACCAGTCGCAGGCTCCGATTTGATAATTGCTGCGATTTGTCATGCTGAAAGCACCTCCTGCGCTCAGCGTGGCAGTCGTCAATACAGAAAGTTGAGAGATGGCTTCACGGCGGTTCATTGCATCAAACAATTAGTGGTGAACTCATTTCCGATAAAACGTAAGTTTGTTGGAAAAATACTGTTAAAGGGCTATTTTTACTTTAAAATCTCCTGCTGTATATTTTGCCATGCTAACTGTTCACCGATTTAAAACATCAATTTTATTTTTGACCGTTAGAATGACAAGATTAGGTACGTGCCCATGAACCAACGAACTACTACAAATTTTTTTGATACAAAAATTGAGTTTTTAAAAGGCGTAGGCCCCCAACGGGCGGTTACGCTCAACAAAGAACTCAATATTTTTACCTTTGGTGATTTAATTCAATATTACCCGTTTCGGCACGAGGACCGCAGTCGTTTTCATCGCATCAACGAGTTGACGGAAGAACTGACGGCGGTGCAGCTCAAAGGCCGTATTCGGAGTATGGTGGTAGTAGGCGAGGGGTTTAAACGCCGCCTGACCGTCGAATTTACGGACGGTACTGGGGTTGTAGAATTTGTGTATTTTCAGAGCATCGACTGGCATCTTAAGCATTTTAAAGAAGGCGGAGAATACATTGCTTATGGTAAGCCCCAGCGTTATGGGCAGCGCTTCAATTTTAGCCACCCCGAAATTGAGACCATCAACCCCGAAAATGAAAACGGGGGGTATTTTCAGCCGGTTTATAACCTGACCGAAACCCTTCGCAAAAAACACCTCGATAGCCGCTTTCTGAGTAAAGTAATGCGGACGCTGCTGGAGCAAGCTACCCCGCATTTTAGGGAAACTTTGCCCGAAGAACTGGTGCGGAAGTTCAGGCTGTTTTCCAAAACGGATGCCATGTGGAATATCCACTTGCCTGAGAGCGAAGCGGCACTAAATCAGGCGTTGCGGAGGCTCAAATTTGAGGAGCTGTTCTACAATCAGTTGCGGCTAATCAAAAATAAAATTCTTCACAAGACGGAGTATCCGGGGCAGATTTTCACGAATCTCGATTTGGTGAAGCGATTTTATACGGAAGGCAGTATGCCCTTCGAACTGACCAACGCTCAAAAGCGGGTATTACGTGAAATCCACGACGACCTTAAAACGGGCAAACATATGAACCGCCTGTTGCAGGGAGACGTGGGCAGCGGCAAAACCATCGTGGCGTTTATTGCGATGCTGATGGCCATCGGCAATGGCGCACAAACCTGTATCATGGCCCCCACCGAAATCCTAGCCGACCAGCATTACCGAGGGCTGAAAGGGTTTGCCGAAGCCCTGGGGCTAAAAATAGCCCTGCTGACGGGTTCTACCACCAAAAAAGGACGAAAACTGATATTCCCCGATTTAGCCGAAGGAAACATTCATATCATTGTAGGGACACACGCCCTGCTTGAAGACCCCGTTCAGTTCAAAAACCTAGGACTTTGTATCATTGATGAGCAACACCGTTTCGGCGTGGCCCAACGGGCCAAATTATGGGCTAAAAATCCTACAATTCCGCCGCATATATTGGTCATGACCGCCACGCCCATTCCACGCACGTTGGCCATGACACTTTACGGAGATTTGGATGTGAGCATAATCGACGAGCTGCCTGCGGGACGAAAACCCATCAAAACCGTACATCGCTACGACCAGCATCGCATCAACGTGTTTGGTTTTTTACGCGACGAAATCAAGAAAGGTCGGCAAGTGTACATGGTGTATCCGCTCATTGAGGAGTCGGAAAAATTGGATTATAAAGACCTCATGGACGGCTATGAGAGCGTCAGTCGGGCGTTTCCAGAATACCACGTGAGCATCGTGCACGGTAAAATGCTGGCCTACGAGAAAGACGATGAGATGCAGCGCTTTGTGCGGGGCGAAACCCAAATCATGGTTGCCACTACGGTGATAGAAGTAGGGGTAAACGTACCCAATGCCAGTGTGATGGTGATAGAAAGTGCCGAGCGTTTTGGGCTTTCTCAGTTGCACCAGTTGCGCGGTCGCGTGGGGCGCGGTGCGGAGCAGAGTTATTGCGTACTCATGACGGGTGTAAAGCTTAGTAAGGATACGCGCTTGCGCATTGAGACACTTTGCCAAACCAACAACGGGTTTGAAATTGCTGATGTAGATCTCAAACTCCGTGGCCCCGGCGATTTGGCTGGTACGCAGCAAAGTGGTTTGCTCGACCTCTTGATTGCTGACTTGGCCAAAGATGGAGAAATTTTAAAGGCGGCCCGCGCCGCTGCCGAAAGTATTCTGAACGAAGACCCCACTTTCATTCTTCCCAAAAACGAGCCTATTCGCTCCCACATTGATTCTTTGCACAAAGAATCCACCAATTGGAGCCGTATCAGTTGATACTATCAGGCGTTGATTCGGGGTCTTTCCTGAAAACCGATACATTCATGACGGAAGCAGGCCCGAAAGAGGGCATTTTTCCCTAACTTTGTTCTTTGTTTTCATAAAATTGATTCTTTTCCAATGACAGGTTATTTAAGCGGGTTGAACGAACCACAGGCGCAGGCCGTTACGCACGGCGAAGGGCCTTTGATGATTATTGCGGGAGCGGGTTCGGGAAAAACGCGTGTATTGACACTCAGAATTGCCCACCTTATTGAAAATGGCGTTGACCCGTTTCGGATTTTGTCGTTGACTTTTACCAACAAAGCTGCGGGCGAAATGCGCGACCGGATTGAGAAAGTGGTTGGTTTTGAGGCGCGTAACATTTGGATGGGAACCTTTCACGCCGTCTTTGCCAAAATTTTACGCATCGAAGCACGCTATTTAGGCTATACTTCCGATTTCTCCATTTATGATACCGACGATTCAAAATCGCTTATCAAAAGCATCGTCAAGGAGCTGAACCTGGACGATAAAACCTATAAACCAAACGTTGTCTTTAACCGTATTTCGGGGGCCAAGAATAACCTGATTTCAGCCGATGACTACCTAGCCAATAAACTTTTCAGAGCTGACGACGAAGCCGCTAAGCTTCCCGAAATCGGACGCTTGTACAAGGCCTATACTACGCGTTGTTTTCAGGCCAACGCCATGGATTTTGACGATTTATTGTACAATACCAACGTGCTGTTTCGTGATTTTCCTGAGGTGTTAAACAAATACCAACATAAGTTTCAGTACGTATTGGTGGATGAGTTTCAGGACACCAACGTGGCGCAGTATCTCATTACCAGAAAGTTAGCGGCGGTGCATCGCAATATTGCCGTGGTGGGCGACGATGCCCAGAGTATCTATGCCTTTCGCGGGGCGAATATTCAGAACATTCTCAATTTTGAGAAAGACTTTCCCGAAGTAAAAGTGGTCAAGCTGGAGCAAAACTACCGCTCCACCCAAACCATCGTCAACGCCGCCAATTCGGTCATTGCCCGCAATAAAGCACAGTTGAAGAAAAACGTTTTTACGGCCAATGAAGAAGGCGGCTTGATTGAGGTAGTAAAAGCGAGTTCAGACAATGAGGAAGGGCGTCTGATTGCGTCGGCGATTTTTGAAGAAAAAGTAAACAAAGGGCTGCGCAATACCGATTTTGCCATTTTGTACCGCACCAATGCCCAATCACGGTCGTTTGAAGAGGCGTTGCGTAGGCAGAATATCAAGTACCGCATCATTGGCGGGCTTTCCTTTTATCAACGAAAAGAAATCAAGGATTTGCTGGCGTATTTGCGGTTTGTGGTGAATCAAAGCGATGAAGAAGCCTTTAAGCGTATTATCAATTTACCCAAGCGCGGGATTGGCGACACGACCGTGGCTAAAATCGCGGTGACGGCCGCCGAAAACCAAGTGCCGGTGTGGGAGGTGGTTTCCAACATCACCAAGTACATTTCGGGGCGAGCTACCCTACCGATTGAAAGCTTTGCGATTCTTATCAAGAGTTTTAAACTGCTGATTGAGGAAGGCAAAGATGCTTATACCGTTGCGGCACACGTGGCCAAGACGTCGGGTATTTTGAAGGAATTGTACGAAGACAAAACCGTGGAGGGCTTGAGCCGCTACGAAAACGTGCAGGAATTGCTGAATGCTATTAAGGAGTTTGTGGATAATGCTGACAACGAGGACAAAACCATCAGTTCGTTTCTGCAAACGGTTTCATTGCTAACCAACGCCGATGAATCGGACGATGGCGATACCGACCGCGTAACGCTCATGACGATTCACGGTGCCAAAGGCTTAGAGTTTAAAAATGTGTACGTGGTAGGATTGGAAGAAGGACTTTTTCCGAGCCAGATGATGCTCGAAAAGCGCGAAGATTTGGAAGAAGAACGCCGATTGTTTTACGTGGCCATTACCCGTGCCGAAAGCAAGCTTACCTTTTCCTACGCCGAAAGCCGCTACAATTGGGGCCGATTGAACATGTGCGAACCAAGCCGTTTTTTATACGAAGTAGACCAACGTTTTTTGACTACGTCCAAAGGTCGTCGTTCGGGAGGCTTTGACGAATATCGCAACAACGTTGAGCCGACGGCCATGAATTTTATTCGGAAACCTTCACCAACTCCTGGCAGTGTACAAAAGCCCGCCAGTGAAGGAAGCCCGACCACACCCGCCAGTCGATTGGCAAATGGACAACGCCCTTCTACGCAGGCTACGAGCGTACCTCAGTCAGCCTCTACCGACTTTGTAGCGAGCGATACGTCAACTTTGGAAGAAGGCAATCGGGTAGAACATCCCAAGTTTGGTAAAGGAACGGTAAAGAAAATGGACATCAACGGCACCGACCGCAAAGCCGTGATTCAGTTTGATACTGTCGGCGAAAAAACGCTGTTGCTAAGCTTTGCGAAACTGCGGATTTTGCGGTAGTCTCCTGCGATTTACCTCAATGCCAGTTTAATCAACTGCTCAACCGTAATTTGGTCGCCTTCTCGTTTGAGGATTGTATCTACGCTCTTTTCGGCGGTAGGTTTGGGAATACCGAGCATCGTTAAGGCCGCAATCGCTTCGCTCCTTACTTGACTGTTGGCCGTAATAAAGATATTGGGCTGGGTAGCAATAGTGCCTTCTTTCTTGATTTTATCTTTTAAGTCAATGATGACCCGTTGCGCTGTTTTACCACCAATTCCCTTAATGGTTTGAATTAGTTTTACATCTTCGTTGACAATGGCCGTTTTGATTTCGGCGGCCGATAAAGACGACAGCATAATCAGTGCGGTGGCCGAACCTACCCCCGACACACTGATTAAATCCAAAAATAGAATCTTCTCGGTGGGCTCGGCAAAACCATAAAGTACGTGAGAATCTTCCCTGATTTGCTGATAGGTGATTACCTTACACACCTCCCCAGGGTTGGGCAGGGCTGCGTAGGTTTGCAGAGAGATTTTTACTTCATAACCAACCCCGCCTACATCCATAATGATATAAGCGGGGTCTTTATGAGCAAGTTTGCCGTTTAAGTATGCAATCATGAGCCCCTATTTCCCCAAAGGGGATTTTAAGTTCAATAAAAAATAATTGTTTAAAGTCCCTTTTGGAGCGGGTGGTGCACCACTGCGACGCCGCAGCGGGCTTTATTTCTGGGTCCAGTAATCAACCACCAAGACTTTGTCGAGATAAGGCCCCAACACTTTCCCAAACGCTTTGTGGTCAGGGTGTGGCAAATATATTGCGCGGTCGGCTTCTGAATTGAACGTCAGGAAAAAGCAATGGGTAAAGCCCTGTGCCAGACCTTCGGGGCTATTGTTGGTTCCCCACTCATAACCTTTAATTTCTTTGATTTGGGTAGGAAGCTTGCGAAACGCATCTTCTACCGATTTGATTTGTGCAGGGGTGGCGGTGTCTTTGAATTTAAACATTACCACGTGACGCAGTACTTTGTCAGATTTTTGGGCCATAGCACCAAACGCAAAAAGGGTTAAAAAAAGAGCTAAGAATTTAGTTTTCATGTAAGCAGAATTAACACAAAATGAATTGATATAAGTATAGAAACTAAAAAACTAGCCTGAACAGTTGATACACTCACCACTGTCGTCGCGTACGCTACGCTCAAACTCTCCCAGATTTTCTTTCAATTCCAGAATTTCGTCTTCCACTTCGCAGCGGTCAAATAAGGATAATTCGCCCGAAGCGATTTGTTTTTCAAGGGCTTTGAGTTTCACGCGCATTTCGGAAACTTCCATGAGTG
Organism: Runella salmonicolor; assembly: GCF_024158025.1. Classification (NCBI taxonomy): domain Bacteria; kingdom Pseudomonadati; phylum Bacteroidota; class Cytophagia; order Cytophagales; family Spirosomataceae; genus Runella; species Runella salmonicolor. The sequence goes on from NZ_JAMZEL010000013.1 coordinate 140,469, forward strand.
TTAATGTCGCCATAGTTGTCTGTTTGTGTTTAAAAGGAAATACAGTGTTTTGTTAATGCGAAAATTACTAAAAAAGTTCTGTAAAAGCTACTGAATTGCGGGGCCGTCGTGCCACCATTCGTCGTTTTCCCAGTAGTTGTCCCATCCTAGATGACGGTATTTTTTATTGACTTCAACTTCCCGTTCTCCGATGGAAAAATCAGTTAAAATATCGTTAGCAAACGCAAAAAGGTCCCTTGCCCATACGACGGGTTTGGTCAAAGTGTTTTTATAATTGCTCCAAGTTCCTTCAAATTTAAACCCACTTGCTTGCGCGGGTGTGTTGGCAGAAAAATACCAAAGGGCAATCTCTCCGCCTTGGTTTTTGTAAAAATCCATCAGCATTTTACCCGAAAAAATCCCCGAACCTTTGGTTAGGGTGTTCTCTTTCAGCTCAAAAGTAGCCTCTGAAATATACGCTTCTTTGAGTTCAAATGACTCGTGTTGGTATAGGTCGTCGTTGAGGTTTGGATCGCTGAAAGTGGCCAATTTTGTGAAGGTAATGGTGCCCGTGAAAGGGGTGATATTCTTCTTAAAACGATCCTTACCAGCTACATGATAGACGTTTGACTGAATCGAATCACGTTTTACTTCTGAAAAATAGAATTCAATTCGGTGGTGGTCGTCGCCGTAAAAACCGTCAAAACGATTGGAGTAGCCACCCTCTGGGCTCGCATCAAACAATAGAGGGGACAAGTCATTGTCTGTGAAAAAAGTGGTGGCCGTTTCGCCCGACAGTTCAGTGATTTTGAGGGGTTGCAACGGTGCCGTAGTGTCTTTGCGCAGCGAATCAATCGCCTCTTTGTGCGTGATAAGCTTGATAGGAACGGCGGTTGGTTTTGAATTGTCGTTGGCTTTGCGGGTGCAGGAAAAACCCACAAGAACTAAAAAAAACAGGGAAAGGAAATGATTCATTGATTGTCTTGTCTGTATAAAAAAGGCCACTGGACCAAACTTACTCACTTTTGTAGCATTTTTAATAACCGTTCGCTCATTCCTGCATAAATTAATCCTTCCACAATTGCCAAATTTCCAACCCATGACAACCACGCAACCGTCAGGTAGGTTTCGATGGGTTTGGTGTGGAAGAAATAGACCAAGGCATAACTCCCAACGCGCAAACTCATGGCGGCAAGGGTAACGGCGTAGCTTCTCATCATCCATTCGATATGTGTTTGCCAGCGCTTTTTTTGAATCTCACGCCATGCCGCCCATGTAGTGAGCCACCATACCACGCATTGCAACGAAAAACCTACTTTAGCGGGTAGGCCGCCGTTGGCATAAATAGCCAAACCCAACCCCGAAGGAGCCGCCAAAAACAGTATCGAAAATACGTAAATTTTCCCAAGCGATTGGTGCAGACGCGGATATTTTTTTACAAAAGAAGGAATGAATTGGGATATTCCAATACCCATGACCCACAAGCTGCTTACGATGTGGATATAAAAGGAAAATTGGAAATCTTGACGGGCCAAAACACGGTCGGTTTTGGTGGTCAGAAAGTCGATTTCTGGTTCAAAACTCAGATACGGCACGACTTTGGTCAGCATCAGCAGCGTAAAAGCCGCTACAAGAAGGAGAAAAAGGGTAGCGAAAAATCGACGTAAAGACATTTCTACTACCCTTTTTTTTTACAAATACTTCATATATGTAGCCAAATCCTTATCGCCGCGACCAGATAGGTTAATCACAACCGTTTCGTTAGGGGTCGCTTTCAGGTAAGGCAATACGGCCAAGGCGTGGGCACTTTCAAGCGCAGGGATGATTCCTTCCAACTTGGAAAGCTCCATGGCAGAAGCGATGGATTCGTCATCGGTAATGGCATAAAACAACGCGCGGTGACTGTCGTGTAAATGCGCGTGCATTGGCCCAATGCCGGGATAATCCAACCCCGCCGATATAGAATGTGGCTCTACTACTTGCCCGTCTTCGGTTTGCATCAAAATGCTTTTGCTGCCGTGTAAAACGCCAATTTTACCCAAAAATGTGGTAGCGGCCGACAAGCCTGACGTGATTCCGTGTCCGCCAGCTTCGGCGGCAACGAGTTTTACGGACTCGTCATCCAAGAAATGATAAAAAGCACCCGCGGCGTTGGAGCCGCCTCCTACGCACGCAATGACGTAATCAGGGAGTTCGGAGCCTGTTTTTTCCAACAATTGTTTTTTGATTTCTTCCGAAATAACGGACTGAAAGCGCGCCACCATGTCGGGATAAGGGTGAGGACCTACCACTGAACCGATGATATAGTGTGTATCGGTAGGGTTGTTGATCCAGTGACGCATGGCCTCGTTGGTGGCGTCTTTGAGGGTTTTTGAGCCGCTGCTTGCGGGACGAACCTCCGCGCCGAGCATCTTCATGCGGGCCACGTTGGGTGCCTGACGCTGAATGTCGATTTCTCCCATGTACACGATGCACTCCATGCCCATCAGCGCGCACACGGTGGCCGTGGCTACGCCGTGTTGACCAGCGCCCGTTTCGGCCACGATTTTTTGCTTACCGAGCCGCTTTGCGAGCAAGATTTGCCCAATGGTATTGTTGATTTTGTGCGCCCCCGTATGGCAAAGGTCTTCGCGTTTGAGGTAAATGGTGGTGTTGTATTTGTCGGAAAGACGCTGCGCTAAATAGAGCGGCGTTGGGCGACCCACGTAGTCGCGGAGGAGCCCTTGGAATTCCTCCTGAAAGTCGGGCTGAGCGATGATTTTCAGGTAATTATCGCGGAGTTCTTCAACGTTTGGGTACAGCATTTCGGGGATATAAGCGCCACCGAATTGTCCGTAATATCCGCGCTCATTGACTTGATAGGCGGATTGATTTTGTAGTGCGGTCATGTGTGCGAATAGTGCTTGGCTCAACTCGCGGGAGCTGAACGTTATTCAAAAGTATGTTTACGCTTCTATTTCTTCCTCTTCTTCAATCGGGCGAATCAACTCAAACAGTTGGCGCAGGGCGTCGATATTTTTCACCGCAGGAGCGGTTTCAAATTTGCTGTTTACATCCAAACCATAGATTTTCGCCTTTAATTCATTGACCTGAACGATATTTTCCAAAGAAAGTCCGCCGCTCAAGAAAAATGGGCGGTCGTTGTCGTAACGATTCAAAACACTCCAATCAAACGTGATTCCGTTGCCGCCAGGATTGGCTCCTTTGGCGTCAAACAGGAAATAGTCGCAATGGGGCTTATAGTTATTAAGCGTTGCAAAATTAAAATCCGATTCGATTGAAAACGCCTTGATGATATTAACGCCGCGCATTTTGATGGTACGGCAAAAATCGGGGGTTTCGTGGCCGTGGAGTTGCACATATTGCAAATCATATTTTTTTGCCACCCGAAGAATATAGTCGGGGTTTGCATTGACAAAAACACCTACTTTTTTGATGGGTTTGGGAATACTTTTTATGAACTCTTCGTCGAGGTTTTCCCCCACAAACCGGGGCGATTTATCATAAAAAATGAATCCGATAAAATCAGGCTTCAATTCCACTAATTCAGCCAAGTTGGCCGTGTCCCGCATTCCACACACTTTAATTTTCATCATCCGGCTAGTCGGTTAGTTATTGATTACTTGTGAGTTGAAAGCGGCCAATCAGCTCTTTCAACGCCAATCCAGGATTTTGGGTAACCATAAAAGATTCACCAATCAGGAAACCCTGATACCCCGCCTCTCGCAATTGTAAAATCGTCTCGGCATCTTTCAACCCACTTTCTGATATTTTGACAAATTTATCGGGAATAAGTTGCGCCAATTCCAGAGAGGTTTCAATCGAAGTGACAAATGTTTTCAGGTTGCGGTTATTTACGCCTACCATATCAACATATTCGCACACACTTTGTTCTAATTCTTCACGGTCGTGTACTTCGAGCAATACCTCTAAGCCCAGTTCTTGTGCTTTACGACCTAGCTGCCGAACTTCGGCGGGCGTTAGGCAGGCCGCAATGAGCAAAATCACGTCGGCACCGATGGCTTTGGCTTCCCACAGCTGGTATTCATCAATCATGAAATCTTTGCGAAGCATGGGCGTTGAAGGATTGGCGGCACGGGCTTTGGCGAAATCGTCAAAAGTACCTCCGAAAAATTCGGTATCAGTCAGTACCGATAAGCCGCAGGCACCTGCTTCTACATAGCCTTTGGTGACGATTTCGGGCAACACACTATCATTAATGATGCCTTTGGAGGGAGATTTACGTTTAAATTCCGAAATAACGCCCGAAGCCCCTTCGGCGGTCAATGCTTGTTTCAGCGATAATGTTTTACGACCGAATAAAGGTGCTTTTTCGAGGTCAGCGATGCTTACTTTTGATTTAGCTTCGGCTACTTCGATGCGTTTGTGGGCTACTATTTTATCTAAAATGTTCATTATGGTTCAAAAATTCTACTGACAGATACTTCAAGCCCCGGAAGAACGCTTGAAGTAAGTATGTCATCTTCTGTATACGGCTTTAGGCCAATGTATTTTCCTTCATCATTCAGTACGTAAACAAAAATTACGTTGTCGTTGGGTTCGACCAACCAATATTCCGTTACCCCGTTTTCTTCATAGACCTGAAATTTGTCGCTCATTTCCTTTTTCGTATTTCCGGGCGATAAGATTTCTATAATCAAATCGGGAGCACCGATACAGCCTCGGTCGTCGAGTTTATCTACATCACAAATAACGCAGATGTCAGGTTGTACCACCGTATAGATTTGATTGTCTTTGCGCTTTTTTCCTTTCAGCGGCGTGAGCCTTACATCAAAGGGAGCGGAATACACTTCACAGAGTTTACCTTCAAGAAAATTACTAATGGGGGTAAATAATTTCCCTGAAATTTTCTGATGCCTTCTGGCGGGCGCAGGCGACATATTGAAGATTTTTCCTTTGATAAGCTCTAGGCGCTCGTCAAAGGTCCATTTCAGGTAGTCGGCGTATGTATAAATGCCGTTTGGATCTAAATCGCTGAAGCTAAGTGTACTCATATCAATCTTCGATTAACTTTTTAAAGCAGGCCAACGCCCGTTTGCTTTCCAGCGACTCGCGGGCAGCGGCTATGGCGTCGGTCAACGAAAGCGCAGGATTAGCGGCGTAAAGGGCCAAACCTGCATTGGCCAATACCGCCTGTTTTTGGGCAGAAGTGGCTTCATCGTTCAGTACGTTTAAGAAAATTTTTGCGGAGTCGGCCAAGGTGTCACCGCCCGAGAGTTGGGTAGGCGCAAGAACATCTAAGCCGAGGTGAATAGGCGACAGAATTTGCTCGTTTTGAGCGGTTATTATTTTAAAATCACCCGTCAAAGACACTTCATCGTAACCGTCTAATGCGTGAACAATCAGATAATGATGGCCAGAACCTTGGTAAAGGTAGGCATAAAGCCGCGCTAATTCAAGACTAAATACGCCTACAAGCTGTTTTTTGGTGAACGCAGGGTTGGTCAGTGGGCCCAGCATGTTAAAAAACGTCCGAATGCCCAACTCTTTCCGAATGGGGGCAATGTATTTCATGGCGGGATGAAACAGCGGCGCGTGAAGGTAACAGATATTGGCGGTTTCGATTTTGCGTTTTAGGTAGTCGGCATCATTGGAAAATTTAATTCCGAGGTGTTCAAGTACCGTAGAAGAACCTACTAAGCTCGATACACCATGATTGCCGTGTTTGGCCACTCGCTGCCCTGCTCCGGCCACCACAAAAGCCGATAACGTAGAAATATTGAAAGTATCTTTGCCGTCGCCGCCCGTACCGCAAACATCCATCGGGTCAAAGGCTTCTAAATCAATCGAAAGGCATAGTTGAAGCATGGCATCCCGAAAGCCTGTTAGCTCCTCTACGGTGATGCCACGCAGGGCAAAAATCGTCAGAAAACTGGCAATTTGGGAGGTATTATATTCTCCTTGGCCTATTCCGAGCAGCGTTTGGTGTGCGGTTTGGCGGTCGAGGGTTTGGTAGTTGAGTAAGTGGGTTAGCGTGTTTTTCATGCAGCGTATCGAAAGGCAAATTAGGAATTTTGTTTAATGGCCGCCAAAATTTCAGCGGCACCGTCGCTCAAAAGCAGTTCCGCCAATTGAATGCCAATGTCTTCGGGAGAAGCAGCCGCACCGCTGCGGGTTTGTTTCAAGATTTGACTTCCGTCCAAACTAACTACGCCGCCCGTCATCGTAACGGTTTCATTTTCCAACGATGCTAATCCAAAGACTGGAACGCTGCATCCGCCTTGCAATCTGCGCAAAAAGGCCCGTTCGGCCAAGAGGCAGGTTTCGGTTTCGGGATGGTTGAGCAACGCGCGTACTTTGTTGCGTTTTTCATGTTCCATGTTTTGACTGCACTCAATTGCCACACTTCCTTGCCCAACGGCGGGGGTAAATTCGTCTAGCGAAAGGTGTTCGGCAATCAGCCCGTCGTACTCCATGCGGTGAACGCCCGCGTAGGCCAACAAAATGGCGTCGCATTGGCCCTCTTCCAACTTACGGAGGCGGGTTTGGAGGTTGCCGCGCATATCAACGGTGCGAATGTGCGGATAAAAATGCTTGAGCATCGCCACGCGCCGCGTTGAAGAAGTCCCGACCACAAAGGGCTCTCCGCTGCCCAAAGATAGGCTTTGGTTGTGACTAACCAAGACGTCATTGACACGCTCACGCTCGGTAAAGGCGATGAGTTGCAGGTCGTCGTCGAGTTCGGATTGTAGATCTTTGGCGCTGTGCACGGCAATGTCGATACGACCGTCACGAAGTTGGTCTTCCAATTCTTGGGTAAACACGCCCTTACTCCCGATTTTGGAGAGCGAACGGTCCAAAATTTGGTCGCCTTTCGTGTCAATGAGGACGATTTCGGTCGTAAGCCCTCCTTTTTGCAATAGATTTTCGACGTAATAAGCCTGCCAAAGGGCTAAGCGACTGCCGCGCGTTCCGATTTTTATGTGCATTGGTTCATTTAAATTTTCAGTTACCCTTCCGATTGGGCGAGCAATAACGATTTTCTTGCCTCTGCTTTCAGCGTTTTTTTGTCAATAGGTACTACTCCCACGTGTTCGCAGACCAAACCACCGCCAAGGTTTGACAGCTCAGCGACGATGTTTGGCTCAAGCCCCAGCGCTACCGCACAGGCTGCAATGCTGATGACCGTATCGCCCGCACCAGATACGTCGGCAATCTCCCGTTGGTGGGCAGGAATGCGGTGCTGTTGGTCTAAGAAATCAATGTAAACGCCTCGTTCCGACAACGTTACAAACGCGCCTTTGGCGTTGAGTTCATAGCGTAATTTCTTCACTACGGCCCGGAGCTCATCTTCTTTTTTTACATCAAACTCTACTTTCAAACCTTCTTTCAGTTCTTTCAAATTTGGTTTGAAGAGGGTCACGTTTTGGTAGGCCAAAAAGTTGCGTTTTTTAGGGTCAACCACCGTCGGGATGCCGTGTAAATTGGCAAAGTCGGTGATTTCCTTGATAACATTCGGGCACAAAACCCCTTTGTCATAGTCTTGAAAAAGAACTACTTGACAGTCGGGAATCAGGACTTTGGCTTTGTCAATCAGTTGAGACTGTTCTTCAAGCGTAATGACTTTATCGGTTTCGGTATCTACCCGTACCACTTGTTGCGACCCCGCAATGATGCGCTCTTTGACGGTCGTGATGCGGTCGGGACTTTGCAAAATACCGTCGATACGAAGGCCCCGTTTCACCAGTTCCCCCAGTAAATTTTTCCCTTCGGTATCCTGCCCGATGACGGAGCAAATGATAGGTTCGGCCCCTAACGCATGAACGTTAAGAATTACATTCCCTGCGCCGCCCAAGCGGTATTCACGACGCTGCGCTACCACTACGGGCACGGGTGCTTCGGGCGAAATTCTGTCTACTTTCCCCCATATATAGGCATCCAGCATTACATCGCCCACAATCAGGACGCGTAATGTATTAAAAGAATCAAACAATTGGTCAATAGTCATACACAGTAGTAACACCAAACAGGGTGGTTTTTAACTTTTACTCCCTGAATGGTTATTTAAATAGAAAGCCAGTTTTGTAACATCTCTTTGCCGTGCTCGGTCAAGACCGATTCGGGGTGAAACTGTACGCCTCGCACGTCGTAAGTATTGTGGTGCAGTGCCATTACTTCACCGTGCTCGTCTACGGCGGTGATGGTCATGGTGTCGGGAACGGTCTCGCCTACCACCGTCCATGAGTGGTAACGGCCCACCTGAAAGGATTGGGGCAAACCTTTAAACAACGGCTCGATGGGGTCGATAACGATGGCTTTATCGCTGATGCCATGTAGTACATCCGCCATATTATTGAGCGTAGCGCCAAACACTTCGCCGATACCCTGATGGCCCAAACACACGCCCATAATGCTTTTGGTGGGAGCATAGCTACGAATCAAATCCTGCATAATTCCCGCTTCTGACGGAATGCCCGGCCCAGGCGAAAGCAGAATTTTGTCGTACTGCGCTACGTCTTCGAGCGCGATTTTGTCGTTACGATGAACCTCCACGTCGTCGTGCAGTTCGCGTAAGATGTAAACGAGGTTATACGTAAACGAATCGTAATTGTCGAGAACAAGAATCTTCATTGCGGATGATATTTCCCGCAAAACTACCCAATTCTATTTGTACCTCAAACCTTCCGTTTCAGATAAGCGTCATAATCAGGCAAAATGCTCTCGTAGGGCTGGCTCATGAGGGGAGACGCTATGATAAAATCGGCGGTGGCGCGGTCGCAGGCCATGGGGATGTCCCACACCGCCACCAAGCGCAATAAAGCCTTGATGTCGGGGTCGTGTGGCTGGGCCGACATGGGGTCCCAGAAGAAAATCAACACGTCAATTTTTCCTTCGGCAATCATCGCGCCAATCTGTTGATCTCCGCCTAGCGGGCCGCTCAACAGGCAGGTAACGGAGGTCTCTAATGCCACTTGAAGCAATTTTCCAGTGGTTCCAGTGGCATATAACTCGTGTGAAACCAACCGTTCTTTGTTAGCAGAAGCCCATTGAATCAGGTCGGCCTTTTTGTGGTCATGGGCCACCAAGGCAATACGTTTGCGAGCGTTGAGGGTGCGATTTGGCATCTTTTAATTGTCATTTTAAAACACGATTTCAAGATGGACGGGAGTCAATCCTGAAATCGTGTCAATCCTTAAAACCCAATTTTTCCTTTGCGTCCTTTGTGATTTTTGCCTTCGTAATAGGCGCTTAATTCCTCCAATTCTTTTTCAAATCCACCAGATAGAATAGGGAAACGGCACCACGAACGGGGGTCAAGGTTGAGATCGTCTAAATGAAAACTCGGTGCATAGCGTTCGCGTTTCCACTGATTCCGACTCCAAAGTTTGAAAAAGCGCTCGACCGATGTAAACAAGACATCACGTGTGTACCGCTCGGCAAAGCGTACTTCCATAAATCGGAAGCAGTCAATCGGCGATTTTTTATCGCGAATCGCCACCTTTTCGATGGCATCCAAGACCTCATAAGGCATCAAATCTTTTTCGTCCGTTTGCATTTTATGTTGCGGGCGGAGTTCGGCGGTGGGTTGCAGGCTGTTTACTTTTTTGAGCCCTTCAATTTTGATGTTTTTGCCTTTTACGTGGCAACCAATGGTTTCGAGCCAAACGAGCCATTGGCGAAGCCAGAATTTGTCAATTCCCGCAATGGGGCTGATGCTGCCGGCGGTGTCGCCGTCCATGGTGCAGTAACCAACCGCCACCTCAGACCGGTTGGAAGTGGCCAATAAAAGATGTCCGTATAAGTTGGTCAACAGCCACACGCCCGGGGCACGTACTCGTGCCTGAATATTTTGGAGCGGAATATCATCCTGTTCCCAGGTTAAGTCCCGTCCTATCTGTTGTTCGATTAAATCTTTATAGGATTCAACCAGCCCGTTGATATTGACGTTATAAAAGGTAGAACCGATAGAGTCCGCGAGACTTTTGGCCGATTCTAAAGTATCTGTTGAACTATTTTCTGTGCCTTGATAAATGCTGTGAATCAGGTGTTTGGCAATGCCTTCTTCGGTGGTTTCTTGCTGGATTTTTTTGATATAACTCAGCTTTTGTTTAAAAGCGGCTAAACCGATACTTTCATCGGCCAATCGAATCATCAGACCGCATAATGCCACACAAGCGCACGAATCGGCTCCGCCTGAAAGTGAAACCGTAAAGCCCTGCGAGCGTGATTTGCGAAGATAATCAAACAGCGCCAACGACACGGCCCGTGCAAATTCTTCTTCTTTTAAATAGCCTTCTCGCTCAAATGGCTCTAATTCAGCTACTTGATAAGCAGGCGCGGCTTCGTGCCATTCAAACGTATCCACAACTTTCCAATTGCCCGTTGGCAGTGCCGATTTGATTTGGGAGTGCGACAGTCGGGTTACATCAGTATCAATCACCGCCGAGGTAATGTGGTAATCGTGGTACCCAAAACGCGGACTGGAGGCCAGCAGGGTCCCGTTGGAAGCAATCATGGCATCACCGTCAAAAATGAGTCTTCCTGATTCGTTTCCTAATAGGTTAGTGTATACATAACTGCATGAATAGGAGCGTGAACCATCAATGACAAAGCGCTCTCTGGTGATAAATTTATGAAAAGCAAATGGGCTGGCGCTGGGGTTCAGAATAACATCGACTCCACGGTCAAAATGATTGCGTCCGGGGCGTTGTGCTACCCAAGCGTCTTCGCAGATTTCAAAGCCTATTCGGATACCCGATACATCAAACACCAAATCTCCAAAAGGATAGCTGAAATCCCGGACCTTGATTTCATCGCGCGCATTGGCGGGCCAGCGGTGAAACCACCGGTCTTCGTAGAAAACGCCGTAATTGGGTAAGTGCTGTTTGGCCACAAACCCTAGAATCCGTTTGTTGACAATAAAACAGGCAGTATTGTAGATTTTGCTGTTGAATTGCATTGGTAATCCTACCGACACCGCAATGCCCGACGTGTGTGGGACGATTTCATGAAGACTTTCAATGGCTTGGGTGAGGGTGTTGGGGCTATAAAAGGCGTCTTCACAACCATAACCCGTAATACAAAGTTCAGGAAGACATAATAAACTAACGTGTTGGTTTCTAGCCTCTTCTATAGATTCTATAATGTGTTTTTTATTCTCTTCCCACGCCAAAGGGGTGGTGTTGATGGTTCCGGCGGCTACTTTAAGAAGTGGCATGTTGAATAGGTTATTGATTTATGCAAAAATGAGGTTTCCGAACGAGAAAGCCAATAAGAAACAAAGGAAACCGAGCGATTTCGAAAATCTCGTGTCATTTTTTCGGCTCAGACGAAGTATTGGTATATAAGTCACAATTTGGGATAATTTTTTTTTTCGAATCGGATAAAAAACCACTGAAAATGGCAACTTCTTCGTACGCGGCTACCAGCATCTGTTTCAATTCTGTGGTAAGAGACTCCGCCTCGTTCTTTTTGAGTGTTACTTCTTCGGGCGTGAGCTGGGCCAAAAAGTGGGTTATCTGGGGAATAATGGCCTCCTCTTCGTCGATGTACCAACCTGCTCGCTGCAATAATGCCCACGTATCGGCTTCTTTATTTCCGCAAAATAAAATGGCACCGCCCGCGCATATCGAGCTGATTGCCTTGGAGGGTACCGCAATATGGGTCCATTTTGTGAGCAAACTAACTAGATGAATATCAATGTAAGGTAGTTGGCTCCTTGGTACATTTTTGAGAATCGTAATGCCTTTTTTTGTACCTGCAACGGTCAAAATGTCGGCAGATTTAGTACCGTAAACGGCTAAAATAAGGTGGTGTTTCTGAGGGTCAAAGTGATTTATAAAAGCCAATAGGAAATCAGCCGAGTGGGCATCTCCGAGGTTTCCGGCGTATCCAAAGTAAATTTTTCCGTCTGCTTTGCGCCATTCGGGCGGCGCTGGGTCGCGGGGTTGGTCGAGCAATACGCCGCAGGGGAGAATTGTGGTAGGGAGCGATTTACGGTATTTTTTTTGGATGTAGGCGGCCTGATTTGGCCCCAGTGCGAAAAGTTGAGCAGGTGCAAATCGGTAGGTTACCCATTCCACAAAGCGATAAATAGGGTTCGTTTTTTTGATGACACCATCGGCGACAAAGCCTTCGGGAAATAAATCCATAGACCACAATGCCCACCGAATTCCGAATAAAGGTAGCAACCAAGAAGCCCAAAAAGGCAATAACGGGGGGCTGGTCATGCACAGCACGGGCCCCCGACGCACGCGCAGGGTTTTGAGGAGCAAGAATAAGCCATCAAAAAAACCAGCCGCTAACTTTAGAATTCCTTTGTTCCCCTTATATAGGGTGGAGATTTGAAACGTTTTGCCGATGGGTAGACGAACTTGCCCACCGCCTAAATCACTGCGTTTTACGTGGACAATTCGGACGTCAATGCCGTGATTTTCAATCAGATATTTGGTCAAATCCCACGCTGATTCCCCCGTGATACCAGGGTTGGGAGGATAATGTCGATTGATGATGGTGAGAGAAAGCGGTTTTTTTGGGGTTGAATTCATAATGATTGGCTTGCGCTTTCTCTTTTTTTGCGGTTAATGAGGCAGCCCACGGCTTCGGTGCGGTTGGGCGACACTGGCCTATGGGCGGCCAATGCTTCGAGCGCATCTTGAAGGTAAAATTCGGTGGTTTTGGGGCGGTATTTTCCTAAACCGAAAAACTGGTTGTCGATGGCACCTCGGTAAACCTCCACGCCATTTTTATCAAGTAGTACCACTTCTGGGGTTGTTTTTGCGTCATAGCGTTCAACAAGGGTATGGTTTTTGTCGATGACGTAAGGAATGGTAAAACTATATTCTTTGTTAAATTGGCGAATCGCTGATTTCTTGATAGATTTAGTGGGAAAAACTGCCTTAAACGCAACGTTTTGGCCGAATTTAACGTACATTTCCTGTAGTCGCTTGCTGGATTTTTGGCAAATCGGGCATTCGGTGTCGTAAAAAATAAAAAGAGAACTTTGCGCCCATGCTTCATTATTCAGTAAACCAAAGCCCGCAAGAAATATCCCAATTAATATTTTATTGTATTTTTCCATGATTCAAAATTAGATGAATGAAGTTGTAAAACATTCGCCCTGATGTTTCGTTTTTAAAATTATAAATAATTTGGCGAAGCGTGTTTTGACCCAAATTTTTTATCTAAATTTTCGCCCAGTATCTACATCAAACCAGTAACCCGTCCGAAAATTCCTATATTTCAAAATACTTTTACATGAACCATTTGTTACGCAAGTCTTTACTCATTGTTTTTTGCCTTTTTCTGCTCGGTGCGGGGGCGTTTGCCCAGAATCGTACCGTGACTGGGAAAGTTACTTCGGCAACAGACGGCCAGCCCATGCCCGGCGTAAACGTTACGCTCAAAGGGGCACCTTCGGGAGCCAACACCGACGCGGACGGCAGCTACCGTATCAGTGTTCCTGCTGGCAAAGTTACGTTGGTATTTTCATTTATTGGAATGCTGAGCCAGGAGGTCAACGTCAATAATCGCACAACTATCAATGTTGAACTCGCCGAAAACCCGACTCAGCTCAATGAAGTAGTCGTAACGGGCTATAATTCTACCCAAAAGAAAGATATTCTGGGGTCCATCACTTCCGTTTCGGCCGCCAAATTTAAGGATATTCCGATTGCAGGATTTGATCAGGCATTGCAAGGACAGGCCGCTGGTGTACAGGTGACACAATCGTCGGGAACGCCCGGAGGAGGGGTAGCGGTCAGAATCCGGGGAAATACCTCTATTTCGGCCTCCAACCGCCCTTTGTTTGTGGTAGATGGAATTCCAGTGATGGATGATGCGGTGTCGGGAAGAAGTTTTGGTGGTCAAAACGACAACACCCTTACTTTTGTAAACCCCAACGATATTGAATCAATTCAAGTCCTGAAAGATGCCTCTGCCAAAGCAATTTATGGTTCAAGGGCCGCCAACGGAGTGGTATTGATTACGACCAAGCGCGGAAAGGCCAACTCCCGGACTACAATCACACTCGATGCCCAGCGCGGAGTGGTGGATATTATAAAGAAAGTAGATTTGCTGAATTCGTCTGAGTTGTTGCAGTTGCAGCGAGAAGCCGTTATAAATGCGGGTCAAGACCCCGACCAACGTGGACTGATTTCGGGCGTCACCGACGGTGTTAATACTGATTGGTTGGATGCCATTTTGCGCCGTGGAATTTATCAGCAGTATCAAATTTCGGCCACGGGAGGAAACGACAAAACGCGTTTTTATCTCAGCGGTGGTTTGCGGGATGAGGAAGGGGTTCAGCTCAACAACCGCTTTACCCGCTACTCAGGTGCGCTCAATGTGGACCACAAAGCCAGTCAAAAATTAACCATCAGCACCAACATGTCGCTGGGCTTTACGACCAATGACCGCGTAAAAGGCGACAATTTTTTGGACGGGGTTTATTCGGGGGCGATTAAAAGCTTGCCTTATTTTGCTCCCTACAACGAGCAAGGAAAACTCTACACGCCTGGCGACCCGAATTATGCAGGATTTCCTAACTTCAATCCCGTAGCGCAGGCGGTGTTGCCGCGTTTCCGTACCTACGGCACCAAAATCCTCGCGGGGGTCAGCGGGCAGTACGAAATTATCAAAAACTTAAAACTCAACAGTAAGCTGAGTTTAGATTACAACAACTCCGAAGAAGACCAGTATGAATCATCTGCTACGGCTATCGGAGGCTTTTTGCCCGCCATCGGTGGTCAGGGTTATGGTGTGTATATTACCAATACGCTCTTTACGATTTTGAACTCCAACACGCTTACCTATCTTTTTGATTTGGGGGGTAAGCACCACTTCAATACCATGCTCGGAACGGAAATTCTCCAGACTAAAAATCGGAGTTCTTTTGCTTCGGGTCGTATTTTTCCAAGCGATGATTTTACCTACATCAACTCATCAGGGGTGCAGGATGCTGCTGGCTCGGGCTTTGCCCAAAACGGCCTGATTTCGGGTTTTGGCGAAGTTCGGTATGATTACATGGAAAAGTACTTGTTCACGTTTACCTCACGTTACGATGGTTCTTCGCGTTTTGGGCCAAATCGCCGCTTTGGTTATTTTCCTTCTATTTCGCTCGGATGGCGGGTTTCGGAAGAGCCTTGGATGAAATCACTGGAATTTATTCAGGACTTGAAGCTGAGAGGAAGCTATGGATACACCGGTAACGAACGCATCGGAAACTTCACTTACCTTGGTACTTGGGCGGCATCTACGTACAGCGGTGCCACGGGGGTGAGTCCCAACAACCTCAACAACCCGCTTTTGCAATGGGAACGTACCCGTGAAGCCAACGTAGGCTTGGATGTTTCGCTGTGGAGTGGTCGATTGAGTGTGATTATGGAAGCTTATGATAACGTTACTGATAACCTTTTGTTCAATCAGCCGCTACCGCTTACGACTGGTTTCGGCGGTTTCCAAGGAAATATCGGCTCTATCTCTAACCGTGGATTAGAGCTGACGATTTCGACGGTCAACATCGACCGCAGTGCCAACCAAGGCCTTCGTTGGAATACCGATTTTAACATCTCACACAACCAAAACAAAGTATTAGAGCTTGTCGATGATCAACCGCTATTTCGGGGGTATTCGGCCAACGGAGTCAGTGCAACCAATGTGATTTTGCCAGGCCAGCCGCTCGGAACTTTCTGGGGACTTAAATTTCAGGGGGTAGATGTAGCCACCGGCGACGCCCTCTACGAAGACTTTAATAAGGATGGAAAAATCAGCCCTGACGACGCTCAGGTGATTGGCAACGCCCAGCCCCTGCTGGTGGGAGGGCTTACCAACCGCGTTACGTGGGGGAATTTTGATTTGAGCGTATTTCTACAATTTATGTACGGCAACAAAATCCTGAATTTTTCTAATGTAACGCTGCTCGACAACGGAGCCAACCTCGAAAACAATCAGGTAAGAGCGGCCCTGAGAAGATGGCAAAAACCTGGCGACGTAACGGATGTGCCGCGCTACGAGTTGGGCAATACATACAACAACTTTCACAGCAGCCGTTTTCTGGAAGATGGTTCTTATTTGCGCCTCAAAAATGTGGCAGTGGGGTACAATTTCCCTTCGCGGTGGCTGAATAAAGTCAAAGTCAGGACGGCCCGCCTGTACGCCTCGGCCATCAATCTTTGGACCTTAACGGCTTACTCAGGTGCCGATCCTGAAGTAAGTACGCTTGATGGCTCTACTTCTGCGCAGGGTATTGACTTTTTTACGTTACCCCAAACCCGCAACATAACGGTAGGGTTAACAATTGGTTTCTAAAACACACATCCGATTTCTTCACACAATGTTTCAATGGTGTCAAAAATGAATAAATATCATATTTCTTTGGTTATGGCGGTGGGTTTATGGTTAAGCGGTTGCAGGGAAGTTCTGGAGCCGCGACCTATAGATATCTTGGCCGACCAGTTTGTGTTAAACCAAGCCAGCGATGTAGCTACTGTACGTTTGGGAGCGTATGCAGCCTTTAGAGGTACTGCCGCGCCAAAAGTAATTGTAGGAGATTTTACCGCAGATTATATTCAGCATAACGGTACGTTTACCGATTATCAAGAGTTGGGCAATAAACAAATTACCTCTGCCAATGGTGTAGCAGGGGCGCTGTGGGGCGGTGTTTTTAACACGATTTACGTCTGTAATTTTTTGCTCGAAAAACTGCCTACTGTGCCTGGCGTGCGCGAAGCGCAGCGTAAAACGGTTACGGCTGAAGCCCGTTTTTTGCGTGGCATGGCCAATTTTATCGGTGCTACTACCTTTGGGGGCATTCCGAATGTTACCTCGACTGATATTGATGTAAACAAAACGGTCTCAAAGGCCAGTAAGGAGACCATCATGGAAGGTGTATTGGCTGATTTTCAGGCGGCCCTGACCGATTTGCCCGAAGGCAGTCCCACTGATGGACGCCCCGTTTTTGCAGGCTATGCCACTAAAAATGCCGCACGGGCAGCTTTGGCGCGTTATTATCTGTACCAAAAAAACTGGGCTCAGGCCGAGGCTTTGGCTACAACTGTGATTAATTCTACTGCTTATGAATTGGTCAATTATTCGGATGTGGTTTCTGAAGACTTTAACAATGAATCTATTTTTGAAGTGGGCTATACCGCTTCCGACGACCCCGGTACGAGTGCTTTTGGCCTCAATAATTTATTGGTGGGTCGCCGGGAAGTAATTCCTTCTAACCAGTTTATTACCCAAATCATCTCACGCGATGCGGGTGAAAGAGAAGCAACCGTAGATTTTGATTTTAATGAGCAGGGAGGGGGAGACAACGGCTGGAGTGTTCGGAAATACGGCACCCCCGATGAGGATAACAACAACATTGTGATTTTCCGGCTGGGCGAAATGTACCTCATTCGGGCGGAAGCTAGGGCACAGCAGGGGAGAATTACGGGAACTTCAGGCGCGCTGAATGATTTGAATATTTTACGCACGCGGGCTGGTAAAAACTCAGCGGCGGCCGATAAGCCCACGCTGCTTACAACGGCTTCTCAGGCAGAAGCGCTTTTATTGGTTGAGCGGGAGCGGCTCTATGAATTGGCTTTTGAAGGCCACCGCTGGTATGACTTGGTACGTACTGGGCGTGCACAGGTGGTTATGTCGGCCTTTTCGCCAAACTGGACCTCAAAATACGAACTGTGGCCTATTCCTCAGACCGAAATCCAACGCAATCCTTCGTTGGTAGGACAGCAAAACCCTGGTTATTGAGCCAAACAGAAGGCTTGATTTGATATGACGTTTTCGGAAAAAAAAATTGAATATGAAAAATACTAAATACACATTTTCTCATTTAGCAGCGTTGGTAGTGACTCTTTTGGCGGGGCTTTGGTTATCAGGCTGTGAAGAACAAAGAATCATTTACGAAGGAGCAAATTTCGTACGCTTTACGGATTCAACGTTGAGTTTTAAGGAGAGCTATTCTAAGGCCATCAAAATTCGGGTGCATAACGGAGGAAAGGTGCTCAATGAGTCCATCAACGTTCAATATACCATCGGTGGAACCGCGCGCGAAGGCCGCGATTATCGCATTGAAGGAAACAAAGGCACCGTGATTATCCCCGTAAATCAGAGTTTTGGCGAGATTACGCTGTACCTCCTCAACAATGCCAATAATATTCTGGAATCCAGTACCATTGAGTTTACCATTGCGGGCGTTTCGCCCAGCGATAAGATTAAGGTTGGATTTGGCGAGGGAGGTTTAGGCAATAAGATGGTTTTTACCATTCGTGATGCTTGTATTATGGATGGCATTTATACAGGCCGACTGCCCGTGGGGAATCAGGCCTTTCAGTTGGCAGATATTGAAATTTCCAGCGCAGATTGCAAGCGGTATACGATTTCCAATATCAATGTAGGTTTGTTGGGCTTCCCGCAGTTTTTCAATTGGGACAGCCCCGTTGGGTTTCAAGCGGAGCGCCCTACGCTAGATTTTATTGACAATGGAAACAACACACTTACCATTCCGCAACAAGTGATTCCGCAGTTTGCGAGTGGCTACGATACCCTCTCCGGAACGGGTGTGTGGAATCCAGTCAATAAGCAAATCAGCCTCAGTATTAGAATGAAAATCTATAAATTAAGCAATGGCCGAGACAGTATCATTAACCTACCGTTGATTTATGTGCCGCAATAGTGTGGATTCTAACTGAATTGTTCTCTGAAAATCGCAAAAAAATGAAAACCTATATTCGCTATACTGCCATTTTTGGCCTGCTGGCTGTGTTGAGCAGTAGTTGTTCTGAAAAAATTGAACCTAAGCCATTGACTTATACGCAATTGCTGACAGGGACTGAAAAAAAAGCGTGGGTGCTGAGCTCGCTGACCATCATTGACGAAAAAGACCCGTTTGAATTGCCTGGCAATCAAGTGTTGGATCCGTGCGAGTTGGATGATCAATTTGTATTTTATGCCAACGAGGAGAAAAAAATGGAGTACAGCAACGGCGCCACCAAATGCCGCACGACTGAGCCCGAAATTTTAATCACGGATGTATGGCAATTGACCAATGCTAACGCTACCCTTGAAATAGGGATTCCGCGTATATTCGGCGGATTCAAACTGCCTTTTGTTATCAAAACGTTGACCGAAAATTCACTGGTACTGGAGTATTATTTTGGAGATATTGATGCCAGTTACCGTTTCTCATTCACTTCAAGCAGTAAGTAGCATGTTGAAAATATGTACTCGCGCCTTTTTAAGCCTGTTGGTGCTTTTATCTTTTTTTGCCCAAGCGCAGCGCCGCACAGAACCCTGCGCTACGATGGAAATGGACAGTTTGCTGCGACTGCGGAATCCTTCGGAGGGCTCGTTGGATGAGTTTGAGCGGGATTTGCAGCGAAAAATGGTTCAAATCAAAGCCCGTATGGCTTCTGGAAGGGGAGCGGCCGAGATTATTACAATTCCAATTGTTGTCCACGTGATTCACAGCGGGGAAGCCATCGGGACGGGTCGAAATATAAGTCAGGCGCAGGTGCAGGCCCAAATTGAAACCCTTAACGAGGATTTTCGACGTCGGGTCAATACCAATGGTTTTAACAGCGACTCGCGCGGAGCAGATATTGAAATAGAGTTTTGTTTGGCTCAATTTAACCCCCAGGGGCAGCGCATGGCCGAGCCGGGCATTGACCGCGTAAACGGCAACCGAACCAACTGGGCGCGGAACGACATTGAAGGTTCGTTGAAACCCACGACCTCATGGGACCCCAACAAGTACTACAACATTTGGGTGTTGGACTTTGCTGCTCAGGATGATAATCTCCTCGGTTATGCCCAATTTCCGAGCAATTCCAACCTTTCGGGGATTCCGGGAAGCGGTGGCGCGGCCAGTACCGATGGGGTCGTGATTAACTATGCTAATTTTGGAAACGCCCAAAAAGGAAATTTCTCCCTTCTGCGAGCACCCTATAATTTAGGACGTACCCTCACGCACGAAACTGGACACTGGTTGGGGCTGCGCCACATCTGGGGCGATTCTAACTGCGGCGACGATTTTTGTGCGGATACACCTTCTCAGGCTTCTGAAAGCCGTGGTTGCCAGAAAGGCCGGATGAGTTGCGGAACCGCCAACATGGTGGAAAACTACATGGATTATTCAGATGATGCGTGTTTTAATATCTTTACCAGAGACCAGAAAACGCGGATGCGGGCGGTGATGGAAATAAGCCCTCGACGCGCTAGTTTATTGACTTCTAATGTGTGTGGTCAGTTGGTGGTGGGAAGGCCTACGCCCAACTTTGAAGCAGAAAACCGTGTTGTATTGTTGGGAGCACAAGTAAAATTTACAGACTTGTCTACCAACTTCCCAACGGCTTGGCAGTGGGAGTTTGAAGGTGGAGACCCCGCGGTTGCTACTGAGCAAAATCCAACGGTAACCTACCGAACTGCGGGCAAGTTTAGGGTGACGCTTACGGTTTCCAACGCTTCGGGGGCTTCTGCACCGTTGACAAAAACACAGTACATTGAAGTTGTAAATGCAGGGTTGTGTGCTACCGTAACCAATTTTACGGGCACAGGCACGGTCATTCGACAATCGACGGGCACGGGCTACGTATCGGGGCAAAACAGTCGACGAACGCAGGCCGTGGCCGAACTATTCCCCAACACGCTTGGCTATACCAACTTGCGGGGGGCTTCACTTAAATTTGGCGTGGCAAAAGCTGCCAGAGGAAATGAAACAGAAGCGGTTGTGCGGGTGAAAGTATGGAACGCACGCGGTTTTCAGGGAGGGCCGGGTTCTGAACTAACGACCAAGGAGGTTCCGCTTCGACGGATTTTGGATGATGTTCGAAACAACCGTGCTACCACCGTGGTGTTTGACCAAAATATTGATTTGTCGCGCCAAAATAACCTGTCATTCTTGATTGGTATTGAATTGGATTACGTAGCGGGAGATACCGTTGCCCTCACGACTACCCTCAATGGGGAGTCGCTCAATGCGACCTCGTGGGAGCGAAATTCAAGCGGAAACTGGGATCGCTACATTGTCCGTACGGGTCTTAACGTGGCACATAACATTACTGCACAGGTAGGGATGAAAGCTTCGGTACAAATACAGGCTTCGGCGCAGTTTATTAATCCCGGTGAAGCCGTAACTCTGCAGGCCCGGGGTGCATCGGTCATCAATTGGTCGCCTTCTGAGGGACTCAGTGCGACGCTCGGGCCGCAGGTAATTGCCCGTCCAAGTCGTACGCTTACGTATCTGGTCAAAGGGACGGGCTCTGACGTGTGCTTGGATTCAGCCAGTGCAACTATCTACGTGCGTAATGTCCAGATTTTATCTAATGAAACATTGCCCGAAAAAGATTTTGCCATCAGCCCCAACCCTACGGATGGAGTCGCGGAGGTCAGTTTTACCAATGGGTTGAGAGGAAAGGTTACGCTTCGAGTGCGTAGCATCACCGGGCAGGAAGTTTGGCGGGGCGAATTTGAGAAAACCAGCGATTTATTCCGTCAGTCTATCAATGTTCGCATGTACCCCGCGGGTTCTTACTTTATTGACCTGCAATTAGGTGACTTCGTTGACCGAAAACGGCTTGTGAAGTATTAAACCAATAGCACTTTTAGCACATTGTAGAATAGGCCATAACCAAAAGAGATAACTTTCGGTTATGGCCTATTCTTTTTTTTATGATTCTTGATTAGGATTTTAGCTGAGCATCAACCAAATTTGCATAACAATAGTAATTCAATAGGATTGAGTTACCTATAATTTTAAAATATAACCGTAGGAAATCTCCAAAACTATTACTCCAAAGGCTCTAAAAGCCTTTTTACGTTTAAAAATAAAAATATTAAGTCGATAGAATATAGGTACTATGACAATCCCATTCTCACCAAACGTTAGCGAAGCCGCCCGTCGCGATATATTGGAGCTGGAAAGTAAAATTAGTGTATTTCGCAGCGGTGAAGTACCCGAAGAAGCGTTTCGTAAGTTTCGTCTAGCCCGTGGGGTATACGGACAGCGTCAGCCGGGGGTGCAGATGATTCGCATCAAACTCCCTTACGGGCGTATTACGGCCGACCAGCTGGTGCGCATTGCCGATTGCTCCGATAAATATGCAACTGGAAACCTGCACGCCACCACGCGTCAGGACATTCAACTTCACTTCGTGAAATTGGCAGATTCACCAGCGCTTTGGGCCGAGTTGGAAGATGCAAATATTACCTTGCGCGAAGCCTGCGGCAACACCGTTCGTAACGTAACGGCCTCCGCGCGCGCGGGTGTTGACCCCGAAGAGCCTTTTGATGTTACGCCCCACGCCCATGCTATTTTTGAGTACTTCCTGCGCAATCCGATTTGTCAGGACATGGGTCGTAAGTTTAAAATTGCGGTGTCATCATCTGCGAAAGATTCGGCCTATGCATTTATGCACGATGTAGGGTTGATTCCCGTAGCGAAGCTCGCCGAAGATGGCACCCAAATCAACGGCTTTAAGGTGTTGGTAGGCGGTGGATTGGGCGCGCAACCGCTTTTGGCTAAGGTCGCCCATGAGTTTTTGGAAGAGCGATTCGTGATTCCGTTCATCGAATCGGTGATTCGGGTATTTGACCGTTATGGCGAGCGCGTGCGTCGCCACAAAGCGCGCATGAAGTTTTTGTTGGCTGATATTGGTTTGGAGGAGTTTTTAAAAAGGGTAGAAGAGGAGCAAAAGGCCCTTAAAAACAAAGAATATGCCATTGAGCCTTTGGCCTTTGCGGCAAATGATTTATTAAAGGCAAATGAAAGCAAGCTAACCCGCGAAGATTTGATTGCGGCCGAGACCGAACAAAATACCCCTTATGTGCATTGGCTTAAGACCAACGTTTTTGAACAAAAACAAAAAGGCTGGTACGCCGTACAATTGCGGGTGTTGTTGGGTGATATGCACTCATCCACCGCGCGTAAATTGGCAGATATCGTACGTGAATACGCCGCCGATGACATTCGCGTGACGGTCAATCAGGGATATATTCTTCGTTTTGTGAAAGCCGAAGATTTGCCCGCTATTTATGCAAAACTCAATGAATTGGGCTTGGCAGAACCTGGTTTTGATACCACGGCTGACATTACCACTTGCCCAGGTACGGATACTTGTAATCTGGCGATTTCGAGCAGCTACGGTATTACCCGTGTGTTGGAAACCATGATGAAGGAAGAGTTTCCTGATATTATTTACAACAACGACATCAAAATCAAAATCAGCGGTTGTATGAATGGCTGTGGCCAACACAGTGCCTGCAACATTGGTTTTCATGGCAGTTCCATCAAAAACGGCAAACACGTTTTGCCCGCATTGCAGGTTTTGTTGGGTGGAGGCTTCAATGGAGCGGGTGAAGGAATGATGGGCGACAAAGTCATCAAACTTCCCACCAAACGTGGCCCTGCGGCTTTACGGACGTTGTTGAACGATTATGAAACCAACGCCTTTGAGGGAGAATATTACAACGATTATTTCCTGCGTCAGGGCAACAAATATTTTTATTCAATGCTCAAACCGTTGGCTGATTTGACCACGGTAGTTAGCAGTGATTATGTAGATTGGGACCACGAAGAGCCTTTCCAAACCGAAGTAGGGGTGGGAGAGTGCGCCAGCGTGTTGATTGATTTGGTAGCGACGACGATTATTGAGGCCAACGACAAACTCAGCTGGGCCCATGAAAACCTCGAAAAGAAAATTTGGGCCGATGCCATTTATCACGCTTACAACGTATTTGTAACGGGTGCCAAAGCATTATTGGTGAGCAAAGGAGTGGCGACCAATACACAATACGGCATTGTAAAGGATTTTGACGAGCATTTTGGCGTTGAGTTTAGTGATCTTTCCGAAGGGGTTTCGTTTAAAGAGTTGGTATTCAGTATCAATAAGAACGAACCCACGCAGGAGTTTGCCGAGGGGTTTGTGGCCAAAGCCGCGCATTTTATTGGAAAAGTAAATCAAATTCGTCAGCAACAATTGGAGAGTGAAGGTGAGCCTGAATTAGCGTTGGTGGAATTTGGAAAAGATAGCTAAGATATGAAAGTTACGCTCATAGGTGCGGGACCGGGTGACCCCGATTTAATAACCCTCAAAGGTATTAAGGCCCTAAAATCTGCGGATGTGGTGCTGCATGATGCGTTGGCAAGCACGGAGTTGTTGGAATATTGCAAGCCCGAATGTATCATTGTCAACGTCGGAAAGCGCTTTGCTCAGCATAGCTGTAATCAGGATGTAATTAATCATTTGATTGTAGAATATGCCCAGCAATACGGCCACGTAGTTCGCCTTAAAGGCGGCGACCCGTTTATTTTTGGTAGAGGGTATGAGGAATTGGAATACGCGCAGCGCCACGGCATCGAAACACAGGTGGTGCCGGGTATTTCGAGCAGTTATGCCGTTCCTGCCTTGGCTGGCATACCGCTGACCACTCGCGGCCTGAGCGAGAGTTTTTGGGTGGTGACGGGCACTACCAAAGACCACAAACTCTCGAATGATTTGGCCCTCGCGGCACAATCGTCGGCTACGGTGGTGGTATTGATGGGGATGCACAAACTCTCAGAGATTGTTGAAACCTACGCCCAACTCGGCAAGCTGGAATTACCCGTGGCCATTATCCAAAACGGTACGCGCCCTGAGGAAAAAATTGTAACGGGTAAAGTAGGAAATATTCTACAACTTGTACAGGCTGAAGGCATAGGCTCCCCCGCCATCATTGTGCTGGGAGCGGTAGCCCAACTCGCCGACAACGTAAAAAAATTTACTCAACTTGTGAATTATTAACCCACCCTTCATTAAGTACCTTTTACCTAAGTGGTTTTTGAGCATGATGCTTAAAAATCACTTTTTTTATGTCTGATAATGAAGGTTTTTTGAAGAATTGTGTAGCCAGAGAACGGTACATTTCGTTTTTTGATCAGCAAAGTGTTGACAACTAATATGTATACTATAAGGCATAGTGAAAGTTGAATAAAATAGGTAAAAGTTAAAAAATTATTAACTGATAAGTGTATATTTTGATAGAAAAATATGCAGGTATAAGTCCATATTTGTGCATTTTTTAAACTATTTTGTCTATTATTATAATAATAATGAGTACATAACTATGATAGTTAGTGCTTATTATTTGTTTACCTAAAAAGTATATTTATTTTCACTTAAACTACCGTTAACTAACAACTTTCATTTTCATCATCACTTTTAGAATTTATGTTTTTACTTTGACCTTACCGTGAAAGAAAAAATGGTAAAATAAAAGTAAAAAACGATGAAAGTAAATTCTGAAAAACGCACAAACTTAGCCTGCATTATAGGGCTTATCATAGGGCTTTTGATTTCCTTTTTGTCGGTCAAAGCACAACCTTCAGGATTTCAGAATCAATTAAAGGTAAAGGGTGGAGTGGTAGATGGCCTTCTGAATATGATTGGTATTAGCTTTGACGCGGCCGGGCAAATGTATGCCTGTGAAAGCAATGGGAAGGTTTGGGCACTTCGGTTTGCCGCCAACGGCACTTTACAACAAAAGTATTTGATGCTTGATATTTCAAATGAAGTATTAACAAATGGTGATCTGGGACTGGTATCGATGGTATTGGACCCAGATTTTTTGACCAATGGGTATTTTTATATTATGTACGCCGTAAACCGTCAATTCTTGCTGAATGGTACCAATGGAGGAGACGGTTCAGACCAGACCGGTTCAATCGTGAGGGTTACGCGCTATACGGCCAATATCAATGCAAATCCAAGTTTCACAACTGTGGTGGCCAACAGCCGTTTGGTTTTGCTTGGCACAAGCCCTTCTGATGGTATTCCCATCATTGGTACAAATCATGGTGGCGGCTCGTTGGTATTTGGCAGTGACGGCACGTTGTTGATATCCACAGGAGATGGTGCGATTGCCGGAACCGATCAGGGCAATCAGGGCAATTATACACAGGCCATCAGTGCGGGAGTCATTACCGCAGCCCATAATATCGGTGCGTATCGCTCCCAGCGCGATGATTCGCACAATGGAAAAATTCTTCGTATCAATTCTACAAATGGTGATGGTATCCCTTCCAACCCATTGTATAACGCTGCCGCTCCGCGCTCCGCTCAATCTCGTCTTTGGGCAAAAGGATTTCGTAATCCTTTTAAAATGAACTTGATTCCATCGACCGGAAGCCACCACCCAGAAGATGGCGAGCCGGGAATATTATTGGTGGGGGATGTAGGTAATACGGCTCGCGAAGAAATTAACACTGTTACAGGACCCAATCAAAATTTTGGCTGGCCGCGTTTTGAAGGGATTGACCAGGTTAATTCAGGTTATTCGAATTCTACCTACTGGCCAGCATCCTATCGTAAACCTATTTTTGAATACAGGGGAAGTTCTTCAGCCGCAAATGTATACCTGAATCAAACGACCAAAATTCAAATCGGAACAGCGGCGTTTCCTTATTCTGGTCCTGTCTTTACGGGAAATTCTACTATGGGGGGCGTATTCTACACCGGCACTGCTTTTCCAGCAGCCTACCAAAATGCGGTTTTTTTAGCGGATTTTGACGGGAAATGGATTCGAGTATTAAAACTCAATTCAAATTACGAACCAGCCTCTATCACCCATTTTATGAGCACTACCTATCAGATAGTGCATTTGGCCTACAATAGTTCTGATCAGGGACTATATTATGTGACGGGAAATGGCCTGCCCTGCGATGAGATACATCGTTTAAGTTATAACACTGGCAATATTCCCCCCGTTGCAAAAATAGAGGCCGATACTGCCGCTGGTATATCGCCCTTGCCCGTGGCATTTACGGCCATAAAATCATACGACCCAGAAGCAACAGCCTTAACCTACGAATGGAAAATAGACGATGGCGCGGCTTTTAGTACAGGTTTAGCACCCCACTATGTTTTTAGGCCTCCCGCCAATACGCGAAAAAAATACAAGGTAAAATTGACCGTAAAAGACAACGCAGGCGGAAGCGGGGCACTGAGTAGCAGCGATTCTATCTATATTTATGTCAACAATACGCCGCCTGTGATTGAAAGTAGTAGTTTGGATAATTTGATTCAAATTCCTGAGGGGCAGTCGTATCCCTTGACTTTGTCGGCAGCGGCGTCTGATGCCCAGTCGCCTGCCGACAGTCTTACGTTTAGTTGGATTGTGGGCTTGGCTCATAACGGACATGAGCATCGCAATCCCCCATTAGTGGGTAATTTCATCAATACAACTTTGGACGCCTTGACTTGTGAAGTAAGCGACGCGACGTACTGGTACCGTATTTACCTGACTGTGACAGACCCAGAAGGATTGTCAACCACCTTGCGTAAAGACATTGAAGTGGCGTGCAGTGGGTCAGCTCAGACCCTCAGTTTTAGCCCGATTCCGAATCAAAACATTACATTAAATACAACCACCGCTACGCTGATGGCCTCGGCCAGTTCTTCAGTAGGAGCAACGCCCGTTAATTACTTCGTTACCTCAGGGCCAGCGTACGTTATCGGCAATACGGTCACCTTGACTGGAAAACCGGGGAAGGTTGAACTAAGGGCAACGCAGCACGGCAACGGCACCTACCGCCCCGCGCTGCCAGTTGAAAGGGCGTTTGACGTAAATCGCAGCATTACCAATTATAGTGTTGCCTTTACAGGTATTTCTAATAAACAAGCAACAGACCCGCCTTTTACCCTCTCTGCAAGTACGACGCCCGCGGGAGGAACAATCCAGTATTTGCTGATTTCGGGCCCCGCCACTTTGTCGGGAAATACGGTAACCTTGACTGGCGACGGTGGTACGGTCCGAGTTCGGGCTTTTTATCAGGGAATCTACACTCAAAATGGAGCCTTTGCCGAGCAAACGTTTGAAGTAATATGTCCTAACCAATATACCCTTACAAATCCGATTGCAAACGGGCAAAACAAGGTTTATGAGGCTACCCAAGTGGTAACCGCAACCAATAAAATTCAGTCGGGTGCCAACGTGGTGTATAGGGCGGGAACAACGGTGAATTTGCAGGCAGGTTTTTTGGCAGAACAGGGAAGCGTATTTTTGGCCGAGACGCGGGCGTGTAATCCCGCGGTGGGGGCTTCGGTAAAAGAGCAGAAAATAAAGTAAGGCTAAATGATGGATGTTTTTTGTTTGACAACCGATAAAAACAAGGCGGTTGTCAAACAAAAAAACTGGGCTATAGTGCCTATTACTCAGCGCTTACTTACGGATCTTCGTGATGGTTTTTCCGTCGGAGGTAACGGTGTAAGTGCGGTCGCAGGTACCGTCGCCGTAATCAACCACCGTTTTGGGTTTGTCGGGGCGTTCTATCTCAATGGTGCCCGACACGGGGAAAATTCCGCCTGTGCCTCGGCAGGCTATCTTTGTAATGAGAACCTTTGTGATGGTTGATTTGAACGTTTTGCCGTCGCTGCCCGTGGCGGTGGTGCTGCCCGTAACGAGGATTTCGTCATCGGCACGGTTGAGCGGAGTGCCTTTGGCGTCTTCTTTTCGGGTTTTGGTACTGCTGAAAGCAATCGTCTTACCGTCTTCGGTGGTGATGGTGGTTTCGGTAAAGTCCTCTTTGGTTACCACACGGCCATTTTCAAGCGCTAAGTTGATGGTATGTTTTCCATTGATAATGCGTGGGCCACGCTGGAAGTTTTCGTACGTAATGTTTTGGGTAAACAAGCCAGATGCATCTCTTGGCGGTTTTACGGGGATTTGAATGGTCATTTTGCCGCCTACTTTTCGGCCTTCGCATTGTTTGGCGGTACCATAATCGACCACGATGGTAATAATTCCGTTGGATTCGGTGCGGGAAACGGTCGCGCATTTGTCGGCCTTGAGTGGGCGCTTTCCTGGGTTTCCGGCGCTGTCGGTGCCAGTTTCGGCTGACTCTCGAAGCGAAGAAAGCCCCCCAAATAGTTCATCATTGTACGTAAAAACCGCTTCTGTTTCGTCAATAATTGACTGATTGTCTTCGGCCGCGATGATTTCTTCTTCGGGCGTCGGGCCGGTGTTTTCTTTGTTACAGGCAATCAACATCAACGCTACCCCAGCGGCGGCGGTTAGGCTTTTCCAAGACATTTTGATTTTCATGGAACTTTTAGTTTAAGGTTTAACATTTGTTTTGTGACTGCTTAGGCTTTTGTACGTTAGCTTAGAGAAAAATCTTTGCCTGAAGGTTTAATAGGGGTCTTAACAAAATTTAACAAATGCTGACTACGGACGAATTACGTCGTTATAATCGCCATTTACTGATTCCTGAATTTGGGTTGGCAGGACAAGAACGGCTGAAAGCGGCGCGGGTGCTGGTGATTGGATGCGGGGGACTGGGTAGCCCGATTTTATTGTATTTGGCGGCCGCTGGCGTGGGTACGCTCGGCATTATTGACGGCGACCGGGTGGATGAAAGCAACCTTCAGCGGCAAATTTTGTACGGAACAGAATCAATCGGCAAGGCCAAAGTGGAAGAAACTGCCAAACGCTTGCAATCCCTGAATCCTTTTTGTACGATTGAGCCTTATTTTGAGCAGCTTACGTCTAAAAATGCGCTTGGCATTTTAGAAAAATACGACCTCATTATTGACGGTTCAGATAATTTTCCGACGCGCTATTTGGTAAATGACGCCTGTGTGCTGTTGAACAAACCGCTTATTTACGGGGCTATTTATCGTTTTGAAGGGCAAGTTGCCATATTCAACTACCAAAATAGCCCGAACTACCGCGATTTATTTCCCACACCACCACCGCCCGAACTTGCGCCCAACTGCGCCGAAGCGGGGGTTTTGGGCGTTTTGCCGGGCATCATTGGGAGTTTGCAAGCCAACGAAGCCATTAAACTATTGGCGGGCATCGGCGAGCCGTTGGTAGGTAAATTGTTTGTCATGGATGCCCTTACCTTGACGACCAGAATTATAAAAATACCCCGTTTGCCCGCGCGTTTTATCATTGACAAATTGATTGATTATGATGAATTTTGTGGCATAAAAACCCCAGATTGGGAAATTGAAGTTACACCCGAGCAACTGGCTGAGATGCTGAAAAACAACCTTGATTTTCAGTTGATAGATGTGCGTGAGGCCAATGAATACGCCGTTGATAACCTGGGTGGAGAGTTGATGCCTCTGTCGGTGTTGACGGATTTTACGGGTCAAATAAGTCGCGAAAAAATGGTTGTTATTCACTGTCAAAGCGGAATGAGGAGCCAAAAAGCCATTCAACAACTGCGTGAACAACACGGTTTTATGAATCTGAAAAACCTAAAAGGCGGACTGGCGGCATTTCGGAAAATGCACTAGTAAAATGAGTATTCAACGTATTCTCACCTCCGACGGCTCGCATACATTATGGAACGAAACGCTCAATGCGTATTATCATTCGGTCAACGGAGCCTTGCAGGAATCGCAGTCAATTTACATTGATTTGGGCCTGAAAGAAGCCATTCGCCATTATCGGTTAAGTCCATTTTTTGCCCCTCTAACTGTTTTTGAAATGGGGTTTGGTACGGGCCTCAATGCGTTGCTCACGTGGTTGGAGGCAGAAAAAGCGCAGGTGCCCGTTCGCTACGTGACCGTTGAGGCGCATCCGTTGGCAGAAGAGCTGGTCAGTGGATTGAATTACGACGGGCTATTGGAAACCCACCGATTGTTACAACTTCACGAAGCGGTGTGGGAACAGCCTGTTCAATTCTCTCCGTATTTTACGCTTGAAAAACACCGAACAAAGCTTCAAGATTTTGAGACAACCCTTCAATTTGACGCCATTTATTACGATGCTTTTGCGCCGTCGGCCCAGCCAGAACTTTGGGAGCGGGAGGTTTTTGAGCAATTGGCTGCGCTGTTAAGACCAAACGGCAACCTAACGACCTACTGTTCAAAAAGCTACGTGCAGCGCAACCTCCGTGCGGCGGGTTTTACCGTTGAAAAACACCCCGGGCCAAAATGGAAACGGGAAGTGCTGCGGGCCATTTTATAAACTCATTCCCCCATCCACAAACAGATTTTGCCCCGTTATGTAGCGCCCCGCGTCGGAGCATAAAAATACAGCCATGCCCGCACAATCTTCGGGCTGCCCCATGCCACCTTCGGGCGTGGTCATACGTTGGGCAATTCGCTTTTCCATTTTAGGAACTGGCGCCTGAATGCGGGGTGTATCAATGATGCCAGGAGCTAAATTATTGACCGTAACCCCTTTATCGGCCAATTGAAGCGCTACATTTTTTACTAAATTAAAAACCGCCGACTTGGTGGCGGCATACACAATCATGGCGGGATGGGGCCTAACCTGCTGCACACTGCCAATGGTTAGAATTCGCCCCCAGCCTTTTTTGACCATAGCAGGTGCAAACTGCTGCATCAATAAAAGGGTAGATTTAAAATTTGCATTGACCTGAAAATCAAACTCACTTTCCGTCACTTCTTGCCAATCTTTAGCCACCTGTACCGAAGCATTGATGACCAAAATATCAACGGTATCAGTTATTTTAGAAACGCTTTGGAAAAATTTTTGGGGCCCGTCGGGTTTTGAAAAATCAGCTTTTACAATCTGTACTTTATCTTTGGGTTGGTTGATTTGTTTGGCTACTTGTTGAGCTTCTTTTTTATCACGGCGATAGTGGATGATTACATTGGCGCCGTATTCGGCAAGCGCAATGGCAATTGCTTTGCCAATCCCCTGACTCGAACCCGTTACAACGGCTGTTTTTCCAGATAAATTAAGTCGTTCAGAAAGCATTGTATTTGAGTTTACTTTAACCAATTCATAAAAATTGAAGCAAGACAAAAAATAAGACCAATGTTCACTGGGCCAGGGCTGTGTAATTATTTCAGCAAAACTGGGGCATATTGTGCCCAATTACGATAAGAAGTTAACTTCTTGTGAATCTAGTAGGTGAGTGGTGGTAGAGAAACGGCGAAGATGACCGAAAATCAGTGGGAGTTAAGCATTATAGATCATAAGTAAGTTGTGGTTAAAAAGTCAACAAATAACATAAATCCCTGCCACTTCACGTAGCAGGGATTTTTTGATTATGGGTAAACCGTAAATTACCGCGTTTTTACGTATTCATCCCAGTTGATTTCGGCCTGCGGGCGGGCCAGTTGCCTGAAAATTGTACCACGGTCAATGGTGACATCTACGTTTGCGGCATTGAGGCGATCGTAGCGACGCAAATCTACCCAACGATGTCCCCAAGGCTCGGCCCAAAGCGAATAACGGCGTTGGAACAAGATTTCGTCAATAAGGGCGTCTTTGGTCGTAGCGCCCGTGTAGTTGCCAATACCCGCCGCGGTACGAATACGGTTGATTGCCGCCACTGCTTCTGGGGTTTTATTGAGTTGGGCGTTGGCCTCAGCAGCAATCAGTACCAGCTCTTCATTACGGAAAAATTTCACCTCAGAGGTGTTGAGGGCAAAACGGTTGTCTTGGTACAAACCCGCGAGAGGTGTTCCATCTGAGGTAACCGATACTGGCGCAGTACGTCGGAAAAACTTCGCACGTACGCGGGCATCTCCTGCAATGGTATCGCGCAACACCGATGGGTGTACCACCATCATAGTGGTTACATTGGCATTTTTGACAAAAAACAGCGGGTTAAACGTATCTGGTGGCGCTCCGAAGGTATGGGCAGGGCCCGCCTCTAAACTACCAGTTGCACTATAAAAGGATGCAGCTACTGCATCCAAAGCACCCTGCCAGTCCTGACGATACACGGCTAAGCGCGCCGCAATGGCACGATTGAGTTGACGCAGTCCCGCAATGGTTCCGAAGCCATTCCCTGTGAAACCAGACGTCAAACGTAAAGGAAAATTTCCAGTGCCAGCACCGCTCAATTCAGTATTGCCTTCGTCCAAGATGCGTTTGATTTGGGTAAGAGACTCCGCAAGCGGTAAGAAAGGCCCCGGATTTTGAAGGTCTTTGACATCAATTCGAATTCCATTTTCGTATTGCCCCATTGCCACAATCAGGTATTGGTACGCCATGAGGGTTTTGGCAAAGCCCGAAACCGCATTTTTTTCTTCGGTCGTAAAAGTATTGGTATTGTTAACGGCATCAATCACCGTCAAGGCCTGACGAATGGCAAAATAAGGTTGCTGATACGTATTCAAATACCCAAACATGTTGGCTGTTGCCTGACGCCCGTTCATGCCGAGCCAATCGGTTTGCCAACGAGGGTCAGAGGCGTTTAAGTACCACAATTCACGCCCCATTGTTCCGTACAACATTGTCACGGTAAAGAGATAATCACGGTGGCGTGATTCCAACCCCGTCACCAAGTTTTGCACTTGGGTACGAGACGCGTTTTGACTCACACTTCCCAGCGAAGGGTTGTTGGGGTCGTTGGGAGTATCAAGGCTGAAAAAGTTACAAGAACTCATCATCAACAACAGCCCTGCAAAAATCGGAGTATATAAGTGTATTTTTTTCATGTCCGTAACACATTAAAATTCAACAACTAAATGACCAAAAAAGCGACGCTGAGTAGGATAAGGAGCAATATCTACCCCCGATGCCACGGCTTGTAACCCAAACGTGGAAGTCTCGGGATCGTAGCCACGGTATTTGCTGAATGTCAATGGGTTTTGGCAAGAGAAGCCTACGCGCACCCGTGATATTTTATTGTTGGACCACTTATTCAGGGAAGTGGTGGGTATGGTGTAGTACAACGCTGCTTCGCGCAAACGAAGATAAGAGGCATCTTGTACCCAGCGGTCGGCACCGTTGTGAGGAGCTAAGCCCCGCTGACGGCCATTAGGCACGCCGTCGCCGTTGTCGTCATCGTCCCAGTCAGGAGATGTTCCGCCGCCATCCCACAAAAACTCGGTCAGGTTGATATTGTCACCACCTTGTTTCCAGTGCCAAAGCATGTTGAAATCAAAGTTTTTGAAGAAGTTGATTTCATTGCTCCACGACATTTGAAAATCGGGCTGGTTATTTCCTAAAATATACGCTCCTGTGCGCACACCTTCGGCAGCAGGCGTATCATTGGCGTCACGTGCTGGGCGTGTACCTACGATGGTGGTAGGAGAAAAGCCCTCTTGGTACAGGAACGTCCCTAAAGTTACCCCAAAAGCGCCTGAGTTGTAGGCTGGAATCCCCAACTTGGTGAGCAGAATGTCGTTTTTCCACCACAACACCCGCGAGCTCCAGCGAAACTTTTCTTTTTGGGCAATGGTCCCTCCCAGCGAAAGCTCTACGCCACGGTTTTGGAGTTGGGCTAAGTTAGTAGGTATTGTACTGATACCCACCGCTGGAGAAAGTTGCAAATTCTGGATATTGCTACGGGTTTGCTTATCGTAGTAGGTTGCTTCCAGTTGGATTCGGTTGTTAAATAATCCTAAATCCAACCCAAATTCCAACTCACCCGCCCGTTCAGGTTCGATGGCGGCATTGCCCGCCGCAGTGGTCACCACCGAGCCTAGCAATCCGCCGATATTGGCCGAGTTGAGCGGCGTAAATGTGGTTCCAAAACTTGGTACCCCAGCGGTTTGTCCATAGGCAACGCGTGGCTTGATTTGCGAGAAAACAGAAGATAAGCTCGACGAGCGAATGAAGTCAAAGTTGGCAATGTTGATGGCCAAAGATGCTTTCGGGAAAGCCCAAAACTTGTCGGCATCGCCAATAAGGGTTGATTTGTCCCAACGTACACCCGCCGTAGCGATGATTTTATCATCCCAGTTGGCTTCTTGTTGAACAAACGCCCCTACGTCGGTAATGGTCTGAAAACGTTGGTCAAAAATCTCTTGTACTGTTCCCTGACGTAAGTTGGTTTGACCTCCTGCCAATCCACGCGAGCGGTTGAGCAAGCGGTCTTCGCGGAAGTTAAGCCGCACCGCACCTGCCTGCGACGTAAGATTGACTTTCCCAATGTTCCAGTTATAAACCAACGCCGTTTGGAAGTTGGTATTCACGTTTTCGGTTTTCCCCCAAATCACATCGCCTGGGTTTCCTTGGGCGCGTTGAAATTGCAAATCTTCGGGAAGGTAAACAAAAGTAGTTCCTTGGGTGTAGTCCAAGCCTCCTTGTCCTACCAATTTCAGTAGTGATTTTTCTGATTTGTAAAGATTCGCCGTCAGGTTAAACGACTGAATAAATCGGTTGACATTGGTGTTGTTGATACCACGGTCGGTCACTGCTATGGGATTTTCGGAGAAGTAAGGGTTGTCGGGGTAGCGACCGCTTTCATCGGGGAAAAGATTATAATAATTGGGAACGTAAGCGATGTTGTACCCAATACTCGCCCCTGAGTTATTTTGGTTTCCCGTAAAACCCCGGTCGGAGTTGGTATTGATGTAGTTTGACCCTACGGATAAGGTAATATCGTTGGTCAGTTTATGGTCGATATTGGCCCGTAACGAATAGCGTTTAAAGCCCGTACGGCGAACAATGCCTTTTTCGTCGGTCAAGGCTCCCGAAATGAAAAACTTGGTTTTGTCGCTCCCGCCCGAAATCCCCAAACGAGTGTTGGAAAGTGGTGCCGTGTTTCCGTAAAAATATTTTTCATAATCCCAGGTTTGGCCATTGGCTGCGCGAAAACGCTCTAATTCTATTGGGCGACGCGCGGCGGCAAAAAATGTATTGATTTTCGCTTCCGTCCAGTTGTCCACCCCAAACAGGCGTTGTGGAGTCGCAAATCCGTAGTCTTGGGCAAACGATACCTTTGTTTTGCCTGCACTACCGCGTTTGGTGGTGATGATGATTACCCCAGCATTGGCCCGGGTACCGTAGATAGCCGCCGCCGATGGCCCTTTGAGAACTTCTACGTTTTCGATGTCGTTGGGGTTTAAATCAGAAATACGGTTAGAAGCATCGTCTTGGGTTTCTGCCCCTGCGCCTGTTACCGAGGCACGACCCGAACGATTAACCCCGTTGTTGGCATAAACTCCGTCAATAATGTAAAGGGGCTGGGAAGCGCCTACCAGCGATGAAATACCCCGCAACTGAATAGACACCCCGCCTCCTGGAGCGCCACCGTTGGTGTTCATGTTGACCCCAGGCAGTTTTCCATAAAATGCGTTGTCTACGGTTTGAATTTGGGTTGTTCCCATAAGGTCTTTGGCCGAAAGGGTTCCTACGGCGTTGGCCAGATTGGAACGCTTGATGCTAGAGGCCAAACCAGTCACAACGACTTCCTGAAGGTTTGAAACGTCTTCGATGAGCGTTACATTAATGGTGCTGTTGTTGCCAACAGCCACCTCTTTTGATTGAAAACCAATGGAAGAAAAGACCAACGTCGCGTTGTTTTGACGGAGCGTAATTGAGTACGTTCCATCCGCCCCGCTGGTGGTGCCTATTGTTGTGCCTTTCACAACGACATTCGTTCCTGGGATAGGGGAGCCATCGGCGGATTTGACCGTTCCGCTGACTTGGTTTTGGGCAAAGGCAATTGCGGTTAGTAACCACATCCCCGTCGCAAAGAATAGCCTTGCCATCGAAAAATAGGTAAATTTTAACATGAATTTGGTGATTTAGTTTATATTGAAATGGTTCATTCAACTCAAAAACAAAAGCGGATGCTTCAATGTTTTGAAACCAAGGTGGCTATAAGCCAGAGAAGATTTTTACGCTGTTGCGAGAGAGTTGTTGAGAGCAATAATATTGAAATAATTCTAATCTTAAAAAAAATATCCCTAAAAATTGTTGCTATTTAGGGATACAATAAAAACAAAAAAGTAGAGCCCCCTATCAATGAGTATAGGAGGCTCTACTTAAAATCTATTGAGAAATTATAAACTCTTCAAATACGCAATGCTTTTTGGCACTTGCTCATACCAAGTGGGGCTTTCATCTTCGATGAAATAATGCTTAATACCGATTTTCTTGGCTTCTTTGATGACGCCCGCTACGTCGACTTGCCCTGTGCCCAACACTACGTCGTTTATCAAGGGCGTACCGCCCGTCAAATCTCCTTTTACGCCATTTCTGAGGTCTTTGAGGTGAATGAGCTTAAAGCGCTTTCCGTATTTTTTTAACAAACTAACGGGCTCAGCTCCACCGTGAAACGCCCAAAGAATGTCTAATTCAAAGGATACATATTCGGGGTTGGTGTTTTTGACAATGTAGTCAAACAACGTTCCGTCTTCGTAAGGCTGGAATTCGTAGCCGTGGTTGTGGTAGCAAAAGGTGATGCCATTTTCTTTCAGCACTTTGCCAATCATGTTAAAATCATCCACGGCTTTTTTGGCTTCCTCAAACGTAAAACCACCTTTGACTTTGTGCGGAATCCATGCGCACATAAGGTAGCTAGAACCTAGCAATTTGGCCGTTTTGGCCGCCGCGGCGGGGTCTTTTACCAATTGTTCGTAGCCTCCGCCCGTTCCGGGAATTTTGATGCCGCGCTCTTCGCACATTTTTCTGAATTCTTCGGGCGTGGTGCCTTTGGCAGCTCCGCCTTCTAGTTCGGTGACTCCCAACATTTTAAGCGTGTCGAGCGTGGCGGCTACGCCTTTAGGAAAACTGGCGCGGTAAGTATAGGCCTGCATTCCAATAGGGAACGTGTATAATTTGCCTTTTTGGGCAAAAACTTCGCCAATGGCACTGACAAGTAAAAGAGCAAGGCTTAATAAAATGGTTGTTTTTTTCATTGTATTCATTTTGAGTTAGTTACTGTTTTTTTTTACCACCGAGAAACGGAGTTACACCGAGAAATGAGGATTGGGATTATAACTTTCGTTTTTTCAGTTGCTTCACGGCATAATCGGCCGCGCGGGCGGTAATAGCCATGTAGGTCAGAGACGGATTTTGGGTGCCAGTGGAGGTCATGCATGCACCGTCGGTGACAAATACGTTTTTGCAACTGTGTACCTGATTCCATTCGTTTAGCATCGACGTTTTGGGGTCTTTACCCATGCGAATGCCGCCCATTTCGTGAATATCTGAACCTGGGTTAGCGTGGGTATCCACCCCCCGAATGTTCTTAAAGCCCGCCAACGTAAACATTTCGGTGAGTTGTTCGAGGTAGTCTTTCACCATTTTGTCGTCATTTTCCGTCCACTTCACCGACGTCACTAACTGGGGGATTCCGTAAGGGTCTTTTAGGTTCGGATCCAAACGGACGTGATTGCTTTCAATGGGCACGGTTTCGCCCATCATCCACGCGCTGATGTTCCAGTTGCCCAATTGCGGATGCAGGAGCGCATCTTTGAGCTCTTCGCCGATTTCGGCCTGTCGCGTAAGGCGTCCCCTGCCGCCACCGATGCCCGTGGCATAGCCGCGTAGAAAATCACTTTCCTGTTTGTGTAGATTCCTAAAACGCGGAATGTAGGCATTGCTGGGGTTTTTGCCGTCGGTCATTTTATCATAGTAGCCTTCATATTCGGCGTTTATGCGGCCGCGATAATTATGCCACGCAATGTATTTCCCTAAGGTGCCGCTGTCGTTGCCCAGACCGTTGGGGAAGCGGCTTGAAATAGAATTCAACAAAATCAAATTGCTGTTGAGCGCCGATCCGTTGACAAAAATGATTTTAGCGTAAAATTCAATCACTTCCTTGCTGTTGGCATCTACTACGCGTACCCCGGAAGCACGCTTTTTTTTCTCATCAAAAATAATGGAATGTACCACCGAATGCGGGCGTAGGGTCATGTTGCCCGTTTTGGCCGCCCACGGTAAAGTGGAGGCATTGCTACTGAAATAGCCACCAAACGGGCAGCCACGGTTGCAGAGCGAACGGTGCTGACATTTGGCGCGGCCTTGGTCGTAGTGGATTTGCTGCGGGTCGGTAATGTGCGCACAACGCCCCTGAATCACGTGGCGGTCTTTGTAATTTTTGGTGATGGCCTCCTGAAAATGTTTTTCGATGCAACTCAACTCAATCGGCGGCAAAAACTCACCATCGGGCAATTCTGGCAAACCGTCTTTATTGCCCGAAATTCCCGCAAATTTTTCAACGTGGCTGTACCAAGGCGCAATATCAGCGTAGCGAATGGGCCAATCGGTCGCAAACCCATCGCGGGCGGGGCCTTCAAAATCAAAGTCCGACCAACGTTGTGTTTGACGCGCCCACAACAGCGATTTGCCGCCTACGTGGTAGCCACGCGTCCACTGAAACGGCTGTTCTTCCACAAACGGCTGTTCACCAGGCTTTAAGGCCCAGTGCATGGTTTCTTCGCGCATGAAACTCGCTCGGCCGTTGGGGTATTGATTGCGGATTTCCAACGGCACTTGGCCCCGATGCTCAAATTCCCACGGATGTTTATTGGCGGTTGGATAATCGGTTACGTGTTGTACATCACGGCCACGCTCCAAAACAAGGGTTTTCAATCCTTTTTCGCACAGCTCCTTTGCTGCCCAGCCGCCGCTGATTCCTGAACCAATCACGATGGCGTCGTAGGTACGGTCTTTGATGGAATCTATATTAAGGTATGACATTTGAGTATTGAGTAAAGAACATGGGGGATAAAGTATTGGGTCTTGAGTACTAACATTGGGGTTTCAGTAAAGAGAAAAATCCCAATACTTACTTCTGAATACTCACTACTGAACTGGTACACACCCGTAATAATGCCCTGGCGCTTGATTGTATTTCAGGTGTTTGGTCTGAACGTATTCGGAGGTGGTAAACCCGAGAATTGTCAGTGATTTTACAAGTGTCAAATAGTCTTTTTGCATCTGGTCGGTCGACATTGCTACCTTACCCAAAACGTCTTTACGCTGGAGTGAGTTGCAATCAACGAAGGCCCGGAGATAGCGGTCTTTGGCGATTGCATCGGTCTTTTCAAGGCCTTTTTTGACATTTTCCTGCACGCCTTTTTCGTAACAATCCACCAACATTTTTTGGATAAAATCTGGCACGCCCAAGTCTTTGGCTCCGGGGGTATCGGTCGTTGGAATGATAGTGTCTACCACCGAAACTAGCAAGGCTTCTTGTTGAGGCGAAAGATTTAACGCCCACCTTTGGATAGTGCTCGGGCTCCACGCTTCCGCCCAAGTGGGCAAAACGACGAATCCACCTGCGGCCAAGGCGACATTTTTAAGAACTTCCCGTCGGTTCATGTCGTGAAAATCGTTTAGATAAAGTTGGGACAGTGCTATTGGAAGAAGAAACCATCTTTTTTTATTAAAGTCCGAAGTGCTATTTATTTACTGAATGGCTATTTTCTGTCCATTAACTGCCATGCTTGGTCAATTCCATCATAAATAAACATGAGACCTGTCATGCCTCTGTATTGTTGAACAGTATCAATGATAAAACCGCCCCCTATATCGAAATGAAGTTTATTGGCGGAATTAGTTGAGCTAGAAGCTAAATAGATTTTTAATTCGGCTCCTCTCCCCACCATGATATAAACAACCCGACCATCTACTCCTCCCGCAATGCCTTTGAGATGTACTGTTCCGGGGCCATCAAATCGAATGACAGATTTACCATTTCGGTCTAAGTTGTCGAATGTAATGTCGTTTGTGTTAAAACTTTTGGTTTCGATTGCTAACTCTAGGTCGCCATTTAGGGTAAGTGTAGAAGAGGGGCTGTCATCACCGATTCCTACATTGCCATTGCCCTGAATGGTCATTTTATTGGTGGTGTTTATGGAGTTATTTTCAGTGGTATAAAAATTTATTTTTGCTCCGTTATTGACATCTGTCCAGTTTTGGTTAGCAACCATCTCAATCCGAGCTCTGGACGAAGTATAGCCAGTGCCGTTGTACCCTTTGGCTCCGAAGCGTGCCAGAATGTCATCTTGTAGGGTGGGGGTGGGGGTGATAGTACTGCCTCGGGCGCCAATCCCGAAAATGGCTGGGGCATCACCACCGTAGCGATAAATAGCAATTCCCCGGTCTGAATCATTAGGTTGTTGTACTTCCAATTGATGATCGGGAACCGTAGTGAGATAATTGCCAATTCCTACTTTGCCATCATGGTTTACAAACAGCCGACTCAACGCCAGAGTTGTATTGTTTTGAGTCGTAAAAATCTCAGCTTGTGTTCCGCGGTTGTTGTCGTTCCAATTTTGAGTAGCTTTAAATCGTATTGCTCCCTGAATACCCGTAAATGATCCGCCTGCGTACCCTCGTCCTTCGACGCTGAGCAACAAATTGCCCGATTCGGTGGCGGATGGGTTGGCGTGACTTCCATTGATTTTCACTCCGATAAGATTGGGAATGGCCGTACTTCGAAGAAATACATTCTCGTATTGGGTATAATCCGTCTCGATTCGGTTGGGTCGAATCAGAATACTTTGGCAAAAAGAAGCGACGTTGGCACACACGATGGCAAGGGCAAGGATAAGCTTTTTCATAGTCTGATTAAGTAATTGAGTAAAATACTATTGCAGCAGAAATGACAATTCTAAGTTACTCAAATCTTAGACGAGAAAGCATTAGTCCCCCAATTTTCTCATCGCTTCCGCGTAGCGGCGGCCCAGTTCGCGGGCGGCGGGTGCGTCAAAATGCGTTTTATCTCCTTTCTCCGCCAACCCTGCGGCTTCAACGCAAGCCGTGTGTTTAACTTTTTTAGGTAATTGGCGAAGTTGCTCGTTGATATCTTTTGCTTCGGGAATACGATTCACGAAGAAATCGCCCAACGTACCAACCACAAACGGCACCTTACGGGCCGATAATTCTTTGCGAAAACGCTTGATGAGCGCCTCTAATTTTTGGGTATAACTTCCTACCAATGCGGGCTTGCTGTCGCTTTCACCCTGGTGCCACAAAATGCCTTTCAATTTTCCCGCTGGTAGTGCCGCTTTTGCCCGACGAAGGGCATCGTCGTAAGGATAACTTTTGGTTTGGTCGTGGTAGCCACCCGGTTGCCACGAGTCAATGGCCGACCCACCCACGGCGGCTGGTACCAGACCAATGATGACAGACGTATCGGCCTCGGCCATTACGCGGGCAAATTCTAGCCCAGGTCCAACGCCCGCTTCGGGTTTGTCGAAGTGCATGGGCGCAACGGCAGGCACCCACTGATTGTCTTTGTTAAGCATCCAAATCCGCGGATGTGGCGTGCGGTCAGACTCTTCCACCTTGCCGCGTCCTGCCATGTTTGATTGACCAACTAGCAGATACAGATGCAGTTTTTTGCCCTTAAAATCAGGGTTTTGGGCCATTGATTCCAAAGAAAAAAGGGCGAAAACATAGAAGAATAAGTGTTTCATAAGGGATTGATTTACTTTGTGGCCCTTGCTAAACCATTGCTGTAAAAAAATAATGTTGACCGCAATGGATTTTCGCAATGGACGCAAGGATAGATTAATCTTTAAAATATTTTTCCAAGACTTCTTTCGGTTGCCATTGGTCGGGTTTGCGTACAACGTTTTTGTAATCAAATACTTGTGATGAAATCTCAGCTGCAGTCAACGGGAAAGTATCACCGTATAGTTGCTGATGTTTTCTTAGGTCTTCCATCATTGTTTTTACTTTGGCGGTGTATTCGGGTTTTTGAGCCAGATTATTGAGTTCGTGCGGGTCAGTTTGTAAATCAAATAGTTGGACAAAATCAACTTTTGGATAACGAATCAATTTCCAACGTCGATCACGAATAGCGCGCTGCGAGAACGTATAGGCCGTAAAGACTTGCTCGCGCACCGATTGGGTTTTGTTCTGAATAATTCCCGATAAATCTTTCCCTTCTAAATCTTTGGGAGCAGCTACGTTGAGCATTTTACAAATTGTTGGAAACAGGTCGAACAGATACACAAAAGCGTCACTTTTTTGGTTTTTAGGAATTCCTTTTCCGCTCATAATCAGCGGCACTCTCA
The DNA here is from genome assembly GCF_024158025.1 of Runella salmonicolor. NCBI lineage: Bacteria > Pseudomonadati > Bacteroidota > Cytophagia > Cytophagales > Spirosomataceae > Runella > Runella salmonicolor. The sequence continues at coordinate 183,086 of NZ_JAMZEL010000013.1, forward strand.
TGCTGTGTTCGTAAAGATTCTGTTTCCCTAGCAGGCCATGACTGCCCATCGCCAAGCCGTTGTCAGCGGCAAAAACAATGATGGTATTTTTGTCTAATCCTTTCTCTTTCAGCTTCGCCAGAATCTTCCCAATGGCTTCGTCTAAGTGCGTAATCATGGCATAATACTCCGTGAGCTGTGATTTGATAACCTCGGTGGTTCGCGGATAAGCGGCCAGCATCTCGTCGCGCACGGTCATATCGCTGCCAAAATTGAAGGGATGCGCGGGCATAAAGTTTGGCGGAAGCGGCGCCGTTCCGTAGCGTTTGAGATAATCGGGCAAAGGCGAGCGCGGGTCGTGCGGGGCCGTAAACGCTACGTACGTGGCAAAAGGCTTATTGGCCGATTGTTTATCTAAAAACTGAATGGCCGTTTCGGCAAAATGATCGGTAGAGAATCCTTTTTTGATGGGGAGCGTAAAGGTTCCGTCGGGTTTCAAATCACACATCGGAGTTTGATAATGGTCGGCCATTCCGCCGAGCATCACGTTTTTGGCTTCCATAAAACTCGCTCCTACGGCGGCGGGTTCGTTGTGCCATTTGCCCGTCATAAAAGTAGAATAGCCATTTTGGCGCAGTAGCATCGGCCACGTAGTGACGCCATTTAGTTTGTCAGTTACTCTAAAAAAGCCTTTTCCGCTCATCAACATCGCGCGGCTAGGCGCACAAACGGCTCCATGATTGCCCCCCAAAATATGCGCCTCGCTGAACAACATACCATTGCGCGCCAATTGGTCGAGATTGGGCGTTTGGACGTAAGGATTGCCGTAACAACCCAAAGCATCGGCGCGGAGATCGTCGGCAAAAAGGAAGAGAATGTTGGGTTTGGGAGATTGGGCGTAAACTGACTGATAAAGCAGAAAACAGAGTAATATAGATACGTTCCGAATCATGGAGTTGCCGTTGGTTTATTTCTGCTTTTAAAAAGCATTTTTTGGCAACCAACTACTAGATGTATCTCTTTCAAAACAAAATACTGGGCTTGATAGAATCCGTAGCGCCTTGCAGATAGCACAGAGGCCTATCTGGCCTGACTATCGTCTGACCTTCCACAGAATTAGAAATCCCCGTAGTTCACCTGTAAACACGGCAAACCCAGCTCCAAGCGCCACAAATCCACGACTTGATTGCGGTCGTCGAGCACGAACTGTACGAAATATTGCCCTTTTATGTGCGCTTCGTAAAGCTCTTTTTTGACAACAGCATCTTTGCGCATATCTCCCGTCGTACGCATATAGAGCGCGTGATAAGGGATGTTGTTGTATTTCAGCCAATTGAGCGTCGGCGTTCGCGCTTTCTCTTCTCGGCCCGACATCAAAATAATTTTAACGCTCAAAGTGTAATAATTTTTGAGGATTTCGGCAATGGGCTGGTTGAGGTCATCCAATTCGCACGACAGGGCATCGTAAGGGCTTCGGTTTCTCAAAATAGCCAACGTGCCGTCCAAATCACACAGGATAGCAGGTGGTAAATTTGGGTCTTGGGGCTGATAGTGTGGCCCGCGCTCATCGCCCAATACATGGGTTTTGTACATGCGCAAAATCACGTCTCGGCCTACTTTTTTCTCCCGCACTTCATCCCGCGCCAAGCTTTCTTCCAGCGAAGTGTTCATTTCCCGAATCTCAATTTTCACCTCCTCACCCGTGTCTTTGGTATATTTTTCCACCACCTGACGAATGCGCTCCACGGGTCGGTCCGAAAGATTAGTATCATCAACAATGACGTGTTTTCCATCACGCAGGGCTTCCACCAACATCATATCACGGACACGCTCTACAAATTTTTCATTGTTTTTGGAATGCTCGCTGTTGTCGAGCATGGCGCGGAGCTCGTCTTTGTTGAGCCGCTTGTACATGCCTTTATTTTCATCCAACAGTTGTCGGGCGAGGGTGGATTTTCCACTCGCAGGCAGGCCCCGTAGTAAGATTACTTTTTTCATTTTTTATATATCATAATTGGCAAACGGCTTCTGAAAAGTTGGCCGAATTTGTTTCCAGATAATTTCGTCATACGGTTTTTGGTCAAACATTTTGAACAAAACCGCCGGATAACGACAGGTTTGAAAATACAGTGCGGTGTCTTTGCGGGTTTCTAAAATTCGAAAACCAGCTTTACAAATCGCTTCAATTTCTGCAAATTTCGCCAAAAGCTGTGTGTGGGTTTCTTTCACCCAATCATAAAATTCATCGGGTACTTTTTCCAAAATCGGCGCTAAATCCTGCCCCGTTTTCAGATATTCCCAAATGCTGACGTTCGACACGCCCGTCACAATTCGGTGGATGCGCTGGTATTGGATCAAAACCAAAAGTTGTGGAGTAACTTAGATTAAGCATATATCTGAGTTAGCCGATACAGGAAGAATTCTACGTTTCTTACCCCTCTGAACTGACTTCTGAACGCTTTGATTTTGGCG